>JAZLGU010000041.1:0-9479 GCA_045616485.1 Lachnospiraceae bacterium
ATATATAATAGGAAGAAACTAATAAAAAGTTATTCACTAATTGTGTATATCTCCTGTGAATAACTGTGTATAACGTGTGAATAGATGTTGATTACTACATATGTAGTTTATAATTTGTTTATATCAGTTTTATATTTTCACTACTTTGTTAACAATCATAAACATTTTATAAATAAATTTTTTAACACTTCAAATCCTTATAATTAAAGGGTTTGAAAGGGATATCCACCTATCCACACCGCCTACTATTACAACTATTATAATTTATATATAAATCAAAGGAGAATGTTATGAAGATTGTTTGTAAAAAATCTGATATTCTGAATGCTGTTAATATTTCATTAAGAGCAGTTCCTGCAAAGACAACAATGCCTATTCTTGAATGTATCGTTATTAAGGCAAATGGAAATAACATAAGATTCATATCTAATGATATGGAAATAGCCATAGAGACTGTTTTACCAGGTAATGTAATTGAAGATGGTAGTATTGCTATCAATGCTAAGATTTTCTCTGATATTATTAGAAAGCTTCCTGATAATGATATTACTATTGAAACCAATAAATATTTTATGGCTACCATAACATGTGAAAAAGCAGAATTTACCATCAACTGCAAGAGTGATGAAGAATTTCCTGATTTTCCTTTTGTTGAAAAAACAGATGCACTGGTTATTTCAGAATATTCTTTAAGAGAAATTATCAGACAAACAGTTTTCTCTACATCTGATAACGAGAGCAATCGTATAATGACAGGTGAGTGTCTTGAGATAGAAGAAGATAATCTTAAGATGCTGGCAATTGACGGACATAGAGTAGCTATTAGAAATATTAAACTTAATGCACCATATAAAAATACAAAAGTTATTATACCAGGCAAAACAATGATGGAAATCATGAAGATTTTGTCTGGTGAGCAGGATAAGAATGTAAATATTTATTTTACAAAGAATCATATTCTTTTTGAGATTGAAAATACTATTGTTCTTTCCAGACTTATTGAAGGAGAGTATTACAAAATTAATCAGATGCTTTCCGGAGAATATGAAACAAAGCTTAAAGTAAACAGAAAAGAACTTTCAGATTGTATTGACCGTTCTACTCTTCTCATAAAAGAAACAGATAAAAAACCTATTATTTTAGATATAAAAGATTATGCTCTTAATCTTAAAGTTACATCACAGCTTGGTGCAATGAATGAAGATATCGAAATTAATAAAGAGGGTAGAGATATAATGATAGGTCTTAATCCTAAATTTATGCTCGATGTTCTTCGTGTAATAGATGATGAGGAAATTACTCTTTATATGACAAATGCAAAAGCACCATGTTTTATAAAAAATGATGATGGAAGCTATATTTACCTCATTCTTCCTATCAGCTTTCTTGGTGCCTAAATAAAGGAGATACGATGGAAAATATAGTATTAAGAGAAGATTTTATAAAGCTTGGACAGGCATTAAAGGCTGCAGGTCTTGTAGGATCAGGAGTAGAAGCAAAATTAGTAATACAGGATGGAAAAGTAAAAGTAAATGGTGTTGTAGATACGCAGCGTGGAAAAAAGCTGTATGATGGCGACATCGTTTCTTATAATGGTCAGGAAATTAAAATCAGCAAATGATTGTTGAAAAAATAGAACTTAAAAATTTCAGAAATTACGAAGATTTAGAAATTGAGTTTTCTCCGGACATTAATATTCTTTATGGAGATAATGCCCAGGGAAAAACCAATGTGCTTGAGGCTATTTATCTTTGTTCTACTACCAAATCCTATAAAGGCAGTAAAGAAAAGGATATGGTAAGAATATCCAAAGATGAGTCTCATCTAAGAATGCATATTAAAAAAAATGGAATTTCCCATAAAACTGACATGCATTTAAAGATTCAGGGCAGAAAGGGTGTAGCCATTGATGGTATTCCCATTAAAAAATCTTCAGACATATATGGATTGGTAAATGTAATTTTCTTTTCACCGGAAGATTTAAGCATGATAAAAAATGGTCCCGGTGAAAGAAGAAAATTCATGGATGCCGAGCTTTGTCAGATAAACAGACTATATCTCCAGTATTTATCCAAATACAACAAAGTACTGGAGCAGAGAAATGACTTATTAAAGCAGATAGGCAATAAAAAAGATCTGATAGATACACTGGAAGTATGGGACAATCAATTAATAGAATTTGGTTCATTTATTATTGATGCCAGAGAGCAATTTATAACAGAAATAGACTTTTTGGTTAAAGATATACATTCCAATATATCAGGCGGAAAAGAGATACTTTCTCTTAATTATGACCCAAATACCACAAAAAACAGCTTTAGAGAAAATCTCATAAAAGCAAGAGACAGAGATATATATTCAAAAAATACCTCTGTTGGACCACATAGAGATGATATATCTTTTTTCATTGGCAATGAAAATATAAAATTATATGGATCTCAGGGACAACAGCGTACAGCAGCATTATCACTTAAGCTTGCAGAGATAGAGCTGGTTAAGAAAAAAACAGGGGACAATCCAATATTACTTCTTGATGATGTATTATCCGAGCTGGATAGAAACAGACAGCATTGTCTTTTGGATTTTATCAATGATATTCAGACTATAATTACATGTACAGGTCTGGAAGAATTTGTAGATAACAGAAGCAAAATAAACAATTTGTACAAAGTTACAAATGGAACTATAGAGAAAAAATAATCTCTATGAAAGGGAAAAAAATGAGCGCTGAATACGGAGCAGAACAAATTCAAATACTCGAAGGTCTAGAGGCGGTAAGACGTCGTCCCGGTATGTATATAGGAAGTACGTCTGTACGTGGTCTTCATCACCTTGTTTATGAGATAGTAGATAATGCTATTGATGAAGCATTAGCAGGATACTGTACAGAAATTAATGTAACTATTAATTCCGATGGTTCAGTAACAGTAGTAGATAATGGACGTGGTATTCCTACGGATATAAATCCCAAAAAGGGCATATCTACTGTAGAAGTAGTATATACTATTCTGCATGCCGGCGGAAAATTCGGTGGTGGAGGATATAAAGTATCAGGTGGACTTCATGGTGTAGGTGCATCTGTAGTTAATGCGCTTTCAGACTGGCTTACTGTTAAAGTAGAAAGAGATGGAAAGGCATTTACTCAGACATTTCACAGAGGTAAGCCTGATGCACCATTAAAAGAAATAGGCGTATCTGACAGAACAGGTACTACAGTAACATTTTTCCCGGATAATACTATTTTTGAAGAAATAGAATTTGATTACAATACCCTTAAGCAGCGTCTCCGCGAGATGGCATTTCTTACAAAGGGAATTAAAATCAATTTTAACGATAGAAGAGAAGGTAAAGAACAGGAAAGAACTTTCCATTATGAAGGCGGTATAAAAGAGTATGTTCAATACCTGAATAAAGGAGCAACAGCTCTTTATCCTGAGATTATCTACTGTGAAGGAAGCAAAAAAGATGTTTATGTAGAAGTTGCTTTCCAGCACAATACAGGATACAACGAAGGATGCTACAGTTTTGTAAATAACATCACTACTCCTGAAGGTGGTACACATCTTACAGGTTTTAAAAATGCGCTTCTGAAAAAATTTAATGATTATGCTCGTGAGAAAAAAATGCTCAAGGATAATGATCCAAATCTTTCAGGTGATGATCTTAGAGAAGGTATTACTGCTATTGTCAGCATAAAAATCGGAGAGCCTCAGTTTGAAGGACAGACCAAGCAAAAGCTTGGTAACACTGAAGCACGTTCTGCAGTGGAAGAAGTAGTATCAAAATCTCTTGAGATTTTCCTTGAGCAGAATCCGGCTGTTGCAAAAACTATATGTGAAAAGGCATTTTTAGCAGCAAGAGCAAGAGAAGCAGCAAGAAATGCAAAGGAATTAGCACGTAGAAAAACAGCACTTGAGGGTATGAGTCTTCCAGGAAAGTTAGCAGACTGCCAGGATAAAGACCCTAAGAACTGTGAAATATATATCGTAGAGGGAGATTCTGCGGGTGGCTCTGCAAAGACAGCCCGTTCCAGAGCTACACAGGCTATACTTCCTCTTCGTGGTAAGATTCTTAACGTAGAAAAAGCCAGAATGGATAAAGTACTGGCCAATGCAGAAATCAGAGCAATGATTACTGCTTTTGGTACAGGTATTGGAGAAGACTTCGATATATCAAAGCTTCGTTATCATAAGATAATCATTATGACTGATGCCGACGTTGATGGTGCCCACATTGGAACACTCATGCTTACATTTATTTACAGATTCATGCCGGAATTAATTAAGCAGGGATATGTATATATGGCACAGCCTCCTCTTTTCAAGATTGAAAAGAATAAAAAGGTATGGTATGCCTACAGTGAAGAAGAGCTCAACAAAATTATGCTTGAGATCGGCCGTGACCAGAATAATAAAGTACAGAGATACAAAGGTCTTGGCGAAATGGATGCAGAGCAGCTCTGGGAGACCACCATGGATCCGGAAAGAAGAGTTCTTTTAAGAATTGGAATTGATGAAGAATCTACCAGCGAACTGGATCTTACTTTTACTACACTTATGGGTGATGAAGTAGAGCCAAGACGAGAATTTATCGAAGCAAATGCAAAATTTGTAGAGAATCTCGATTATAATGCTTAATAAAGCTATTTTCTATTTATCTATTGATTGGAGTTATTATGGATAACGATAACAACATCGAAAATATAGTAAGTGAAGACGGATTTGACAAAATCCAAGAGGTTGACCTTAAAAAAACAATGGAAACCTCTTATGTTAATTATGCAATGTCTGTAATTGTTGCAAGAGCATTGCCTGATGCAAGAGACGGATTAAAGCCTGTACAAAGACGTATTCTTCATGCTATGAATGAGCTGGGCAATGACCCTGATAAGCCACACAGAAAATGTGCACGTATAGTCGGTGACACCATGGGTAAATATCACCCACACGGTGACTCATCCATTTATGGTGCTCTTGTTTGTCTTGCTCAGGATTGGTCTACACATTATCCTCTTATAGACGGTCACGGAAATTTTGGTTCTGTAGATGGAGATGGCGCTGCTGCCATGCGATATACAGAAGCGCGTTTATCCAAAATTTCGGTTAAAATGCTGGCTGATATCAATAAAGATACAGTAGATTTCATACCAAACTTTGATGAAACAGAAACAGAGCCATTGGTTTTACCGGCAAGATATCCTAATTTACTTGTAAATGGAACCACCGGTATAGCAGTAGGTATGGCTACAAATATTCCTCCGCACAATATGACGGAGTCTATTAATGCTGTAGTAAAACTTATTGATGATAAATGTGCAGGAAGAGAAACATCTATTGAAGATTTAATGGAATATGTAAAGGGTCCTGATTTTCCTACAGGAGCCACTATTCTTGGTACACGAGGCATCAACGAGGCATATCATACAGGTCGTGGAAAAATAAGAGTAAGAGCAGTTACAGACATAGAGCCTATGTCTAACGGCAAAAACCGAATTGTTGTAACAGAGCTGCCATATCTTGTAAATAAAGCAAAATTGGTACAGGATATAGCAAATCTGGTAAAAGATAAAAAAATTGATGGCATTACAGATGTTAGAGATGAATCCTCACGTGAAGGTATGAGAGTATGTATCGAGCTTCGACGTGATGTTAATGCAAATGTTATATTAAATCAGCTCTACAAGCATACCCAGCTGCAGGACACTTTTGGTGTAATAATGCTGGCTCTTGTTGACAATGTTCCAAAGATTTTAAATTTAAAAGAGATTTTATCTGTCTATCTGGCACACCAGGAAGAAGTAGTAACACGTCGTACCAGATATGACCTTAAAAAAGCAGAAGAAAGAGCGCACATTTTACAAGGATTACTGATAGCACTTGATAACATAGACGAAGTTATCAAGATTATTCGTGGATCCAAAAATGTTGCAGATGCAAAAGAGCAATTAATGAATAGTTTTGGACTGGACGAAGTTCAGGCCCAGGCTATCGTAGATATGCGTCTTCGTGCACTTACAGGTCTGGAAAGAGAAAAGCTTGAATCTGAGTACGCAGAGCTTATGAAGCGTATTGAGGAGTTCAGACTTATTCTTTCAGATGAGACCGTTTTATTAGGCGTTATTAAAACAGAAATACTTGAAATTCGTGACAAATTTGGAGACGAAAGAAAAACAAAAATCGGTATGGATGTAGGCGATTTCGTAGATGAGGACCTCATACCTGATGATAGTTTTATTATCACAAAATCCAGACTTGGATATATAAAGAGAATGACACCTGACAATTTTGAGAGTCAGAAGCGTGGTGGAAAAGGTATAAAGGGCATGCAGACTATAGAAAATGATATAGTTGAAAGCATGTTTACATGTACAGCCCATCAAACCATTCTTTTCTTTACAAATCAGGGACGAGTTTACAAGCTTAAAGCTTATGAGATACAAGAAGCATCCCGTACATCCCGTGGCACAGCAATGATTAATCTTATTGAGCTGCAGCCGGATGAAAAGATAGTAACAATGCTTCCTATCCGAGTTATTGATGATGAAAACAGTATTATATTCGTAACAAAGAAGGGTATTATTAAACGAACACCTCTTTCAGAATATGGAAATATTCTTAAACGCGGTATAAGAGCTATCAATCTGCGTGATGACGACAACATAGTTGAAGTAAAGCTTTCTTCCGGTAAAAATGACATTATTCTGGTTACAAAAAATGGTTACTGTACAAGATTTAATGAAGAAGAAATAAGAAGTCTTGGACGATCAGCTACCGGTGTAATGGGTATGAGACTTGAGGAAAACGATGAGATTATTTCCATGAACCTTGATTCAGATGGTAAATATCTCCTCATAGCATCAGAAAAGGGTTATGGAAAGCTTACAGAAATAACCGAATTTGACGCGCATCACAGAGGTGGAAAAGGTGTTAAATGCTATAAGATAGCAGAGAAGACAGGAAACGTAGCTGGCGTAAAGGCAGTTGAGCTTGAAGATGAGCTGCTAATGATTACAAATGAAGGCATAATGATTCGAATTAAGGTATGCGATATTTCCATTATTGGCCGAAATACATCAGGAGTTAAGCTTATAAATCTTAAAGAAAAAGCATCTTTAGTAAGTATGGCGAAAGTAGATCCGGAGCCAGAAGATTTTGAAGAGGAAATGTCTGAAGAAGAAAATTCTTCAAACACTACTTCACAAGATGACACACTTTCAGATAATTAATTAAAAAGAGATGGCGGTAATACCGCCATCTCTATTTATAAAGTTAAAAGCAGTAAAATCCTACTTTACCACAAAAGTTCACCACAAAAGGAAACCGGCATGAGAACAATTCATACAGACAAAATAATAGAAAATATAAAGGAGATGTGTATTAGTGCCAATTTACAACTGGCAGACGACGTTAAATCCCGTATTGATTATGCAGCAAAAAAAGAAGAAACAGAACTGGGCCATAAGATAATGAAGCAGCTCATTTCCAATATGCAAATTGCAAAAGACGAGAATATACCTATATGTCAGGATACGGGAATGGCTGTAGTTTTTATGGAAATAGGTCAGGATGTGCATATTGAAGGAATAAGTCTCATGGATGCTGTAAATGAAGGCGTTCGCCAGGGATATACAGAAGGTTATTTAAGAAAATCCGTGGTGGGGGATCCGCTTTTACGAGTAAATACCAAAGATAATACACCGGCAATACTCCATACATCAATTACAGATGGCGAAAACATCAATATTACCGTTGCACCAAAAGGCTTTGGTTCGGAAAATATGAGCAGGGTATGCATGTTAAAGCCTGCAGATGGAGCAGAAGGAGTAAAAAAAGCCATTATTGAAACTGTACGTTTAGCAGGACCCAATGCATGTCCACCGGTTGTTGTAGGAGTAGGTATAGGCGGAGATTTTGAAAAATGTGCTATATTGGCAAAAAAAGCATTAACCCGTAGCCTTGATAAAAGATCAGAATTACCCCATATACGTCAGATGGAAGAAGAGTGCCTGTCAGAAATTAATAAGATGAATATAGGCCCTGGTGGACTGGGAGGAAAATGTACAGCGCTTGGCGTTAATATAGAGACATATCCCACACACATAGCAGGATTGCCGGTTGCCATAAATATGTGTTGCCATGTTAACAGGCATATTTCACGTACCATTTAACGAGGAAAAATATGAATACATATAAAATTGAACTACCCATAACAAAAGAAAAGGCGTCATCTCTTAAGGCAGGAGATTACCTATATTTGACAGGAGTAATGTACTCTGCACGTGATGCTGCCCATAAAAGAATGATTGAAACTCTGGAAAAAGGTGAAAAGCTTCCAATAGATATTACAAATCAGACAATCTATTATCTTGGACCATCTCCGGCAAGACCAGACCAGGTGATAGGATCAGCAGGTCCCACCACAAGTAGCCGCATGGATAAATATACTACTACCTTACTTGATCTTGGAATGACAGGCATGATAGGAAAAGGACGCCGCTCAGAAGAAGTAATAACTTCTATGAAAAAGAATCATGCAGTATATATGGCAGCGGTAGGCGGAGCAGGAGCACTTTTATCCAAATGTATAACGGAAGCAGAAGTGGTAGCTTACGATGACCTGGGAGCAGAAGCTATATATAAGCTAAAGGTTAAAGATTTTCCGGTTGTAGTAGTCATTGATGACCAGGGAAATAATCTTTACACATAATAAAATTGCAGATAAAACAGATAAAAAGCAAAATACTATTGACTTTTTACTATTTATTTGGTAATCTAACACTTGCGTTTGAATATAGACGCAGAAAACATATACCTTTGGTACGTTTTCGACTTTTGGAGAAATACTCAAGAGGCCGAAGAGGCGCCCCTGCTAAGGGTGTAGGTCGGGTCAACCGGCGCGAGGGTTCAAATCCCTCTTTCTCCGTGATAATTTGGAGTATGCGATGCATACTCCTTTTATTTGTTTATAAATTAAGTATAAAAAAACTTTTAAAAAAATATAAAAAAAGGGTGTTGACAAAATCGATTTTTGGGAGTAATATATCGCTCGTTGCTGCGAAACATCAACAACACAGAGACAGATCACGAACATAGTGCTTCGTAAAGTAGTCTCCGGGTTAAAAAAGAATTTTTCAAAAACTTAAAAAAAGTTGTTGACAAACTTCTGAAAAGATGATATCCTATACAGGCTGTCGCACGAAAGAACGAGCGACACAGCAATAAGAACCTTGATAATTAAACAGCTAAACAACCCTGAAAATTCAATTAAAATTGATTTTCAATTGTGAAGTTTCAATCGAAAGATTGATCCTTACAA
Source organism: Lachnospiraceae bacterium (assembly GCA_045616485.1). Classification (GTDB taxonomy): domain Bacteria; phylum Bacillota; class Clostridia; order Lachnospirales; family Lachnospiraceae; genus RGIG3528. The sequence goes on from JAZLGU010000041.1 coordinate 9,316, forward strand.
AACAGTAAAAACTTTCAAATTAGACCATTCCCGGTTTAAGATGAAACGGAACACAACAGCTTACTTTTTAGAAAATAAGCCAGATAGTTCTGAGAGGAAACAAACATTCAAACATGAGAGTTTGATCCTGGCTCAGGATGAACGCTGGCGGCGTGCTTAACACA
>JAZLGU010000042.1:0-71580 GCA_045616485.1 Lachnospiraceae bacterium
TTTATACGAAAAAATTTAAAAATACACTCTGTAGCACCCAATTTTTATCAGAAAACGTGATAAATAAAGCTTAAAATAGCCTTATTTATCACGTTTTCTTTTGTAATCATAAGGTGTTGCACTTAGGTTGAAAATCTACCATATATTTTTTATACATTTCATCTCTCAGAATCAGAAAGAATAGCTTCTATAATAGGCACATCTGAGGGATGGGTAAGCTTGATATTTGTAGCTTTTCCTTCAATCATGTAAACCGGAGCATCACTGTACTTACGTACAACCATTGCATCATCCGTAATACTGTTATCTGACGCGTCAATGGCCTTTTTATAGGCATTAAAACACAAATCATAGGCAAAGCATTGTGGCGTCTGGGCTGTCCATAGATACTTTCTGTCTGGTGTACTTAAAATCTTGTCAGAGTCGTCCACCACCTGCATAGTATCTACCGCCTTAACCCCCACTACGCAGGCCAAAAGCTTCTTAACCTTTTCAACAGCCATATCAATAGTGGCAGTATCTATACATATCCGCGCGCCATCATGTATCAGGACATAATCGCATGACTCACAAGCCTTAAGCCCCTCATATACAGAAAGATAGCGCTCTGTGCCACCATAAACCAGCTTATGGCATTTTGATATATTATTAGTCGCAATCAGCTCTTCGCAAAGAAGCTTATACTCCTTTGTACAGACAAGTACTATCTCATCTACACATGATTTTTGGAAGCTTATCAGCGTGTATTCCAGGGCTCTTTTCCCCAGGATGGAAAGATACTGTTTAGGTACTTCTCCTCCCATTCTTTTACCGGAGCCTCCGGATAAAATAACAGCTTTTACCATTCTATTCTCTTTCTCCCAGCTTCAGATTGGGGATTGCATTTAGTGAGAGATCGGCAAAATTTCCATTTAAGTACTCGTAGTAAGCTGCTGCTCCTATCATAGCTGCATTATCCGTGCAATAAATAGGCGATGGATAAATAAGGTTAATACCATTCTTGTCACATGCTTCCTTCATACCTGCGCGAATCGCTGAATTGGATGCAACACCTCCTGCAAGAGCTATGGTTTTATAGCCATATTCCTTTGCCGCATGCAGTGTGCGTTCCACCAGCACATCCACCACCGATGCCTGAAAAGAAGCTGCAACATCAGCCTGCACCACTTCTTCCCCCTTCATTTCCGCCTGATTCAAATAATTTAATACTGCTGATTTGAGTCCGGAAAAACTGAAGTCATAGGGATTATCATCTACCTTGGCACGTGGAAATGAAATTGCCTTTGGATTGCCTTCTTTGGCAACGCGGTCTATTTTGGGGCCTCCGGGGTATCCGAGACCAATAGCCCTGGCCACCTTATCATAAGCTTCTCCTGCCGCATCGTCCTGGGTGCGGCCTATAATCTCATACTTCCCGTAGTCCTTCACTATTACAAGATGAGTATGGCCTCCGGATACAATAAGGCACATAAAGGGCGGCTTAAGATCCTTGTGCTCCAGGAAATTCGCAGAGACATGCCCCTCAATGTGGTGTACGCCTATCAAAGGCTTTCCGGCGGCATAGGCAATAGCTTTGGCTGCAGATACACCAACAAGAAGCGGTCCGACCAGGCCGGGACCATATGTGACTGCAACTGCATCCACATCTTTAAGCTCCATGCCCGCATCAGAAAGTGCCTGGGAAATCACCGGATTTATCTTTTCTATGTGTTTACGGGAAGCAATCTCCGGCACTACGCCGCCATATAATGTATGTAAATCAATTTGCGAATAAATAACATTGGATAAAATCTCATGACCATTACGGATAACGGCCGCCGCGGTCTCATCACAGGATGATTCTATTGCGAGGATATTTATATCACTCATAAAATGCCTTCCATTAAAAATTAATCAATATCAATCTTATCAGTCTTTTCCCAGCCAACTATACGCCAATGCTTTTCTGAATCTTCCTTAAGAAGGAATTTCTGGTAAACATATGTGACATTGGTTTTCTTTTCCTGGGTCATGACATAGCCTATAACAGTAGCAAAATTCACCTGATTGCCATCCTTGTCCTTACCCTTAAAGTATTCTACCTGTGACTGCTTTTGAACTTTAGTAAGAACTATCATTTTTTTACTGTTTTTATAACTTTTGATTTCCTTTGTCAAAGCCTCTTTGTACTGGTCCAAAGGATTCGCAGCCAGAAATTCATCATCATAAAGAGCGCGAATCTGAGAAATCAGTCCATCCAGTTCTTTTTCAGAAATTCCAACAGAAGGGCTGCCAAACCAGCATTTATTAATCCTGCACCACAGCTCCACTACAGCCGCCGGTGTGGAAGGATAATAATTTTCCAGATCCTTTTCAATAATTGTCTGAGCTTCTGAATTCTTCTTTTTATCTGAATTAAAGTCTGAAGAATTATTTCGATTATTTATCCAGTAGAAAACACCCCATATTATGAGGCCAAGGATAATCACTGCAGCAATAATTTTTCCCAAATACTTCTTCATAGGTACTCCTTTCCACCGGAATAAGCCAGTACTGCTTTTAGAACGCCATGGCAATTCATAGCACTTTAGTGAATTAGAAACAGCTATCAGTCAAGGAATCTCAATGTCCTGCACTCCCCATCCTTTGCAATAATAGTATTGGGGAAAATATCCTGTGCAGCCTTTTTGTACTCTTTAGGGTGAGCCATTGAAGGGCTGTAATGAGTAAGCCAAAGCTCCTTTACCTGAGCCTCTTTCGCCATATTGGCAGCTTCCTTAAATGTCATATGTTTTTTGGAAATGGCATCTGCCTGCTTATCAGGCTCGCCATACATACCTTCACATATAAATATATCGGCACCTTTAGCATGATTAATTATGCTTTCTACAGGTCTTGAATCTGTACAGTATGTAATCTTAAGGCCGGTGCGCTCCGGGCCCAGCACCATGTCAGGGGTAAATACTTTGTCACCTTCCGTAATAATTTCGCCCTTTTGCAGTCGGCTCCAGAATGGAAGCGGTATTTCAAGAGCTTTTGCTCTATCCGGGTTAAAAAGTCCTGCGCGTTTTATGCTGACACTGTATCCAAAACAGGTAACATTATGATTAACTTTAAAGGCTTCCACCTGCATGCCGAATAATTCATATTCATTTTCGCTATCATTATGTTCAATAAAACGAAGCTCAAAAGGCAACTCCGGCGCTATGCAGCGAAGCTGTCCTACTATCTTTGTAAGCCCCTTGGGACCAACTATAATAACAGGCTCTGTGCGCTCAGCATTACCCATGGACAGTAAAAGACCCGGAAGTCCGGAAATATGATCACCATGAAAATGAGTAATCAAAATAACATCTATATCGTGAAAGCTTAATCCCTGGCACCTCATGGCCACCTGAGTGCCCTCACCGGCATCAATTAATATGCCGTGTCCATTGTATTTTAGCATAAGTGCAGTAAGCCATCTGCGGGGCAGGGGCATCATGCCGCCTGTGCCAACTAGACAAATATCAAGCATCAACAGCTCCTTTATAAATTATATTATTTATCATTTTTAATTTCGCACTGCATAAGCACGGCATTTTCTGTAGGTAACGTATAAAAATTTTTTCTTAATCCGTTACGCACAAAACCTTTTTTCTCGTATAATGCCTGAGCAGGATAATTACTTTCTCTGACCTCCAAAAACAGAACCGAAAGCTCCAATTTTTTAGCTGTATCAAGCAGATAGTCCATAAGTGCATCCGCTATGCCCTGTCTTCTTTTGTCAGCTCTTACGCAAACATTACTGATGTCACCTTCGTCCAGAACGGTATAAAAACAGAAATAGCCTAAAATATCTGATGTATCTTCGTCATCGCAGGCTACAATCATGTGATAATTTTCCTGCATAAGGCAACCCAAAAAGACCTCATATGACCAAGGCTCAGAAAAAGTAGATTTTTCAATAAGCTCTACTTTGGCACAATCTGCTATTGTCATAGGACGAATAATCATTTAAGCTTTTCTTCTCTTTCTCTTTCAGCCTGAGACTGGCGAAGATAATCAGGAGTATGGTCAGCTGCAGTCACCATTTTCCCTTCTGAATACAGCTGTAAAGCTCTGGCCGCCAGAGATGCAGGTCTTTGTACAGCTAATGAAACAGGAGCAAACTGGCAGGGCACCTTAACTTTTTCCAGTAGTGCTTCTTTGTAGACAGGTACTCCATCTCCCAAAAATATTACAGGCTCTCCCAGAGAATTTACTTTATCTATAATAACGTCAAGGTCCACAGCCATTTGATCAGCCACAACCTTAAAGCCTTCATCATTATTTTTATAAATGCCTGTATAAACCTGGTGGCGTCTGGCATCCATAAGTGGGCAGATAAATCCTGAAAATCCGAAAATATTAAAAGCCAGTACCTCTGCAGTAGGCACAGGTACAATAGGAATATTAAGAGCAAGTCCAAGGCCTTTGGCTGTAGATGATCCAATGCGAAGCCCTGTAAAACTGCCCGGCCCGCCTGATACCGCTATGGCACTGAAATCCGACAGATTGGCAGCAGTTCTTTTAACCAGGTCGTCCACCATAGGCAAAAGTGTCTCAGAATGAGTCATTTTCAGATTTACTGAACACTCTCCTATTATTTTTTCTTCTGTAGCTATGGCTACGCCGGCTACAAGTCCTGAAGCTTCAATAGCAAGAATCTCAGTCATTTGTATATACCACCTCTATATTTCTAAAATCAAAGCCTTTGGAAAGGTCTTTCTTTATAGTAATTTCAATATGTTTCTCCGGAATAAGCTCCTTTATCAGCTCAGACCACTCTACAAGGGATACCCCCTGACCGAAAAAGCAGTCTTCGTAGCCAATTTCATCCATCTCGGCAGGATCCTCTATCCTGTATACATCAAAATGATATAAGGGCATTACACCACCTGTATAACTTTGCATAATGGTAAAGGTGGGAGAAACCACAGGCTCCATTATCCCCAGCCCTTTGGCAAAACCCTTGGTAAAAACTGTCTTGCCTACTCCTAAGTCTCCATTAAGACAAATAACGGTGCCGGGCTTTACAGTACCAGCCAGAATCCTTGCTATATCTCCTGTCTCTGCAGGAGAATTTGATGTAAAAACGTCTTTTCTCATAATCATCCACTCTGAAATTACTTAAGCTTCTTGGTCTCATCCGGTCTTGCAATACGCAGGATAGCCTTTAATTCATCCAGCTCCTCAATCTGATCCTTAGGTAAAAGTATTGCATTGTTGCCGCCGGTAAAAAGAATAAAAAGGTCTCTGGTCTCCCGTACTAAAAGCACCAGCTCCCAGGGGGCTTGCTGCCTCACCTCTCCCTGCTGTAAATAAAAGGCATTTTCAGCAAAAGTATAAGTCATGGGAAGCTTAAAGCTCTCAGAGGTATGCACCTGACGGAAAGCTTTAAATAAAAGCATAAGCGGCTCAATTACGGTAAAAAGCAGAGCCAGTAGCACCAGGAAAAAGGTAGCTATGGGAGAATCACCAAAGCCACATAAAAGAGCCACAATGGCTACTGCAGAAAGGGCATAATTAATGCCCCCTCTGACACCGTAATATGAATTGTAAAAGAGGAAAGAAAACATGTAATTAGTTTTCATTGTAACTTCAAAAGTTACCTTGCGACCACTGGGCTCAGATACCTCTCGGGTAGCCTCCTCTTTTTCCTCTTCTTCTGATATGTATTCCAAATCTTCTGACATATTATCCTCACAATTTTTAAAACAGCTGTCTGTAAAAAGTGAACAATGCAGTAAATATAAGGCAGTCAGTAACTACTTATAAAATCATGGTAAGCTGAATGCGCTGCTTTTTAAGATCAACTGACATAACTTTTACATCTACGATATCACCAACGCTAACAGCCTCTAAAGGATGCTTGATAAACTTTTTATTGGTAATCTGGGAGATATGAACAAGTCCGTCCTGATGTACTCCAATATCAACAAATACACCGAAATCAATGACATTTCTAACTGTACCCTTAAGAATCATGCCTTCAGTAAGGTCCTTCATCTCCAATACATCTGAACGAAGAATAGGCTTGGGCATCTCATCTCTGGGATCACGTCCTGGCTTTTCAAGCTCTTTAATAATATCATTAAGAGTAAGCTCACCTATACCTAAATCCTGAGCCAGTGCCTTTTTGTCCTTGATGCGGCGGCTGATGGAGGAAAGATTGTCCCCCTCCGCAGCAGCTAAAATCGTCTCCTGTTTCTTGGGAGCTTCTTTCTTCTCAGGTGCTGCAGCCATCATAGGCTTGCCCGACTTAGCCATGGCATTGGCAAAAGCTGCGCCAAATACGGAATTGGTATTGGTAACCTTAATTTCCTTTGGTCTCTGCTCTTTTACCCTGCGGTCCTTATTGGGCTGTGCAGCCTCTTTGGCGGCCTTTTCCGCAGCCTTCTGGTTACGGGCAGCCTGAAGCTGTTCTTTTCTAAGAGTCTCTATATCCTGTGGTACAAAGCCCAGAGTTGAAAGAAGCTCTGTGGTTGCTTTGTAAGACTCAGGGTGAACAGCTGTGGAATCCAGGGGATTCTGGCCATCCATAATACGTAAGAAGCCTGCGCACTGCTCAAAAGCTTTAGGTCCCAGCTTGGAGACCTTAAGCAGATCATTTCTGGTAACAAATTTGCCGTTTTCCTCACGATATGCCACTATGTTTTTAGCAATAACCTTGGAAATACCTGATACGTACTCAAGAAGTGCAGGGCTGGCAGTATTAAGATCCACACCTACTTTATTTACACAGTCCTCTACAACGCCTGCCAGAGTCTCTGACAGCTTTTTCTGATTCATATCATGCTGATACTGGCCTACGCCAATAGCCTGTGGCTCAATTTTTACCAGCTCCGCCAAAGGATCCTGGAGACGGCGGGCGATAGATACAGCAGAACGCTGTGCCACATCATAATCAGGGAACTCCTCTGTTGCAAGCTTGCTGGCAGAATAAACAGACGCACCTGCCTCAGAAGTAATAACATACTTGGTAGGTACATTCATTTCCTTAAGTAAGTCAACTATAAAGAGCTCTGACTCACGGGAAGCAGTACCGTTACCAACTGAAATAAGGGTAACCTTATGCTTAAGAATAAGGCGCTTTACAATACTTTTAGCCTCATCCATCTTATGCATGCCGGGAAGGGTGGCGAAAACTACTGCTGTCTCCAGAACTTTTCCTGTGGCATCTACTACTGCCAGCTTACAGCCTGTACGGAAGCCGGGGTCCCAGCCCAGAACTGTCTGACCTACAATAGGTGGCTGCATGAGAAGCTGTTTAAGATTCTCACCAAATACTTTAATGGCGCCATCTTCTGCCTTTTCAGTCAGCTCGTTTCTAATCTCATTTTCAATGGAAGGAGCAATAAGACGCTTATATGCGTCTGCAATACATGCCTTTAATGCATCTTCAGTGTATGCATTGTGCCCCTTAATAATCTGATGCTCCAAATATGTCTGAATGCGCTCCTCAGGAGCAGTAATCTTTACAGCCAGCACTTTTTCTGCCTCACCACGATTGAGAGCCAGAATACGATGTCCAGGAAGCGTAGATACTTTTTCTGAAAAATTATAGTACATCTCGTAAACAGACTCTGCTTCTTCATCCTTGGCTGATGATGAAATAATGCCTGCTTCAGAGGTCATTTTTCTTATCTCTGTACGATAGGAAGCCTCGTCAGAAATCTTTTCCGCAATAATATCCAAAGCTCCATTAATAGCATCAGCAGCTGTCTTTACCTCTTTTTCTTCACTGACAAATGATGCTGCTACTGACTCAAGACTTTCGTTAATATCCTGGGCATAAATCATATCTGCAAGAGGCTGAAGCCCCTTCTCCACTGCAATAGTAGCACGGGTACGACGCTTTGGTCTGTAAGGTCTGTAAAGATCATCAAGAGCCACCTGAGTCATGGCATCATTAATCTGCTTCTTAAGCTCTTCTGTTAACTTGCCCTGCTCATCTATAGATTTTAAAATCTGCTCTTTTTTCTCAATAAGGGCTCTCAAATATTTAAGTCGCTCATCCAGATTACGAAGAACTTCGTCGTTTAAGGCGCCTGTTGCCTCTTTACGGTATCTGGCAATGAACGGAATAGTGTTGCCTTCATCAATCAGCTTTACGGCTGCGTCTACCTGTTCGCGACGCACGCCCAGCTCTAAAGTAAGTTGTGCATTAATATCCATGTGTAATATCCTATCTTTGTTATTCTTAGAGAAAAAGCCTGCCTTTTCTCCACCCTACATTGTAACATATTTGATGGGAAAAACAAGGCTATTGAGCAGAATACTGAAGTAGAAAAAGAGAGCTTCTGTTTTGAAGCTCTCTTTGAGTATTCTCATGATTCTTTATAATGTGAGTCATTACTCTGACTCAATATCGGATCCGTCAGTGGTATGTCTTATCTGGGTATGAGTGACTCCACCTGAAACATAAGTCCTGCCACACTCAGGGCATATAGAAGTCTTAAGTGCTACTGAAACAGAAACCAGCTCAGCATCAGGCTTATTGCCCTCCTGGATAGCATTAGCTACATGCTGGTGCTCGTGAGCAGATACTACAGCTGCTGCCTGAGATGGATCAATATGGCCCGGCGTCTTAAAGGAGACATCTCCTTCATTCGAGCCGTCCACATACTTACGATTTTCGCAGGTCTCGCATTTTTCTATGCCCAACTGCTTTTCCATGCGGATCCTGGCATCGGACTTTTCTTCCTCAAAGGGATTATATCCATTAACCTTGTCTGCACTTCTGCTACTACCTGCTTTCATCATGTCAAAAGCAGCATTCCTGTCTTTCTCCAACTGATCCGGAGTCTTTTTTACACGCTCAGTATCCTCATTACCGAAGGTCCTGGGCACAGCTTTAACAGGCTCTACCGAGCCCGGGTTTATATTGGCATTTATTCTATTGTCTACAGCAGCTCTGGTATATACAGAACCTGTATATAGGCTGCCATAAGCCGATACTCCGCCAATCATATAGCTGTCCTTTCAAAAGTAGGAAACTATCTGGTGAGCTTGGAAATAAGAGAAACAAGTCTTACATCAGGCTGCTTTTCCATCTCCAGTGCTTCAATAATATCAAAATCTACAAACTTGCCGTTCTTATGAGCAACAACACGATTGGACTTGCCCTCAATAAGAAGCTCTGCAGCCATGGAGCCCATAGCGCTGGCATATACACGGTCAGTAGCAGTAGGACTTCCACCACGCTGGATATGACCAATGATGGTAGCTCTGGCATCAATGCCGGTAGCCTCCTGAATCCTCTTAGCCATATTTTCTGAATTGCCTACGCCCTCTGCATTAACAATAATATGATGCTTTTTGCCAATAGCCTTTCTGGCAAGAATAGCGTTAATAATACGCTCTTCGTCGTAATTCATAAGCTCCGGAAGCAGAATCTCCTCTGCTCCTGTAGCAATACCGCTCCAAAGAGCGATGTAACCTGCACGACGTCCCATAACTTCAATGATGGATACACGCTCGTGGGAAGTAGAAGTATCTCTAATCTTATCAATAGCTTCCATAGCTGTATTTACAGCTGTGTCAAAACCAATAGTATAATCTGTGCATGCGATATCGAGGTCGATAGTACCTGGAACACCAATAGTATTGATGCCACGAAGTGCCAGCTGACGGGCACCCTGGAAGGAACCGTCACCACCGATAACTACGATACCATCAATGCCGTGCTTTTTACAAATCTCAGCACCCTTGTCCTGACCTTCTGATGTCATAAACTCTTTACATCTGGCAGTATAAAGCTTGGTACCGCCACGATTGATAATATCTGCCACATCTCTGGCTGTCATATCATAAATATCTTCCTCAAGAAGACCTGAATAGCCTCTGTTGATTCCCTTAACCTGAAGTCCGTTAGCCAGACCTGTTCTGACAACTGCACGAATGGCAGCATTCATGCCGGGAGCATCTCCACCTGATGTAAGTACGCCGATTGTTTTAACTTTGCTCATAATCTATCTCCTTATAACCTTAAAATAACTTACTAAAACGTTTTCATCTCTCTAGAGCACACTTCTGATAACAACAAAGATTTTAGAACAAAATAAGATTTTTGTAAAGAAAAATAACATAAATTTTACATATAAAAATCAACAAAAATACTGAAAAATAAAGGCTTTCGGCTGTAAGCACTTACACCGAAAGCCTTCCCATTTATATGCCTGTTTCAGACTGTTACCTTAACTGACTCACTACCGTATTTTTCTCGTAACTTTTCCACAAAATCTGTAGTAATTGCCACTCCCATGCTCTTTGGATACTCTTTTACAGCTTTTTCTTTTGCCAGATAAATCTTAACTATATTTTTTCCATCCGACTCTTTCAAAAGACTTTCCAACTCCGCTGCACCACTGTTATAAGCTTCCATGTCAGGGAAGCTTATCCAAAGCTTTCTGGGTATATCACTGAGCCTTGTAAAGCTGTCTGCAATGACCTTTACTCCCCTCTCGTCGAAGGAAGCTTTACCCTTAACCAGAATTTTCTCATCTTCTTTTAGTATCTCTTTATTTTTGTCATATACCCTGGAAAAACAAATAATTTCGCAGGTGCCATACATATCTTCAAGGGTAAGAAAAGCCATGGTTTGATTGGTTTTGGTAAGCTTTTTGGTAACAGCAGTCACCAATCCTCCCAGTGCTACCTCCTGCCCATCAGTAACTGTATTTCCATCCTGTTTTTGTCCTTCGTCATCATCGTCTATTCTGAAGTCCTGGGTGGAACAATTAGTATGCTTCTTTAGTACTTCTGCATACTGCATAAGAGGATGTCCCGATACGTAAAGATCCAGTACCTCTTTTTCCATCTGAAGTATCTCATCTTTTGTATACTCTCCTACATTGGGTAGAGGTGTCTCATATTCAGTTTTTTCCTCAGGTGTCATAAGGTCAAAGAAAGACATCTGTCCGGATATGGAACGTTTATTCTCACTGGCAATGTCATCCACAATAACCTGATATACCTGCATAAGCTGCTTTCTTGTGCCCGGTACAGAGTCAAATGCACCTGCCTTAATGAGATTTTCAAAGGTGCGCTTATTACAGCCGGTAAATGCCACTCTCTTGGCAAAATCTTTAAAAGATAAAAATCTGCCACCGGATTTTCTTTCCTGCTTAACGCCTTCTATAACCTGACGCCCGACACCTTTTATGGCTGAGAGGCCGTATCTTATGGAATTGCCTGATACCGTAAAACCTACGTCGCTTTCATTTACATCCGGCGGCAGTATCTGAACTCCCATTTTCCTGCAGGAATACATATATTCGGTAACCTTCGTGGTATTATCCATAATGGAGGTCATAAGAGCTGCCATATATTCTACAGGATAATAGTACTTTAAAAAGGCTGTCTGATAAGATACTACTGCATAGCAGGCTGCGTGGGCCTTATTAAAGGCGTACTTGGCAAAATCAGTCATTTCATCGTAAATATGATTGGCTACCTCGGGAGAAATGCCCTTAGATACACAGCCCGGTACATTTTCAGCCTCATTACCATAGACGAAATTTTCTCTTTCCCTAGCCATTACATCTGCTTTTTTCTTGGCCATGGCACGTCGTACCAGATCCGATCTGCCATAAGAGTATCCTGCCAGGTCTCTTACAATTTGCATTACCTGTTCCTGATAAACAATACAGCCGTAGGTAGTCTCCAAAATAGGCTTAAGCTCAGGACACTCATAGGAAATTGCGGACTGATCCCTTTTGCCTTCTATATATCTGGGTATGAAATCCATAGGGCCGGGGCGGTAAAGAGATATTCCCGCAATGACATCCTCTATGGAAGAAGGCTTTAAATCCTTCATGAAGGCTGTCATACCTGCAGACTCCAGCTGGAATACTCCATCTGTTTTAGCCTGAGAAATCATATCATATATATTTTTATCATCATAATCTATATTTTTAATGGAAAAAGGCTCTTCTCCCTGCTTTTTGCCGGCATTTATGAATTTTTCCGTGTCCTTAATTACAGTAAGTGTACGAAGGCCCAAAAAGTCCATTTTCAAAAGTCCCAGATGCTCACACTCAGTCATATTATACTGGGTGGTAACCGATCCATCAGATCCACAGGAAAGTGGAACATAGTCCATTACCGGTGCATTGGAAATAATAACACCTGCAGCATGCATGGAAGTGTGACGTGGCAAGCCTTCCAGTGCCCTGGCCATATCTATAAGATATTTAACGGCACTGTCGGAATGGTATAGATCCCTAAGCTCCTTGGAGGACTCTAACGCCAGTGCAATAGTCATGTTTAACTCCTGAGGGATAAGCTTGGCTACTACATCCACCTGATTGTAAGGCATATCAAGTGCTCTACCTACATCTCGTATGGCATTTTTGGCAGCCATGGTACCAAAAGTAACTATCTGGCACACCCTGTCCCTACCATACTTTTCTACCACATAGTCTATTACTTCCTGACGTCTGGAGTAACAGAAATCCACGTCAAAATCCGGCATGGATACTCGCTCAGGATTTAAAAATCTCTCAAAAAGGAGGTTATAACGAATAGGATCAATATCTGTTATTTCAAGACAATAAGCCGCTATGGATCCTGCACCCGAGCCTCGTCCGGGGCCTACAGGTATATCATGATCCTTGGCATATTTAATAAAATCCCACACTATAAGGAAGTAGTCTACAAATCCCATGGTGTGAATTATATTTAATTCGTAATCAAGTCTTTCCCTAAGCTCAGGCGTCTCCTTTCCATATCTGTTTACCAGCCCCTTGTCACAAAGGTGCTTAAGATAAGTCCAAGCATCAAAGCCTGAAGGCACATCGAACCTGGGCAACTTATATTTACCAAATTCAAATTCCACATTACAGCGCTCTGCTATTTTATGCGTATTTTCCAGAGCTTCAGGGCAATAAGGGAAAAGTGCTGCCATTTCCTCTGTGGACTTCAGGTAAAACTGGCCGCCGTTATATCGCATTCTGTCCTCGTCCTGTACCTTTTTCTGAGTCTGGATACAAAGCAGGATATCGTGTGCTTCTGCATCTTCGGCATTTATATAATGGGAGTCATTGGTACAAATAAGGTCTATGCCTGTTTCCTCGTGCATACGAAGAAGGGATGCATTAACCTGCTTTTGCTCAGGAATACCGTGGTCCTGTAACTCTAAAAAGAAATTGCCCTTACCAAAAATATCCTGTAAGCGAAGGGCTGCCGCCTTACCTTCTTCATAAAGTCCACGCTTAAGATAAGTCGCCACCTCTCCTGCAAGGCAGGCGGAGCTACAGATAATTCCTTCATGAAATTCCTGTAATACTTCCAGGTCTACACGTGGCTTATAGTAATAACCTTCTGTAAACCCCTTTGATACAATCTTACAAAGATTATGATAGCCCAGATCATTTTCCGCTAAAAGAATCAGGTGATAATATCTGTCGTCAGATACAGAGCCGGTCTTTTCAAAACGAGAATTGGGTGCCACATACACTTCGCATCCGATAATAGGCTTAATACCCGCATCTTTGCAGGCAGACCAAAAAGCCACCGAGCCATACATGACTCCGTGGTCGGTAATTGCCAGGGAATCGAACCCCAGCTCTTTTGCCCGACGGACCAACTCCTTTATCTTGGCTGATCCGTCCAGCAAACTATATTCAGTATGAACATGAAGATGTGTAAAGTTCATTTTTCCCCTGTTCTAACCCCTTTATTACTGTTACTCTACTGTAACACTCTTTGCAAGATTACGTGGCTTATCTACATCCAGGCCTCTGGCTACAGACAGATAATAACCCATAAGCTGAAGAGGTACTACTGCAAGGCTGGCTGCAAAAAGAGGCTCAGTCTTGGGAATGTAAACGGTAAAATCAGCGGTATCCTCAATATTGTAATGACCAAAAGTAGTAAGCCCCATAATATAGGCGCCTCTGCTCTTTACCTCTACCATATTGGATATCATTTTTTCATACAGATCATCCTGTGTAAGACATCCGATAACAAGGGTACCGTCTTCGATAAGGGAAATGGTGCCATGCTTCAACTCTCCGGCTGCATAGGCCTCGGAATGAATGTAGCTTATTTCCTTCATCTTTAATGAGCCTTCCATACAGATAGCATAGTCGATACCACGACCAATGAAAAAGACATCGTTGCAGGCTGCAAATTTGGCTGCAAACCACTGAATACGCTCTTTATCTGTCAGCTGATCTTCAATCTTACCAGGCAGTGTCTGAAGCTCTGCTATAAGCTCATTATATCTGCTGTCATCAATAGTACCGCGTACCTTTGCCATCTGAACAGCTAAACAGTAGCCTGCCATAAGCTGTGCTGAGTACGCCTTGGTAGTAGCAACGGCAATCTCCGGGCCTGCCAGAGTATAAAATACATGGTCAGCCTCTCTTGCAATAGAAGAACCTACAACATTAACAATACCTAATGTCTTTGCTCCTCTCTGCTTAGCTTCACGAAGTGCTGCCAGAGAGTCGGCTGTCTCACCGGACTGGGAAACAATAATAACCAGGCTGTTTTCAGGCACTAACGGATTGCGGTATCTGAACTCAGATGCCAGCTCTACTCGTACCGGAATGCGGGCTAAGGATTCAATGACATACTGTGAAGCTACGCCTACATGGTATGCTGAACCACAGGCCACTATGAAAATCTGATTAATCTTTTTAATTTCATCATCAGAAAGACCTACATTCTGAAGATCTATATGGCCATCTTTAAGAACAGAATTCAAAGTATCTGCCAATGCTCTTGGCTGCTCATATATTTCCTTCATCATGAAATGCTCAAAGCCACCCTTTTCAGCAGCCTCTGCATCCCATTTAATTTCTTTGCACTCCTGCTCTATCTGATCTCCATCAAGATTGAAGAAGGATACGCCCTCTTCAGACATACGAGCCATCTCGTGATTGCCAATATAATATACATTTCTGGTATATTTAAGGATAGCAGGTACATCAGAAGCTAAAATAGTGCCGCCTTCTGCAAGGCCTATAATCATAGGGCTGTCCTTACGGGCTGCAAAAATCTCTCCCGGATAATCCTTAAACATTACAGCAAGAGCGTATGATCCGCGCACTCTCACCATAGTCTTGGCAATGGCATCCAAAGGCCCCATATTATACTTTTTGTAGTAGTAATCAATAAGCTTAGTCACTACTTCTGTATCAGTCTGGGAATAAAAGCTGTAGCCGTGACGGATAAGCTTTTCTTTAAGCTCCTGGAAATTCTCAATAATACCATTATGAACCGCAGTAATGCAGCCATCATCAGATACATGTGGATGAGCATTAATCTCGGAAGGCTCACCATGGGTAGCCCATCTGGTATGACCGATACCACAACTGCCCGGTACTGCCAAGCCATTTTCTGTCTTATCCATAAGCCCTTTAAGACGACCTTTACATTTTATAACAGCAGTGTCACAAACACCGTCCCTGACTGCAATCCCCGCAGAGTCATAGCCTCTGTATTCCAGTTTTGATAAGCCCTCAAGCAGGATAGGTGCCGCCTGCTGATGCCCTGTATATCCAACTATTCCACACATTTATTTTTCCTCATTCCCGATAAATCTATCAATTAAAATTCTTCTTCTAAGCTCTAATACCAGCGCGTAAATAAGTACCAGCATACAGAAAGGTCCGCAGCATTTAATCAACATTACAATAAATCCGCTGGAAAGAACCTTAGGGTAATTAACAACAACATCTGTAATGGCAATAGCGTCGTCTCCAATTACGGTCTCATTATAATTATCAACCATGGCACTCATAGACTTTTCCAACTGACTGGTCTTGGAGAAAAGCTCATCTATTGTTTTTTCAAAATTCGCACAATATCTGCTGTATTCTTCTGAATATACCGAATCATTTATATTCTTAACAATATCCTCGTAGTAAAGAATCTTTGATGATAAAGAAGAAATTTTTTCTGCATATTCAGTCTGCTGTTTCATAAGATTCTGATATGTCTCATCAGAATTACCCTGCTGCAACTCTACGCCTAAAGCTGATGAAACAAAAGCTGACTGGTCACGTTCAAATTCTTTAATAACCTTGGCTACACTCTCTTTATTTGCCTCTGCTTCTTTAAGTTCCAGCTGTAAAGACCTTATGGTATAGTATGTTGCCTGTAACATGGACTTATAATCTTTGGAAAGTCCCTTTACAGTGCAGTCTGCCTGCGCTTTGGTAAGCTCTGTAGTACGAACTTTTTCTGCTACCACTGCCATGTCCGCAAAAGACTGCTTATTGTATCTGTAGGAAGCATCCAGTCCGGAAAGAGCCTTGGCATTAGCCTCTATAAGGGACAGTCTGTAGGAAATAACAGATAAAATCTGATTGTAATCATATCTGCTGATATCCAGGACTCCGTCCACCACCTGAGTCTCATAGCCTATGGTATACTGATCATAAAAGGCATTATAGTAGCCCTTCATAATCTCAGATAAAAGGGCCGAAAGATCCTTTTTAGACATCTCATTGGTAAAACCATTTTTAATACTGATAACATAGGAAGATGGATGGAACTGAGTCACCTCCAGCTTTTCTACACTGCCGGTAGATGTAAGATCTCTCATATTGGTAATATTATTTATAATATTTTTGGGATACTGGCCGGAAATAACCAGATTGTATCGAACTTCTTCGACTGTTACCTGGAGACCCAGACGTGTAATAGCTTCAGCTATAATAGAAGTATTATCTACTCTTAATAAATCATAGCCTTCTCCATTGGGAGCTTTTCCTTCTGAAGCGCCATTCCAGTTAAGCTCTATACGTCCTGTAGCTTCTGTATCAGTCTTTTCAGTAGCAAAGTACTTTACACTTGCAGATACTACTCCAATAAGAACTGCTACAACAAAGGGGATGATAATCATGAGCCATTTTACTTTAAGCTTATCCGGTAATTCTATCTTATTTCTGCTCATTTTCAGCCTCCTCTCTCTTCTTGCTGGATCTCTTAAGCTCTACAACAAGTCCGTATACACCCCAGATAAGTACTCCTGCAAAAGCCCCTCCGAAGCAGCCAATTAAAGCATTTTTAATATTAGCTGTAGAGAAAAATCTGGAGCCTGATGTGCTGGCAGTAGTATAGGATGTAAATGCCCCCTGATATCCGGATGACGCAGTAAAGCTCTCTGTCATTTCACAAACATCTTCATAAAGCTTATCGTATGCATTAATAATACCTGTAATGGTAACCTCTGCATATTCATGCACTCCTACAGTACCTGTAGCCTGAATATTGCTAAGTCTTTCCTCATAGTCAGATATCATTTTCTCATAAAAAGCCTTATCTCTGCTATTTTCTGCCTGCTGAAGTACCAGCTCATTATAGGCATCAAGATTCTTAGTAATAGACTGAAGCTTTTTATCTTCACCGGAGGATAAAATCAGGATGGTTTCATTTTTATAATTTTTAATAAGCTCATCATAATGCTTCATTTTATTTTCAGCATTCATTAGCTCAGTCTTATAGTTTCTTATATAATGAGTATAAAGGGTAGAAAAGCTCTCCTTATCACGCACTGTATTGGAGTAGAAAATATAGGCTCCGAAATAATTAACCTGAGCCTCATAGCTAAGGGTAATAAGCTCTGCCATATCCTTATAAGTAAGACCATTTCTGGAGAAATCAGGGAAATCCTGGCTTATTTCTCTACAGTAATTACTTAAGGCCACAAAGGACTGTCTTAATACATCTGCAGCTTCAGAGTACTCAACTATTGAATAATCAAAACCGCCTATACCATACTCCGGAGCTGTGATGGTGGAATACTGATCATAAAAGCTCTCGTTAAAACGCACAATAATAGCATTAAGAAGAGCATTCATTTCATCATCCCTTAGCATTTTTTCTTTTTCGCCAAAGCCATTTTTAAGCGTAACAATATAAATATTTTCATACTCCGGCTCTGTGCCCAGTAATTCTCTTATGGAGGACTCGGACAGATTGAGCTTGGAATACATGGCCAGCTTCTGTCTGTATTCCTCCTTTAATACACGGGATACTTCGATGTTATTTCTGACAGAGTCAACGGTAATCTTATCAGAAAGCCCCGCCTGAATAAGAGCATTTTTTACAACGTAAGCAGAAGCAATAGTATCTACATTGTACTGATCTTCCATAAGCACCTGAATGGATGCTACGGCATCGGAAGAATTTCTCTTGTTTTCAGCCATAAATAAGGCTGCTGCAAGGCCAACGGAAGCAAGTAAGAGAATTAATGTTACAAAAACTCCCCTCTTCTTCCCCATAAATTTAAAGACTCTGACTAAATCTATTTCATCATTGTCCCCTGCATTTCTTTTAACAGTAACAGAAATATCAGGCTTACCGGCTTCAGTACCCGGTACTAAAGAATTTATTAATTCGTTATTCTCGCTCATATTTTTTCCTTTAATTATCATTAGCTGTAGGATGATAGGTGGTCACAATCTGCTTTATACGCTCTCTGATTTCCTTTGGCACAGGCTCAGATTCTACAAAAGGCTTTAAGGCATCCAATTGTGCTAAAAACTTTTCTTCATCGATTTCCAAAGGCTTACCTATATGAATAAGCTTATTGTCTGTCATCTGTAGACCTTCCTCATTCATAAGCTTCTCTTCATATAATTTTTCTCCCGGTCGAAGTCCTGTAAATTTAATCTCCATGTCTTCATAAGGAGTAAAACCGGAAAGCTTAATGAGATTTTCTGCCAGATCCAGGATGCGCACCGGCTCTCCCATCTCAAGCACAAATATCTCGCCTCCCTTGGCATAGGCACCTGCCTGAAGTACCAGAGACACTGCCTCGGGAATTGTCATAAAGAAACGGATGATATCGGGATGAGTAACAGTCACAGGACCGCCTTCTGCAATCTGCCTTTTAAACAAAGGAATAACAGAACCGTTACTTCCTAATACATTACCAAAACGCACTGCCACAAACTCTGTTTTGGAACGATTATTATAGGTCTGGATAATCATTTCGCAGATTCTCTTGGTGGCTCCCATAACATTGGTAGGATTAACCGCCTTGTCTGTGGAAATCATAACGAAACGTGCCACGCCATACTTATCTGCCGCCTGTACCAACTTAAGTGTACCGAAAACATTATTTTTTACAGCCTCACCAGGGCTTACTTCCATAAGAGGAACATGCTTATGGGCTGCCGCATGATAAATAAGTTCAGGATGATACTTAGAAAAAATATCATCCAAACGGGCTGTATTACGAACAGATCCTATAAGGGTCACCAAATTTAAGTCCGGCAGGGATCTTGTCAGCTCCTGCTGAATATCATAGGCATTATTCTCATATATATCATAAATAATAAGCTGCTTAGGATGATACTTGGCTATCTGTCTGCAAAGCTCAGAACCTATGGAACCACCACCGCCGGTAACCATAACTACTTTTCCGCTAACATAGCCCATAATAGCAGAAAGATCGGTACGAACAGGCTCTCTGCCCAACAAATCCTCAATGGAAACGTCTCTAACAGCAGTAATGCTTACATTGCCTCCTACCATATCTTCTATGGAAGGAGTGATTTTAAGCTCACATCCTGTATCCTTACAAATATTTGTAATTTCCTTTATGGTAGCCCTGGAAGCCGAAGGCATGCAGATAATAATCTGCTTTATGTCATACTTGGCACAATTCTTTATTATGGTATTTCTGTCTCCCACCACCTTAATGCCATGGAAAAAGCTGCCAATTTTATTTTTATCATCATCTATAATACAGCAAATCTTGAGCTTGGTCTTCTGATTAATCTGCAGCTCTCTGATAACCATATGAGCTGTCTCACCGGCACCAATAATCATGGCTCTGACACGCTCTGAATGATTGCTGGAATTAATCACATGAATATGGGCGGTACGATAAAGCATCCTGACTGCCGTAACGCATAGGAAAAGAGTGCCCGGGTACAAAACATACCATGTAGTAGGGAAAAAACTTACATTCTCTCCATGCCTGTCTGTAAACGGCAGAATAACTATACCGTACTTTGGGAAAATCTCCAGCAGGAAGAAATGTATAATGTCTGAGACAGCAACTGCTAAAGCAATATTCCTAATCTCAGTAAGGCCGGCATAATTCCACAGACTGTGGTAAAGCCTGAATATCCAGAAAAGAATAATCGTAATAAGTATATTGATCCATAAATAATCTTTATATCTGGAATAATACTCACTAACATCTGTAAATTTAAACTCTAAACGAAGGTAAAGAGCAAAATATCCGGAAAAAACTACAGCAATAACATCTGCTAATGCTATAATAAATCTTTTCCATATAATCTCATATTTTTTTAAAAATGCTTTCAAAACAAACCTCCCAAATGCAGCTGTATATAAAGCCACACGATTTAATTATAGCCATTCTATTAATAATCGTCAACGATAAAAAAAGGTAATGCATTCCGTATAAATGCATTACCTTATCTTGGTTTATTTAACTATAATCTGGTCATTATAAATCTGATGGAAATAATCTCTGGCCTTTCCTACGGAATTATAATCCGGAACAAACATCCAGGCATTGGCATGAAGAGCGTAGCTGGCATACAGACCTGTAGCTGAATCCGTAATATTGTAGGATACTACATCCCACCCCTGTAACGTGGAAATCTGATTACTGATCAGGGATGATATTTTTTCCGTCGGCATGGATGTAGCCATATTTTTTCCGGCTGCAGCCATAACATCAGCATAATTGGTAAGAAGAGCCGTACTCTTTGTGCACTTTTCAATAACTGCCCTGATAACTTCCATCTGATGGATACCACGGGACGGCTCGCCCCCCGGAACATTGTAACGAGTTCTGGCAAAGCCCAAAGCTTCTATACCATTTAAAGTATTAGGTCCCTTTACAATCTGCTGACCATAACAGGTGGTAAAAGATGAATCTGAAATAACAGTCACTCCGCCTATGGCATTTATTAATGCCTCAACACCACTGAAATTCACTCTGAAATAGTAATCACAGTTTACTCCGTACAGATTGGTAAGTGTAGCCATGGCAGCCTTAACACCTCCAATAGAAGTGGCATGAGTCAGCTTATCATACTGCCAGTCAAAGCAGGAAATAGGCACATAGGAATCTCTTGGAGTAGTCAGCATAAATATCTGATGGGTCTTGGTATTAATGGTAACCAGAATATTTACATCACCTCTGCCCACAAAGCCCTTATGCTGATCCACACCATTTATAAGAACAGTAAATACGTGGTCATTACCTGTATGATATTCTGTCCATGGAACATATGGGTCATATCCCAGATAATTCAAATCGGGAGTCTTGGTAGGCTCAGGCGCAGTAGCACCCGTAGGTGTAGGTGAAAGCTCACCTGTAGGCTCAGCAGTAGGCTGCTGGCTGGGATGACCCACCTGAGTACCGGGACCTGTAGGCTGGATACCTCCTGCAGCGCCTCCCTGAGGCCTTGGTATGGCATTAGTATCCTCTTCTACTATAACAGTAACTTCAATACTTGCAATTTCTTTAATCTGCTCTCCTATGCCTTCAAAGCCTTCAGCTTCTCCTAAAAGCCCCAGAGACTCGGAATCACAAATGGCAACATTTATTTCTCCACTGAGAAGACTTAAAAAAAGCTCGGAAATGCTGGTATAAACAGTAGGATTAATGGTAATATTGTACTTTTTCTCATACTCAACTACTGCCTGCTCAACCGTACCATAGGTATTTTTCATAAGACCTACTGTAACATTAGCATGGGGATCCAGTTCAGTAATGCCACTATCTGCCTTAACAAATACCGATATCTCATCGGTATGCTTATGGACATCTTCTGTAATATTTCCAATTCCTCTATTGGTGGCATGCAGGTAACCACAGCCCACTATAAGGACTATGGATATTATCAGGGATACTACCTTGGAAACAATACCGGGTATACGCCACCTCTGTAAAAGAGTAAATGCTGCCACCAGTAAAATCATAACTGATGTGACTAAAAACACTATATCTTTAGGTAAAACTGACTGATAGCAAAGAACAGCAAAAATTACAGTAATAATAAGCTGGAAAGCACAAAGCCCCAGACCTACATACTGTAATAATTCCCATTTATCTATTTTTGTCCGAGTATCTTCGGATCCTGTATCGATGGCCTCTACAGGAGCTACTGACTCTTCCTTACTTTCTTCCTGTAAGGAGACTTTCAAGTTCTCTTCCTGCATCTTCTTCGTCCTCTCCATCTACTTTAATGGTAATAACTTCACCGTCATAAATCTTGAGAGTCATCACGCCCATAATGCTTTTAGCATTAATCTGCTTCTCATCCTGATTAACGTATACAGATGACTTATATTTGCTGGCAACCTGTACTAAAAGAGCTGCAGGAGCCACATTCATATTAGATGTCTTTGCAATAGTAATTTCCTTTGTTAACATTTCATTCCTCCAATAAATATCACTGTCACTGATACAGATGCGCTACTTTTCTGCATCCTGTCGTAACTCTGTGGCAATAACATGAATACGCTCAAATCTATGATTCAGTCCCGATCTGGAAGTGGCCCCGGATAAAGTCCTGCCCAGCTCAGACAAAGACATCTCAGGCTCTTTAAGTCTGGCTTCACAGGTCTCTTTTAGCTCAGGACTAAGACTGTCATAAAGGCCATGCGCCTTTATATACAATATATCCTCCACCTGTCTGGCAGCTGCTGAAATAGTCTTTTTAAGATTGGCTGTCTCGCAATTAACCTGTCGGTTCACATTATTGCGCAAATCCTTAAGAATACGCTTGTTTTCAAAATCCATGAGAGATCTGTGAGCTTCACAAATATTCAGCATATCAGAAATCTCATCCGCATCCTTTAAGTAGAAAACATACTTGTCCTTCCTGGGCACTATATGACCTTCAGGACCATATTCAGATGCAGTTTCTTTAATAAGCTCAGCAGTCGCCAGATCTCTGCAGACTATTTCAAAGTGATACTGCCCTTTAGGGTCAGTCACTGTCCCCGAAGTCAAAAATGCTGTCCTAAGAAAGCATCTTTTGCAACAAGACCTGTCCAGTATTGCTTTTGCCTTTTCAGCGATTAATTCTATGTTAATTTCATATTGTTTGTCAATATCTTTTTTTGCAGAAAGAAGATCTGATGCGAAAGCTGCTGCCGTAAGGCAATGTTTCTTTTGCACCACTATCTCTTTTAATTCTGCTTTAACATCCTGTGTAAATGACATTATTTATATATATCTCTGTGATCCAGCTTTACGGCATACTCTCCCGCCTCCAGTGCTTTGGCAAGCTCTGTGGCCAAAGTCACTGACCTGTGCTTACCGCCTGTACAACCTATGCCGATTACCAGACCATTCTTTCCTTCTTTAATATAATTTGGAATCAGAAATTCCATAAGGTCACATATTTTAATAAGGAACTCACCTGCTGCATCGCTTTTCATAACAAATTCGCGGATTTCCTTATCACGTCCCGTAAGATTTTTAAGCTCAGGGATATAATAAGGATTAGCCAAAAATCGCACGTCAAAAACCAGATCCGCATCTGCAGGTATGCCATACTTGAAACCGAAGGAAAGCACTGTTACCACAAAATTTTTGAAAGAATGATTGTTTTGAAAAATATCATCAATTCTTTGCTTTAATTCTCTGACCAAAAGTGTGGAAGTATCAATAATAAAATCAGCGTTTTCCTTTAAAAATGAAATGGCCTGTCTTTCTTCTTCAATACCGGCTTCCACTCTGCCATTACCGGCCAGAGGATGAGAGCGCCTGGTCTCCTTGTATCTTTTTATCAGAGTCTCATCCGTAGCATCCATAAAAAGGATCTCAGCAGCAACACGATGCTCTTTTAACTCTGCCATAAAAGCGGCAGCCTTCTCTTTTTGAATACCGGCTCTTATGTCTATACCCACAGCTACTTTATCATAATCACCGGAGTCGGCGGCCAGCTGAGCAAATTTTGAAATAAGAGGAATCGGCAAATTATCTACACAGAAAAAGCCCATATCCTCAAGCATCTTGAGAACAGAAGATTTACCAGCTCCACTCATGCCTGTTACAATAACAAATCTCATTTTTCCACTCCCAGGAATATAACTTCAGGGCTTAACTCTACTCCTGAATTCTCCAAAACTTTGGCTTTAACATCATTAATCAGCTTTACTACGTCATCGCAGGAAGCATTTCCTTTATTAATCACAAAACCTGAATGTTTTTCAGATACAGCAGCATCACCTACACTGTAGCCTTTAAGTCCTGCATCCTGAATAAGCTTACCCGCAAAATATCCTTCAGGCCTTTTAAATGTGGAACCTGCCGATGGATATTCCAAGGGCTGCTTATCATGACGGGCCTTTTTATAATTTTCCATAACAGCTCTGATAAGAATCTTAGGATATACTTTTAGTCTGAAAGAAGCTGATAATACTATGTAGCCCTTCTCTTTAAAAGCTGAATGTCTGTAAGATAAATCCATATCTTCAAGCATTACATCCTTTATCTTTAAATCAGGTGTAAGTACCTTTGCGCTTACTATAACCTGCTTTACTTCTCCACCGTACGCGCCTGCATTCATAATAACTGCGCCGCCAACAGTACCCGGTATACCATAAGCAAATTCCAGGCCGGTAAATCCCTTTCTGGCTGCATATACAGAAAGTACAGTGAATCCCGCTCCTGCTCCAGCAGTAATAAGCCCGGTGCCCTCATTAATCTCATCAACTATGGAAATAGTTGCTAAATCCCCGGAAAATTTAATAATAACTCCGTCAAATCCCTGATCAGAAACCAGAAGATTGGAGCCATTTCCAACAGGATAATAGTTCACATTTTCTTTTTTACAAAGAGATATAACAGCTATTAAATCGTCACTGTCCCCTACATTTACCAAAAATGTTGCAGGACCACCTATTTTAAAGGAAGTGTGACGGCTCATGGCTTCGTCAATGGCTATATCCCTGTCCGGAAGAATTTTTCGCAGTTCTTCCAGCATTATCAAACGTTTTTCGTCTGTCATTTTTCATCCTTCATCATACAAGCGCATCCGTAAATGCCTGCAAGATTGCCAAGAGTAGCCAGTCTGAACTGGGTCATCTGAAGCGCATTAAGCAGATTGGGGCCATAATGACGCTTTAACGCGTCTAAAAGAATGTCTCCTGCCTTGGATACACCGCCTCCTATAACAAATGCCTCTACATCCACTGACGCAGCTACATGGGAAAGTGCCATGGTAAGCACTTCTGCCATGTCTTCTATTACCTTAAGAGCTGTCTCATCTCCCGCTTTAGCCTTATCGAACACATCTTTTGCTGTAACATCGCCCATGCCACAGGCACGTGCCATATAAGCTATACCGGTAGCACTGGCATACTGCTCCAAATGGCCATGACCGCCACAGCCGCAGATACGTGTCTCATTGTCATTAACTCTGATATGTCCAATCTCTCCTGCACCACCATGAACGCCAGCTACTATCTTTCCGTCCAGAATAAGACCACCGCCTACACCTGTACCAAGAGTAACCATCATGATATTGTCCATACCCTTGCCGCCGCCCTGCCAGTATTCGCCAAGAGCTGCTACATTGGCATCATTTGCTGCTTTACAAGGAAAACCGCAAAGCTTTGTAAAATGATCATTAACATTAAAAATATCCCAACCTAAATTGGCACATTTAAGAACAGTACCATCAGCCTTTACAGGTCCGGGAACTCCGATACCGAGACCAAGAACATCTGCTAACTCTATGCCTTTTTCTTCCATTTTGGCATATATGGCATTTTTAATGTCCTGGGGTACATTCATACCTCCATTGGATCTGTCTGTGGTAATCTCCCAGGTCTCAAGAAGCTCGCCATCCCTGGTAAAAAGCCCCAGCTTAACTGTTGTGCCTCCAATATCTGAACCAAAAATATACTTCATCTCTTATCCTTTCTGCCGAAGGTAGTTTACTCGCATACTTGTATGCGAGAAAGGATGCCCGTCCGGCGAGGACTATCATAAGCTTTCGCAAGAAAGCGCGTCCTACTTATCCTTTTTATCCTTTCTGCCGAAGCTCTCCCTAATTTGTATTGGAGTCTTTTCCACCATTCATAATATTATTCATAACTCTCTTATAGAGCTCCTGACCGGCATTATATCCCATCTTCTTCTGTCTGTGATTAACAGCCGCTGACTCTACAATAATGGCAAGATTTCTGCCCGGACGAATGGGAAGATCATGGCATACTACCTTATTGCCAAGATATTCCGTATATTTTTCCTCCAAGCCCATGCGATCGTACTCTTTTTCTTTATTCCAGTCTTCCAGACGGATAACCAGATCGATCTGCTGAGTCTCCTTAACAGACTCAACACCGAAAAGATTCTTAACATCAATAATACCGATACCACGCAGCTCAATAAGATGCTTGGTAATAGCAGGTGCTGTACCAATTAAGGTAACATCACTTACCTTCTTAATCTCTACCACGTCATCAGCTACCAGTCTATGGCCACGCTTAATCAGCTCAAGAGCAGCCTCAGACTTTCCTATACCGGACTCACCGGTAATCAGAATGCCCTCACCATAAACGTCAACCAAAACACCGTGGATGGCAATTCTGGGCGCCAGCTCGACCTTTAACCATCTGATAACCTCGCCCATAAGCTCAGAAGTACTTTTTTCGGACATGAAAAGCGGCACTCCGCTATCCACAGCCATCTTCTTTACCTCATCACATATTTCCATGCCTCTGCAGAAAATAATGGCAGGAATCTTAAAGCTCATAAGCTTTCTCATAACTTCATTGCCCTTATCAGGCATCTGGTCCATGTAGGCATACTCTACCTGGCCTATAATCTGAAGTCTCTCGTAGTTGAAATAATCGTAAAAACCTGCCAGCTGCAGAGCAGGACGATTGACTTCCATCTCCGAAACAACACGCCCATTAAGATCCAGCTCAGGAGTAAGATAAGTCAGCTGCATGGCTTCCTGAAGCTTTTCAAGTGTAACTGAATACATAGTCGCTCCTTATTTTTTATTTGTGTTCTTCAAAAAATTTCTTAATACTCTCAGCTGCCGGCATATTCATACCGGGAATGCTGCTAAGCTCATCCAGCGAAGCCTCCCTAAGGGCCTGCAGACTTTCATAATGTCTCATAAGCTCCACCCTGCGCTTTTCCCCTATACCGGGTATATCATCCAGTATGGAATGTGTCTGGGCTTTACTTCTGAGATTCCTATGATAGGTAATGGCAAAACGGTGAGTCTCATCCTGGATTCTGGTTACCAGATGAAAACCCTCTGATGTAGTATCTATCGCCACTTCCCTGTCATCAAACCAAAGTCCTCTGGTCCTATGGCGGTCATCTTTTACCATGCCACAGACAGGAATCGTAAGGCCAAGGCTCCGTACCACTTCCAGCACTGAATTTACCTGCCCTCTGCCGCCATCTATCAGAAGGAGATCCGGAAATCTGACAAAAGAATCATTTCCGTTTCCTTCCTGCTTTTCCTTTTCTCTGAGACCATGCTCAAAACGGCGGGTCAGTACCTCTTTCATACTGCCATAGTCATCTGCCCCCACAATAGTTCTGGTCTTAAAACGACGGTAATCGGACTTTTTCGGACGACCGCCTTCGAAAACCACCATGGATGCAACATTTTCAAAGCCTTGAGTATTGGAAATGTCATACGACTCTATTCTATATAATTCAGGCAGGTTAAGCAAGTCTTTTATTTCGTTTAATGCCCCCACTGTCCTGTCAGCTGCTTTCTTTAATTTCAAGTCATCGTGATCAAATGTCATACGGGCATTTTCAACTGCCATTTCAATAAGTCTCTTTTTCTCTCCCTTCTGAGGAGTAAAAATGCTGACCTTATGGCCTCTAAGCTCTGACAAAAAGCTCATAATCTGCCCCACTTCCTCTGGGGGAAGCTCTGTAGATATATAGATTTCTTTAGGGATATGGGGTGTTCCTGAATAATACTGATTTATAAACGATACCATAATCTCAGCATCAGTATCATTTTCCACATGAGTAAGGTGAAAATTATCTCTGCCGATAAGCTTGCCTTCCCTTATGAAAAAACAAGACACTACAGCAGATGTGGCACCCTTATAAACTCCTAAAACGTCCCTGTCATTATTGTCACATTCGTCTGCTTTCTGGGCCTGGTCCAGACGTAAAACTGAAGAAATCAGATCCCTGACTTCAGCTGCTCTTTCAAACTCCATCTCATCAGAGAGTCTTAGCATATTTTCTCGAAGTCCTGAGATAACTTCATCGTAATGGCCACTTAGAAAACCAACACATTTTTCCACCTGCAAGGCATACTCTTTTTTATCTACATTTCCCTGACAGGGAGCAGGACATCTTCCCATGGAGTGGTAAAGACAAGGCCTGTCATTTACCTTTTTCCCGGTTAAAATAGTGCTGCAGGATCTTATATCATATATTTTTTTAAGAAGGTCTATGGTATCATGAACAGCTTCGCCTGAAGTATAGGGGCCAAAGTATCTGGCACTGTCTTTTTTCCTCTCTCTGGCCATCATAATACGCGGATATGGCTCATTTGTGGTGATTTTTATGTAAGGATAATGTTTATCATCCTTCAGCATGGTATTGTATTTAGGTCTGTGTTCTTTTATAAGATTACATTCCAAAATAAGAGCCTCTGCCTCAGAAGCCACTACAATATACTCAAACCAGGCCACCTGGCTGACCATCTTTTTTACCTTGGGAGTATGCTGTTTATTTTCACGAAAATACTGTCGTACCCTGTTTTTGAGTACGACAGCCTTACCGACATATATTATTTCGTCGGATGAATTGTGCATTATATAAACTCCGGGCTTGTCCGGAAGTTTTTTCAGCTCTTCTTCTAAATTAAATTCCATCAGGAAGCTCGTCCTTATTTTCTGTGGTCTCAGATGCCTGAACTTCTACAGGATTGCCATTTTCATCGATACCTTTAAGTCTTCTGTAAATCTCCATAAATTCCTTGCCGGTAATGCTTTCCTTATCAATAAGCACCTGGGCAATAGCCTCTAAGATATCGCGATTTTCCACGATTTTCTGCTTGGCATCATTATAGCAGTCAGTAATAATCTTACGAACTTCAATATCAATCTCAGCTTCTGTAGTCTGCGCACACTGAGAAACAGAGCGACCATCCAGATACTGATTCTCGGTAGACTCCAGCATAACCATGCCAAATTTCTCACTCATACCATATCTGGTAATCATAGCCCTGGCAATACCGGTAGCCTGCTCTATATCATTGGCCGCACCTGTAGTAATAGAGCCAAATACCACCTCTTCAGCAGCACGTCCGGCACAGAAGGTGGTAATTCTGGCAATAAGCTCCTCTTTCTTCATAAGGAACTTCTCTTCTTCAGGCGCCTGAAGCACATAGCCAAGGCTGCCCTTGGTACGGGGAACAATGGTAATTTTCTGCACAGGCTCTGCATTTTTTTGTAAAGCTGATACCAGGGCATGACCGGTCTCATGGAAAGCCACCACTTTTCTTTCATCATTATTCATGATGCGGTCTTTCTTTTCCTTACCTGCAATAACTACTTCTACCGATTCGAAAAGATCGGCTTGGGTAACAAACTTGCGGCCACGCTTAACTGCCAAAATAGCAGCTTCATTAATCATATTGGCCAGCTCTGATCCAACAGCGCCGGATGTAGCAAGAGCGATAGCCTCAAGATCTACATCATCGCCCATATTTACATTTTTAGCATGAACCTTAAGCACTTCCACTCTGCCCTTAAGGTCAGGTCTGTCTACAATAACACGTCTGTCAAAACGACCCGGACGAAGGAGTGCCTTGTCCAAAACCTCAGGTCTGTTGGTAGCTGCGAGGATAACCACACCCTTGCTGGCATCGAAGCCATCCATCTCAGCCAAAAGCTGATTCAGAGTCTGCTCACGCTCATCATTGCCGCCATAGCGGGAATCACGGGACTTACCAATAGCATCTACCTCATCAATGAAAATAATACAAGGTGCCATAGCCTGAGCCTGCTTGAAAAGATCTCTTACTCGGGAAGCACCAACACCTACGTACATTTCCACAAAGTCCGATCCGGAAAGTGAGAAGAAAGGCACCTTGGCCTCACCTGCAACTGCCTTGGCAAGCAAGGTCTTACCTGTACCTGGAGGGCCCACAAGCAGCGCACCCTTAGGGAGCTTTGCACCAATAGCAGTGTATTTACCGGGATCATGTAAGAAATCAACGATTTCCGTAAGGCTTTCCTTGGCTTCCTCCTGACCTGCTACGTTCTCAAAAGTAACGCCAGTCTCCTTTTCCACATAAACTTTGGCATTGGACTTACCTACGTTCATAATGCCGCCGGCAGATCTGGCTGCCATACGATACATAAGGAACATAAAGAGGAAAAGTCCACCGAACATTATGACAAAATCAAGTACAGTAGTCCAGATAGCTGATTTATTATCCTCTACCACGCGCTTATAACTAACTCCTGCAGCCTCAAGACGGGCAGATAAAGTACTGCCATCCTCCAGCACGCCGGTGTAATATGTAGTAGTGTAATTGGCTATTTTCTGCTCTTTAGGGGTAATAACCACCTTCATGGCTTCAGGATAAATCTCGACTTTATCTATCTCTCCCTTTTCCAGCATGGAAACAAATTCAGAATAAGTAATCTCCTTGTTGGTAGACTTGTTGATGGACTGGGATATCATCTTGCCCCAAAGCACCATAAAGAGCGCCACCACCAGGCATATCAGAAGTCCTATTCTATTGTGGAATTTGTTCTTAAAATCTCTATTATTTTTGTTATTGCGTTGTGAATTATTGTCGTTCATCATCCCTCCGCATGTTCAGCAAAATGTGATTAGTTAATATTAGTAATATTATTAACATCACAGTATTGCAAATTTTTGTGTTTAAATTATTAACGATTTGCGTAAATTCTAAGGACATTTATTCATATCTTAAATTAACGCAAATAATATTTTCACTGTCTTTAAGCCTTTTTCTGTAATCAGCGGCCTTGCTTTCGTCTCCCAGCTGTTTATAAAACTCCGCCAGCAGAAATAGAATATCTCCTACTTCCAGCCCCGCCTTAATAAAGCTTTCTTCCAGTAATGCTACCCTGTTAACATCATTTTTTATTGTGGCACACTTTAATCCTACCGCCAAATCCTCATAGAATTCGTAGGAAGCTTCTTCCGACTGCCTGGCCATAAACCACTGTTCCGCACTAAGGAAGTCATCATCATCCCCACTGAAAAACAGTTCCTTTACATACATGGAAAAAAGTCTGCCGGACATATAGGCATCCTGTTCCAAAACGCGTAAAAATGAGGCAAAATCCCTTTTGGCATGATTTTCATGGGGCTTATGGAGAATCTGAATGTCAGAATCAAATACTAAAGGCTCTGTACGAACAGTCTCATGTATGGGATCAATCCAGGTCCAGGTACGAATTCTTTTAAAAAGCTTTGGTCTAAGCTCTTCCAGATCATTATAGCACATATTAAGTTCAGAAGGATTCACATAGTGCATTTGCACTACTTCTATCTGAGGATCCAAAACCCTTTTCAGAGCCATAAGAGCCTTTCTGTTAGCCTCATCCACCACCTCATCTGCATCGGCAGAGTAGATATAATCACATGTAGCGTAGGAAAAGGCAGCATTACGAGCCTTCGAGAAATCATCAACCCACTTAAAATCATATATCCTGTCGGTATAGGAAGCTGCTATTTCTTTTGTCCTGTCCGTAGAGCCCGTATCCAGTATAATAAGCTCATCATAAAAGCCTTTCAGACTATCCAGACATATCGGCAAATTCTTTTCTTCATTTTTCACAATCATGCAAACTGATACAGTAATCATGTATAAATCCTATTATGAAAATTAAAGGTAAGGGAAAATCATTCTAAGGGCTTTCCCTCTGTGAGAAATAGCATTTTTTTCACTGGGATCCAGCTCTGCAGTAGTCTTTTTATACTCAGGCAGGTAAAAAATGGGATCATAGCCGAAACCGTTTTCTCCCCGGATCTCCGGGGCCACAAAGCCCTCTATGGTACCTCTTACCACTTTTTCTCTGCCATCCGGCCATACTGCCGCTACAGCACATACGAACCTGCAGCTTCTCTTTTCAAAAGGCAAATCTTTTACCTGATCTATAATATAGTTATTCTTTGTATTATAATCAGTATCTCTACCTAAAAATCTGGCTGAATATATACCAGGCTTTTTATCCATGGCATCAACTTCAAGCCCCGAATCATCTGCCAAAGTAAGGCAGCCTGACTCTTTCGCAATGGCTCTGGCCTTAATAAGGGCATTTTCCTCAAAAGTGCTGCCATTTTCCTCCGGATCTGCAGTAATACCTGCCTCCTTCATGGAAAGCACCTCAAAATCTCCGGTAATAATCTCCCTTATCTCTTTCATTTTATCCTTATTGGATGTGGCAAAAATTATTTTTGTCATAAATACTCCCATAAATTATTGCTGTTTGGGCTGCTTGGGTGGCTTGGGGCCAAGAAAAGAGTAAAAATAAGTCTTAAGCATACCATTATATATTTTTCTGTTTTTATCAGGCTCTTTTCCTATATGCTTGGCCGCCTCTTCCCAGCTGGTAATCATAAACATGGACCAGGAATCCAGCTTTTTATAGCTGTCTCCCAGCGCTCTGTAAAGAGCAGGCAATGCCTCCTTTTCTTCCAGTCTCTCACCATAAGGAGGATTGGTAATAATAAATCCATACTTTTTAGGATGGCGGAGGTCCTTAACATCTCTCTGCTGAAAATGAATGTACTGCTCTACACCTGCATCTATGGCATTTTGGCGGGCCGCTTTTACTATATCAGCATCAATATCAAAGCCCTGAATATTCATTTCTATATCAGTTCTAATCTTCCCATGAGCTTCTTCAATGGCTGCATACCAGACCTTTTTAGGAATAATATTGGTCCAATCCTCTGCCAAAAACTCACGATTCATACCCGGTGCAATATTGGCTCCAATCATGGCAGCCTCAATGGGAATAGTGCCGGAACCGCAGAAAGGATCCACCAGTATCCTGTCCTTGTTCCAGGGGGTAAGCATAATAAGAGCAGCAGCCAGTGTTTCTTCAATAGGCGCCTTGGCAGTCATCTTTCTATAGCCGCGTTTGTGAAGGGACTCACCGGATGTATCAATACCAACTACTACTTCATCCTTTAAGATAGATACTCTTACAGGGAAGCTGGCGCCTGTCTCAGGGAACCAGCTGATAGAGTAATGCTCCTTCATGCGCTCTACCATAGCTTTTTTCATAATAGACTGAATATCAGAAGGAGAAAAAACCTTACTTTTTACGGAATTGGCCTTAGCCACCCAGAATTTGGCATCGCTGGGTAAAAACTGCTCCCAGGGTATAGCTTTTGTCCCCTGAAACAGCTCTTCAAAAGTCTCTGCATGGAAGGAGCCCACTTTCCATAATACACGCTCTGCAGTACGCAGATTGACATTAGCTCTGGCAAAAGCAGAAACATCGCCGGTAAAGCCCACCTTACCGTCTACTACTTCTGTAATTTCAAGGCCAAGATCCTGCAGCTCTCTTTTCAGTACAGCTTCCAGTCCAAAATGACATGGAGCAATAAATTCAAATTTTTCCATATATAAATCAATATTTCCTTTTCCGGCTAGTATATAGCCTTGTTTGAGTATATCAAATGTAGCAATAATGTCAATACAAAACGCCCTCGCACAAAGCGAGGGCTTAGTGCGTCGACAAAGCGTCGGCGCTTAAACAGAATAATCTTCCTGAAGATTCTTTGTAAGGAAATCTATGAAATCCTGCATAACCACGTCTTTGTCAGTCTCGTTCAGAATCTCATGTCTGTCATTATCATAGAGCTTAAGAGATACGTCCTTATAACCCAGTCCCTTATACTGATTGTAAAGCTCTGTAACAGCATTGCCACAGCCACCAACAGGGTCAGACTTACCGGAAGCTATGAAAATAGGGAGATTGACTCTGGTACGCTTGATGCCCTTTGTAGCCTTCATAGCCAGCTCAGTAAGGTCATAGTAGAAAGAAGTAGTGCAAAGGAAGCCACAATAAGGATCCTCAATATACTGGTCTACTATTTTTTCATCCTTGGTCAGCCAGTCAAAAGGAGTCCTGCTGCACAGGGAAGTATATGCCTTGCCGCCGAACATGGCCTTGTCCAGGAATTTGGACCTGTGTCTGGGACCACAGAAAAACTTTACCAGGCCTGCTGCAAAAAGACCGGCGCGACATTTTCCAACTTTTTCATAGGCTGTACCGCAAATAACTGCACAATCCATCTGATCAAAGCGCTGGATAACATTTCTGGTAATAATAGAACCCATGCTGTGGCCAAAAATAGCGTACTTTTCACTTCTTTTCATAGCGCTGACAGACTTGATGGCACTGACTGCATCCTCAATAACCAGCTCTGCACCATTGCTCTCAGCAAAAAATCCCAACTCATCATCTTTGAGTGAAAGACCATGACCTCTGTGATCGTAAGTATATACATCTATCCCTACATCATTAAGCTTTTGAATAAAAAGCTCATATCTTTCATGATGCTCTGCCATACCATGAAGCAGAAGTACAGATCCTGTAACCTTTTCTGCTTCTGTTTTGTAAAAGAAAAGCCGGATTTTAGTATCTCCGGCTCCATTTATAAACAATTCTTCCATCGCCATATTATGATCTCCTTAGATTGCTACTGTATGACGAACAGACTCCTTGGTAACAGGCTTCAGCAAATAATCATTAACATGCATACGCCAAGCGTCTACCGCATAATCTGTGCAGTCTGCAATAAGATTAACCACTACTTTTTTATTGGTCTTTCTAAGAGCCTCAGTGAGCGCAAAGCCGGAAGTAGTAGGCATCTCAACGTCTGCATAGCATACGTCCACCTTCTTCTCCTCTGCATAGCCCAGAGCATGCTGAGGGTCTTCAAACCCAATCACTATATCTTTAGGATAAACAGCCTTTACACAGCTGATAAGATTCTTTAATTCTTTCTTGTTGTTTTGAACAAGAACAATTACCATACGATCCTCCAGTCCGACCCTCAAGTCTAATAAATATGATGGGCTATCTGGTTATGTACAAAGTGGGTAAAACACCCGAAAATAAGCAATTAAACTACCTTATCCGAACCCTTAGATAAGTTGTAAAATCATTACCCGTGCCCTGAAAACGAACGAGTAAAATTTTACTAAAATATGTACTACAAAAGTACACCAAATTTACTGTAAAATCAAGTAACTTAACAAAGTTTCGTAAAAAAATTTAAACTTTTTTCTTGAGATAATTATAACAATTACTTATGAGCCTTCTCCATAAGGTCTGCATTGGTCATTTCGGCCCAGCTGTACTGAGCCATGTACTCTCCGCGGTAGGAATTGATGGCTATCGTATCACCCTTGTAAAAGTCGTATACATCGCATTTTATTTTGTTTGGATCAATAGCAATTTGATTCCAGGTCTTAACAATAACATTTCCTACTCCCAGATCCTTAAAGGTCTTTTTCATACTGGAAATAATGGTATGTGCCTGATTCAGCGTGGTCTTGTCTGTAGGCCTGTCTTCCCAAAGTACTCCTACTATCTCTCCGGTCTTTACTGCAGCTCCCGCTCTGTCAACTAAGAAAGCAAAGAGCTCTTTAGCTTTTTCCCTGGAAAAAGCTACCTGGTGGCCATCAACATATACCTGGAAATTACCAAAGGTCTGAACCTTAACTTCTTTATTGGAGCCGGTCAAACTGCTTTTCCAGTCCTGATTGGTAGCATCTAAAGTCTCTGTTATATTTTTAGCCTCTACCGGCTTAAGCAGGTATCCCACGGCATGCATTTTGAAAGCATCGTAGGCATATTCTGAATAAGCGGTACAAAAAATGATCCTGGTATCCGGCTGAATATCCTTAATCTTCTTCGCCAGCTCTATGCCTGTCATGCCTCTCAGGTTAATGTCAAGAAAAGCATAATCAAGTTTCTCGTCATGTGCTTTTAAATCGCTGGCATAATTGATAGCGTCACAACAGGACTCATAACCCACGATCTCCTCATCAGGAAACACCTTTCCGAGCTCCACAAGCATATCTTCCAGAATCAATCTCTCATCGTCTACTGATAAAATATTCACGAATAATCTCTCCTCTGCATACCCCAAATTGGCAAAACAGTGTCGGCTCATCCTGAGCCACCTCTTGCTCCCTCGAGTAGAGATTTTACCATCAAACAGCTATCTAGACAACCCACTTTAGACTTTTTTAATACTCTTTTCTAATCTATAATATATATGTAACAAATAAGTCAACTTTTGCGCAAATTGCGCACTTCCAACTAGTCCGATAGTCCTATTAAACTCCCTCCTCCAGATCATCATAGCGCTCAAGGCTCATAAGAATTTCTTCCGTTGCTCGGACCTCTGTTGCCCTCATGGTATCATCCAATCCTGTAAGAGCGGCAAAGGGAGAAAACTGACATGCTCTTTCCACCATGCCCATGTGCTTACGGGTAGCAGACTGGTGATGGGGCAGATCAATAATGTCTCCGTATTTTTTTAGTACATCTGCCTTACTCATCCCTTGTGACCTCCTACCTCTCCGTTTCTTTCTATAGTAGTAGCACCCTCTTCAAAATTCATTCCTCTAAGCACTGCATTTTTCCCGAATTTCTTCTTAATTTCCAGAATGGCCTTCTGCATATTTTTTTCACGCTCCTCCATTCTGTCCCTCTCTTCCCTTTCTCGCTCAATCTCTGATATATCTGTAAAAAGGGACAACTGGGTAAACTCTTCCTTTTCAGCTCTTCTTTTCTTTCCTTCACTTTCCGGGATAACATGATTGGCAGTAATATTTAATCTTCTTACAGTGAGATTTTTGTCTACAATAGTAGAGAAAAGCTCTATGGTCTTCTTCATTATAATGCTTGTGCTGGAGGTAAAGCCATCCAGATTTACAGAGCCATGAGCAGGCTTTGGTACTGCTCTTCCGTAGTGGTCAGTAGTCACCTCACCCTTGTAGAATTTTGCTTTATAGGGGTCTGTCAGATTCTCATTATCATATCCCACCTGAAGCACTATCTGATCGCACACCAGACATTTATCCACCAGGTCCAAAGCCAGAAGGTCTGCCATTTCTTTAATGATAAGTAAAGCCTTGTCATACTCATAAGGGCTTTTCAGTACCTGTCCTGATGAAAGGCTGTTATTTTCCGGTCGGTATGCCTTTATATCACATATCCTGGCCGGCTCCCAGCCCCAGGCATGGTCAATAAGCAGCTCTGCATTCACGCCAAAAAGTCTGTATAAAAGCGCTTCGTTATGGTATTCGTTTTCTTTTCCCAGGGAGCATCTGCAGACATCTCCCAAAGTATACATACCATACTGCTCCAGCTTTTTCGAGATCCCCCGTCCTATACGCCAAAAGTCTGTTAACGGCCTGTGATCCCACAGCTGTTCTCTAAAACTTCTCTCATCCAGCTGTGCTATACGCACACCATTTTCGTCTGCCGGGATGTGCTTGGCTACAATATCCATGGCTACCTTGCATAGGAACATATTGGTGCCTATACCTGCTGTGGCTGTAATCCCGGTAGTATCCAGTATCTCCAGTATCATCTTCATTGCCAGCTCGCGGGCTTCCATATGATAAGTATTAAGGTAAGCTGTCACATCCATGAAGACCTCATCAACGGAATAAATATGCAGGTCTTCCGGTGCTATATACTTAAGATAAACATTATAGACCATATTGCTATACTTCATGTAAAGCTTCATCCTGGGAGTAGCAGCAATATAGTCCAATTCCAGAGAGGAATCAGCAGTAAGCTCCGGTGCCATATAGCTTTTTCCGGAAAAAACACGGTGCGGTGCAGCTAATAATCTTGCAGCATTTACCTCCTTAACCTTTTGTACCACCTCAAAAAGACGTGCTCTGCCGGGTATGCCATAAGCCTTTAAGCTGGGAGAAACCGCAAGACAAATAGTCTTTTCCGTACGGCTTACGTCAGCTACCACAAGATTAGTAGTAAGTGGGTCCAACCCACGTTCATGACATTCTACCGATGCGTAAAAAGACTTTAAGTCTATGGCTATATATGTTCTATTTTCAGAATTGATTATATTATCCATAGGATAAATATGCTATTTTTTTTAACTTTTGTCAATGGGACCTGTCATGCAAACAAGTGAAAAAAAAGCAAAAAATGCCCGGCAGAAAAATCTGCCGGGAATTTATGAGATTATCTGAAATTATTTGATTACTCTTACTTTACGTACACCGTCAATTTTTTTAATTGCCTCAATAAGCTCGTCTGTGGCAGCTGCCAGATCCAGCACGGTATATGCGCTGTCTCCCTTGGATTTATTGACCATGTTATCGATATTAATGCCACATGCTGAAAATACGCCGGTAAACTGTGCCAACATGTTAGGAATGTTTTTATGAAGTATGCAGACTCTGGCATTACTACGGCATACCCCCGCATCAACTGCAGGATAATTAACAGAATTGGTGATATTACCGTTTTCCAAATAATCTACTATCTGCTTTACAGCCATAGCTGCACAGTTGTCCTCAGACTCCTCGGTGGATGCACCAAGATGAGGGATGGCTATGGTATTTGGCATATTGGCACTCTTAGGATTCGGGAAGTCTGTTACATATTTTTTCACCTTACCTGCTTTTAATGCCTCGGCCATATCATCATCATTTACCAAAAGATCACGGGCAAAATTCAGTATAACAACCCCGTTTTTCATCATCTTTATGGCTTCTGCGTTAATCATGCCCTTTGTATCCTCCAGAAGAGGTACGTGAACAGTGATGTAATCGCACTTTTTATAAATTTCTTCTCTGGTCTTAACAGCTCTTACTGCAGTAGAAAGCTTCCATGCGTTTTCTACGGAAATAAATGGGTCGCAGCCATATACTTCCATGCCAAGAGCAGCGGCAGCATTGGCTACAAGAACACCAATGGCACCCAGTCCGATAACGCCCAGCTTTTTACCGGTAATCTCGGTACCTGCGTAATTGGACTTGCCCTTCTCCACCATTTTAGCGATGTCTCCTTCATCCTTAATGGTTTTGACCCAGTCAATACCACCGGTAACATCACGTGCTGCCAGCAGCATGCCTGCTATTACCAGCTCCTTAACGCCATTGGCATTGGCACCCGGGGTATTGAATACCACAATACCATTTTCTGCACAGCGTTCCAAAGGAATATTGTTTACACCTGCACCTGCTCGTGCTATAGCAGCCAGTTTATTTTTAAACTCCATATCGTGCATGGTAGCTGAGCGGACAAGTACTGCATCTGCCTCTTCCATAGTGTCTACAGCCTGATAAGCCTCGGTAAAATTACAGGTACCGGCTTTACTGATTTTATTTAAGCAATAGTAATTGTACATGATTAAGCCTCCCCATTCTCTTCTTCAAATTTTTTCATGAAGTCTACCAATGCTATAACGCCTTCAATAGGCATCGCATTGTAGATGGAAGCTCTCATACCGCCTACAGTCCTGTGGCCCTTAAGATTCTCGAAACCTGCAGCCTTTGCCTCTTTTACAAACTTGGCATCCAGCTCTTCATTACCTGTAACAAAGGGAACATTCATAAGTGATCTGTCAGCAGGTGTAACCGTACCTTTGAAAAGCTTGGACTGATCCAGAAAATCATAAAGAATCTTGGCCTTCTCTTCATTATGTTTCTTCATAGCCTCCAGGCCGCCCATTTTCTTGAGCCACTTGAAGACCTTGCCACAAATGTAAATGCCATATGCAGGAGGAGTATTGTAAAGAGATGCATTATCTGCATGAATTTTATACTTAAGCATGGTAGGAGTGCCGGGTAAGGTATCCTCTGTAATAAGGTCCTCACGAATAATAACAATAACAACACCTGCAGGGCCTACGTTCTTCTGTACACCGCCATAGATGATGCCATACTTTGTAACGTCCACCGGCTCGGACAGGAAGCAGGAAGAAACGTCTGCCACCAGAGTTTTTCCTTTTGTATCTGGTAAAGTCTTATACTTTGTACCATAGATAGTGTTGTTTTCACAGATGTAAACATAGTCCATATCATCTGTAATAGGCAGATCTGAGCAGTCAGGAATGTAGGAGAAAGTCTTATCCTCTGAAGACGCCAGCTTTACAGCATCACCGTAGATCTTTGCTTCCTGAAATGCCTTCTTTGCCCACTGACCGGTAATAATATAACCAGCCTTTTTATTTTTCATAAGGTTCATAGGAATCATGGCAAACTGCTGGGATGCACCACCCTGTAAAAACAGCACCTTATAATTGTCAGGAATATTCATGAGATCGCGAAGATCCTGCTCTGCTGTCTGAATGATAGCCTCATATGCTTTACTACGATGGCTCATCTCCATAACTGACATGCCTGTGCCATTGTAATCCAGCATCTCTGCTGCTGCTTCCTTAAGTACCTCTTCCGGTAAAACTGCCGGACCTGCTGAAAAATTGTAAACTCGACCCATAAATAAACCTCCGATTCCGCAGACCTAGGTCACCAAACCTGCTATTTTTAATACTTTCATCCTCTTTAGCCCGCGTGGAACAAGATTCTGATTTTATCACTTTGACGCGCTAAATTGATGCTGTGATACATTGTAACATTATTAAAGTAAAAGTCAAGAGGTTATTTTAGAAAAATTTAACAAAAAAGAGAGCCTTAACCGACTCTCTTCAAATAAGCTCCTGACTGGATAAGAGAACTGCTCTAAGACGTTCCTCAGCGAATCCTGCCAGGGCTTTTTCTATTTTCATTTCTTCTTCCAAAAAGACTTCAATAATCTCAGGCTGGAAGGCTTTGCCGCTGTCCTGTGCCATGATTTTCAAAGTTTCTTCGTGTGATAATGGAGCCTTGTAGGTACGGGCTGAAGTCAAGGCATCATATACGTCGGCAACAGCCACTATACGGGCAGATAAAGGAATCTCATCGCCCTTAAGCCC
This sequence comes from Lachnospiraceae bacterium, assembly GCA_045616485.1. Lineage (GTDB taxonomy): Bacteria > Bacillota > Clostridia > Lachnospirales > Lachnospiraceae > RGIG3528. The sequence continues at coordinate 40,937 of JAZLGU010000042.1, forward strand.
TTTCGGATATCCACTACCATCCCATTTCTCATGGTGGTAAAGACAGACCTCTCTGCCAAAGTCCAGGAAAGTCTCGTGCCCGATTGTCTTGATCGCTCTGTCCAGCACCTCCGCCCCGAAAGTAGTATGCATATGGAGATACTCAATGATATCGCTATGGCTCTCCTGATTAAAACGGGTCTTACCCTTAAGCACTGAGTCCCTGATCCCCACCTTGCCTATGTCGTGAATAACGGAGCTGCGCCTAAGGTCCCGGATAAAATCGTCATCGATTTCCGGAAAGATTTTTTTCTCCTGTAAGGCCAGGGCCAGTATATGAGCATATTCTGTCACTCTCTTGGAATGGCCACCGGTCAGACCATCGCGCATTTCCAGCAGGTCTGTAAGGCTCTCGGAAAGAGCATCGTATATAATCTCTATTTCCTCTGCTTCTGTATGATACTGTTTATTTGCGGTCATCTTCAGTCCCACCCTCCTGATACGGAGATATTTTTGTAAATTATATATCAGCACTATATAAGGGTCAAGTATATATAACTCACCATTCTTTTGCTCTATCTTTTATTAATCATTTCCAAAATAGATTTATGTTGCATTCTCTCTAAATGTACAATCTCATCTGCATATTTACTTGCCAGCACCGAATCATGAGTAACTGCTATCACAAGCCTATCTTTAGCTACATTACTAAGTAAATTAAATATAAATTTGCTATTTTTCTCATCAAGATTTCCTGTAGGCTCATCAGCAAAGATTATCTGAGCATCTTTTATTAAAGCCCTAGCTATAGCTACTCTTTGCTTTTGTCCTCCGCTTAATTCATTTACATTTTTACCTAAAACTATGAGCTAGGGAAAGCGTAATAGCGTGTGTCTTTTCCATTCCGTTTGATACTATTCGAGTTACCTTATCTGTAGATGGGTCGGGAACTCTTGTATAAGTCCCCTCGTTATTTGCACAAAAAATGGGGGGGCAAAGGTATTACCCTCCCATCTAATATCATTATTTTCAATTACTGTACTCTCTTCAAATACTCACCTGTTCTGGTATCGATCTGAATCTTCTCGCCCTGGTTAACGAAAAGAGGAACCTGAACCATAGCACCTGTCTCAACAGTAGCAGGCTTTGTAGCGCCTGTAGCTGTGTTGCCAGCGAAGCCAGGCTCTGTCTCTGTGATAACGAGCTCTACGAAAAGAGGTGGCTCAACGGAGAAAATCTGGCCGTTGTGAGAAAGCATCTTAACCATCTCATTTTCCTTAACGAACTTCATAGCGTCGCCTACCTGATCGTCTGTAAGAGCAATCTGATCGTAAGTCTCTGTGTTCATGAAATTATAAGCGTCATCCTTGTAAAGATACTGCATCTCCAGTCTCTCGATATGAGCCGGAGGGAACTTCTCTGTAGGACGGAATGTCTTTTCTACTACACCGCCAGACTTAATGTTCTTAAGCTTTGCTCTAACGAAAGCTGCGCCCTTACCAGGCTTAACGTGCTGGAATTCAATAATCTGTACTACATTGCCTTCAATCTCAAGTGTAATACCATTTCTGAAATCACCTGCTGAAATCATATAAATCCTCCTAAGATTTAATAAACTTTGGTTTTATTCTCCGCAGAATACAATTTCCGCAGACATATAGTAATATATTACCTTATCTTTTAAACTTATGCAAGAAAAATCTTTACAGCTCTATCAATTCTTTTCTGGAATGGGTAAAGTCCTCGAAGCCATCCTCAGTAACGACACCCATATCCTCGATACGTACACCGCCAAAGCCCGGAATATAAATACCCGGCTCTACGGTAACTATAATACCTGCTTCAATAATGCTCTCTTCAGTCCTGCCAAGACGTGGATTCTCATGAATCTCCATACCTACAGAATGACCAAGATTGTGACCGAAATACTCACCATAGCCGGCTTCAGTAATGATATTACGTGCCATCGCATCCCACTCTTTACCGGGACGTCCTGCTTTAATATTATTAATAACAGTAGTCTGAGCCTTAAGAACTGTCTCGTAGATCTCTATCTGTTTTTTGGATGCATGACCAACACATACAGTTCTGGTCATATCTGAACAGTAACCATTATACTTACATCCAAAATCCATGGTAACAAAATCACCGTGCTCTATCTTATTATTGCCAGGCTCTGCATGAGGCTTGGAGCCATTGACACCGGCAGCTACAATAGAATCAAAGGAGAGATTCTCTGCACCATTGCATTTCATAATATACTCAAGCTTAGCTGCAATCTCCAGCTCAGTAACCCCCGGCTTAATATAGCCAAGAATCTCCTCAAAAGCGATGTCTCCAATATGCTCAGCCATACGAAGATTGGCAAGCTCTTCAGGTGTCTTAATACGGCGCATATCAGTAAGTTCAGAAGCTATAGCTACGAAGCTCTCGCATTTAAGTGCTTTTCTGAAGGACTCATAAGTGGAAAAAATAAACTGATTGCCTTCAAAACCCAGAGTCTTAATATGTTCTTTAAGAATAATGTCATTAATACAGTCAAGATAACCATGGGTAACAGAAATCTCTACCACCTCATAATCAGGCGCCTGTGCCTTGGCTGCTACCGTGTATCTGGAATCTGTAAGAAGGGTCCTGCTTTCTTTTGTAATTACAAGGTAGCCCGTGCCACCTGTAAAGCCACTGATATAGCGCATATTGTATGCGTCTGATACCAGAATGGCATCCAGTGAAAGCTGATCTAAGATTTTAACAACTCTGTCATATGTAGTCATATTATTTACCTCACTTTTTTAGGATTAATAATTTTGAACAAAAGAATAATAGGTGCTTCCAGGATCCTTTTTAAATGAATCTGAATCTCTTCATGAAAGCCGATGCGCTTAACCAGAATGCTCATGATACCAGCGGCATTGGCGCCAGCTACATCTGTAAAAATCTGATCTCCTACAAATACTGCGTCTTTGGGCTGGATATTCATCTTCTCGCATGCTTTGAGATATCCTTCTTTTTTAGGCTTACCTGCTTTAAAAATATAATGTGCCCCAATAGGCTCATTAAACTTCTTTACCCTCGGCTCTTTATTGTTGGATAAAAAGCAGATAGAAAAGCCCAGCCCTCTAAGATAATTCATAAGCTCAAGAGCTCTTTGATCAGCAGGCGCTCCATGGGTCACCAGCGTATTATCAAGATCAAAAATAACTCCCCTTTTGCCTGACATGTAAAGAGCACCATAGTCAATTGTGTAAGCAGATTTGTAATAAAAATCCGGAAATAAAAATGCCATAAAATAACCTCTCAAACCAATTCATTATAGCCCATCGTTCCAAAATTGGCAAGCGTAATGCTTTCAATGCCGATATAACCCTAGAAAAAAACGAGACGAATAGCAATGCTATTCGTCTCGAAGCGACCGCTGTGCGGTAATGTCTACTGTGGCTGCTTGCCGATGTATGCAAGGATACCGCCATCTACATAAAGGATATGGCCGTTTACTGCATTGGAAGCCTCTGATGCAAGGAATACAGCAGGACCTGTAAGCTCCTCAGGCTTCAGCCAACGATTGGCAGGAGTCTTGGCACAGATGAACTGATCAAACGGATGACGGGAACCATCAGGCTGAATCTCACGAAGAGGTGCTGTCTGAGGTGTCTCGATATAACCTGGTCCAAGGCCGTTACACTGAATATTGTACTGACCATACTCAGAACAAATATTACGTGTAAGCATCTTAAGACCACCCTTAGCAGATGCATAAGCAGATACAGTCTCACGACCAAGCTCAGACATCATGGAGCAGATGTTAATAATCTTACCTGCATTCTTTTTAATCATACCAGGAAGAACTGCCTTGGATACGATGAAAGGCGCATTAAGGTCAACATCAATAACCTGTCTGAACTCTGCTGCTGTCATCTCTGTCATAGGAATACGCTTAATAATACCTGCATTATTTACAAGGATATCGATAGTGCCGACTTCCTTCTCAATCTGTGCTACCATAGCATTTACAGCATCCTCATCGCATACGTTGCAAACGTAGCCATGAGCCTCGATGCCAAGCTCTCTATATGCTTCAAGTCCCTTATCAACAAGCTCCTGCTTAATATCATTAAAGCAGATAGTTGCACCGCACTTTGCGTAAGCAGATGCAATAGCAAAACCGATACCATATGATGCGCCTGTTACAAGTGCTACCTTTCCCTCCAGGGAAAAATTAAGGAAATTCTGTTCCATTTTTAAAATCCTCCGTGTTTTTTGTAAATGTAAGCGTTTACAATGCAATTATTATAGCAAGTAAGAATAGAAATTGCAAGGAAAAAGATAGTTAAATATTTGTTTATCTTTTCTTTAGATTTTTACTTTTTTGCTTGAAATCTTCTTTTTTCTTATAATCGTTCCTCTTATAATCGTCTTTCTTCTTATAATCCTCTTTTTTCTTTGTAGTCCCCTTGTTTCTGAAATCGTTGACTATTTTACGAGGCGGGATAAGACACTGTTTTTCAAAGCCAATAAGATCATTGCGACCTGCTTTTAGCAGAGCTTCCTTTACAAGATCATAGTTTTCAGGATTCTTATACTGAATAAGTGCTCTCTGCATAGCCTTTTCGTGAGGATTTTTGGTCACATATACCGGCTTCATATCCCGGGGATCATAGCCTGAATAATACATACATGTTGCTACAGTCGATGGAGTAGGATAGAAATCCTGCACCTGCTCAGGACAGTAGCCCAAGTCTCTTATATACTCTGCCAGGGCGATAGCATCATCTAAAGTAGAGCCGGGATGAGAAGACATAAGATAAGGCAGCACATACTGATTGTGATCCAGCTGACCATTTTTTATCATGCCTCCGTTTATACGGGCAAATTTCTCTACAAACCTTTCGTACACACCATTTCTGGGCTTTCCCATCAGGTCCAGAACGTGGTCAGAGATATGTTCGGGAGCCACACGAAGCTGGCCGGAAATATGATATTTGCACATTTCTCTAAAAAATGCATCATCCTTATCTGCCATCAGATAGTCAAATCTGATACCGGATCTGATAAATACCTTTTTTACTCCCGGAATAGCCCTAAGCTTTCTCAACAAAGCCAGGTAATCAGAATGATCCACTTCCATATTTTTGCAGGGCTCCGGCCATAAACACTGCTTATTAACGCAGGCTCCCTTGGTGCACTGCTTTTTGCAGGCCGGCTTTCTGAACTGGGCTGTAGGACCACCTACATCATTTATATTTCCCTTAAAATCTTTTTCCTTTGTAAAAATCTCAGCTTCTTTTATAATGCTTTCGTGGCTTCTGCTCTGTACTATACGCCCCTGATGAAAGGTCAGAGCACAGAAGCTGCAGCCTCCAAAACAACCACGATTGGAGGTAAGGGAATATTTAATCTCTGCCAGAGCAGGAATGCCTCCATCCTTTTTGTACATAGGATGGCAGTCTCTTATATAGGGCAGGTCATAAACATCATCCAGCTCCTCTGTAGTAAGAGGCAGAGCAGGCGGATTCTGTACCACATATTCGTAGTCCTTATACTTTTCCACCAGGGTCTTAGCTGAATATGGGTCGGTATTTACATACTGCTTGCCAAAGCTTCTGGCAAACACTTCTTTACTTTCACATATTTCCTGAAAAGAAGGGAGCTCGATGTAGTCCACCAGATTGTCAGTATTTCTGGCTTTGTAAACAGTTCCCCTTATAAAGGTAATATCTTTAACATCGATGCCTGCATTTAAGGCATCTGCTATTTCTACTATAGAATGCTCTCCCATACCGTAGCTGATGAGATCTGCACCGGAGTCTAATAGTATAGACCTTTTTACAGTATCTGACCAATAATCATAATGGCCCAGTCGGCGAAGGGACGCCTCTATTCCACCTATTATTATTGGTGTTTTTTTATAGGTACGGCGTATAAGATTGCCATACACAATGCAAGCTCTGTCAGGACGTTTTCCCATCTCTCCCTTTGGAGTATAGTAGTCGTACTTTCTTCGCTTTTTATTGACAGAATAATGATCTACCATGGAGTCCATATTGCCACCGGAAATAAGAAAGCCCAGCCTCGGCTGTCCCAGGACAGTAATGCTGCTATCGTCCTTCCAGTCCGGCTGAGGAATAATACCCACTTTATAGCCATGGGCTTCCAGGACTCTTGAAATAATAGCATGAGCAAAGGAGGAATGATCTACATATGCATCTCCTGTAATAAATACAAAGTCGCACTGCTCCCAGCCTCTTTTTTTCATATCTGCTTTTGATACGGGTAAAAAATCATTCATATCCTATCCCTATCCTTTTATTTCCTACAAACTATTTTAGCAATTCTGTTGCTATCCTTACAGTTTCCATAGCATTGGCTGCATAGTAGTCTGCGCCGATCATATCTGCATACTCCTGTGTAAGAACTGCTCCACCTACAACAACTTTAATGTTTTTATTATATTCGTGCAGCTTTTCTATAGTCTCTTGCATAGAGGGAACTGTAGTCGTCATAAGGGCTGACAGGCCTACCATTTGAGCTCCTGTACGCTTGCAGGCCTCCACTACCTTTTCCGGCTCCACGTCTTTTCCCAGGTCGTATACATCAAAACCATAATTCTTTAGAAGGACGACTACGATATTTTTCCCTATATCGTGAATATCTCCCTTTACAGTAGCCATGATTACTTTCGGCCCCTTATCCTCCTTCTCAGGCATGGTCTTTTGCACCTCAGCAAAAGCATACTTGGCTGCCTCCGCACTCATAAGCAGCTGTGGAAGATAAATTCTTTTTTCCTCAAATCCCCTGCCCACTTCATTCAGTGCAGGGATTATCATCTCATTAATAAGAGTAAGTCCATCGGTAGTATTCAAAAGCTCCGCTGCCGTAGCCGCTGCCTTTTCGCTCATACCTTTTACGATAGCATATTTTAAGGGCTCCATCCCCGCTGTGTCTATGCCGGCTACAGCAGGATCTTTTGCAGACTCCGCAGCAACTGTAAAATGTTCCGCTGCCTCTATATACTTCATACACCCCGGATCCTTGCCGGATAAAGCCATAAAAGAGTACCAGGCTTTCATCATATCACCTGCAAAAGGATTCATAATGGCTGCTGACAGCCCCGAAGCCATAGCCATTGTAAAGAAAATGGAAGTAATAACTTCACGGCTGGGTAATCCAAAGGATACATTGGATACACCAAGCGAGGTATAACATTTGAGCCTGTCAGAAATCATTCTTATAGTGTCAATGGTAATCTTGGCAGTATCAGAGTCTGAAGATACGGCCATGGCTAATGGGTCAAAAATCAGATTGGAACGATCAATGCCGTAAGCCGCCGCTCTTTCTATAATCTTCTCTGCAATCTTAAACCTGGCTTCTGCCGTATCCGGTATTCCCTTTTCATCCAATGTAAGGCATACCACAAATCCCCCGTATTTTTTCACAAGCGGAAAAATAGCTGCCATTACCTCTTCTTTTCCATTCACGGAATTAACCATAGGTATACCATTATATATCCTCATAGCCTTTTCCATAGCCTGTGGATCAGAGGTATCCAGCTGCAAGGGCACTGCAGTTACTGCCTGCAGCTCCTGCACCACTGTCGTCAACATTTCCGGCTCATCCAGCTCCGGCAGGCCCACATTTACATCTAAAACGTGGCAGCCCATTTCCTCTTCCTTAACAGCCTCACCCAGGATATAAGTAAGATCACGATTCCTTAAGGCTTCCTTCAGTTTCTTTTTTCCTGTAGGATTAATTCTCTCTCCTATAAGAACCGGAAAATCACCAAAGGTTACATTTTGAGAAAAAGAACAAACTCTGCCTACTTTTCCCCTTTCATGTCTTAATGGCAGTGGCTTCATATCCTTTACAGCCACAAAAAGTCTTCTTATATGCTCAGGAGTAGTGCCGCAGCATCCTCCCAGTATTCTGGCGCCTCTCTTTACCGCTTCCTTTCCCAGGGCAGCAAAAGTAGCCGCATCCGTATCATAAACAGTCTTGCCTTCACACTCTCTGGGCATACCTGCATTGGGCTTAAAAATAACAGGCCTTGCCGAAACCTCATAAAATCTGTCTACTACAGGCAACATTTCCGTAGGCCCCAGAGAGCAATTGGCTCCAAAAGCAAATACATTAAGTCCGGAAAGCAGGGTAGTCATTACTTCAGGCGTAGCACCTGTCATAAGCCTCATACTCTCATCAAAGACTGTGGTAACAAATATGGGAAGATTGCATACCTCTTTGGCCGCTATAACTGCAGCCTTAGTCTCATATGCATCATTCATAGTCTCAATAGCTATATAATCCGCCCCTGCATTATATCCTGCTTCTATAGTCTCCTTAAAAAGCTTTACAGCATCTTCGAATTCCAGGTCACCTAAAGGCTTCAAAAGCTTTCCCAATGGTCCGATATCAAGTCCTACATAGCGATCCTTTTGTAAAAAAGGTCCCTGGGCCTTATCTCTGGCTGCTCTTGCCAGTTTAACGGCTGCGGTAACCACTTCATTAACGGTGAATCTCCCGTCTTTGCCATCATACTTTAATGAATTGGCCCCAAAAGTATTGGTACAAACAGCGTTAGAACCTGACTCATAATACTCACGGGCCAGTCTTTCTATTTCTTCCGGATGAGTGATATTCCATGTCTCCGGCAGCTCTCCCGGCTGCAAGCCTCTTTCCTGCAGAATAGAGCCGGTGCCTCCATCCAGAATGAATATTCCATTGTGTATCCTGTCAACAATATTCATTTGCTGTCCTGCTCCTCTCTCCTTTTCTCCTTATACCTATAATGGCAGTTATTGACTTTGAAGGGGTAAGTAAAAGAGACTCGCTTAATCCCACTCCTATTTTTCTTTTTGTATCCAGATACTCTACCAGCTCTTTTTGTAACTCCAAAGGCAGATCTCCATAGCCCGGAGAAAAACGAGCCTGTAAGTCAAAGCTTTTATACATAGCTTCCAACTTTTCGGTAAGCTTATCAGCTACCCACTCCACAGCCTCTGTTCCCATAGCGTCCATAACCAGCTGCCTGATAGCTCCTCCCTGAATAAGAGCTTTATTTCTAAGCATATCTGCCTGAGGGCCTGCTGTAGCAGCCAGCAGTATACACCTGCCGCATCCTTCCAGATGATCAGCTAGATTATCAGAAAATGTCACCAGATTCCCCATTTGTACTCTGGCTTTTCTTAGGCCATCGTGAGAAATACTAAGACTCTCCTCGGAAAAACACACTTTTCCCGAAACAGCATTAAGAAAATCCGGAAGACAACTCTCCACCATTGATGTGACATTTGCTTCCGGCTCCCCTTTCCAAAAGCCCATATACCTATAGACTTCCTTTATACGCAATTCTTCAATTGTAATACGCTCTACCCTAATCATCCGTTTATTTCCAGAATACCACTAAGATTATTTCTGATTTCTTCTGCTGCTTTAGCATTGTTCATGGTATAAAGATGAACAGAAGTAACGCCATTAGCTATAAGATCTACTATCTGCTCCGTAGCATAAATAATGCCTGCCTGGCGCATAGCCATAGGGCTGTGTCCATACTTATCTACCATATATTTAAATTTAAGTGGCACCTGTGCTCCGGACATTTTTAGTACTCTGTCTACCTGTCTGATGCTTGTAATAGGCATAATGCCGGCTACAATAGGCACAGTTATTCCTGCATCTCTTGTCTTATAAAGAAAATTCCAATAAGCATTATTGTCAAAAAACATCTGTGTAGTCAGAAATTCACAGCCTGCTTCCACTTTCTTCTTAAGATTTTGTATATCTTCTCTCTGGCTCATAGACTCAGGATGACACTCAGGATAGCAGGCCGCTCCTACACAAAAATCCTTATCGAACTCCTTTATTTCCTCTATAAGCTGGCTGGCATACCTGTACTCACGAACTGTCTCTTCTGTGCCGGGCATTATATCCCCACGTAAAGCCAGAATATTCTTTAATCCTGCATTTTTTATGGCATTAAGCTGGGCCTTTACTCCCTCATGAGTAGATGAAATGCATGAAAGATGGGCAAGTACCGGTATGTCATACTTTTCCTGAAGATCATGAGCTATATTTACGGTGAATTCAGATGTGCCTCCGCCTGCGCCGTAAGTAACACTCATAAATGAGGGGCGCAAAGCAGCTACTGCCTCTGTGGCAGCTTTTATAGTCTCATATTTATCCGCAGTCTTAGGTGGGAACACCTCAAAAGAAAGAGATATTTTTTCATCAGTAATCAGTTCAGAAACCTTCATCTTTTATCCTATTATCTCTATTTCGATATCTGTGTCCGGATACGTTACACATAAATGCACTATATCCATTTCCTTATCACTGGCTCTTCTGTGATCATAACCATTGTGATTAAGCTTATCTTCACTTGGAAGCTCCGGTGGAATGGTCACCTGACCGCTAAGCACTCTGCCTCTGCAATATCCGCAATTACCGGATCTGCATCTGCTGGGAGAATGCACTTCCGCCCTGTCCAAAGCCATAATAATCGTCTCATCCTTTTTACCAAAGATGGTAAATGTTTCCTGGCCTCGCTTTACGGTAATGGAGACCTCATCTGAATTGCGCTGTGGTATTTCTCCGGGCGCGCATTCGAATCTTACATTTTTCTTTGTAAAGCCCATTTCTTTAAGTATAGGCTCCATAGCTGCATACATAGCCTGGGGTCCGCATACATAAACGGACACTTCCAGTGCTTCACCATCTATGTCTCTGGGAATATACTTATCAATCATTTGAGCTGTGATAAAGCCGCTTTCAAAACATTTCCTTTTTTCCTCGGAAAGAATAGGCACCAGCTTGACTCTATCCTCTGTATCAGCAATTCTCTTTATATCCTCATAAAGACAAATGCTGTCTCTGTCTCTGGAGCCATAAAGGATAGTAAGATTAAAATCCTCATCTCCCTCAGCTATTGCCTTGGCCATGGAAATAAAGGGGGTAATACCCGAGCCTCCCGCCAAAGCTATAACATCATAGTGGTCACGATTCTCATTATGTACAAAGTCTCCAAAAGGTCCATGTATGGTAAGCTTTTTATCCGGCTCCATGATGTTGGCTGCCATATTGGAAACAAGGCCACCCTGTACCTTTTTTATCATGATTTTTAAAATACCGCTAAGAGCATCTCTGGGAGATGAACAGATCGTATAAGGTCTGGTAACAATACCTGACTTTACAGGAAAATCCACGGTAATATACTGTCCCGCTTTAAAATATGGAAAAGCTGTTCCGTCTTCCTTTTCAAAAGTAACCAGAATACTGTCTTTTCCGGAAGGAATTACATCTTTTACTATAACTTCAATGCTCTCCGGATGGAGGTCTGAAGCCATTTTATTAATATTAAAGTCCTTTTTAATAGCTCTTGTGGGAGCAAAGAAAATGTGTCTGTCTCTAGTCTTTCCCATATCCTTAAATGAAAGCATACGGAATATATCTATAATGTTTGGCATAAGAATCCTTCGTAATCTTTATAGTATAAAATATAGTTTGAACAATTATGATATCATGGAGGCCATTAAATTGCCGGCTGCAATAACAGAAGAGAATCCGTCTCCTCTGACAGAAGCTCCTGATACCTGGTAAAGCCCGGGGATATCCATGTCCTTTTTCATAGACATAAAGCGGGCCATCATTGAATCCACGCCCTTAGTCTCATAGCCATAGCAGGCACCATTTGGTGTGTTTATAAATCTGGCTATGGTAAGAGGCGTAGCTACTTCAATTTCTTCTATATTATTTTCTATATTGATACCTGTAAGCTGCTGGAATTTTGCAATTCTGTCATATGCCAGCTGCTGCTTGATCCTAAAGTAGTCTCTCTCATCTATCTTGAAGACCTCATCAGAGCACATACCTGTAATAATAAGAATGGATGTCCCCTTTGGAGAAGCATCAGGATTTACCACATTGGGGCAAACGGCTATCTGATAATTGTCTGCTTTGAGTACTCTGGTATTTTTATACTCAGCTACAGAATCCATTTTTTCAGGCATCATAATGGAGTAATCCTTAATGCCCAGCTCTTCTGCAGACTTATCGAGTCCGATATACACCTGATAAAGATAGCCGCCAAAGCTTTTTTCTCGCATATTGCAAAGCTTTTTCTGACGCTTGGTAACGTACTTTGCAGGCACAAGTTTGCCATAAAGAGTATGTGGATTTATGTCTGCCAGTACATTTTGTGCTCTGTAAAGCTCACTGCCGCACTTTACTCCGGCTACTTTATCGTTTTCAAAGAATATCTCTGTCACTTCTTTTCCGTAATAAATGTCACCGCCCAGCTCTCTTACTCTTTTTTCCATCTTGAGAGAAAGCTCATGGGAAGTATTACGGGGAATTACGGCACCTTCAGTAATATAGGCATTCAGCATCTGACTGTAGAGAATAAAATTCATTTTATTCAGAGGCACTCCAAGATAAGACCAGTAAACTGATAATATATCTATGGTCTTCTGAGACATCTTCATTTTTTTGAAAGCCTGCAATACACTCATGGAGCCATAAATTAAAAATTCAGGATACTTTTTTACAAGCTCTGAAGTATCTGCACCCGGCTGCTGAACAAAGTGAAGGCCCTCACTGCAGATATCTGTAATGCGCCAAAACGTAGCCATATCAGCTGCTCCGCTTAAAGACTCTGAAGCCACAGCCTGGGAAAAAGCTTCTCTGCCGGCAGGGAATGCCTTGTCACATTTACTGCCATCTGAATAGGTAGAAATAACTCTATAGCACTCAGGGACACTGACCCAGTCAACATCCACTCCGTAGCTCTTTAGTAGTCTGCCGACGCCGCCCGGCTGATCAGCCGTACCTATACCGCAAAGCTCATGAAGAGATACTTCGAATTCAAATCTGCCTCTGACAAAACTGCTGGCGCATCCACCCGGCACATTATGTCGCTCTAAAATAAGAACTTTTTTATTTTTATTGAGCAGAGTAAGGGCAGCAGAAAGTCCTCCCAGCCCTGCTCCAATAACTATTGCATCATATTTATTACTCATATAACCTAACCCTTAAACCTCATCATCTGTCAAAAACATAGCATCTCCAAAGGAGAAAAATCTATATTTTTCTTTCACGGCTTCCTCATAAGCCGCAAGTACATTTTCCCTGCCAGCCAGTGCTGATACCAGCATAATAAGTGTGGACTCCGGCAGGTGGAAATTTGTAATAAGGCACTTTAATGCCTTGAATTTATAACCCGGATAAATAAATATTTGTGTATCACCACTACCAGGATGAATAATGCCATTCTCATCTGCTACAGACTCTATGGTCCTACAGCTGGTAGTGCCTACGCATATAAGCCTGCCCCCAGCAGCTACTGCGTCATTAATCTTTTTAGCCTCTTCAGGTAATACCTGATAGCTTTCCGTATGCATCTGGTGGTCCAGCAAATTCTCTTCTTTTACAGGTCTGAAAGTACCAAGTCCTACATGGAGTGTAACATGAGCTATGATAACTCCTTTTTCCTCCAGCTCTTTAAGTAACTTTTCCGTAAAATGAAGACCGGCTGTAGGCGCTGCAGCGCTTCCGGAATTCTTGGCATAAACAGTCTGATATCTGTTTTTATCCTGAAGCTTGTGGGTAATGTAAGGTGGCAGCGGCATCTCCCCCAGAGAGTCCAGCACTTCTTCAAAAATCCCCTGATAATTGAATTTAACCATACGATTACCATCCGGTAAACAATCCACTACTTCACAGGTAAGTCGGCCATCTCCAAAGGAGATAACTGCACCTGTACGAGCCTTTTTACCGGGCTTTACTAAAGTCTCCCAAAGGTCACTGCCATGACGCTTTAGAAGCAGTACTTCTATCCTGGCACTGTATTCCCCGCCTCTGGTACCTGAAATCTCTTTAGTATCTCCGATTTTAGTACCTATAAGTCTGGCAGGAATAACTTTTGTATCATTAATAACCATTACGTCTCCCGGACGTATATAGTCTTTAATATCCGTAAAAACGCCGTGTTTCAGCCTGCCTGTATTTTTGTTCAAAATCATAAGCCGGCTGGATGAACGATCTGCCAAAGGATCCTGAGCAATCAGCTCCTCCGGCAAATCATAATAATAATCTTTTTTTAATAACTGATCTGACATTTTCTATACCTTGTCTTTTAGAACTACTTTAGAGTAGCCCCCTCACAGGAGGCGCTCACCAGCTTCGCATAGCGGCCCAAATAACCGTGTGTTACCTTTGGCTCACGAGGCTGCCATTTTGCTTTTCGCTCAGCTAATACCTGATCTGATACCTTAAGATCAACGCGGTGATTGGTAATATCAACACTTATGATATCACCCTCTTCTACAAGCGCTATTGGTCCGCCCACAGCTGCCTCCGGACAAATATGTCCTATCGAAGCACCACGGGAAGCCCCGGAGAAACGTCCGTCTGTAAGAAGAGCAACACTGCTGCCCAGACCCATACCTGCAATGGCGCTGGTAGGATTTAACATTTCTCTCATACCCGGACCGCCTTTAGGGCCTTCGTATCTGATAACTACTACATCGCCTGCTACAATCTTTCCGCCAAGAATAGCATCTATAGCGTCCTCTTCACAGTCAAATACTCTGGCAGGACCCTCATGCTGCATCATCTCTGCCACTACGGCTGATCTCTTAACTACACAGGTATCAGGTGCCAGATTGCCACGAAGCACCGCAATACCACCTGTAACGGAATATGGATTATCAATAGGTCTTATGGTCTCAGGATCAAGATTTACAGCATCCTTTATATTCTCTCCAACAGTTTTTCCTGTAGCTGTAATAAGATCCAGATGCAGTAAATTCTTTTTTGTAAGCTCTTTCATAACAGCGTATATGCCGCCAGCTTCATTCAAGTCTTCCATATATGTACGCCCTGCCGGAGCTAAATGGCAAAGATTGGGAGTACGTTCAGATATTTCATTGGCAATATCCAGATTAAGATCAATGCCACATTCATGAGCAATAGCCGGCAAGTGCAGCATAGTATTGGTAGAGCAACCCAGGGCCATATCTACGGTAAGAGCGTTCATAAAAGCTTTTTCACTCAGGATATCCCTTGGCCTTATATTCTTTTCGTAAAGCTCCATAACCTTCATGCCGGCATGCTTGGCAAGAATAATTCTGTCTGAGTAAACTGCAGGAATAGTACCATTCCCCTGCAAGCCCATTCCTATAGCTTCTGTAAGGCAATTCATGGAATTGGCTGTATACATACCGGAACAGGATCCACAGGTAGGACATACGGTATCGGTAAAATACTCCAGCTCTTCATCACTCATCTCACCCTGGGCATGTGTACCTACTGCCTCAAACATGGAAGAAAGGCTGGATTTTTTTCCGTGTACATGTCCTGCCAGCATAGGTCCACCGGAAACAAATACTGTAGGAACATTCACTCGGGCTGCTGCCATAAGAAGTCCGGGAACATTTTTATCACAATTGGGCACCATAACCAGAGCATCAAACTGATGGGCAATAGCCATGGCCTCTGTTGAATCGGCAATAAGATCACGGGTAACCAGAGAGTACTTCATACCAATATGTCCCATGGCAATACCATCGCATACGGCGATAGCCGGAAAAACAATCGGCACACCGCCTGCCAGGGCTACGCCCTCTTTTACAGCATTCACTATTTTATCCAGATTCATATGACCCGGAACTATTTCATTATATGAGCTGACAATACCTACAAGTGGCTTTTCCATCTCTTCTTTCGTGATGCCAAGAGCATGTAAAAGTGATCTTTGTGGTGCCGATTTAGGTCCTTTTTTAATAGCGTCGCTTTTCATAAACTTCTCTCCTCATGCATTTTATTTTTACCGGTGGGTATTCTTATCCTTTGGAGCCTCGTCATCAGAAGACTCCTCTTCATTTTCCTTTTCTTCCTGCTGCTTTTTCTCCCAGGCTTCCAATAGAGGAATCCAAGGGTTATTTGGATCAGGATCTGTAGGATCCCAGTTCAAAGGATTAAGTGAAGCATCAGGATTCTTGGTAAAAGTATCCTTATAGTAGCCGGAAAGCTTTAAGATCTCGGGATCGACATCAGCAAACATCTCTGATGTAGGATCAATAATGAAGTTCTCCGGTCTTCCCAGAGGTCCATAATTATCCTTTTCATCGTAGATAACTACCACTGCTCCTAAAGGACAATTGTCGTAAATCCATTTAACATCCCTGACGCAAAGTCTGACACATCCCATGGATGCAGGACTTCCCAGCTTATTAAATTCATGATCAAGATTGTCAGGAGTACCTGACCATTCCAGTGCATCCTTTCTCTGCCAGAAATAAGGCACAGAGTGGAAAAGGATGGCATCCTTTATTCTGACTGCATACTGTCCATATACATACTTATGGTAATCATCATTACTGTAAAGAGTATGCCAGCCGTTTGAAGGCTTCCAGTTGGTATTATAAATGCCGAGCGGTGTAAGTCCCTTTCCTGAACGCACTCCGAAATTTTCAGGTAATGCACTGTTTTTACCTACGCTGCACAGCATTGCCATAACAGGTACGGTATAATTCCATTCTTCGTCCTTGCCATAGATGGTAACAACGCCCATGTAACGATTGACTGCAATCAAATATGGCTGATCATCAATACCTGTAATATCAACCTTTTCTTCAGTACCAAAGTCCTGATACAGCCTGTCCTTAGACTTAACATCAACTTTTTTTACTGTAGTATTGCCTGATGGATCCTTGGCAGTAATCTCTATTACTACATCTCCATGCTTATCCAAAGAGCCGGAGATAACCTGCATTGTAATGCTGACTACTGCATCATTATCTGTACAGGATTTTACAAAATCCTCAGCTTTTATACTCTCACCAATTATATGTGTTGCGCTGGTTCTTTTAAGAACAAGATTGGGCGCTACTCTATCCACGATAGTGACATAGGTGGTAACGGAAGCTGAATTACCGTATATATCTGTAGCAATTACATCAAATGTCACCTTGCCGGCATGCTCAAGGGATCCGGATTTAATCTTATAGGAAAGTGTAACATCTTCCCCGGAATTATCTATCGCTGATGCTACTACCAGATTCAGGTCTATACTTCTGCCCAGATCCATCACATAGCTGGACTGTGTGAGCTTGAGTACAGGTGGAATATCATCCTCTACTTCTATTGTAATGGTACCTGCGTCTGTCGTATTACCATAGTAGTCGGATACGGTAACTGCCACTGTCGCAGTACCTATCTCTGTCAGACTTCCGGAAATCAGCTCGTAGGATGTCTTTATTTTTTCGGAATTGTCTGTAATATCAAAATACAAAGTCGGATCCAGCTTTTTACTCATTTTGTGTTTATGAGTCTCTGCTTTTTCCACGACTTTAGGCGGTGTGGTATCAACAGTGGTAAAGCTTACCTCTGCACTGGTCACATTGCCTGCAGTATCAGTGGCATAAAGAGTAGCCTTGACCTTTCCCACCTTGGAAAGAGTACCTGAATTAATCTTATATGTCACTTCAGGTGTTCCGTAATTATCTGTAGCAGTCTCTACAAATACCATAGGATCAAAGTCATCACCGGCCTCTACCTTTTCGGTAAAGCTCTTTAACATAAGTACAGGAGGAATATCATCAATAACATTTACCGTGACTTTGTTGGTAGTAACATGGCCGTAAGCATCTGATGCCTTAAGCTGCAGTACCGCAGGACCGGGTATGCCTATACCACCGCTTATTTCTTTCCAGGAAAAATCAGTAACCCCTGTCTTATCTGTAATGTTAATAACAATATTGTTGATATCGAAGGTGGAACTCATATAAAAGTCCTGATTATCCTTAATGGAAAAAACAGGATAATCCCTATCCTCCACTACTACTGTCAAAGTCTGAGTCTTATAAAGATACTTATAAGTAACTGTATAAGTCCCAACCTTCTGACAGTCTACATCTGAAGATATCTCAATATCAGATAACTCCACATTGCGCAAACTGCTTATCTGGGAGAGGGGATCAAAGGATTCTCCTATCTCAATAGACAGCTTACTTTCTTTAAGAAAGAAAGTGGGCGCAAGAGATGAAAATGCAACGACTATGGCTACTACCACCGAGATAGCAATAAGTAAGCCATATACAATTTGTTTAGTTTTGCTTGGTGCCTTGTCTCTCATTTTTTCCTCATAATTCAATTGCTGCCAATACTTCCTGAGCAGCTTTTAATGCAACTTCTCTTTTCATTTTCCCTCTGGAAAGTGATGGGTCCACATAAAATGTCTCTACTCTTTTTACCTTCCCTGTGACAACCGCAATAAAGACCCTGCCGGGTATTCCTGAAGGATTGGCGGGATCAGAAGATCCGGCATTGCCGGTAATGCCTATGGCAACATCACTGCCGAAATCTTTTTTTGCAGCTAGGGCCATGGCTACCGCAGTCTCCTCAGAATAAACTGAAAAAGCAGAGATTATCTCTCTTGCGACTCCCAGTCTTTCTTTTTCTTCATTGGAATAGCATACGTAGCTTCCTTTAAAGACCGCTGATGCTCCGGGGATATCCGTAATACATGATGCAATAAAGCCTCCGGTCATGCTTTCCATGCAGGTTACCGTCATTTTATTTTCGGTAAGTTTCTTTATTACCTGGGAATAAAGGGATTCTATGAATTCCATACTAGTACCCCACTTTACCATAATAAAAAAATTTTACCATATTCATCGCATAATGACAACGAAAAAATCGGAACATTTCTGCTCCGATTTTTGAATATTTTTATTTGGCACCCAATATTTTTTCTGCATTAAGTACTCTTTCTCCACTGGGTGGATTGATATCCGGGATTTTGTACGGAATCCCCAGATTCTCATACTTAAAAGTACCTAAAGTATGATAAGGAAGTACTTCTACTCTTTCCACTGTTTTCAGAGTATCAATAAACTCTCTGGTTCTACGCAGATACTCATCATCGTCGGTATAACGCTCCAAAAGCACCTGCCTAATCCACATTTTTTTACCACGATCTGACAAGTATTTAGCCATTTCAAGGATATTTTTATTGCTGCGGCCTGTAAGCTCTTTATGTATATCATCATCGATGTGCTTAATATCCAGCATAAAAAGATCCGTAAGCTCACAAAGTCTGTCAAACTTACTGATAAATGGCTCTTCCAGTGAAAAAGGGGCTCCTGAGGTATCAATACAGGTATTTACCCCCTTTGCCTTTGCTTTTTCGAAAAGATCAATCAGAAAATCTATCTGCATAAGGGCTTCTCCGCCGGACACTGTGATACCGCCCTCCTTTTTCCAGTAGGTCTTGTATCTCAGGGCCTTTTGAAGCAACTCATCCGCAGTCATTTTTTGTCCCTTTGACATATCCCAGGTGTCGGGATTGTGGCAATAGGCACATCTCATAGGACATCCGGCTAAAAAAATAATAAAACGAACGCCGGGGCCATCCACCGAGCCAAAGGACTCGGTGGAGTGTACATAACCCATGCGTTCGCTTAATGTCTCATTATTACAGAGTCTTGTGGCAGGTTCTTGAGATAACATCAAGCTGCTGCTCTCTGGTAAGGTCGATGAACTTAACCGCATAGCCGGATACACGGATAGTGAAGTTTGCATACTCAGGCTTTTCAGGATGCTCCATAGCGTCCATAAGCTTTTCCTTACCGAATACGTTTACGTTGAGGTGGTGAGCGCCCTGATCAAAGTAACCGTCAAGAACATCTACCAGCTTCTCTGTCTGCTCATCTTCGGAATGTCCAAGAGCCTCAGGATTGATAGTCTGAGTATTGGAAATACCGTCAAGTGCCTCTTCATAAGGAAGCTTAGCAACGGAGTTAAGAGATGCAAGAAGACCATTCATCTCTGCGCCGTATGCAGGGTTGGCACCAGGAGAAAGTGGCTCGCCAGCCTTTCTGCCGTTAGGAAGAGTACCTGTAGCCTTACCATAAACAACGTTAGATGTGATAGTAAGGATAGATGTTGTAGGCTCGGAATCTCTATATGTATGAACATAACGAAGCTTGTTCATGAATGTCTTAAGGAGCCATACAGCGATCTCGTCTGCTCTGTCATCGTCGTTACCGTAACGAGGGAACTCGCCTTCGATAACGAAATCCTTGGAAAGACCTGTCTCAGGATCACGAACTACCTTTACACGAGCGTACTTGATAGCGGAAAGGGAATCTACACAATGTGAGAAACCTGCGATACCTGTAGCGAAGGAACGACGTACATGAGAATCGATAAGAGCCATCTGGGATGCCTCGTAATTGTACTTATCATGCATATAGTGAATCATGTTAAGAGTACCAACATAGAGGTGAACAAGCCAATCCATCATGGTATCGAACTTCTTCATAACCTCATCGTAATCAAGGTACTCAGCTGTAATAGGTGCATACTCAGGAGCTACCTGCTCACCTGTCTTCTCATCCTTACCACCATTGATAGCGTAAAGGAGACACTTTGCAAGATTTGCACGGGCACCAAAGAACTGAATCTCCTTACCTGTCTCTGTTGCGGATACGCAGCAGCAGATGGAGTAATCATCGCCCCAGGAAAGACGCATAACATCATCATTCTCGTACTGGATAGAGGATGTGGTAACTGAAATTCTTGCAGCGTACTTCTTGAAATTCTCAGGAAGTCTGGAAGAATAGAGAACTGTAAGGTTGGGCTCTGGGGAAGGTCCCATATTCTCAAGTGTATGAAGGAAACGATAGTCGTTCTTTGTAACCTGATGACGGCCATCAATACCAAGACCGCCCACCTCAAGTGTAGCCCATACAGGGTCACCGGAGAAAAGCTGGTTGTAAGACTCAATACGAGCAAACTTAACCATTCTGCACTTCATAACGAAATGGTCAACAAGCTCCTGAACCTCAGCCTCAGTAATAGTACCATTCTTTAAATCTCTCTCGAAGTAGATATCAAGGAATGTGGAAATACGACCTACAGACATAGCTGCACCGTTCTGTGTCTTAATAGCTGCAAGATATCCGAAGTAGAGCCACTGAATAGCCTCCTTGGAATCCTTTGCAGGCTGGGAAATATCAAAGCCGTAGGACTCAGCCATAGCCTTCATACCCTTAAGAGCATTGATCTGATCTGTGATCTCTTCTCTCAGCTGGAAGTCAAAACGTCTCATACCATGACGCTCTGTGTTGGCAAAATCCTTCTTCTTCTGCTCGATAAGGTAATCAATACCGTAAAGAGCTACTCTTCTGTAGTCGCCTACGATACGACCACGACCGTATGTATCAGGAAGACCTGTAAGAATCTTGGCATGACGTGCCTTCTTCATCTCAGGTGTATAGATATCGAAAACACCCTGATTGTGTGTCTTATGATACTTTGTAAAAATCTCATGAAGCTCAGCAGATGGCTCATAACCATACATCTTGCATGACTGCTCAGCCATTGTGATACCGCCGTAAGGCATGAATGCTCTCTTTAATGGCTTGTCTGTCTGAAGACCAACTACCTTCTCGAGATCCTTCATGGACTCGTCGATGTAACCAGCACCATATGCTGTAAGACCGGAAACAATAGCAGTCTCCATATCAAGAACGCCGCCCTTAGCGCGCTCCTCATGCTGAAGCTCCTGAAGCTTTCCCCAGAGCTTGTTTGTGTTCTCTGTAGGGCCTGCAAGGAAGCTCTCATCACCATCGTACATTGTGTAGTTGTTCTGGATAAAGTCTCTAACGTCTACGCCATCTTTCCAAGCTTCGCCGTTGAAACCTTCCCACTGTGCAAAATTTGCTTTGCTCATAATAAATCCTCCTAAAATGTATATATATTATACATGTGTAACGAATTTAGGTGCGATCTCGCACTTTTTTTTGTGATTTTAGCACAAAAAGCCTTGTGTAAGCACTTACATTATACTAAAGCCAAAAGCTAATTATAACACAGAAAACAATTCAAGGCAAGAGTTAAGTTTATAAAAATGTTAATTTTTTGTCATATTCAAAAAAAGAAGCAATAACCAGGTGCACTGAGCTATTGCTTCTTCGTATTCAATTTACATGTGTCTGCCACCACCACCATGGGATGCTCCGGATGATGAATGATGAGATGAGCTGCTATGGCTACCGCCACTGCTACTGCTTTCTATAGCTACTTTTGTGACTGCTGATCTTACAAAGCGGTCTTTCTGACTATCCAGGATGAAAGACTGCTCATAGGCCTTGGCTTCGCTGGCTATATGCACGGACTTTAACTGGCTCTTAAGTGATCCGGTATAAATTAATGCTGAAATAAGTCCTAATCCAAGCGCTATAACAACTGCCCAGAATGGGGATCCTTCTTCATCATCGTCTCTGACATATTCTGTCTTGCCGGAATTATAATCGATGACTATTCCGCTGCCGGTCCTGTGATATGCAGTTACAGTCTCATCAACCATTTTGGCATAGGTGGAAAAAGCGTTGAAATATCTGCCACTTACCACATCATCAGTCATCATATCATAAATATGATCGATGTAATTGTCATAAATGCAGTCAAGGCCCTGGCCTCTGGTGGATATCCATACCTCTTTTTGACTACCGTTTATATATCTTAAGAAAAGACAGCCCGACCTGTCATCTCCCTGGCCATAACCATTATAGTCGAAGTAATCATCAGCATATTCTACAGGCTTTTTCCCATCCAGATTACTGGTAGTCACTACAACCACATCAAATTTGAGACGCTCAGACATTTCCTTTAAGGTCTGCTCCAGCTGAGCTTCTTCTGTTGATGAAAGAATATCAGCCATATCTACAACATATTTTCCATCACTTTTGGCGCTTGCGCTTTGAGGTCTGCCCCATGATACAAGCAAAGCTACTCCCATAAGAAGGAACAGCATTTTTACAGATAAAATCTTTTTCATATGTTCCCTCCTATATAACATAAATTATAATTTCAAATAATGCAGTTATTAGTGCTCCAATAGCCCCGGCTATTCCGAAATACTTCCAGTAAAGGCTTTTATCCATAGGCAGATTACCCACAAATTTACCGGTCTGACCGTTCATGGCAAAGATAAAATTCTGGTCTTTCCATTTGGTACTCATGACCCAGACAGGCAAAAGTGCATACTTATACTCCTGTTTGGTAGAGGATATATTGGCATCCTTTTCCGTAACGGTACTATAGCCTGTTACAGTGTTTTTAAGCTCCTGCTTTACTGTTTCCTTGGCTCTGTTTTTAGCTCTCTCCAGCTGACTCTGCTCATCCAGGTCATACTTATCGGCCATAAAGCCTGCCAGATAG
Source organism: Lachnospiraceae bacterium (assembly GCA_045616485.1). Classification (GTDB taxonomy): domain Bacteria; phylum Bacillota; class Clostridia; order Lachnospirales; family Lachnospiraceae; genus RGIG3528. The sequence goes on from JAZLGU010000042.1 coordinate 64,130, forward strand.
CCTGCATTAAAAGGTACCAGGTCCTTGTAGTCGTAGGTCTCAATAGAATCCATCAGATCATCTGCCATCTTTGAAGATGCATCTGCAGGTATTTTTGAAAATGTTGCTTTACCTTTTCTAAAGCAATCATAGTAGGACGTCTCCGTATAGTGATACTTTCTGTCAGACCAGGTCCTAACCTTGGTGCCTTCATATATAGCTGTTCCGTCAGCCTCCATATCATAAAGCCAGAAAGGAACATATATTCCTTTAATCTCCTGCAGCTTGTTTTCCTGAGAAAACATTCTGGGCAAGAGTTTCTTTCCCTTAAAATGGTCTGCCATTTTCTTCATGGCAGTTGCTTTATCCAGCTTAAATGGAATAATGAAATCCGGCTTTAATACTCCTTCAAACTGCTTTGTAACAACAACATTGTTATTGCAGTATGGGCAGGATGTGGCTCCCATATGCTTATCTCCGATGATCTCACCACCACAGGACTGGCATACATAAATCAAAAGGTCCGGATCCACCCATTCATTGTCCTCATGTGAAAGAGGCGCATCCTTTTCTTTTCCCAAATCAGTTTTTCTGTTCTCCAGCTGAGCGGTAAAGGCCTCCACATCATATTCAGAGTCACAGTAGGGACATTTCAGCCTCTGAGAAGCGGTATCAAATTCCAGCGTGCCGCCACAGGACGGGCATTCGTATTCAAGCATTTTTTATCTCCCCTTTCTTACGACTGCTCTCTATTCGTCGTAAAAATAATGCATACGCTGATTATACTAAATGATTTTTTCATTTGCAATAAAAAGGGGAAAAAAGAGCCTGCCAAAAACCAATGTTTTGACAAGCTCCTGTATCTTACAGTGCCAGATCCACATGCTGTACTGTGCCGGCCCCTCCGCTTTCTTTCAGATAGACGCCGGTACTTCTTATAGCGCCGTTTGTATGATTATCCTTCATGGAATTTAAGCTGAACTGAGTGGTGGCTTTTCCCAGATAAATAGCTCCCACATCTGCCTGCTTAAGATCTAAAAGCATATCTTTTCCGTTTTCATCCTTTGTCCAGACCTTTAGCTTACCGAAAATCTCGTCATTTTCGTCGATCCAGCCATTGCCATCGGAATCGTATTGTCTCAGGTCATTGAAACCATCTCCTGACTTTGTACCAAACAGCTCAGAACCATCGTTAATCTTGCCGTCGTCATTTTTATCCAGAGCCAGATAGCCTGAATTGGAAGAAAGAGTGGATATTTCTTCCTTCTCACCGTCAGCATCCAGGTCGAAGAGGAACTTTTGGTCGGACACCTCTGCCACGTCGGCGCCCATATTAATGACCAGCGGATCACACATAATCACAGTCTGGGTGGAAATGAACTCATTCTGCTTGCAAAAAGCTCGGGACATCTCGACTGTAATGCCAAAATCAATTTCACGTCCATCAGAAGTGCGCACAGTCCCCTGTCCCTGAAAAGCGGTATTTTCAGTCTCTGCCATAAAGGAGGATGTGACCGTCACTCTGGTAAAGGCTCTGGCATTTACAGCTCCCACCACACCCCTGACGCCGGTAGTGCCGGTTTTTTCTGTTTCTCCATCCGGTACTGCTATGTCAGAATCTGCGCAGGCTGCTGCTCCTGCCTGACCGTTAAATACCTCTGCAAAGCTTTTTAATTCCTTGCTGCCTTCATCTTCTACGGCCTCTCCACGAAGAAGCTTAAGTATGCGCTTCATCAGCTCTATTCGCATTTCATCCAGGCTCTTGCACTCCGGTTTTTTCTGCTGGGATACCTTCTGATTTTTTCTCATCTGCTCCAAAAAGTTTTCAAAAGCCTTTTTCTGAGCCTCTTTTTGAGCTTCCTTCTGCTCTTCTTCCCGCTCTTTTGCCTGCAGGTCGAGCTCATCTTTCACGTCCGACAGCTGTTCCATCTTGCTTTTTGTAGGGTCTGAAAGATTCAACTTATGTACTGATGCACTTGTGATTTGAACTGAAAGGGTTTTTTCTTCTGATACTTTAGAATACTGTCTTTGTGACTGCAGCTGTACTGCACTGGATTCAATCTTCATAATTCACGCGCTCCTTCGCCTTCCGGCAAGATTCACGTAAATCCTTTTACGCCCCGATAGCTACATCCTTGCCGGGTAAAATTATAGAATAATTGTTTGTAAGAATATTAGTCCTTAAATATTTTATCGGCATAATTTTCTGAAACTTAACCTTTTTTCAAAAAAAAATTTGGCATGAAAGATACTTCTCTCACGCCAAATCATTTACCACTTCACACCGGATTTTTTAAGGGCTGCTGCCATAGCCTCTGCCATGGTAGACGGTCCATCGCTGCTTTCTTCGATATCGATAACCACCTTTTCCTTCTGAGGCTTCTTGTCAGTCTTAATATCTGCCTTGGCCATACCGCGGCTCACAGCGTCTTCTCTGTATTTTTTTATAAACTTCTGGTAATTCTTGTCGATTAGTCCTGCATTTTTTGGGCGGAGTTTTTTAAGCTTGTCCGCCAGGCTGCGGACTATAGCGGTCTCCACATACTTATATACTTCTCCCTCTTTCTTAAACATCATGAAAACAGGAACTTTTGAAATATCTTTGTAGCCGGTATCGATCCAAAGGTAAGAATAGTTACTTTCTGCATCAAAGGATGTATCCAGATTGCTGCTTACATAAAAACAGGTGTTAACTGCTGTAGACACATACTTTATAATCTCGGAAAATGACACTTTAACGCCTGAGTACATCTCTACCGTAACTTCTACACTGTCAGGCTTATCTACTACTACTCCCTCTATTATTTCTACTGCCTTTGCTGCTCCGGGATTGAGCCAGCCGGCTTCTGCATTTTTCATCATTTATTTTCCTCGTGAAATTCTTTGTATATATTTTTTATTTTGCCATATATTACGCCGCCCTTAACATTGTCAAACTGCTTGACCAATGCATTATTCAGTAAAACCTTGTCGCTGCTCTCAACTATGGCTCTGTATATTCCTGTGTACTGATTGGGAGCCAGCTCCTCACCGACCATGGCCGAACGCACCTTTTTTCTATAGCTTTCAGGAAGAGCAGGCTTGGGAATGCTTTTTTCTTCGATTTCCTCAGCTTTGACGGTTTCTGCTTTCACCACCGCCTTCTTCTTCACTGCAGTTTTTTTGACCTCAGTTTTTTTAGCCTTGCCTGACGTTTTTTCCTGACCGGCGATGTAGTTCACCCGGCTTATATTCACATTTCTTTCCTTCCAGAAATCCACTGTGCTGTCAAAGCCTGTATCCTTACTAACGATGAAAAAATCAGCTTTTTCATGCTTGCAGATCAGATAACCCAGCAGGGTGGTCAGCTGAAAATCCAGATAATTTTTACCTGTCTTCTTTATCAGATATGAGTCAATAGAGGCCTTGGAACGAGCCAACTCCAGACTACGCTCAAAAGGTATGCTTTTAATATTCACGCTGTAAAAAATATTAACCATATCCCCGTTTTCCAGCGTATCAACGCCCTTGAGGCCCTGCTCATTTACATTTTCATAATCAATTAGATATATTTTCATTTTATCTCCTTTTTGAACGAAGTGAGAAATGGAGAGATTATAACACAATCCAGCTTTCTGCCGAAAAATCCCTACTCGCCTCTCCAAAACGTGCCAGCACCTCTCCTTCAACCAAATCAGCCATAGCTTTAATCTTAGGGTCATTTTCATGCATACGCATCCATGCGCCGATACTTACGGAGTGCTCAAATCTATGGAATACCAAAAGCTTTTTCCCGGCGTATTCTCTCACCACCAGCTGACATCCCACAGGAACAGTCACATCCACACAATCAGATTTTATCAGAACAGTAGTGCCTTTTTCAATAATTTCTGCAGCTTTTTTGTAAAAAGCCATGCCTTCTTCTACCACTTTCCACTGGGCCTCTGACAAATCGTAAATGTCTCCCGACAGGCACATACGCCCTAAAAAGGTATTGCAAAGAGAGTATTGTATGCGGGTCAAGTCATCCTTGGCTCTAAGCACTGCCCAGATCTGAGACTGGCGTGGCTGCATAAAACGATGACAATTGGCAGCTATCACCGGGATATACTTGGTCTCATGAGCATCAGAAAAGCTGGCCTGAGAAGAAACTTCCAAAAAGTCCGGCACCAGTCGATGTCCACCGCTGGCACACAGCTCGATAATCATATCCGGCAGTATCTCACAGATACGCTTGTAAAAACTGATAACTCCCTGCATCTGACGTCTAAGGCCCTCACCGTCTGACTCAAAGCCGTCACAGCCCACAGGAATCTGAGAATTGTAATCAATCTTTATATAACCAAAATCATTATCCCTAAGGACATAAATCACTTTTTCCGTGAGATAATCTATGACCCAGGGATCTGTCATATCCCAGAATCGGCAGCCGCCTACGGTAATAGGCAGGCCATCTCTTTTTAACAGGTGCTCTGTCTCGTTATAGGCAGACACGTGATTTCCCACCACCTCTATCTCGTACCAGAGGCCGGGAATCATACCGTATTCTCTAGCCTTTGACGTTACTGTCTTAAAGCCATTGGGGAAGTTCTTTTTATTGATATTCCAGTTACCCTGGTCATCCCACCAGTTGCCACCTTCCAGATACCAGCCACTGTCAATGACAAAAAGACCAATGCCCTTGCCCTTCAAAGTTTCCAGAATTTTCAGCAGGTTTTCCTCGTTGGCATTACCCCAGGTCACACAATACTCATTAAATGCAATGGCCATATGGTCGTCCTTGGGACTTATATGAGGCTCCTGTGCAGCTGTAAGCTTTGCACATACGTCCTCTATGGAATGTCCTACAGCTATAAAGGTCTCACCTGTGGTGTAGCTCTCACCTGCAGCCAGATTTTTTCTCCACCTGCCTGTGTCATAGTCTGCCTGGCCACCATTTATGAAAAACTCCCGGTTTCTCTCAATAAGTTCTATCTGCCAAGCATAGCCGCCGGACAACATTACCCCCAGAAATTCGCCGGTATCCTCATTTTCCAGGCAGATAAAAGGATGAAAAACACGATTGGGTGCGGAGGAGAGATTGCAGAATTTCTCTATGCGTGCACCCTGCCCCGCCCAGGATGGAGATAGATTAAGGGAAGCCTTAGTATCTGTCACCAGATGTCCTTCCGCACTCCAGAAAGAACGTATTCTGTGGACCTTGGAAAAGTCCAGGTGGCGCAGAGCCACATTGGACAGCATTTCAATCTTTGTATCCTGCGCGCTATTATTTTTCACAGTGGCAGATACACGGTAGGCCTCGCCCACTTTACGTACATTCAGTGTAAAATCATGGCCCGCTCCGTCACTTACCGTCTCCCCCGGCAACATATAGTCTCTACCGCCGGGAATATGTGACAAAATATTCTTTGTCGTGGTACCATCCGCCATAGACAAACCGCTTATATAATGGTTATCGTAATCGTCTCCGAAAAGGCGGCACTCCACATACATCTTTAACTCCATAATACAATCCCCCCAAGAAAATTTGCATTAATTATAGCATTCCTTCGGCAATAAGAAAAGAGGGGGACTCGTACAGCCTTTACATGAAATAATACTTATGCTATAGTGTCAGCATGAACGGGGATGAAATCATGAAAAATACATTTTTTATCACTATACTATTGTCGTTATGCCTTCTTTCCGAGCCCTTTAAGGTACAGGCATCTGAAATTAACGAGCCTTGGGAAGATTGCACCTCTTACACCTTTTTTTCAAAAGATACCAATTCACCTACTGTTAATCAGATCTACTTTTCTGATGGCTACGATCTGCCTTCTGCATTTTCACTGACGGAAATAATGAATATTCCTGTGGAGGACCAAGGTCCTCTCGGTCTCTGCGACTTATATTCCATGACTAAATGTCTGGAGACCAACTATGCGCTGAGCCATCATGAATATATCAATTTGTCCGAAAGCTACACCGACCGCCTAAACTCTGCCGAGTACTACGGTTCACGCACGCTCGGCGATGCAAACGCCGACACCTGGGAAGCTATTACCGGGGATGGTTTCAGTTGTTATGACGCCATGATTTTCTTTTGCTTGTTCGGAGTCCCGGCTAAAAACAGTCAAGAGCCCATCATACGCTGTACCTCTACCGTGTCTTTCCCGGATTTTTACACACTAACTTCTACTGAAGCAGATTATTGGAACAAAGCAGTCAAAAAACACATTATGAAATATGGTGGAATGCGTGTTGCAATCGAATCACCGGAGGGTGAATGCTTTAATTACGAAACCTGCTCCATGTACTTTAATCCTTCCAAAATGGAAGCATATGGCGGGCATGCTGTCACTATTGTAGGATGGGATGACAATTACCCCAAGGAAAAATTTAGTTTTTCCCCCAAATGCGACGGTGCCTATCTTTGTCTCAATTCCTGGGGTGAAAGCTGGGGAAATAAGGGCTATTTCTGGCTTTCCTATGAAGATGCGCATTTTCAGTACTGTGGCATTATTGACAGTAAAAAAATAGTGCCCGACTCCACTACTGTCTATACCAATGGTGAAAAAGTCGTATGGCCAAATGGTCAGACCCCTGATAACCGGCTGTATGGTATAAAATTTGAAAAGAAGAACGGCTTTGATTCTTTGTCCGGCCTCGTTATCGGCGCCACTGCCCTTCCCTACTCTGTGGAAAACGATTTATTGCATTATCCCGACGTCCGGGTGAACATATACCTTAATCCTCTTGATGACTCTTTTGATAAAGATAAACTGATTCTTCTTCAACGATTTGATGGGCCTACCCTCACCAACTACTTTTTTGTTTTAGATACCCCCTATCCCATTTTCGGTGATTCCTTTTCGCTGGTAATGGAAATATGCGGTGAAATCGACTCAGTCATCTTAACAAACAACGTGAATAACCAGGGAGAGGCTTTGCAAAACTTGTTATTCTCAGCAGACAGCTTTGATAGCACCTGGCAAAAATCCCAGGCAGATTTTCCTATATACGTTATAGGCATGCGAAGTCCATCCCATGATGAACCGGCTGCTACACTCTCTCCGACACCCAAAGATACTGCCGATGTAAAAAGCATAGGCTCAACTCACTATATTATAATAGGCACTATGCTGCTTGTAGGAATAGCAGCGATTTTCATAATATCAAAAAAAGCCGCATTCAGGCGGCATTAAGGCGTTAATGCGTGTCAACAGGGACGGTTCCAATAACGTTAAGTTAAGGAACCGTCCCAATAACGTTAAGTTAAGGAGTTTGGGCAAATAAATTTGCCCAAGCTCTTTTCTTATTCCATCCTTTGCCAATGATTTTCCTGCAGAAAAAATTTCAGGTACAACAAAGCTAGCGTAAAATTTTATTCGTAAAAAATGAGAATTGAAAAAGAGTTCCTAAACGTGTAGATTTAAAGTCGACAAAAACAATAATCTATGCAGAAAGGGAACTCTTTTTATGGAACACAGTATAACCTATTTTACAGAAAA
>JAZLGU010000043.1:0-4725 GCA_045616485.1 Lachnospiraceae bacterium
TGTAGTGCGTTTCGGAGAGTTTCAGCAGACCTTTGCCATGCTTATAGGCAAGATGTTCAAATACGGGTTCTGGATTTGGGTAATCAATAACTGGACCAGCGGTCTTGATTTCTGCAGTATCATAGTCCGCTCGTTTACGGAGATTGGTTCTACAGCTGGTGCCAGTGGGTACGGTAGCGTTGTAGCAGGCGCTGAATCCCTTGAAAGCCCGTCATGGATCATAGCTAAAGGGTTAGGATATGCATCCGTATATTTTACCTATATCCTTGCCCCGAAAGGCTTGCTTGAGCTGGCAATCAATATACTTGCTCCGTTTACTATCGTGTGGAAGTTTCTGCTCGCCTGTTTTGGGGCATTGGGAATCTTGGTAGCTTTTCTCATGATTCTAATAAACGTTATTACCACGATGATTGAGTTTTATATGGTTACCTCGCTAGGGCTGATTCTTATTCCGTTTGCAGCGTTTGATAAGACAGAACAGTTCGGTGCTCAGAATTTCAGGTATGTGATGGGAATCGGCATAAAGATAATGTTCATGTCTGCCATAGTAGGCATGATGAGTACCACGGTCTGGTCTACGGGTATTGCAGGCTTGTCAATGGGCGACCTAGTTAATTTTACATCCCGTCCTGGTGTCGGTCAGACTGTGCTTGCAGTGCTTATGGCCTGGACTTTTGCCTATGTAGCTTGTGAAGTTCCATCAATCGCAGGTGCAGCTCTCAGCGGCTCTCCTGCTCTTACAGGGCACAACCTTATCGCTCATGCCGTAGGTGCTGCAGCAGCTATCTATACAGGTGGTGCAGCTGCGATGGGGATGGCAGGTGGTGCTATAGGGCTTTCCCAGTCCATGGGCGGCATGTTCGGTACTGCGGGCAGTAGTGCTGCAGCCTCAGCAAGTAATGCCTATCAGGCAGCAGGCGGTGGCTTCAGCGGTGTGATGAAAGGTGCAGCAGCAGGAGCAAGGTCTTTTGCGGGTGGTTACGCGGCTTCTGCTTCAAGGCAGATGGGTGCAGCGTGGAATGTCGCAACTACTAAGTTTGCGACGGCTGCTAACGAAGGTGCTGTTCAGGCTATGGATATGGCGGATCAGCGAAACTATGGCCATTTTAATCCTCCGCTCGGCTATAACGATAACCCGTATATGAGGAACGGTGCAACCCATCATCCGGGAGCTGCTCCCATAAATAGACAGGGCGGTGAATACGCTAAAGCGGTCAGTGAAAATCTGAAAAAAGCCGGTGGTTCTACTCCTGCTATGGGTAACAAGTATCAATAAAAAAGCCCTGACCGGAGCGGTCAGGACAGACGGTTATTTGAATTTCACAAGGGTGCCATAGTTCAGCTCGCAGGGGCCCATTGCATTCATGCCTACGGCATAGGTGTTGATGCGGTAGCCTACGATTGCGTCGGCTCCCTGTCTTACAGCATCCATCCTAAGCTCCCAGGGACTTTCGGCAGACGCTACACCGATGATGTCGTAGTCCCGTCTCACGTCGAGGGTAGTGATGATGATGTTCCTGGCTTTTTCTTCGAGCTCAGCTTCCTTGCGTTCTTCTTCAGTAGGTTCAGGGACTGGCTTCGGTGGTTCTTCTACAGTTTTTTTGGTATTCCAGAATGCCATTATTGTTTTCTCCTTTGTTGGTTAATGATTTTTGGTACATGGTTTTACCTCACTTTTAATTTTATAGATTGCGTATTATCAAGTCAATTAGATTTGATTTCTTTCATACTCTCTATTTCCTAATACTCCAAGACGTGTTTTTTCGTTCTGCAAGAGTTTATGCCGATTTAGGCTGGCTTGCAGAACCTGAAAAAACACGGGACAGAGGTGCTTAATGAATCTGAAGACTTCTATCATAATTTCATTCCTTATTTCTCTAGCCTTTATCATTTTTTCAGTTTTTAGAGCCGGAGATGATAAAAAGCAGACTGATAACTATCTTCCTCCTGCTTCAGGGGCTATACGTCATGAGCTAGCTCAAGGCAATAAGAAAGAAACGGCTTCTAGTGCAGCTACAAGTGAGAATGTAGGGGAGAGTCCTGTAAATAGCCAGACGTTTCCCGGACTTGATGAGGATTCGCTGTTTGTCAGGGAGCTTAAATCAAAGCCTGCCGCAAAGGCTTATCTTGAATACGGGTACGTTCCGCCTGAAGTGCTGCAGAGCAAAGGAAAGCTAAAAGGCAAGGCAAGACTGCGTAGACCAGACGGAAGAACGGCAGATGCACTTATTGTTGACTATAAGGGCCAGCTTTACGATGCCGATATAGGCTTTCCCTGTTATCTGTGTGCTGATTCCCTGGCCAAGCTTGGGCTTAAGCTTCCGTATTTCTGACGGAGGTTGCTTTTATGATAGGCAAGGCAGTAAAGGCTTTTCTAAGCCTATTCTTTGCAGTTTTCTTAATGATAATAATCATGATTATCCCGTTTATATGCCTTAGCGGTAAAGGTGCAGGAACTGGTAGTGGTAGTGCAGGTACGGGTGCTTTCGGCCAGAACTGGACGACAAATCCCGATGTCTCGATGAACGGTGTAAGGGATACGACGCTTAATGGGCTTCAGGATCTTGCTGACTGGTATAAAGAGCAGACAGGCGAGGACCTGCTTGTAACCAGTGGTACGGACGGGGATATGCATGCTGTAGCAGAGAGGGGAAGCCATTATTCAGGGGATAAGCTTGATGTTGCTTCTGACGCGTTAGAAAACGAGGAGTTTAGGCGTCAGTTCATTGATTACGCAAATTCCAAGGGAATAAAGGTTCTTGATGAATATGCCAATCCGTCGGCTAATTCGACAGGCGGGCATCTTGACCTTGATTTTACAGGTTACAATGGAAAATCTGTCTTTTCTGGATTTGGTTCACAGAACGGAAAGGTTTCATACATATGAGAGGTGTTGCAATGAAAAAAACAATGGGTCTGCTTCTGATAATGATACTGATAGGGGCAGGTAACGCATATGCTTCAGATACAGATGTCGAGACATTGCTTTTGCGTTCAAGCGAGCTGAGGCTTGCACTTGAGACAGAAACTGCTGCATCCGTAGGTGAACAGCGTGATGTGTCAGAGATGAAGACACCGGAGGACGGGTTATCCTATGCGGTGAGGGATGATGTGCGGACTGAAACTTCTCAGGCTACGCAACGACAAAAAGGAGACTGCTTATTTCTTAAAAATGAAGTGCGAGCTGTACATGATATATTTCTTCGGCCTGGATTTGTTACGGATATGGAGCTTCCGTATGGTGAGAAGCTTTTAAGAGTAACAATCGGCGACAGGGAACGCTTCAGGATAGATACATTCTATAATGCCGAAGGGGATGGTAAATGGCATTTATATATCAGTCCGTCACAGAAAAATATTGAAACCAATCTTATAGTAGCCACTGACAGGGATAACTATCAGCTGAGACTGATAGCGGGTGAGCTGTTTTTCCCGATGGTGAAGTGGGAACCGGACGCCGGTGAAGGGATTAGCCCTGGCGGATTCTTTATAAAGAAGCAGTCAGCTGGCAATCGTAGTGCTGAAGTTGAAGTCCGTAACGTAAGTGACCTTAACTTCAGCTATGTGCGTAACACCAGAAAGCACGGAGGATGGGGTCCTCACAACATATTTGACGACAAGTATTTTAACACTTATTTCGTGTTTGAGGCAGGCCGTCTGCGCTCCATTAATCCTGTTATATTTGCAACTGAAATAGATGGCTCATATTCTATCGTCCCGTATGACAAGGTCGATGATACTCTGGTCGTACATAAGATCAGCAGTCAGTTCGAGCTTCGGGTAGGAAACGAGACCATAAGCTTCAGGCGCAGATATAGATGAGAATAAAAAGGGGTGTGAAACAATGCAGACGTCTGAAGACACTGTAGAAGTATGTGCCGAGATAGCCGGCACAGAGAAAATGATAGGTAAGATGAAACCCGTAGAGGCCAGCTTCCTTACACGAAGAGGCTGTATGAGATTTATAGGGCCTGAGAAATGCGTGATTACAAGGAAAAATGTTTTTCTGAGGCTTTGTAAACGTGTGGACATCAAATCCTCGTATGAAAAAGCACTGGAGGTGTGTATCAATGGCTGAGGAGCCTAAATTTGAGAAGAATCCGTTTTGTAGGGTTAAGGACACTTCGGTTAACGTATTCGGCGGCATGATAGAAGTGTATTGTGCTGCCGGCGAGCATATGGCGTGTCCTGTATGTGGAAGTACAGAGCTGAAGCTGGTCCGCGATATTGAGATGAGTCCGACCTGTTACCGAATAGCTTGTGGGCTGGAGACCTGCGAGTTTGAAGTTCCTGAAGCGCTTGGAGCATCTGCTTATACCTCAGAGGAGGGGATTGTTGAAGCTTTAAAAATCTGGGACAGCTATGCGGTATCTGTTGCGGGAAACCTGGCTGTTCTTGAAAACGATGAAGAGGCACTGGATTTTATGACAGATGGACCCGTAATGCGTCTGGACGGCAGTATTGAGGTAGTTGAAAACGGTAAGAGGTTCATTTATCGGGATGGCGTCAAAATTGATGTCGAGACCATGGAACTGCAGCATGATGAAGAGATTAGTGAAGCGACTCAAAGCTGGCCTTCTGAGAATGCGGAGGATGAGGCATGACCGTATCCCACGAAGAAGGGCTGAGACTTGGACTCGATATGTTCAGGGATGCCGTATCTCCTGAAGAAATCAAGCGTAATCTGACTTTAAAGGGTTTCAGCGTGAAAGAAGCAGAGAATAT
>JAZLGU010000044.1:0-89710 GCA_045616485.1 Lachnospiraceae bacterium
ATTATAGTTTTAAATAAATATAACGGTTTTATATCTAAATATATTTCATATATAGGAAAGTTTTCATTGTATTTCTTTGTAGTTCATACAATAGAAATGACAATAATTCCATGGTATAAGTATGTGGAACATTTTGGTAATAAAAATGCTTTGTCCTTTGTAATTCTATTTTTAATCAGATTTCTGCTGATTTTGGTTTTTGTATATATATACAATAGCCTGTCATCTATAATGAATAAAATGAAAAAGAGAAGAAAAAAATTTGAAAAACGTATATGAGAAGAAGTGAAATGTTATTTATGACAAAGGACTTTGGGATTATAACTATATAATTCTTAGAATTTTTAAATGCCCCTTTGAATTATTTTCAAAGGGGCATTTAATGAATAATATTTATTTTACAAACTCTGAAAAAACACTGTGTACTTCTTTACCTGCAAATTTGCCTGTCCAGTCAGCTTTTTCAATAAATATAATTGGTGTAACTTGGGAAACAGGCGATGTCACTGAAGTGATATCTAAAGATCCAATATTCTTGTCATCAACAATAATATTAACTTTATTATTATCAAACGCTACATTATACTTATGCTCGGCTAACGAGGCATCAAATCCTAGGCTAAATGACTTGGAAACGTACTTTCCATTACCACCGGAACACACGACAAGCTTTGTAGTATTAGTTCCTTCAAATCTTATAAGAACTTCAGAGGCATTGGAAGTATCCCAAAAAGAGAGTCCGGTTATAACTCCGGCAGCCTTAGCAGGTTTCATTTTTAACTCGAAGCTCCTTGAGTCAGTGTCACTACTACAGTACATTTTACTGCCTATTCCTTTTGCATCCAAGGTAAGGATATTTACATCACCTATAACAGCATTAGCAGAAGAGTGAGTACTATCATTAATTGCAGTAAACTTATAGTAAAGATTCTCCACAGGTGTCTCTGTAGTATAAGCTCCTTTTGCTTTGCTAAAGTCTACCTTCTTCCAAAAGTCATTGATAAAGCAATCTGCCATCTTTACCTGGCCATCATAATTGGGGTGAAAGTCTACAAATTTACCATCTGCACCATACTGCAGATACTGAGAATTAAATAAGCTGTCAAGATTTACATAGTAAACATTACTATCGCTTGAAGCTAATGCTTTATAATACTGTTGAATCTCATTTATTGCGGTTTTTACAGATCTGGTAAAAAGGTAAGAGGTTATTATATCCATATTGACTATACTTGATAAAGTGGAAACACCATAATTATCATTATAACCTACATTAGTAAGAGCGATTTTACAATTTGGATTATAACTCTCAATAACAGAAATAGTTTGTTTTACTTTTTCATTTATTGAAGCAATATATTTTATATGAAGCTCATTTTTAGAGTTCCCTAAAGCATCGGTAACTGCTTTATATACAGGGCTACTAGTTGTGATTCTGTTCTTACTTCCAATCAAATCAGGAGTGTCATAGCCTGCTCTGTATAAAGCTTCACCCAGCATATGAATTATATCATTACCACCAATGCAAATTGTTATAAAATCAGCCTTTTTGATATCATCGATAACTTTTGCATCGTTAATAATCTGATAAAAAACATCATCCGTAGTATAGCCACCTTTAGCATCATTACGAATAATGATTTCAACATTCTTGGATTTTTCCAGCTTTTCCTTTACATATACAGGATAAGTAGTCCAATCTTTACCATCATATGTTGCATAGTCTGTCAAACTATCCCCCAGCGCCAGATAAGCGACCTTAGTTCTTCCGGCTGCATCAGCATATCTTAACGGTAAAAGAGTAATGCAACATGCAAGCATAACAACAAGTGCCAGTGCTTTTTTTGTAAATCTTTTCATTATATCGCCCTCCAAAAGTTAGTATATATAGTATATACTTTTTGTCCCCAAGGTGGTGTAAACTTAGTATAAATATACACTTAATTAATTATATTTATTGTGTCTTCTGTTTTTACACCACCTCTTAATAATATATAGTGAAGTAAGCAATGTAAATAGGCAATGTGGTTCAAATGTTTATATATTTGCAAAAGAAGACTCGACATAAACGAACTATACTCCAGATGATAGTGTAAAATACTAATTTTATCCTCAGGATATTTCCCTTATTAGGGTTGACTTAGATTTATTCTTTTTTGTATAATGACAAATAATGACAGACAATATGAATGCTTGCATCTGCCCGTGTGCCCTCACTGTCAAATTGCTAATGATGTTAATGATTTCAACGCCAGCTTGAAAAGACACTTGAAGATAGCCCCAAGTTTTATAACGAAGATTTAGTGAATTTCGTAAAAAAGCCATTTTAATTGGGATGATGTCACATCAAAAACATTAGATTTATACAAAAAGTAATAGTTATTCTTCCATGGATATATAATAGTAATTTTTAAATATATAAAGCATAAGGTAAACATCCAATGTCGACTATTAATTATCAAAAGTTTCCAAGTCTTCAGACCTTTGAGGATCTGGATGACTATTATGAAAACAAATATGCACACCATACTGAATACAATCATTATGCAGGCAAGAATGCTATCAAATCTATTGTCAAAAATAATGAATTCTGGATTTCTTCTGTAAAAGGATTTAATGATTGTGAAGATACCGCGCAGTTTACAGATAATCTAAATGCTTATTATTCATTATGCTTTAGCACAGGAACGGAAGAAAATCTGGCTTTATGGTTTATTTATTCCAATAAAGATGGCGGCCGCATCAGATTCAACAAATTTAATCAAATATCTAAAATTATTGATAATTCTACTTTTACACTTGCAATTAAAAATGCAAATAATACTACCACAAATCTTATGACACTCCAAAAAGGAAAAGATTTTGATTTGATTATTGGAGATATTATTTATAAAGGGCAAGAGAAGAAAGGTAAAGTAGCATTAAGATATAATACATTTATAAACTATCATATAGCCTGTAAAGAAATTAAAAAATTCAAAGAAGAGCATGTTGGATTTATTAAAGATAATATATGGTACTACGAAAAAGAAACTCGTGTCCTTATAAAATTAAAGGATAATGTACTAAAATCCATCACTTTTAATGAAAACAAAGAATACATAATAAAAATGAATTTTTCCAATGTTAAGCTATATAAACTTAATGTTGATTTATCACCTGGAATTACAGAAAATGAATTCTACGATTTATCAAAAGAATTGATCAGTTCAAAATATCAGGTGGCTATTAAACCAAGCTGTTTTTTCGGTAAAATTAGAAAATGGCCCAATAACTAGTTCTCCCCAGGGTACCCATCATGCTTACTAATCTTAAAACAAAAATAAAACAACAGGAAAAACATAACATAATTGCAAAAATAGTTATGAAGATATACAGACTATTTAAGAAGATTCTTCGATTTATTACCAGCAGAAAGTACAGATCTCTGGTGAAGATGAAGTTCTTTCATTCCAAAAGGGCTCAGCAGACCACCTGTTATACTGCTATGGATCGTTATCCCAATGAATTTGCTGCTGCAAAGGAATACTTTGATTCTATCAATAAAACGGATATTAGAATCCTTTCCTATGGCTGTTGCACCGGCGAAGAAGTAGTGACACTTAGGCAGTATTTTCCGGAGGCTACCATTGTAGGGGCTGAGATTAATGCTGACAGCTTGCGTATATGTAAAAAGCGAAAGCTGGATAATAAGATTGTTTTTATCAAGTCCATTCCTAAAAAGATAGCAAAGTATGGTCCATACGATATGGTGCTGGCCATGGCAGTACTGGAACGTACACCACAGTATGTGCAAAATAACGGCATCACAGACCTTTCTAATATTTATCCTTATGAAAAGTATGACAAGCAGGTAATAGAGCTGGATTCATATCTTAAAAAGGATGGCTTGTTTTTATGTAGCTATACCCATTATTTCTTACCAGACTCTACTGTGGGGAAGAAATATAATGTATATGGCAACTGTGGCTTTAAGGGTCAGATTTTTGACACTCATAGTAAGCTAAAAAGTAGTGATAAAGCATTTCCGGATATGTTTATAAAAAGTAAATTACAGGGGTAGTTTCTCATGTCAGCGATATATGGAGCTGTAGATCTAAAAAACACTAGTGACTTTTCAGTCCAGGCAGAAAAGTATAAAAAGGAATATTCAGCGTATGCAGTAGAGCATGTAGATAATATAATTTCCGGCTCTGCCTTTATGGGCTGTGCCCATCAGTATTTTACTCCTGAAGCAGAACGTGATGTGTTGCCTGTAGAAGAGCCCGAGCTGCTTTTCACAGCCGACTGTTTCCTGGACAATCATATAGAGCTTAAAGAGGCGATGCAGCTCCCCTCTGATACTCCGGACGGGGCAGTGATACTGGCAGCGTTTAAGAAGTGGAAAAAGGATGTTATAAAGCATCTTCATGGCTCCTTTTCCTTTGCTATCTATGATAAAGAGGCCCGTGAAGTCATGCTGGCCAATGACCGTTTTGCCCAGCGTTGTTTATTCTATACCGTAAGGGGCAGTCAGGTTCATTTTTCTACACTCTTTTATCCATTACTTCGTAATAGTGGTCTGGACTTTAAAAAGAATAATCGCTGGCTTTTGGACAGTATTTCCATGCGTGGACCTGTTATGATGTCTGAATGCAGGGAGACTGCCGTAGACTCCGTATATAAGGTAGTAAGCGGCACTTTCGTTACCATTAGTCTCGGCAGCGACGACAATGCCATTATAGAAGAGCATGAGTATTACAGGCCAAAAGATGAGATCAAGGTAAATAGAAAAATCACTCCTAAAAAGAGTGAGGATATGATAAAAGATGTGATGTACCATGCCGTGGGCAGGATACTTAGAAATAAAGATCATATAGGTGCTCAGCTTAGCCGCGGACTGGACAGTACTTCAGTCGCCTGTACAGCTGCCATTCTTATGGCAAGAGAAGGAAAGTCTATAAACAGCTATACATCTGTCCCTTTAAAGGAGGCCAATCTGGATAATAAGGGGTATCTCGTATACGACGAGACCAGTGGCGTCATGAAAGTAGTAGAAGCTTACCCCAATATCAAGCCTCATTTTATCGATACTGCCGGTAGAAATTACCTGCAGGAAGCAGATAATATCATTCGTCTTTGGGAGCTGCCTTGCAAGTCCCAGCAAAATTCCATCTGGTCCGACGAGATATATAAGCAGGCTGCAGCAGATGGAGTAAAGATAATGCTGACCGGAGCTACGGGCAATTGCACCATATCCGCCGGTAGCATCGAAAATTCACTCTATGATCATTTAAAGCATCTGCGCTTTATAAAAGCTTACAAAAGCCTTGGAGTAGCAAAAAAAGTAGGGGTACCGCCTAAGCGTTATTTAAGAAATCTTTGGAATCTCTACAAGAATTATAGAAAATGGGTAAAAGAGAATCATAGCTTCTACGAAGAAAATTTCACCAGAAGCGATATAGGAGAAGCATACAAGCTCTCTACCCGTATGGTGGAAAATAATGGTCATTATCTGCCCTTTGAAGATCTTAAGGCCATGCGTAAAGTCATGTTTTTCCAGAAGGCTAATGCCCAGATAGGCGAAGTAGATACCAAGACCAGTCTTACATATGGTGTACTGCCCAGAGACCCCATGCGTACCCACGATATGATGCAGCTCTGCTATTCCCTGCCTATAGAATGTTTCTCCTGGGATGATTATGACAGACGTCTGGTAAGAGAGGGTATGGCAGGTATTGTACCTGAATTTATACGTCACGACGTGCGCCATCGTGGCCGTCAGAGTGGTGATATCTACTATAGACTGAGTCTGGTATGGGATGATGTATTACCTGTCATAAAAAATCAGCTATATAGTCCATCTACTTTAGACTATCTGGATAAAAAGAAAATAGCAGAGTGGCTGGATACTCTGACCCGGGACAATCTCGAAGAGAATAGCAATAAAACCCTGATGGTAGTAGATGCTTATTCATTTTCACTTTATGTAAATCAGCTTGATAAACTCATATCAAAATAGACGTGATAAAAAATTACAATATTGTTACATCTCTTGCAATATATATAGCCTGGTGGTAAGATGGCAAAGGTTCAAAATGAATTAGTAAATTGTAGGAGGATTATACAATGAAGAATTGGAATACACCCGCAGTAGAAGAAGTAAAGGTTAGCAATACACAGTACGGTGGTGCTACTGTTACAGAGCCTGATGACGTTTTTGTAAACGCTGATGGTAAGTGGGAAGCTACTTTCGTAGCATCATAATTTGAGGGAGGACATAAAGATGAAGAATTGGAATATGCCTGCAGTAGAAGTAGTTGAGATCTCAGCTACACAGAATGGTGGTATGCCTAGCAAGAATTTCGACCAGTCATGGTACGATGAGAATGGCGCTCTTCACGTAAATTTCGAGAGCTAATTATTTAAACATATTGTAACAGAGGGGGACGTTTCCAGCTGACAAGATTTAAATGTTGTCAGTTGGAAACGTCCCCCTGTCATATATTAATTGTTACAAATATGAAATATTTCTTGATATAAAAATAACATAGTGATATTATCTAAAATATCTTATAAGAAGTAATTTTTGGGAGGAAAAAATTATGAAGAACAATTGGAATACACCAGCTGTAGAGGAAGTAAAGGTTAGCAATACTCAGTACGGCGGCGCTACTGTTACAGAGCCTGATGACATTTTTGTAAATGCTGATGGTAAGTGGGAAGCTACATTCGTAGAGTCATAATTATAGGGAGGACATAAAAATGAAGACTTGGACAGATCCAGATGTAAAGGTACTTGATATCGAAGAGACAGCAAATGGCGGTATGCCTAGCAAAAATTTCGACCAGCAGTGGTACGATGAGAATGGCGCTCTTCACGTAAATTTCGTTGATCCTAACGCTAATAGCTGATTCTATCAGGTTATTACTCCGCACATGTAAATGTGCGGTCTTTTTTTGTTCATTTCTTATATCACATAATATCATTATATTTATAAGTAATTTTCAAGTGATTATTCATTATTATTTTTATAATTTGCTTGCTTTTTCTTCTATAATAGGATATCATATCGTCTTGTACAAATGTATACAATTATACCATGATTATGAAATACAGGAATATTTCATAGTAGGAGATAAAGAGTTCTCCATTTATTCCACTTCGTTTCATAAAAGGAGATAAAGAGTTTCCCATTTATTCCACTTCGTTTCATAAAAGGAGATAACATGTCACTTGAACTTTCTAAAAAAGCACTAGCAGTAAAGCCTTCATCTACCCTGGCTATCACAGCCAAGGCTAAGAAAATGAAAGCTGAGGGTATCGATGTAGTAGGATTTGGTGCAGGTGAGCCGGATTTTAATACACCTCAGAATATTTGTGATGCAGCCAAAAAAGCTATTGACGATGGCTTTACCAAGTATACACCTGCTTCAGGTACAGTAGAGCTGCGACAGGCTATTGCCCAGAAGTTTAAAAGATTTAATAATCTTTCCTACGATATAAGTCAGATAGTAGTATCTAACGGTGGTAAGCATTCTCTTACCAATGTTTTTGAGGCTATTATTAATCCCGGTGATGAGGTCATCATCCCTGCACCTTTCTGGCTCAGCTATCCTGAGATAGTAAAGCTTTGTGGCGGTGTACCTGTTATCGTTGACTGTCCTGCCAGCCAGAGCTATAAAATGACAGCTGCTCAGCTGCAGGCTGCTATTACAGAGAGGACAAAGGCAGTTGTACTCAATACTCCTTCCAATCCCACAGGTATGATATATACCAAGGATGAGCTACTTGAGCTGGCTCAGGTCATTGTAAAGAATGATATCTACTGTGTATCCGACGAGATGTACGAGAATCTCGTATATACAGATGATGAGGTCGTATCTATAGCTTCCCTGGGTCAGGATATCTATGACCGTACCATTACCTGCTCCGGCGTATCAAAGGCCTATGCCATGACCGGCTGGAGAATAGGCTATGTAGGCGCTCCTCGTGAGATTGCTGCTCTTATGGGCTCCATCCAGTCTCATCAGACTTCCAATCCCGGCTCTATCGCTCAGGCTGCTTCTTTAGAGGCTCTTTGCGGCCCTCAGGACACTATTGAGGATATGAGAAAAGAATTTGACAGAAGAAGAGTATATATGTATGACAGACTGTCCTCCATGCCTCTTATTTCCTGTCTGAAGCCTCAGGGTGCTTTCTATGTATTTGTAGATATGACCAATGTTTTTGGCAAAAAGTATCAGGAGCAGACTATTGAAAATATCGGCGATGTAGCTCGTATCCTTATCGACGATTACAAGACAGCAGTTATTCCTTGTGCTGATTTTGGTGCCCCCAATCATATGCGTCTTTCCTATGCCATCTCCATGGAAAACATCGAGAAGGGTCTGGATAGAATAGAAGGCTTCCTCAATACTATCTGCTAAAATAAAATTAAAAGAGAATAGGAAAATCCTTGTTTTTAGGCCAGTTTTATTATACAATAAAGACTGGCCTATTTTTTTATTATACTTAAAGAGGAGATTTTATGATCGGATTTATCGGTACCGGCAATATGGGTATGCCACTTATAAGTGGTGCCATAGAGGCTTTTGGCCATGATAATGTTATTATCCATGGTAAGAATGAAAGAAAAAATGATGAGATATCCTGTAAATCTCATATAGTCTGCGGCTCCTCCAATAAAGAGGTAGTAAAGCTGTCCGAGCTTATTATACTGGCTATAAAGCCCCAGGTATATGACGAGGTATTTGCTGAGATAAAAGAGACTGTACTTACATCCACCGGTAAAAAGACCTTTGTGTCTCTGGCTCCCGGTCGTACCTGCGCCTCCATTGAAGAATACTTTGAAGGCAAGGTAAATGTAGTACGCGCCATGCCCAATACTCCTGCCCAGATAAAGCAGGGTATGACAGCCATATCTTTTTCCGATTCCTTTGACGGAAAAAAGGATGATGTGCTTAAGCTTTTTTCCTGCGTAGGTAAAAGCGTATGCATGCCGGAGAGACTTATTGATTCCAGTATAGTAGCTTCCGGATCATCACCTGCTTTCGTATATATGTTTATAGAAGCGCTGGCTGATGGAGCCGTAAAGTATGGTATTCCTCGTGAGCAGGCTATCCAGATGGCCGCTCAGACTGTTCTGGGCTCAGCCCGTATGGTGCTGGAGTCTAAAGAGCATCCTGCCATTCTTAAAGATAAAGTATGTTCTCCCGGCGGTACCACTATTTGCGGTGTAGCTGCCCTGGAGGAGTACGGCTTTAGAAATGCCATTATAAAGGCCTGTGATGCCACCTATGAAAAGGCATCTGCTTTAAAGAAATGATTATGGATACACCAAAAATAAAATCAAAAGAATTAATTAAAAAAGGCTCTATAGTAGAATTTTACAGTCTGGATATGGAGATGCCCGGTGGCCATACCGCCAGATGGGATTTTGTGAGCCATAGAGGAGCTGCTGCCATTATTTGTCCTGATGGGACAGGACGTATATATATGGTCAGACAGTATCGTCCCGGCACTGATTCCATTACTTTAGAGATACCTGCAGGCTGTGTGGATGCAGGTGAAGATAAAAAGACTGCAGCTATGCGTGAGCTGGAGGAAGAGGTAGGTGTAAAGTGCGAGACAGCAGAGCATCTTATTACCTACTATGGCATCCCGGCCTACAACAATGAATGTGTAGAGATATACATAGCAAAAAATATCAGCGCCGGCCATCAGCATCTGGATGCGGACGAGCAGATTACAGTAGAATCTTACTCTTTATCTGAGCTTACGGACATGATTTTATCCGGTGTTATAGTCGATGGGAAGACTATCGCAGGCATTCTGGCTTATAAAGAGAAGTTAAATAAAAAGGAAATATAATAAAGGAGATACTTTCTTATGAGAATGTATGATTTAATTACCAAAAAGAAACATGGTGAAGAATTAACAAAAGAAGAGATAACATTTATTATTAACGGCTATACAGAGGGTACTATCCCTGATTATCAGATGTCTTCCTTCCTCATGGCAGTATACTTTAAGGGTATGACAGACCGTGAGACAGTAGATATGACCAATGCCATGATAGATACCGGCGACAGACTTGATCTGTCCGCTATTAAGGGCGTAAAAGCCGATAAGCATTCCACAGGCGGTGTAGGCGATAAGACCAGTCTTATTATCGGACCTATGGTAGCTGCCCTTGGTGTTCCTGTAGCCAAGATGAGCGGACGTGGTCTGGGTCATACCGGCGGCACCATCGACAAGCTGGAGAGCTTTAAAGGCTTTTCCGTTTCTCTTACCGATCAGCAGTTTATAGATAATGTAAATCAGATTGGTCTTGCCATTATGGGTCAGACAGCCAATCTGGTACCTGCAGATAAGAAGATCTATGCCCTTCGTGACGTTACAGCTACAGTAGACAATATGTCTCTTATTGCAGCTTCCATCATGAGTAAAAAGATAGCTGCAGGCTCTGACGTTATTGTTCTTGATGTTAAGGTAGGCTCCGGCGCCTTTATGAAGACTCTGGAAGACGCCAAAGACCTGGCTGAGACTATGGTACGCTTAGGTGAGGGCTGTGGTCGTAAGACTTACGCAGTTCTTTCCGATATGAGCCAGCCTTTAGGTGAGTACGTAGGTAATGCCCTGGAGGCCTATGAGGCTATTGAAGCCCTTAAGGGACGCGGTCCTGAGGACTTAATGGAGGCCTGCATGACTCTTGCTTCCTATATGCTTATCGGTGCCGGTAAGGCTCGTGATGCAGCAGAAGCCCAGAGACTTTTACAGGGTACTATTGATAGCGGCGCAGCTCTTAAAAAGCTTAGCGAGTTTGTGGCAGCTCAGGGCGGCGATGCGTCTGT
The DNA here is from genome assembly GCA_045616485.1 of Lachnospiraceae bacterium. Classification (GTDB taxonomy): domain Bacteria; phylum Bacillota; class Clostridia; order Lachnospirales; family Lachnospiraceae; genus RGIG3528. The sequence continues at coordinate 10,837 of JAZLGU010000044.1, forward strand.
TATCGAGAAAAACGGCAAATTCTCCCACACAGAATTTTGCGAAGATATTATTTCTACCACAGAGGGCTATGTATCTGAGATCATCACTGATGAGATTGGTATGACCAGCCTTATCCTGGGTGGTGGCCGTGAGACTAAGGAGTCAGATATTGACCTGTCAGTAGGTATCAAGATACTTAAAAAGGTAGGCGACTACGTATCCAAGGGCGATCCTATTGCCAGACTTTATGCCAATGATGTAGAAAAGCTTAAAGTGGCATCTGCCCGCCTGCAGGCTGCTTATATCTACTCAGATAAGAAAGTAGAAAAGCCCAAGCATGTTCTTGGCATTATTACAAAGGACGAGACGATTATTTTCTAGTTATGGGATGGTATTATATAGTTTTAATAGTATTACTGGCATTATTCATACTTTTTACTTTGTATGAGATATACGAGCACAAAGTTATTGATTTTCATCACGAGGATATAGCCCTGGGTCTCCAAAAAAGAGCAGTGGTTATATCCGATGTGCATGATTGCCCTGTTTCCGAAAGGACTTATAAAAAAATAGCGGCAGAAAAGCCTGACTATATTTTTGTAGCAGGGGATGTTATAAATAAAAGGACTAAGAATTATGAAAAGGGTCTTTCAGTACTGCATAGGCTGGCAGAAATAGCAGATATTTACTACTGTCTGGGCAATCATGAAATGACCTTCAGAAGGGAGTTTCCCGTATCCTGGCAGGAGTACATAAGGAGTCTTCCTGACAATTGTTTTATCCTGGACAATGAAGAAGTCACACGTGACGGCTTTATTATCCACGGTCTTACACTTGACAGACGTTTTTACAAAAAATTCCATTTTTACAATACGGAGCATGAGGATTTGTCCTTCTATAAAGACAAGCAAACGGATCTTCCCAGGATAGTGCTGGCTCACAATCCTGACTATGTGGATATGTATATTCGTGCTATGCATCCTAGCCTTATCATATCCGGCCATTGTCATGGTGGACTTATCCGCCTTATGAATGGCGAGGGACTGATTTTTTCCAGTCCTACAGGGCCCAGAAGAGGCGCAGGTATGTATTCTGTAAAGGGTAGCCTGCTGCTGGTACATCGTGGCATGGGCTCCCACACCATCCCCCTTCGTATCCACAACAGATGCGAAGTCATAACTATCGATTTTTAAAAATAAAAGGCAAAAGGTTACAAAATGGCAGCAATACCAGTAAAGCTTGAAGCATTCGAAGGTCCTCTTGACCTGCTTCTTCATCTGATAGATGTAAACAAAGTAAATATTTATGATATTCCTATAGCAGAGATTACCGACCAGTATCTGGATGCCATAAAAGGCATCGAGGAAAAGGACATGGATACCATGAGTGAATTTTTAGTAATGGCCTCCACCTTATTACGATTAAAGTCGGATATGCTGCTGCCCAAGGAGATCGATGAAGAGACCGGTGAAGAGATTGATCCTAGAGCAGAGCTGGTAGAGCGACTCTTAGAGTATAAGATGTATAAGTATACCAGCCTGGAGCTTAAAGATATGCAGATGGATGCAGACAGAATGCTTTTCAGAAAGTCCAATCTGCCTCCTGAGATCCTTAATTATCACGAGGAAGTGCCTGTCTCAGAGCTCTTAAATGATATTACTCTTAAAAAGCTTAATGACATCTTTGACGCAGTTATGAAAAAGCGTGAGGATAAGGTGGATCCTATCAGAAGTAAATTCGGTAAGATCGAGAAAGAAGAGATCAGCCTGTCCAGAAAGATGTATCATGTCCAGGAGTATGGCATCCTCCATCGCAAGTTTTCTTTTAAGACTTTACTGGAGTCCCAGCATGATAAAATGGATGTTATAGTTACCTTCCTTTGTATACTGGAGCTTATGAAAATGGGCAGGATGAATATTACTCAGCAGGATATTTTTGAGGATATCGAAATAGAGTACACAGCTACAGATATTGTAGACTTTGATGAAACTAATTCTTTTGGGTTATAAGGGGATTTTGAATTAAATGGATGAAATAAAAGCATTAGAAGCAAAAATTGAAGCTATTCTTTTTACCATGGGTGAGGCAGTAGAGGCTGACCGTATCGCTATAGCTCTGGAGCAGGATACTGATGCCGTAAGAAATATTATTCGTGATATGGCACTTAAATACAAAGAGGCTGATCGCGGTATCCAGATCATAGAGCTCAATGATTCCTTCCAGCTCTGCACCAAGCCTGACATGTATGAGTACATTATCAAGGTGGCTCATGCCCCTAAAAAGCCTGTACTTACAGATGTTTTACTGGAGACCCTGTCCATCATAGCTTATAAGCAGCCCATTACCAGGACTGAGATATCCGCTATTCGCGGTGTCAATTGCGATCATGCGGTAAGCAAGCTGGTAGAGTACAATCTGGCTACTGAGCTGGGCCGTATGGATGCTCCCGGACGTCCTATAGCCTTTGGTACCACAGAAGAATTTCTTCGTCACTTTGGCCTTAGCAGCCTGTCCGATCTGCCTATCGTCAATCCCGAAAAGCTGGAAGACTTCAAGATAGAAGTCCAGCAGGAACTGCAGTTAACATTAGATATCTAATTTTTTAAAGGAAGAAAAATGATACATCTTTCAAAGCAAAAAATCAGAGATTTAGCAGCAGATGAGATGTCCTATAATAAGGGCGTCACATATTTTAACAATGGCCACATTCAGTCAGCATCCTACTCAAAGCAGAGCAACAAATACCGCTTTGTCATAAAGGGAGCCAGCAGCTATGTGGTCAATATAAATGAGCTTTCCGACGGCATGTTTGACTATACCTGTACCTGTCCCGGCAGCAAGCTGGAGAAGGGCGCCTGCAAGCATGTTGTATGCTCATTATGCATGCTTTTTAAGCATCAGGAGAAGCAGGAGGGCAATCTGCCCAAGACCTCTGAAGAAAAGCGCATATACAACGTTTTAGACTATTTTGACAATCAGAACAGCCTGTCATTAACAGGCGATGTTTTCCATATAGAGCCAGTCATCACTTTGCCCGGTATGCTGAAAAATGCTTCCGGCAAGGCCATGATTTCCATTAAAGTAGGCTCCAATCGACTTTATAAAGTACAGAATCTAAAGAAGTTTCTGGACTCCTTTGTGCGTCAGGACCCTATAGTACTGGGTAAGGACTTTCATTTCATCTATGGTGAGAGCGCCTTTGACAAAGATTCCAAAATGTTTTTAGACTATCTCTTAGGCATATTTGACGTGGCTGAGCTTACTGCCGGAAAAGACGGCAATGAGATTTTTTCCAGAAGTCAGATGATTATCTCAAAGTTTCTTTTTATCAAGCTGCTTAAGCAGATAGGTAATCTTAGCTGTACTTTGGAGCTCTATGGTAATACATATACAGATGTAAAGTGTGTTACCCAGAATCCCAATATCGAATTTGATTTAATAGATTTTAATGACTCTGTTATTTTTGACTATAAGGACAAAGAGCCTGTTATTCCTGTGACGGAGAATGGCGAAGTCCTTTACAGAGATGGATTTTTATATACGCCTGACAAGGTATTTCTTCGTAATTTCCTTCCATTTTTCAACAATCTGGGAGGCGACAGGGCTTCTTTAGTATTTGAGGGCAAGTACAAGCAGCGTTTCCTGGAAAATGTACTGCCAAAGCTCCACGAGACTATGGAGATCAATATCCCGGAAGAGCTTTCCGACAAGTATATTTCTCCTGAGTTAAAAGCAGAGATTTATTTTGACAGATATAATAATTATATAAAGGCTGAGCTTATTTTTACCTATGGTGATTATAAGTTTAATTCCTTTGAGAGTCCTAAAAGTGCTCCTTACATTATCTTAAGAGATAAGGAAAAGGAGCGGAGAATGGCTGAGATACTGGAGAGTCACGGCTTTGATGCTTTTTCCGGCTTCTATCTTTTAAGAGCTGATAACGGTATCTACGACTTTATTACAGTAGGTGTGGATGAGCTTAAAGAATATGCTGAACTTTTCTACTCAGAGGACTTTAAGAAGCTTAAGAACAACCAGAACAGAAGATTCAGTATAGGTCTTAATGTCTCCAAAGAAAGCGATCTGCTGGATCTCACTCTGTCCTACGGAGAGATCTCCAAAGAGGAAATGAAGCAGATTTTCCGCGCTTACAGACTGAAAAAGAAATTTTACCGTCTGTCAGATGGCTCCTTTATAGACCTGCAGTCTGAGGAGTTCCATGAGCTTAATGACATCCTGGATGATTTCTCCATATCTGCCAAGGATATTGAGAAAAAGGATGATCTGCGTATCTCCAAGGGCCTTGCTATATTTGCCGACAGAGTATTCGACGAGGGTCGTTTTATCGTCAGCAAAAACGAAGAATTCAAGTCCCTGGTATCCAATATACTGGAGGGTCAGAATGAGGATTATGCTATCCCTTCAGGTATTACTGCCGAGCTTCGTTCATATCAGGTCAATGGCTATAAATGGCTAATGAATCTTGCAAGCAATGGTCTGGGCGGTATCCTGGCCGACGATATGGGTCTTGGTAAGACTCTGCAAAGTATCGTATATATCACAGAGATGAAGAGACGCTTCCCAGGCGAGCAGTTCTTAATAGTTTGTCCTACTTCAGTAGTATACAATTGGATGGATGAATTTGAGACATTCTCCCCGGATCTCAAATGTCGCATCATAGAAGGCCTTCCACAGGAGCGAGAGGCCCTCATAAAGGACAGCAAGGGCTTTGATGTGCTTATTACCTCATACCCGCTGGTAAGACGCGATTATACGGCATATGAAGGCAAGATGTTCAATACTATTTTCCTTGATGAAGCCCAGTTTATCAAAAATGCAGCTTCAGTAAATGCCAAGACAGTAAAGGCACTTGAATCCAAGCACAGATTTGCACTTACAGGTACTCCTATAGAAAACAGCCTGTCAGAGCTTTGGTCCATATTTGATTTTATCATGCCTTTTTACCTGCTTTCATATACAAAGTTCATTACCAAGTATGAAAAGCCTATTACCAAGGGTGACGAAGGCATAAAGGCCGTATTAAACAAGCGCATTCAGCCATTTGTAATGCGTCGTATGAAGTCAGATGTGCTGCTGGAATTACCTGAAAAGATAGAAGAAAAGATGACTGCGGAGCTGACACCAGAGCAGAAGAGTATCTATGTGTCATATTTGGAAAGTGTAAAGGGAGACCTGCGTGCCGAGCTTATGAGCGAGGGTATCAATGCCTCCAGATTCCAGATACTGGCAGCCCTTACCAGACTCCGTCAGATATGCTGTCATCCGGCTACCTTCCTGGAAAATTACGATGGTACCTCAGGTAAAATGGAGCTTTTCTTAGAGCTTTTACCAAATCTCATTGAGAATGGCCACAGAGTGCTGGTATTCTCCCAGTTTACCAGTATGCTGGACATCATAAAGAGTGAGCTGGATAAGAGAGGATATACCTATTTTTACTTGGATGGCGCCACCAAGAATACCGAACGTGTAGAGTACGTAAAGGCCTTCAATAGCGGCGAGCGTCATATGTTCCTAATATCTCTTAAGGCAGGCGGTACAGGCCTCAATCTGACCGGTGCCGATACGGTCATTCACTTTGACCCCTGGTGGAATCCTGCTGTAGAAAATCAGGCGACAGACAGAGCCCACAGAATAGGCCAGCAAAATGTGGTAGAAGTCATTAAGCTTATCACCAAGGGCACTATAGAAGAAAAGATATATAAGCTTCAGAATAAAAAGAAGGAGCTTTCAGATTCAGTAATCTCCACAAAAGAGGTATTTATCAATTCCCTTTCCAAAGAAGAGATTATGGAATTATTCTCATTAGATTAATACATTAAAAAAGTTGACAGAATGGATTTTCTGTCAACTTTTTTTATCTTATTTATTTCTCTTTTTTACAATTGCAGGAAGAAATGCAAATACCACAGCAATTACTATGATACATACCACAATAATAATGGTATTAAATAAGCCGGAGTTTTCAGGCTCCACAGCCCCGCCATCAGGTGCCGGTACTGTAGTAGGGCCATCGGTACCATTTGTAGGCGCCGGAGTAGCAGTAGGTACAGGAGTATCTGTAGGAGTAGGTGTCGGTAAAGGAAGGACTTCCAGTATCTCGTATACATCTGTGTCACAGTCTGCACAGTGTCCCTTTCCCAAGCCCTCTGTAGTATATGTAGGCTCAATGATATTTTCCCATTTTGTTACATTGTGCTTTTTAAGAGAATATACAGCATATGTGTAGGTCTTACATTCATCACACATGTATTCTGTTTTAACAGGACCACAGGCAGCAGTGTCATTTTCATTAGCTACAGGAGAGAATTTGTTTCCACTGCACTCATGAGGCAGGAGATCTTTATCAAATTCCTTTACTTCTTCTGACTTAAAGCTGGTAGTGTTGCTCTCTACAGTAGTGTATTTCTTACTGAGATTTTCACCTATTGTATCCTTGCAGTAAGCTCTGCGGTCTTTATTATCCTCGAAAAATCTGATAAAGCCGTTAACAGTATTGTTTTTAATAGTACCCTTGGTAGTAGATCCATCATAATTAAAGTACATACCAACGATACCGCCGTCATGAACATAGCCATGATCTGAAGTATAGCCTTTAATATTAACCTTGGTATTAGTTACATTGATATAGCCCGTAGCCAGGACACCGCCGGTAAACTGTTCGTCTTTATTGACTGCATCTTTGTCGATATTAACCAGAGTAACATCTATTTCACATCCGTCTACAGTAGTCTTATTGGCAAAGCCTATAAGACCTGCCACACCAAACATTTTACCTGTAACCTTAAGGGTAACATCGCCTGTAACAGTACAATTTGTAATAACTGTATCGGTAGCATAGCCGCAGAGACCTGCTGCAAAAACATCAGCCTCCACATCCAGATCAACATTCACGCCAAGTAAAGACAAATCATGGATATTACCGTGTCTTACTGCTGCAAAAAGTCCTGCAAATCTTGTATCATAAGACTTTTTATTGCCGTCGTATGTCAGGGCAGAAGTATCAGATATCTCTGTAATCTTAAGATTGATAAGGGCATGTCCGTTACCGTCTAAAGTACCGTAGAAGTCAAAGGGCTTCCAGTCTATGCCTGTCATATCGATATCACGCATAAGAATAAACTTGCCGTAGCAGTCTTTCTCCATAAGGCGAAGGTCATCAACTGTATAAATAGGGGTATAGTCAGCTTCAGTGCCTGTTTTTGATACAGAAGCTTTTGCTCTTAATGCATCAATAGCTGTATAGTCAATGTTTTCCAGTAAATCATTGTGATTTTTATCCACGCCTACAGTAGAGTAGATAAGTCCGAATTTGGAATTGTTGTACTGACCGTAGTCATCTACTGAATAATAGCCCTGCTGGGACTGGTGGCAAAGGAAAGCCTGTCTGGCAATCTGAATAGCTGTTTTTCCATCACGGGAAGCTATAGGCTGACGTAAATCCAGAGTAAGCTCATTTTCCTTATCCAGATGTCTGTAAAGCTTCGGCACCTCCCAAGTACCGTAAAGCGCAGCGCTTTCAGGATTGATAGTAGCTATGGCTGTTTTTGTAACAGCTTCTACGGTAGCTGCAGAAGAGAGTCTGTGCTGACCGTGACCATACTCACCATTTTTATCGTGAATAACTACAGCAAGAGGATGACACTGTCTTATGGTATCTATCATAAAGGATACGGAGTCATCCATGGAAATACCGTTTGCTATGGCTTCATTTAAGGAAGTAGAGTATTTATCCTTAAAATTGCTGAGAATAGGGTAATTGGTCATGCCGGCTACCCACATACCATTCAGCTTTTCATGCTCACGCTGTCTGTTGCCCCAGTGCTGGATAAAATAAGCCAGCTGGACTTTTTTGCCCTGGTCTATGTAAATAGGGTAGATGCCACCAAAGAAAATATATTCGTCATCTGCATGGGTGGAAACTACCAGAATATCTGCATCAGTAAGAGGTGGCTGCCATACCTGTACCCAGCCCGGAATATTCTCATCAGGGAAAGCGTATATATCTGCTATGCTCATGCCGCCTTTATAGATACCCCAGGTATCTGCTCCCAGAGAAGCACTGTCAGGCATAATAAGAGTCAGCTCCGTAGCAGCTTCAGGCAATACTATATACTCGTGTAAAAAGCCGTTTTTACCGTAGGTGTAGGTATTATCACCTATCTTCATGGTCCATTCAGCTACAGGGCAATCCCATAAAATATAAATGGAATACATGGGAGTCTCACTTTTTACCACGATTTCGGTACCTTTTTTAAGGCTTATGGCTGTCTTAAAATTCTCATCGTGAATCTTTTTGGCACTGGTACCATCAGAAATCTTTAAGTCAAGCGGCAAAACATTGTGGCAAAGAGAGCCTTCGTAGAGGTCACGGCCTGCATCTCTGTTTTCTTCCACATTTTTGTCGATAGGCCATGCCTCAGCCTGAGACTTTTCAGGTCTATTAAAAATCCCAAAAACAAATGTGATGGATAGAAGAAGAGTAATAGAAATAAGAATCTTCTTTCTTAAACTGACTTTTTTCATAAAAATCTCCTAATTAAACATGCTATCTGTATATTCCTCAATAAAGTCATCCAGCATCCTGGAGGAAGCTTCAGGGAAAACAGAGGCCATGTATTTTTTAATTTCTTCCTGCACCTGTATGTATCTAAGCTCAGGTGTAGTATCGCTATCCTCCATCATCTCTGCAAATGTGAGAGGAGGGTATTTTTCATTAAGCTCAGCCTTAATCTTATTGATAAGGTCCTCTTCGCCGGCTACTTCTTTGGAAAGGGATCTGGACCTGATAACAGAAGCGATACCACCCACAACACAGGCGATACCCAGCACCAGCATAACTATCTGGGAAATACGGGCCGGGAAAATGTTAAGCTTTTCCATATAATTCAGAATACTAACCACTACCAGCACTATACCCATGATAATAAATAAAATACCGGAAGACTTATAGTCATTAGTCCTGTCTTTTACGCTGACATAAGCCTTCTCAGGCTCCTTGTAGGCTTCGACTTCTTCCTCCTCGGAATCTTCTGTAAAATCATCTTCAACAGTCTCATCACTAGCCTCAACAGCCTGTGCCTTGTTATCATGGTAAACCTTAATAACAGTAGCAGCTTCCATTTTAGCCTTTTTAAGCTCTTTTTCAGCTACATTAAAAATAAGCTCGGCAGTCTCTTCATCAGTCAGAATATCATACTTAAGACCGATATGCCGGAAGTACCTGCCTACTTCATTTACCATAGTCTCGTCTTCTGAGCGGAAAAGCTCAGTCCAGTCAATAAGCTCAGTCAGCTCAGCAACCAGCTCCACATGGCACTCCGGGCAAATCTCTATACCCTTACGGTATTCGTTTTTACAATTTGGACAATACATACAAACCTCTACAAATTTATAGTTTATTAATTATTTATTATAGTGAAATTTCACAGTCTTTTCAACAACTACTTTTTCTTTAGAAAGGGATATGATACAATAATTCTGTTAGGCATTTATGTTGAAAAATGAGTTATATGGGAGAAAAATATTACATGAGACATACAGCATTATCTGATGAGATTCTTTTAAATATCGAGAAGCCGGTGCGTTATATCGGTGGCGAGGTCAATTCCATCATGAAGGACAAGAGCCAGGTAGACGTACGTTTTTGTATGTGTTTCCCTGATGTCTACGAGATAGGCATGAGTCATCTGGGCATTCAGATTCTCTATGATATGTTTAATAAATTTGAGGGCGTATGGTGCGAAAGAGTGTATTCACCATGGCCCGACCTGGACAAAATCATGCGTGAAAAGCACATTCCGCTTTTTGCCCTGGAGTCCCAGGAGCCTATTAAAAATTTCGACTTTTTAGGTATAACACTTCAGTATGAAATGTGTTACACCAACATTTTACAGGTGCTGGAGCTGTCCGGCATACCTCTTTTTGCTGTGGACAGAACAGAAGACGACCCTATTGTTATTGGCGGTGGTCCCTGCTCCTACAATCCTGAGCCTATAGCGCCATTCTTTGACTTTTTCTATATGGGTGAGGGCGAGACTGTATATCAGGACATTATTAATGAATATCGCAGAAATTGTGCTAATGGCGGCAGCAGAAAAGAATTTCTGGAGATGGTAGCTGATATCCCGGGCATGTATGTTCCTCAGTTCTACGATGCTGCCTACAATGAGGACGGTACTTTAAAGAGCTTTACCCCCAACAATCCTCATGCCAAGCCAAAGATCCGTAAGCAGGTAGAGATGCAGCTGGATAATACCTACTATCCTGATGCCCCTGTAGTGCCTTATCTGCAGGTAGTTCAGGATAAGGTTACTCTGGAGATCCAGCGCGGCTGTATCAGAGGCTGTCGTTTCTGTCAGGCCGGTATGCTTTATCGTCCTATAAGAGAGAGAGACATTGATTTCCTCAAGGAACAGGCAGTAAAAATGATTAAAAATACCGGTCATGAGGAGATCACCCTTTCTTCCCTGTCCTCCAGTGACTATCGTCATCTTCAGGAGCTGGTATACTTTTTAATAGAAAAATTCGGTCCTAAGTATGTTAATATTTCCCTGCCTTCCTTACGTATTGATGCTTTTGCTCTGGATGTTATGAGCAAGGTCCAGGATATCAATAAGTCTTCCCTTACCTTTGCTCCTGAGGCCGGTTCCCAGCGTCTTCGTAATGTTATCAATAAGGGACTTACCGAGGAAAACATATTAAATGGTGCCATGGAAGCATTCCGTGGCGGCTGGAACAAGGTAAAGCTTTATTTCATGCTGGGTCAGCCTACTGAAACAGAAGAAGATATCGAGGCTATTGCCACCCTTTCTGACAAGATTGCCAGAGAGTACTACACTTTATCCAAGGAAGAGCGTAACGGAAAAATTGCTATTACCACATCTACCAGCTTTTTTGTACCAAAGCCATTTACTCCTTTCCAGTGGGTCCGCATGAATACTGCTGAGGAATTTGAGGGTAAGGCCCGTTTCTTAAGCGGCAAGGTAAGAGAGCAGCTGAACGCCCGTTCCATCAAGTACAAATGGCACGATTCCGATCTGACTATACTGGAGGGTATTTTTGCCCGTGGTGACAGAAGAGTAGCGGATTTACTTTTAAACGTATACAGAAAAGGCTGTATTTTCGACTCCTGGACAGATTATTTTAATCGCGATATCTGGTATGATACCATTAAAGAAATGAATTTTGATCTGGATTTCTACTGCTTCCGTGAAAGAGGCGAGGATGAGCTTTTCCCATGGGACTTCATCGATGTGGGTGTTACCCGTAAATTCCTGTGGAGAGAATACCAGAACGGTATTAAGGAAGTGGTTACTCCCAACTGTCGTAAGAAATGTGCAGGCTGTGGAGCATATTCTTTCCACGGTGGCGTTTGCTATGAGAGCGCTGAAGCAAGTCACGGAGAGGGAGAGGAATAGACATGACAATTAGAATTAAATTTGCCAAATATGGCTCCTTAAAATTTTTATCCCATCTGGATACCATGAGATTTTTCCAGAAGGCTATAAGACGTGCTGAGCTGGATGTAGCATATTCCAGCGGTTTCCATCCCCATCAGATTATGTCCTTTGCTGCTCCTCTTGGCGTAGGTCAGACCAGCGAAGGAGAGTATTTTGACGTAGATCTCAACTCCTACGAGAGTTTAGACCAGGTGTTTTCCGCTTTGGATAAAGAGATGACTGACGGCTTTAAGATTCTTGGTGTATATCTTATGCCACCTACACCCCCTCAGACCAGAAAAGAGTCTGTTATGGCCCTGGTGCGCCAGTCGGACTACCTGGTACTGCGTAAGGATCCCCAGGCCGGCTCTGAATTTTCCAAGTATACCAACGAAGAAGTATACGAAGCCATTCGTGAATTCGTAAAGCTGCCTGAGATTATTACCAGCAAGACCTCCAAAGCCGGAGAAATTGATGTAAATATCGCCCCACTCATTCTGGACTTTAAGGAAAATGCTCCTACTACAGAGTATTCCGGTCAGTACGAAAATGGCATGTGTTTTTATCTGATGCTGTCAGCAGGTCTGGAACACCTGCGCCCTGAGCTTTTCATGAAGGCTCTTTATGACTGGAAGGGCTGGGATTTTTCCCCTTATGAGTATCAGGTCCACAGACTGGAAGTATACACGGAAAAAAATGATGAAATGATTCCTATATGCGATTTCCATAAGGATTATTTAGGATAATAATGGCTGATTTTATTATAACCCGAAAAAAGAATAAACTTCTGACCGGGGCTTTTATTGAGGACCGTCTCACAGACCTTAGGGCTTACGATGAGGCCTCCGGCTACAGAGTAGGCGACATTTACGTAGGCCGCATATCCAATATTGTTAAAAATATCAATGCGGCTTTTGTAAATATCAGTAAGGATCTGGAATGCTATCTTGATCTTTCCGCTTGCTCCAATGCTGTTTTTGTAAAAAAGCAGAGCCCTAAAAAAATCTCCATGGGAGACGAGCTTATAGTAGCTATCGAAAAGGAAGGCATTAAGACTAAGGCTCCCGTAGTTACCACAAGCTTTTCTCTCTCTGGCAAGTATGTGAGCATCTGTCACGGAAGTAAGGGTGTTCATGTATCCAAGAAAATAACTGGTAAAGCAGAAAAAGACAGGCTTACGGATATTTTTGCAGATTACGACTTATGTGACGCAGGTATTATTATAAGGACCAATGCCAGTGGAATTGATGCAGAAATCATCAAAAAAGAAGCCGACACGCAGCTTGCTTTTTACAAGGAATTATGTGATAAAGCCCCTTATTACACTCCGTTTACCCTTATTAAAAAGTCTGATCCTGAGTATATTCTGGCTATTAGAGACACCAATACCTATAAGATAGATAAAATAGTTACAGACTGCAAGGATATAAAAGAAGATCTTAAAGCATTTGATATCACTGACAAGCCTGAAATATCCTTTTTGTCGGAAGTAGAACTTAATACTATCTATAAAGTTGACAGGCATATCAATATGGCCCTTCGGAAAATTGTACTTTTAAAGTCCGGTGCCTCACTTTATATAGAGCAGACTGAAAGCCTGACAGCCATTGACGTAAATACAGGTAAGGCCATAGCCGGTAAAAACAATATCCAGGAGACCTTTTTCAAGATTAATATGGAAGCCTGCAAAGAAATTGCCTTTCAAATGAGAGCCAGAAATCTTTCGGGTATCATTATAGTGGATTTTATTAACATGGAAGATGACGCCATGAAAGATAAGCTGCTGCAGACTTTAAGAGAGGAATTTAAAAAGGATCCGGTAAAGGCTGAAGTAGTGGATATTACCAAGCTGGGCCTGGTGGAAATCACCAGAAAGAAGGTATTTAAGCCGCTTTCTCAGCAGTTAGGTGAGAATTTTTAATATTTTTCAAAAATGTGTTGACAATAGACTTGATTTATGGTTTAATACCAAGGTATGCCGCACAACGAGGTCGAAGTCTGCCCAAAAGCAGCACCATAGTTGGCGAGTAATGATAAAATGGAGGTGCCAATATGTACGCTATTATTGCAACAGGCGGTAAGCAGTACAAGGTCACAGAAGGCGATATCATTAATGTAGAAAAGCTCGGCGTTGAAGCTGGTGCTACTTTCACATTCGATCAGGTTCTTGCTATTAACGACGGAACCATGAAGGTTGGAAATCCTACTGTAGCCGGTGCAACCGTTAACGCATCCGTAGTTGGAGACGTTAAGGGTAAGAAGGTTATTGTTTACAAGTATAAGAGAAAGTCCGGCTATCATAAGAAGAACGGCCACAGACAGAATTATACTCGCGTTAAGATTGAGAAGATCAACGCTTAATCATGATTAACGTAACAGCGATTTACAATGAAGCAGATGAGGCATGCGGCTTTCGTGTCGAGGGTCATGCAGGCTATGAGGACGCCGGTAGGGACATAGTATGTGCTGCAGTTTCCGTATTAGCTGAGAACACAGTCAATTCTGTAGAGACATTCACAGAGGATCACTTCTCCTGTAAGACTGATGAAAAGTCAGGTCTCTTGGAGTTCATCATCACTTCAGACGTATCGAAGGAGAGTAAACTTCTCCTACAATCCTTTTTCTTAGGGATCAGGACGATTTCCGAAGAATATAACAAGCATGTTAAATTCAAATTTCATGGGAGGTAATGGCAATGTTAAAGATGAACCTTCAGTTATTTGCTCATAAAAAGGGCGTTGGTTCTACTAAGAACGGCAGAGATTCCGAGTCCAAGAGACTTGGTGCTAAGCGTGCAGATGGTCAGTTCGTTTTAGCCGGCAATATTCTTTACAGACAGCGTGGCACAAAGATCCATCCTGGTGTAAACGTTGGCCGTGGCGGTGACGATACATTATATGCACTTACTGATGGCGTTTTAAGATTTGAGAGACTTGGAAGAGACAAGAAGCAGGCTTCTGTTTATCCAGTTGAAGAGTAATCAGACGTTACGGAGCCCCGAATTGTAAAGTTCGGGGCTTTTTATTCTAAATCAGAGGAAATATTTATGTTTGCAGATCGTGCAGAAATTTTTATAAAATCAGGCAAAGGCGGCGATGGCTGCGTAGCTTTCAGAAGAGAGCTTTTCGTAGCTGCAGGTGGTCCTAATGGCGGCGACGGTGGACGTGGCGGCGATGTTATTTTTGAAGTAGATAAGGGCTTAAATACCCTTACTGACTATCGTTTTGTACGTAAGTATGCGGCAGGTGATGGTGAGAAGGGCGGTCAGAATAACTGTACAGGCGCTGATGGCGCTGATGTTATCCTTAAAGTACCAGAGGGTACCGTAGTAAAGGATCTGGCCAGCGGTAAGGTTATTTGTGATATGTCCCATGGCAACATGCGTCAGGTAGTCTTAAAGGGCGGCCGCGGCGGTAAGGGCAATCGTCATTATGCTACAGCTACCATGCAGGTACCTAAATATGCTCAGCCCGGACAGGAAGCTCGTGAATTAAACGTTATTTTAGAGCTTAAGTGTATCGCTGACGTAGGTCTGGTAGGCTATCCCAATGTAGGTAAGTCCACATTCTTATCCCGTGTTACCAATGCCAAGCCCAAGATCGCAAACTATCATTTCACTACACTGAATCCCAATTTAGGTGTAGTAGACTTAAAGAACGGCGATGGTTTTGTTATCGCTGACATTCCGGGACTTATCGAAGGTGCATCCGAGGGCGTAGGTCTGGGTCACCAGTTCCTTCGTCATATCGAGAGATGCCGTGTACTTATCCATATTGTAGACGCAGCCTGCACAGAAGGCAGAGATGCAGTACAGGATATCTACAATATTACAAAAGAGCTTTCAGAATACAATGATTCCATTAGTAAAAAGCCTTGGGTCATTGCCGCGAATAAGCTGGATGTTCTCTACGGAGAAGAGAAGGATATCGCTATGGAGCTTATTAAAAACGAATTCGAACCTCAGGGGATTAAGATTTTCCCTATATCTGCAGCTACAGGTGCAGGTATTGATGATCTCCTGATGTATGTAAATAAAATGCTTAAAGAGACCAAGGAAGAGCCTATTGTCTTCAAGCAGGAATTCTTCCCTGAGAGCCTGGATCACGATCAGGAGCCTTACTTCGTAGAATACAATGAAGAAGATGACGTATACGTAGTAGAGGGTCCTCGTATCGAAAAGATGCTGGGTTATACCAATATCGACTCTGAAAAAGGCTTCGAATTTTTCCAGAATTTCCTTCGTACCAATGGTATTATAGAAGAGCTGGAAGCCATCGGATGTAAAGACGGTGACACTGTACGTATGTACGGTTGGGACTTTGATTTTTATAAGTAATATAAACAGGAGAAAATACATATGACTTCTAAACAGAGAGCTTATTTAAGAAGCTTATCAGCTACCCTTGTACCTGCTTTTCATATCGGTAAGTCCAGTCTTACACCTGAATTTACTGAGGCCATGATAGAGCACCTTATAAAAAATGAGCTGGTAAAAATAGATGTTCTTAAGAATTGTGACGACGAGCCTAAGGAAATCGCAGCTATTCTTGCTGACAGAACTCATTCCGAGGTAGTAGCAGTTACAGGTCGTAAGATCGTTCTCTACAAAGAGACAAAAGATAAGGACAAGAAGAATAAAATAGAGCTTCCCAGATAATTGCAGTGATAAGCATTCTTCATTTACTGTGTAAAAGGAGAGGAAAATGGAAGAGAAGCAGATTGATTTTGAGCGCGTGTATGCCCTGATGGAAGAGATGAGAAATACCTTATCTACCTACAGATATGTGCATTCAGTAGGCGTAGCATTTATGTCAGCCGACTTAGCTTCAGTATACGGTGTAGATAAGGAAAAAGCTCTTATAGCCGGCATCCTGCATGACTGTGCCAAAGAAGCAGCTAAAGGTCCTGATATCGTCCGTATTTGCGATGATTACGGTATAGCCTTATCAGACATCGAGCGCAGGGCCACCAGCCTGGTACATGCCCGTTTAGGCGCTTATTACGTAAAACACAAATACGGCATAGACGATCAGGACATCATAAATGCTGTAGATAATCATACGGTAGGACGGCCTGCCATGAGCCGACTGGAACAGATTGTATTTTGTGCAGACTTTCTGGATCCTTCCAGAAATTATGCCTGTGAGCCCAGTCTGGACGAGCTGAGACGCTTGATTTTCGCAGATATCGATATGGCTACCTACCTTATCCTGGACAATCAGATTTCATTTTTCAGAGAAAAGCCCAGGGATATTGATACAAAAACTATAGAGACTTACCAGTTTTACAAGAAGATAATAGAAGACAGAGAAAAGTAGAAGGAGACAAATAATATGGCAGATCTTGCACTTTTAAAAGAGATTTATGACGCATTAGACGATAAAAAAGCTGAAAAGACAATGATTATCGACATTTCCGAGATAAGCGTTATGGCTGATGCATTCGTTATTACCAATGGTTCCAATACCTCACAGGTAGATACACTGGTAGATGCAGTCAGCAAGGTAATGGACAAATACCCGGATATAAATGTTATGCCTGAAGGCAATGCTGCATCCGGCTGGATCCTCCTTGACTGCGGAGATGTTATTGTTCATATCTTTACCCGCGAAGCCAGAGAATTCTACAACCTTGAAAAGATATGGAAAGACGGCAAGCTCGTAGAAATCTAAAAAGTTGACACAGGGACGTTTCTAATTGACAACTTTTTATAAATTTAAAAGGGCATTCCCCACAAAACAGTGGGAGAATTGCCCTTTTTTATGTATTTGTTATTTTTATATCTTGCGGAAAAACTCCAGTTTTACTAAAAGTTAATTGTATATTTTTATTAATAGTGCTATAATACATATATTAAATAATTTATTACGAGGAACAATTTATATGGCCAAATCATCAGCTTATTACAAGCAAATAATCGATGAACAAAAAGAAATCTACAGGGACTTACAGCCGGAATTACCTTCATTTGCTGTACGTTTTTTAAATTCAAAGCATAAAGCTTTGCAGTCTACTAAAAATCGTTATGGTATGCAGCTATTAACCTTTTTTAAATATATCTGTTCTACAGATCCAAAATTAAAAGGTAAAATGCCTCATGAGGTTACACTTACAGATATTTCAGATTATGATGAAGTTTTATTTGATGATTTCATGGATTATCTTATGTACCGTGAGGCTGGCAATCGAAATGGAGCCAATAAAGACTCTGCCTTTTCCTACCTCAAAATCGTTCGTAATATGTACAGCAAATTAAGCCAGCTGGGTGAGCTCCCCCGCAATCCTCTGGCTCTTTATGAGCCATATAAAGAAGCTACAAATAAGTCCATTATAAGGCTCACCAGCGAAGAAGTCGTTGATATAATGGATGCTGTGGAAAAAGGAGAAAATATCCCTCTGACAAAACGCGGAAAAGCTTTTTATGAGAAAAATAAAAGCCGTGACACAGCAGTCATTACTCTCCTATTAAATACCGGAATCCGTGTTTCCGAACTTGTTGGTCTTGACCTAAAAGACGTGGATTTTCGTAACAGCTGTATAAGTATTGTTCGTAAAGGCTTCCATGAAGATACAGTGTATTTTAATGATGACGTTGCCAATAGCCTTACAGACTATATTGAAGGCGAACGAAAGCTGAATAAAGGCGCTGATACAGAGCCTTTATTCCTGTCTATGCAAGGGACTCGTTTTTCTGTGGATTCTGTCGAGCGCATAGTAAAAAAATATTCTGCCGATATCGCCGGTAAAAAAATCACTCCTCACAAACTGAGATCTACCTTTGGGACCCATCTTTATCACGAAACTCACGATATAAATCTTGTTAAAGATGCTCTAGGCCACCAGGATCCGTCAACTACAACAAGATATTATGTTGACGATAGGGACGAAAATATGCAGCGGGCTGGTTCTGTTAATCTATTCAAACGAAAAAATAACTAAAATAAATAGATAAATTTTTGGGACTTCGATATAATAGCAAAAAAAAGAAACAGCGAAGATGGCAAATGCAATCTTCGCTGAAGTGTCGATTTTGTCGACACACTGAACCGTTTTGAATTACTATTTCGTCCCAAAGCAAAATGTCATTGGGGCGAAAACAGCTGATTATTCTTCATTTTTCTTCTCCGGAATGCCTGTAACACCTTCATCGAAAGCATTATCATCAACATTCTCGCAAGTCTCAGGTATAACGACACTACTAATATTAGTCATCGTAAATGAATTCTGTGCTATATTAAGTAAACCTGCTCCAAAAGTAACATCAGATAAGCTTAGACATTCATTAAAGGTATACTCATTAATATCACTTAATTCATCAGAAAAAACAATCTCTTTTAAGCCATGACAGCCATTAAAAGCATAGGCTTCTATATTCGTTACAGTGTAAAGATATATCTCATATAAGGCTCTGCAGTTGTTAAATGCCTTATATTTAATGGTAGTGATACCATCAGGTAAATAGACTCCTAAAAGACTGCTACAGCTTTCAAAAGTATATTCATTAATCTCTGTCATGTCATCGCCAAGAGTCACATATTTTAAGCTCGAGCAATTTTTGAATGCTGCACCACCTATCTGCTTAACATGAGATAAATCCAGAAAAGTAAGCGCATCACACTCACAAAAAGCATATGAAGCAATCACTTCAATATTAGGTAAGATTTCTATATCTTTTAACAAATTACATCCGGCAAATGAACTATATCCAATAGTATCAAGACTTTCTGACAGCTGAACTTTGGTCAGATTACTGCAGCCATAGAAAGTCCAGGAGCCCATATTTACAATAGTATCAGGCATATAAACTTCTTTAATTTCCTTACAATTGTAAAATGCTTTGTCGGCAATAGCTGTAACAGGCAATCCATCAATACAAGAAGGAATATATAAGGCTTCAGGGAAAGTAAGCTCAATTTCGACTTCCTTCTCTTCCCCTGTCTCACTATCAATAATCTTCTCTTTTTCTTTTATAACCGCTCCGGTCTTAACGCCGGTAATAGTCACTTTTTCTCTCTTCTTAACATAAGTGAAAAAACCTGCATTAGACCCGGGCCAACATGTAGGCTCAGGGGTCAAATTAGGCTCTATGGTAGGCTCTACGGTAGGCTCTACGGTAGGCTCCAAAGTAGGCTCTACAGTAGATGCCGGTGTATCAGCAGGCGCCTCTGAAGGAATAGCTGATATAATAGGTGTGGCTGACAGATCAGCTTCCATAGTAGGTGTATTGTTATTATCCGGTAATGCAGAAGGATCCACCTTTTTCTTACCACAGGCACACACATTAATTGTAAGAAGAAGCAACAATGCAAATAATAAACGCTTCATATAACCTCATATATCCTGTTAGTCAACTCGAAAGCTTTTCTTCTGAATATCAAGAACTCTTTCAAGCTCAGATACATCAGCTGACTTCATGGGACATGTACTCAAATATTCTGTAAAAAAGTTACTGAGAGAACCATTATATACTTTCTCCAATAAAGCTTTTGTTTCTATCTCCTGGACAGCCCTCTTAGTGATAACAGCCTGACATATAAATCCTGGCTCCTCACGCCTAACGGCGCCCTTATCAATAAGTCTGTTAATAACTGTATATGTTGTATTTTTTTCCCAGCCAATATACTCTTTTATTATAGCAGCAATATCCTTGGCTGCCAACTGATCGTTGGACCAAAGTAGCTCCATAACATTTAATTCGCCTTCGTGAAGTCTGATTTCTTCGCTCATGAGTAGTAACCCCCAAAAAATAAACATATAATACTCAAAAAAGAGTACAGAAGTTATACTACCACAATAGAAAGGCTGTTGTCAATCATTATATTCCAAAGAGCATATAAACAGGTAAAACATATTCATTGTCTACAAAATTAGTATCGGCTATTTTCAAGGCTTCCGGGCACTTTTCTCTACTTCTGTAAGATGCAATACTTCTTAAGTCATTTTTGCCATAAAACGACAAGTTTACCGGCCTCATAGCCCCTTCATAATCCATAATAAGATTAAGACTTGCTCTATTGCCTGACTCCCAGTAATTATTCAATATCTTCTTTTGCAAAAGGGTCTGAATAATATAATTCTGAGTCCGCAAATAGTATTCATCTTGAGTAAGAGCATCGGTTCTGTCAGCTGAAAGGAAAGAAAATTCCGGATAAAACAGCTTAAAATTCCTATCAGACCCTATCTCTCTCTGTAAAAGTACTCTTTTCTCCTGCACCAAAGAATTCAAGGCTCCTTCAAACATCTTTATGGAAGCCCCTTCTCTGATCTCACTGAATTTAAACTTTTGATTTTTATTCTTCAGCATCCTGTCCATTACTGAAAAAATCTGGATTTTCCTTATATTCCCCTCGTTAATGTCCTGTATGCCGGAAGCTAAATATTTTACATCCAGCTGGGCTCTTGCAATACTCATCTGGGATTTCATAGCCAGATATTCATTTACCACCTGGGGCATCCCACCCACATATAGATACTCATCAAAATCTGAAATCATTTCATTATGCAAAATATCCGGCAGTTTCTTTTTATTTATGAGATGTTCTTTTAATGCCCCTGCGTACCATTCAAATCCCAAAGCATTCAGATATTCATCAAATTGAAGGGGGAAAAGTTCCAATGACTCAGCACTGCCTGCTGCAATCCCATCATCATAATAATTATATTCACTTACAAAAATCCAATCGCAATGATTTACAGCAGCGAAATTAAAAAGCAGCTTTGAAAATTCAATATATTTTTCAGTATCATCAAATATCATGGAGGATGCAATAAGTATTTCAGGCGCTAAAGAAAAATATGCCGCTAAAAAGTCTACCGGCTCAGGACAGGCTGTAAATGCAGGATCCTGCAGCATAGACTCCGATGGTGTAAAATAAATAAAAGCATCCGGGTTGTCCTTAATATACTCATTGCAAAGGTAAGTCTTGCCTACTCCCTTCATTCCATATAAGAAAAACGGCTTGTGCCTGTCTCTGTTTTTTAATATATCATAGGAATTTCTTTTCAAAATATGCCTCAGCTCAGCTTTCCGAAGAAAGGTTACTTTTATAAATATTTATCAGATTGTCAAAATATGATGGATTGGGAGCTATACACTCTATATATTCTCCTGTTCTTGGGTGCATGAAGCCTAAAACTTTAGCATGCAGGCACTGCCCCTGAAGATTTTTTCGGGTAAATCCACCATATATTTCATCCCCTAAAAGAGGATGTCCCAATGAAGACATATGGACCCTTATCTGATGGGTGCGTCCTGTTTCCAAGCGGCATTCAATAAGATTAACCTTTTTATCTAAATGATCCAGCACTGTGAAATTGGTAATGGCGGGCTTTCCTTGAGGAGTTATTGCCATTTTTTTACGGTCCTTAGGGTCTCTGCCTATATTTCCCTCTACCCTGCCAAAATCCTCCTTAAAATTGCCACAGGAAAGAGCCAGGTAACGCCTGTTTATACTATGGACCTTAAGCTGTTCTGCTATAGCATTATGAGCAAAATCATTTTTGCAGGCTATAATAGCACCGGTGGTATCTTTATCTATGCGATGCACTATCCCCGGCCTCATAATACCATTTATACCGGAAAGAGAATCTTTACAATGGTACATAAGAGCATTAACTAAAGTACCTGAATAATGGCCTGCAGCAGGATGTACTACCATATCCTTTGGCTTATTGACGACTATCACATCCATATCCTCATAAAGAATATCCAGTGGGATATTTTCAGGCAATATTTCAGGCACCATAGGCTCCGGAAAGATAATCTCCACTATGTCCCCGTCTTTACCCTTGAAGCTGCCCTTTACGGCCTTATTGTTAACGCAAACAAGACCGCTATCAATTAATTTTTTAATAGCGGTCCTGGACATGTCTTCCACCAGTTCCGATAAAAGCTTATCTATTCTGGTGTCTTCATTTTCTTCATTAATTGTTATTACTGCTTTCTCCACTTTCAGAAGGCTCCTCTGTCTGCTTCTTTTTAAAGCCTATAAATGCAAAATCATTATCTCTGTACTTGGTAAGCATAAGAATAATGGTAATAATGGCAGTACATGTGATATAAATATCAGCCACATTGAATATGGCAAAATTGATAAGCTCAAAATAAAAGAAATCAGTAACATGACCAAAAGCAATACGATCAATAGAATTGCCAATAGCTCCTGCCATCATAAAAATATCAATCCATAAAAGAGGCAGGTACTGCCTTTCTTTGGGCATCTTTATATATACCCACAAAAGTAATGCGAAAAGTACCAATGAGACTATCAAAAGGAAGCTAATCCTCCCAGATAACATCCCCCAGACACTGCCATCATTCTCAATATGCTCCAGGCAAAAAACACCGGGAATAAGATTGAATCTGTTATTATCAGCAGGTAGATAAATACGCACCAGTACTTTAGTCACCTGATCTAACGCTATTAAAAATACAAACAATACCCACTGTAAAATCATATTTACAGGCTTAACTTTTTTATTCACTATAATTTATTCCTTATCTATATCACTTATTTCAAAATCCGGATCCGTCTCATCCTGAGCACTCTCCTCCTCATAATTTTTCTTAACTTCAAAAGAAAAATTGGAGATGGATGAACCAGATCCAACCAGATTAAAAACATCTGAATTTAATAGTTCAATCTGGGAAGCTGCAAGATTTCTGCAATTTATTTTATAAGCCTCAAAAGTCTGTGTCATATTAATAATCTGCTTATTAATACTATCCAGCTCTCTCTTCGCATCAGATAAAATAATCTGAGCACGATTAGCCGCTTCATTTTCAATATTTCTGGCATTATCAATAGCCGCTTTTTTTGTATCTTCTGCAGTCTTTTCTGCTAAAATCAAGGCCTTCTGCAGGGTCTTTTCTATATTTTTATAATAATCCAGCTCTTCAGTAAGATCATTAACCTGACTTTCCAGATCTGTCTTATCTCTATAAAGCTCCTCATAGCTTTCTATAATCTCCTGGATAAAGCCATCTACATCTTTTTTGTCGTAGCCAAGACCACCGGATTTAAATACTTTATTTTGAATCTCAACAGGTGTAAGCATATACCCTCCCCAATTATAAATATTTGATTATTGTAACAATAGTACGCCCCTTACGAGTAGTATTATCAATAGACTTTAAAGAAAACCGTCCAAATCCCCTGACAGATACAATATCTCCCGGGCTCAGCTCTTTAGAATCCTTCTGAACCTCCCGTCCGTTAATAAAAACCTTTCTCTGAGTAATCAGCTCCTGAGATACGCCCCTGGCTACATTTATAGCAGCGGAAACCATAGCATCAATACGAAGTGAGGAAACACTGGGATGAATCTCTTCGTTCAAAGGCTTATAATCAATGTCAAAATCCGAATCAATAACACTTACTCTGGTCTTTTTCACCTGGCAAAGATTGTCCTTAATGAAGCCGGCAATGGAATCCAAGCAAATAATATATGCTGTAGAATCATTTACATATATATCGCCCAAGGTCTCCCTCTTTATACCCAGCCCCATAAGGCTTCCCAAAAAATCTCTGTGACTAAGACTCTCAGTAAATTTTCCTGATAAAGGAATTATCTTAAGACAGCTGATGGGGTACAAGGGATACATATACCCGTCACTTCCATCAAATACACAGATTTTTCTCTCTGAAAAATCAAAGCCTCCATATAAAACAGGATAATTAACTCCTGTTTCTTTAGGATGATTATATAAGAGGGTCTGCTCAGATAGGCCTAGGAATTCAGAATAGGTAATAATACCTTTATTAAAAGCTCTCTGCTGTAAATCCTTTATATGATTTAGAAAAATCTGATCATCTTTGTCCATTGAAATCCATGCTGTTATTCCAGCTGCCTAAAGTAGACGCTGTTAATGAATTAATATATTCACCGGATATCTCTGCATCCTCAGGAGCAATAACAAAATTGTTGCCTGAGAGCTGAATAATCTGAGCATCCAGAGCATAAACTGCTCCAAAGGAGAAATCCATAATGCGGTTGGCTATGGCAGGATTGGTACTGTCAAAAGTCAGGAAAATAACACGTCCGCTTTTAAGCACATCAATAATCTCCTGACACTCCTCGAATCTTTTCGGTCTCAGTATGCAGACATCCGCTACAGACACCTGTGATCTCATAGGAGGAGCCTGACGGAGCTGCTGAGTACGCACTGCCGGCTGAGCAGAACGCTGAGGCTGAACAGGGCGCTGATTATAGTCTCTCTGAGGAGCCTCCTGGGCTCTCTCACGATACTGCTGCACTCTGCTGGCTCTCTTCTGCGCTACAGGATTCTCCTCTTCTTCATAGTCATCATCCTCGTCATCATATCTGGAAGAATCATAACGTCTCATGGATGGAGATTCCTTTTTGGAAAAAGCTGACTTTTTCTCTTCCTTCTGCTTCTGTTTTCTTTCCTTTAATTCAATCTCGTCTTCTTCGAATTCATCGTCATCATCAGTCACCTTCAATGAATCCAAAATCATTTTGCTAAACTTCTTCATAAAACACCTCGCCCAAAAACAGCTATATCGTATAATCCCTTTTACCAAAAATACCGGTGCCTACCCTTACATGAGTCGCCCCTTCTTCAATAGCTATTTCGTAATCATTAGTCATTCCCATTGACAATATATTCATAGAAATATTATCCGCATTTTCCGAATTAATGTCAACCATTAATTGTTTTAATTGCCTAAATATAGGTCGATTTTGCTCAGCATCCTCTACATATGGTGCTACAGTCATTAACCCTTTTATATTTAATCCCGGCAAAGCCAGGATATCCTTTATACTTTCTTTAATATTAGTAGCAGAAAAGCCGGACTTTGACTCTTCTTCACCAACATTCACTTCCAGAAGAATATCTACCGTTACTCCTTTTTTTGTAACGAAGTCTGAAACAGCTCTGGCCGTCTCGTAACTGTCAATAGAATGTATAAGAACCGTAGTATCATATACATATTTAATCTTATTTTTCTGTAATTGCCCAATCATATGAAAATGGGCCTTATCCTTATAAGTAGTATCTTGCAATAAAAGATACTTATCTCTGATTTCCTGAGGTCTGTTTTCGCCAAACTCCGTAAGTCCAAAAGCCGCAGCCTCGCATAAATCCTCAAAAGGCTTTGTTTTACTTACTGCAATCAAGGTGACTTCAGAAGGATTTCTGCCACTTTTTTCACAGGCAGTTTTTATTTTATCATAGACCTCTAAAATGTTGTCAGTAATATAACTCATTAGTAAATTACCATGCCTTCCGTAACTTCTTTGCCATTCACAGATATATGGTCATAAATCTCCAGACCGCCTACTGTACCGGTTTTGATAATAACATAGCCGTCGTTCTCATCTACTTTTTCAATACGTCTGAAAATTGCATAGCCATTATTAACATTGTAGACACCCTCTACCAGCATCTTAAAGGCGCTGAGACTGGATTTATTACTTAAATCCTTATCAAAAATATACTTATTATCAGCTATCTGACTGGCATCTATGTATTTAAATTCATCCTGACTGTAAAATACCTCCACTATGGTTGTATCATTTTGTACAGTACCGGTATCCTGATTATAATTTTCCACCTTGATAGTCCAGTTGCCTTCTTTGTCCCTGGTAAAATAAGAATCAGGTATTCTGTAATATTCCCTGTAGCAAATACTGCTGGAAGGAATTTTAAGGCCTTCTACATCGTCTATATCAAAAATTATATCTAAGAATCTGTAAGCTGAATAGCGCATTACGTACTTATCCATATTGATATAACAATAATATTCAGAATTCTTAATCTGTGGATCTATATCCACCGTAAGCCTATCTTCATCATTTATAATAATATCTGCTTTTTTAAGATTACGAAGACGCAGATACATTTTTTCATCTATTAAAATAGCGATAGTCCAATAAGGTGATGTCACCATCTTATATGCAGGAGAATCAATGGTGGTCATCTCAGAGGTATACACATATTTACTTTCATAATCCTTTGAAAAATAGGATTTGTTTATATCTTCAAGCTTTAAAGTACTATAGTCATCTACATAGTAGGAAACAAATCCCGCCTGCTTGGCTTTAACTACTTTAAAGCCGGTAATAGTACCATTATCTTTAATTATCTGATTAAGATTTTCCAGCACTTCCTTATCCAATTGTCTGGAATATACAGTAGATATTTTGTCCTGAAGCCTTTTATAATCGTCCTGTGAATCACACTCTCTATATAAAGTGTTAATAGTCTTTTTAAGCTGTCCTAAAGCCTCATCAGAGAGGCGAATCTCAGCATTCTGGTCCTGTAGATAGCTGTATATATCTTTATTGGAGCCAATAGAATAAACAGCTCCTCCCTTCTGTACTCTGTCCCCTTCCAGAAAATAGTGATTAATATAGCCTGCTGTGGTAGTATATACTACCTCTTCTTCTCTAAAAATATATCCTTTAAAAGTCTGCTTGGTATAAACCTTACCGGCCGGGACTTCATAGATTGAAATCTCATCCTTGCTATAGTAAATAACAATTTTAATAACAAGATACAACAAAATAAAGGCAAAGATAACTATGCCGATGTTGATATCTCTATATGTTCTATTCTTACTTTTAGCATTTCTGACTGCCAAATTTAAACCTCAAACAGAAACAAAACCATATAACGGCCCGATAAATTAATACCGGGCCGTCAAACTCCTTACAGTGAAACTGTTACAAATCCCTTTGCATCTTCAGGAAGTGCTGAAGCATTTGCAGATACACTTAACACAAAATCTACATTGAATGAGCCGGAAAGAACATCCAATTTCTTCAATATAGCACTAATATCAGTAACAGGAACATTGGCACAAGTTAGGAAAGAATCCAAATAAATGGAAGTGATATCGTGGTTCTGAGAAAGCATACCGCTTATAAAACCAACAAACTCTGAAGCTTCTGAAATGAAATAATCCATAGCGTTGATAAGACGAATCTTTTTATCCAGCTCATACATGTGTTTTGTGTTCTTATCAATGTAAATGACAGAACCTCTGGATGTAAGTACATCTGAATTGGCCTTATCAAGAATAATCTTGGTCTTGCCTTTTCCCTTTTCGCCTGCAATGATTGAAATCATAATAGTGCCCTCCTGATTATATGTTTTGTATTATAAATGCTTTCGCATAAATAAACTAATTTTTATATAACTCTCTCCAGTCAAGATCACCACGGTCTAAAGCTTTTATTAAAAGCTCTGCAGTCGCAATATTGGTGGCAAAAGGAATATTATGCACATCACAAAGACTGATTATATCGAAAACATTGGGCTCGTGAGCCTTCATAGTCAAAGGATCACGAAATAAAATAACCAAATCGATTTCGTTATTTTCAATCTGCGCACCTATCTGCTGCTGGCCACCTAAACGTCCAGCCAGATACTTGTGTACAGGAAGTCCTGAAGCTTCTTCTATCATACGTCCTGTAGTACCTGTTGCATACAGACTGTGCTTGGATAAAATTCCTTTATATGCTACGCAGAAAGACTGCATAAGATTTTTCTTGGCATCATGTGCAACCAAGCCGATATTCATCCGAGGTAATCCTCACTTTCCTCTTTAATTTCCGTAACATGATTTATGGCTATGTTTTCCACCATCCCCAGCATTACATAACTGGAAAAAACCGAGCTGAGACCTGATGATACAAAAGGAAGCGGTATACCGGTATTGGGTAAAAGACTGGTAACTACTCCAATATTAACAAAGGCCTGGCTCATAAATATGGTGGCACAGCCAATGGCAATTAGCTTGCCCAATTTATCTACTGCTTTATAGCCGATACGCACGATGTAAAAAGTAAGCAATAAATATAAGCCTACCATAACTATAGCTCCCAAAAAGCCAAACTCTTCGCCTATACCGGCAAAAATAAAGTCTGACTCAACAACAGGAACTGTGGTAGAAAGTCTGGGACCTGTATCACCTGTCAAAGTCTTACCTAAAAGACCTCCGGACCTGATACTGGCCATGGAATTAAGCTGCTGGTACATCTCTGCAGGGTAATCCTCAGGATGGAGCCAGGACAGAATTCTTTTCTGCTGAGTCTCTGTAATAATCTTACAGCCCGGCTGCTGGACATACCAAAATCCAACAATAGCCGTAGGGATGGCAAATAATGCGCATCCGGAAAAAATCTTTATATTATAGCCTGAAGCAAAGAGCATTACTATAAATAAGGACACAAGTACAATACTTGTGGAAAGATCAGGCTGTTTTAATACAAGGAATGTAGGTATTGCAAAAACAATACCAACTATAAATATAGTATACCACTTTTCTGCTCTTTCTTTAAGCATAAAATATATTTTTGCAAGAGCAATTATAAGTGCGAGCTTGGTAATCTCTGATGGCTGAAAGGAAACAATAATCTTATCTCCGGAAGTCAGTCCCAGCCAACGGGTAGCACCATATCTGTTAATACCAAATTTGGTAAACTTTACAGCTAATAATAAAAGTATATTTATAATATACAGAATTATCCAGCATTTTGCAATAAAACGATAATCAAATAATGAAACAAATACACATAAAGCTACGCCAAAAGCTACACCAAGAATCTGCTTAATATATAGAGATTCATCCAGTACTCCCGGCATCAGATATAAAGTAGCAGCTCCAATACCTCCAAGAATAATTGCTGCAACCACTATAACCAGGCTGTAGGATTTAAAATTGTAGGATTGGAGTCTGTACCATATCTTTTTCATAAATTATCTTCTATTGCCTTCTTTGATTGGAATATTAGTATAAAGAGAACCCATATTGACGTTGCCGTCACGATTAACCTTAAGATCGAAATTGTCTTCATCAATGTCAATATACTTTTTAACAACATCGATAATTTCCATCTTCATCTGCTCCATGGTCTCAG
Source organism: Lachnospiraceae bacterium (assembly GCA_045616485.1). Classification (GTDB taxonomy): domain Bacteria; phylum Bacillota; class Clostridia; order Lachnospirales; family Lachnospiraceae; genus RGIG3528. Next base: position 40,165 of record JAZLGU010000044.1, read on the forward strand.
GAGAAAGACCCAGTCTTTCCATATAGAGAAGCATTTCAAGTCTGTTCTTCGCACTGGAGCTGGACTTCTTCTGTTTATTAAATAATGTAAACGCCATTATATAGTCCTCCCCTATTTTTTCTTCTTAAAGAGATTGGTGAAAATATTGCCCTTTTTCTTAAGGTCAAGATATTCAACTTCTTCCCCTGTAACACGACGACAAATATTCATAAATGCCTTACCTGCAAGAGAATCATCTCCAACAAGAGGAGTGCCCTGATTGGTAGAAATAACAATATTTTCATCATCAGGAACTACGCCGATAAGGTCAACGGAGAGAATATCAAGTACATCGTTAGCAGACATCATATCGCCTCTCTCCACCATATCTACTCTAAGACGATTTACAATAAGATCATGCTTCTTAATCTCATTAGCATCAAGGAGGCCAATAATACGGTCAGCATCTCTTACTGCCGATACCTCAGGTGTAGTAACTACAAGAGCACGGTCAGCACCTGCTATGGCATTCTTAAAGCCCTGTTCAATACCTGCAGGACAGTCAAGAAGAACATAGTCAAATTCAGCTTTTAATGTATCAGTAAGAGCCTTCATCTGCTCTGGTGTAACAGATGTTTTATCTCTTGTCTGAGCACATGGTAAAAGATAAAAATTATTAAATCCCTTAACCTTGATAAAAGCCTGATTAATCTTACACTTCTGCTCGATAACGTCTACAAGATTGTAAACTATTCTGTTTTCCAATCCCATAACCACATCAAGATTTCTAAGACCGATATCCATATCGATCAAAACAACGCTCTTGTTGAGCTTTGCAAGTCCGGTACCAACATTGGCTGTAGTAGTAGTCTTACCTACACCACCTTTACCGGATGTTACAACGATAACCTCTCCCATTTTGAAGCCTCCAATTAAATATTAATATCATTAAGAACCGTTTTGGTTGCGAGCTCAATTGCAATGGAATCATTCCTAATAATTGCAATAGACGGTTCGTGACTCTCTTTTTTTGAAGTATTGTCCCCTGCTCTGGCTACAACATCAGCTATTGACACCTGCATAGGCTGCATATTAAGAGCAAAAACAAAGGCTTCAGTATTGCCCTTGGCTCCGGCTCTGGCACTGCCTCGTAAAGTACCAAGAATAATAATATTGCCACCTGATACCACCTCTGAACCGGCATTTACATCACCTACTATCACCAGGCTGCTTTCATCTTCAAGAACAAAGCCGGATCTTAAATTACCCTTGTAAAACTTGGCTATATTGGAAATATCAGCAGGGCCGCTTTCAGAAAGACTTGCAGACAGCTCAGACAGCTTTTCATCTCTTTCAGCCACTTTACTGCGAAGGCTTGTGATCTCGGCTAAAAGCTTGTCCACATCCTCCTGGTATTTTTTTACCACAGCACTGTCCATAATGGACTTCCGGCGCTCTTCTTCTTCAGCCTCAAGGCTTCTCTCAACAGCCGCTTTAAATCTTTCTTCCGTACCCAGAGAAAAATCCATAATACAAATACATTTAAAATTGCCGGCTGCAGCAATAGTCTTGGTCAGCTCCTCTTTCTCAAAATCAGAAAGAAGCTTGCCTTCAAAGCCAACCGCTATTTTTTGATTGGAAAACATTTTGGAGGAAGCAAAAAGCTCTCCGGCTTCAGCCCTGGCCTCTTCAAAAGAAGCACTGGGTGTAACAAAAACAGTGATTCCGTATTTATTTCCTTTTAGTGAAACAAGTCTACCCAAAATCAATGTCCTCTCTTAAATTATATTTAGTCCGGAACCGCAATAATCTCTGACTCCGCACCATCATTACCTGTAGAAATATTATAATATCTGCACATTACGCGACCTGCCAGTACACCGGAATTGGAGCCGGAATGGCCATTACCAATATAACATGCCAATGCTATCTCAGGATTATTCATAGGATAGAATGATATATGAAGAGATGATGCAGGCTCGTAATTGGAAATCTCGGCTGTACCGGTCTTACCACATGCAACTCCCGGCAGGGCCTGGAAGGATTTTTTAATATTACTGTAGTACTGAATACTCCCCTTCATACCCTCATGAATCTGCTTCCATGCTGCAGAGCTAACAGAAGTAATCTTTCTGACTACCTGTGGCTCCTGGGTATAGACTACATTATCATCCTTATCAGTAATCTTTTTAATGATAGTCATATCATAGACTGTCCCCTTGGTAGCTATTGCCGTAACATACTTTGCCATGGAGACAATGGTAAATTTATTACCATATCCAATAACAGCTCGGATAATATCTACCTTTGCAGGCTCAGAAGAAGCTTCCGGTATCTCAATACCTGATCCTTCTGTAAAGCCAAACATTTTGGCACAGTCAGTAAAATAATCAATACCGCGCTGGTCAGAATAAGAAGACGCCCCCTTCATACCCAGTCTGTATCCTATTTCGAAAAAGTAATAGTTACAGGAATTGGTAATAGCCTGAGCCATATTCTGATACTTATGACCGTAGGATACCCAACAGCTGGGGCTGGGGTCAACCTTGGTAAAAGTAATCTCATCGTAGATACTTTCATTCGGGGTAACAACTTTATTCATGTCACCCAGACATGCTATCATAGGCTTTATTGTAGAGCCTGTAGGCGTTCTGACCTGAGTAGCACGACTGTACATAGGGCTGGAATAGTCATTTACCAATGACTGATAGTAGTCCCAGTCTATCTTATTGGCCAGATTATTATTATCAAAAGACGGGTAAGTAATAACAGCCAAGTACTCACCGGTCCTGGTATCTGTCTGTACTACAGCACCACTGCAGGGCTGAAGTGCCAGCTGTGCTGGTGTAATATCCAGATTTTCAATTTTTTCTTTTATAAAATCACAGGGGTTCAAAACTCCTCTGTTCAAATTATAATATTCAGTACCGTTATATTCTAACACATTCTGATCAAATAATAAAAGACAAATTTGCTTAGCTGTAAGCCTAAATTCAAAGATCAGCGTTCTGTAAATCATAAGGTCATAGACACTGTTGTCATCCAGACACATAAAGGTCTTTTCCATGAGTATCTTATAAATCTCTTCTGTAGTCAGATACTGACCGGAAATACCTAAAGCTCCCAGATCGATCCATTCTGAATCAATAGCATGGACTATATACTCATAAAACGAAATACGATTATTAAAATAGTCCAGATAAACCAAATCATTTTCATTAACATTGGCAGCAGGGAAATAACCCTTTTTATGCATACAGTCATAAAAATAATCCAGATAATCTCGCATCGTCTTGGTAAGTGTAGTGGCCTTTTTGGTATTGCCCCATGCCACGTACTGTGCCAGCATTTCTCTTACGTAATTATCATAATTTTCGTACTGCCTGTAAATACTTTTTTCCAGCTCTGTAGCTTCTGTACTGTAAAAATGGTTTATGTCCAGAGTATGATTTTTAAGGAGGGCATAATATACTTCATAAACAGGAAGAATAATATAGTCAGATGACTCACCTCTGGTACCATAATCCAGATTGGAAACAATACTGGATACAAGTACTTCAGCGATACGCTTTTCCAATAAATCGTAATAATCCTTTTGCAGCTCAGCGTCTAAAGTTAAGTAAATATTCTGTCCCGGAACAGGCTCAGAAATAATCTCTGTAGAAATAATCTTGCCATTTCTCATAACAAGCTTTTCAACGCCTTTTTTACCGGCCAGTATTTCTTCCTGGGTAAGCTCGAGGCCCATTTTACCCACATGGTCCGTAGATGTATATGTATTCTTGCCTGACTCCTTAAACTCTTCCAGCTCATTTTCATTAATGAGACCTGTATAGCCAAGAATATGCGAAAAATACGTACTATAGTTGTAGACTCTTCTTGTCTGCTGGGAAATAGACACTCCCGGCATATCTCCTGAAGCCTCCATAATAGCAGCGATACATTTTTCATCTACATTGGATGCCATGATATACTGCTGAGACTTATCAGTACTGGTAAAGTAGTAATATCTCACCATAACAATATCCAGCTTTTCCTCCAGGGAGTAGTCATCTGAAACATTGAACATTGCCGTACTTTTATTACCATGACAAAGAAAATCGAACAATTCTTCAGCTGTAGAAGCCTTCTGAACTTCATCAAGATCCTTTACGCTTCTGAGTCCATAGGCATTTTTCTTAAATCTAAGTAAGGCATTGCCCTCTATATTGTACTGAAGGCTGCCGTCTTCTGCTATTTCAATGGCAAAAGAAAGCTCAGGAGCAAAGCCACATTTTCTTAAGGTAGTACAAAGCCTGGAAATCATGGCATTTTTTTCTGTGGAATTTTCAAAGAGATCGGTATCCTGAAGGAAAACAGCATATCTAAGCTCATTGTAAGCAAGCAGTCTTCCCTTGGAATCATAAATAAGGCCTCTGGTAGCCGGGATATATCTTTCCATAACTGTAATAGTATCATTAGACCCACTCTCACTGGAGCCTGCCTGTACTATCTGCATGGAGTAAAGTCTGTAAGAAAGTACAAATGCCAAACCTATAAAGACCAGATATATGTAGAAAATTCTTGAAGTAAGAACCCCTTTTATTGTTTTAATTATTTGTGAAATCACGATCTTCTACACCTTCAAATTTTAATAGCAGTCTGTGAATAATATGAAAAACAGGATAAAGTACCAGTCCTACCACAATGGTATATACCGTCCTCGGCATCAGGGTATTGAAAAACAGCATGCCCAGCTCCAGCTTTCCCTGCAAAAAGAAACCTGTGAGATAGCTTAAAAAATTAAATAAAAGCTCTCCTGCACCTATGAGTAAATGAGGAATAATGTAATCCTGCTTGGCATATAGCTTGTGGGCATAGCCCGCAAGAAAAGCAATTATCATATAAAGAATAGATGTAATGCCAATATTACCTGAGGAAACTATATCCAGTAAAAATCCGGAGAAAAATCCCAGTATCACAGCCTGATTCTGTCCTTTAAAATAAGCCACGGAAATAACTAAAATAATAAGAATATCAGGCATAACGCCTGATATTACAAAATAGCTGAATACACTTGTCTGTAAAAGCAGGCATATAAAAAGCTCAATTATTGTTACTATAATTCTTAGCATATGCCCCCTAAATAATCATAAATATTAATCTTCTGTATCATTAAGCTGTGTAATGATAAGAACTGTCTTCAAATGCTCAAAATCTACTGCCGGAACCAGTGTGCCTTTCATGGAAAGATTACTGGAATCTATATGCACCTCAGTAACATAGCCTATAAGAATACCCGGAAGAAACTGGTCTGAAATATGTGAAGTCACCACTTCTTCGTTATTAACCACATTGGCTCCCAGAGAAATCTGTGACAGATTGATACTTCCATCATTTTTCATGGTATTCATATTGCCGGATACTATGCAGGTGTCACCGGAAGAAGAAAACATACCGGAAATATTACTGTTATCGTCAATAACAGCTCTTACCACGCTGGTACTTTTTCTGACTTCAGTAACAATGCCTACAAGACCATTTCCTGCAATAACATTCATACCTGCTTTAATACCGTTTTTTGAGCCCTTATTAACGGTAAAAGTATTGTACCAGCCATTACTTTCTCTGGCTATAATACGTGCCTCTTCCTTGGGATACTCATAGTATTTTTTATCAGCGCCGTAAAGAGCTCTAAGCTCTTCCAACTCCTTTTTATCCTGTGAAGTCATCTGGGCCTGATTCTTAAGACTCTCCACCTGTCTTCTTAAATCTTCATTCTCATCACGAAGTTTTTGCATGTCATCCAAATACTTCATTCTGTTTGTAATGGCATTGCCTACACTGCTGACCCCTATCTGCATAGGAGAAAAAACCATGTCCATGGCATTTTTTACAGGATTCAGAACCGAAGGAAATCTGAAAGATATAAACAAAAGTACTATGGATAAGAATGAAAAAACAAAGAGGACATGTTTGGGGAGTATCTGTATATTAATCTTTTTCTCCTCGTTGCCGCTACGTCTTCGCCTTCTTTTAGCCATAAACACTAATCCTTATTAATTATTATCCGAGATGGGAAAGCTGAGCAGAATAGAAAGCAATCTCGTCATATCTGCCGCCCTCTTCTAAAATGATACCAAGACCTTTAACAACAGTATTGGCAGGATCTACGCATACATGAGTAGTAAGCTCTGTATCCTGTGAAAAGAACTTGTCGAGATTTCTGATATAGGCAGAACCGCCTGCCAGGAATATACCGGTATCAATAATATCTGCAGAAATCTCTGGCGGAGCATTCTCCAGGATAGCACGCACTGAATCAAGGATCTGATTGAGGGCGTCTTTAATAGTCTCAGTGATAAACTCTGAGTCAATCTCTACAACAATAGGAAGACCTGAAAGTACATCTTTACCACAGGCTGTAGCAGTAAGATGCTCAGGATTGCAGGCAAAAGCCAGCTGCTTTTTAAGATTCTCTGCAGTAGCATGACCAATAATAAGATTGTACTTTTTACGTACATTATTGGTGATAGCTTCGTCTAAAGTATTGCCGCCAATAGGAATAAGTCTGGAAGAAACAATACCGCCTATGGACATAATGGAAATCTCTGTAGTATTGGCACCCATATCTACTACCATGACACCGGATGCATCCATAACTTCAAGACCTGATCCGATAGCACATGCTACAGGCTTCTGAACGATTCTGACCTTTTTAGGCTTGGCGATACAGTTGGTAGCCAGATCAAAGTAAGCTCTCTGCTCTACTTCAGTAATATCAGTAGGTGTAGCTACTATAATCTCAGCTCCGGATACCTTGCCGTATTTTTTCTCAATCTTATAAAATGCCTCATTTAAGAGAAGAAGCATATTCTTAATATCTGCAATAACACCATTTTTTACAGGATATGTGATATTGTAATTGTCAGGAGCCTTGCCGAACATCTCAAAAGCTTCATTACCTATAGCCACTGCCTGTCCATTGCAGATAGCGATGAGATTCTTCTCGTCAAAAATAACTCCCTCATTTTTTTTGTATATCTTGATAGTACTGGTACCGAAATCTATGCCAAAAACCTTTGATGCCATATATTAAAACCCTCCCTATAATTTCATAAAGATATCTACAAAATTATAGCATTTAACCCAAGGTATTTCAACTTAAAATCCTTAAAATAAGTGACGAAGAATCAAAATTTCACCCTGTCGTTTTCCCTTAAAGAATAATAGGTATCGTACCCTAAAATAATATGGTCAAGTACAGGTATCCCCAGCATCTTTCCCAGATATACCAGCTCTGCAGTAACATCTATGTCCTTATCCGAAGGCTTGGCATCTCCGGAAGGGTGATTGTGTAAAATCACCATAGATGCCGCTCCGGATCTTAAGGCCGCCATAAATATATCTCTAGGCTCGCATAAAGCCATCTTAACACTACCTATGGATATAATTTCTTCCTTTTTCACCTTATTTTTCACATCTAAGAAAAGCAGCATTAAATGCTCTTTTGTCTGATATCTGAATCTTGGAAGATAGTACTCTGCTATCTCTCCCGGAGTCTTATAATGATTACCAAAGGGCCTTTTTACATCTGTAATCCTTTTTGCTATCTCTGCTGCCGTCAGAAGCTGAATAGCCTTTACTTCGCCGATACCGGGAATTGCTTTAAGCTCCTCCTGACTACAGGATACCAGCCTTTTAAGGCCTTCTGCTCCGCAGAATTCTACTACTCTTTGAGCTATTTCATCTGCTCTGTCTTTTTTTCCTCCTGAGCGTATTAAAATAGTGAGAAGCTCCCTGTCAGACAGGGCTTGGCTTCCCACCTCTTTAAATTTGTCGAAAGGTCTGTCAGAAATCGGCAGATTTTTCATAGTTTGTTTCATCTTTTCTCCTTCTACCCATTTCTCCCGAACAAGTTAAAGAAGAATCAATTAATTAAAGTGTTACAAGGCCTTTTTCATACATTTTCTGTAATGACAGAATAACGCCAAGCTTGGCATGGTACCAGGTAAGACCTCCCTGGAAATATATAGCATAGGGCTCTTCAAGAGGGCCGTCAGCAGAAAGCTCAATGGATGAGCCCTGAACAAAGGCACCTGCAGCCATAATAATGTCGCAGTGATAGCCGGGCATGGGTGCAGGCTCCGGCTTTACATAGCTGTCAACAGCTGCAGCAGCCTGGATACCTTCACAAAAAGCAATCATTTTCTCAGGGGATCCCAGAGTAATAGCCTGGATAATATCATGCCTGTCCTCTGTGGCATTGGGGATACAGGAGTATCCCAGACGCTCATAAATATTGGCTGCAAATATAGCACCCTTTTCAGCTGATGCTGCTACTGTAGGAGCTAAAAAGAGTCCCTGGAAAAACTTTTCATTAACACCAAGTGTAGCTCCAACGTCCTTACCAACACCCGGAGCTGTAAGGCGGAAAGCGCATCTTTCTATAAGATCACGTCTGCCACAGATATAGCCTCCAATAGGAGCAAGTCCGCCACCGGGATTCTTTATAAGAGAGCCTACTACCATATCAGCGCCTACATCAGAAGGCTCGATTTCCTCAATAAACTCGCCATAGCAGTTGTCTACCATAACGTCCACATCAGGCTTGATGCCCTTGATAAAAGCAATAAGCTCGCCTATCTGCGGCACGGAAAAGCTGGGTCTTGTAGCATAGCCTTTGGATCTTTGAATAGTCACAAGCTTTGTTTTTTCATTAATCGCTTTTCTTATATTTTCATAGTCAAAGCTGCCGTCCGGCAAAAGGTCTACCTGTCTGTAGGAAACACCGTACTCTGCCAATGAGCCTGTCTGAGGTCTGATACCTATAACGCCTTCCAGAGTATCATAAGGCTTGCCTACAGGAGATAGGATCTCATCCCCCGGATGGGTAGCTGCAAAAAGAGCCAGGGCCAGGGCGTGGGTACCACAGGTAATCTGAGGACGTACCAGAGCATCCTCTGTATGGAATATGCTGGCATATACAGCTTCTAGCGCATCTCGTCCTGCATCATCATGTCCATATCCGGTAGAAGAACCAAAGTGCTCCGCAGCCACATAATTTTCCTGCATGGCACGAATAACTTTAAGCTGATTATACTCAGCTATCTCATCAATTTTTTCAAATCTTTCCTTAAGTGAGTCCAATACTTCCAGACAGAAATCGGACACCTTTTTGTCTATACCCATCTGGGCATATATACGGTCTAACATTTCTTTCTCCTTAAAAGGCTTCTTATAAAAGCCAATCCTTATTAAATAAAATCCTTGGAGATTATACCCGCAATTTCCTCATCTGACAAGAGGGATTTATCAAGCCAGATAACGTCATCCTCGTGACGCAGCCAGGTAAGCTGTCTTTTGGCAAAATGTCTGGTAGAAAGCTTAAGGGTGCAGACTGCTTCTTCGAGGCTGCATTTACCTAAAAGGAAATCTGCAATTTCTTTATATCCAAGCCCCTTCATGGCTACACAGTCAACAGGTACCCCTCGGTCCAAAAGGCCTTTTACTTCTTCCACCAGGCCTTCCGAAAGCATAAGATCTATACGTTTTTCTATACGATCATACACTACCTCTCTCTTATGAGTAAGGGCATAATATTTAAAATCGTAGGGTGACGATTTTTTCCTCTCCGTTTCATTATGAACAGACATTTTTTCACCGGTCTGGTAAAAATATTCCAGCGCTCTTATTACTCTTTTAATATTATTGGGATGTATGGCAAGGGCGCTATCCGGGTCAATCTCCTTGAGCTTTTCGTAATTGGAAAGGCCGCCGTCCTTTTCTGCATTTTTTTGCAGCTCATTACGAATAGTGTAGTCCTGCTCTTCCTCTTTAAAGTCTATATCATATAAAAGAGCCTGAATGTAAAAAGCAGTGCCGCCTACGATAATGGGCAGCTTCCCCCTGCTCCAGATATCATTGCAGGCAGCTTTGGCAAGATGTGCAAAAGTTGCCACATTAAACTCCTCTGTAGGCTCAAGTATATCAATAAGATGATGTTTAACGCCTTCCATTTCACATGGCTTAATCTTGGCAGTGCCGATATTCATCCCTTTGTAGACCTGCATGGAATCTGCAGATATTATTTCTCCGTTCAGTCTTTTAGCAAGCTCTATGGAAATTTGAGTTTTTCCAACAGCTGTAGGACCGGATAAAATAAGCATCCTATTCATGACTATACAATCCTCTTAAACATTTTATCCATCTGCTCCCTGGTATAGGAAATGGTAGTAGGTCTGCCATGAGGGCAGTGATACGGGTCCTCCAGAGTCAGCATATCTGCAATCAGCTTTCTGGCTTCAGCTTCCGGCAAAACGGTATTGCCTTTTACCGCAGCTTTACAGGATATGGTAGCTATACGGTCATTTAAAATATCAGGATTTTTATGGTCGCGATCTGACATAAGGCTGCCTATAACTTCCTTCATCATGGCATCCAGATCAATATCCACAAAATCAGCAGGAAGTCCTGTTACCTTTATATCAGAAAGACCAAATTCCTCTATTTCAAATCCCATTCGGTTAAATACCGAAATATTGTTCATAACGCACTCTGCCTCACGGATAGAAAGGCTGACAATTTTAGCCGGAAAAATGGCCTGTGTCGCAAATTCCTCTTTTTCCCGCAGTCTTTTCATAGTGCGTTCATATAATACTTTTTCATGGGCAGCATGCTGATCAATCATGAATACAGTATTGTCCATTTCTATAATCCAAAAAGTCCCCAGCACCTGTCCTACAATTCTAAATTCCTTTTCTCTCTCCTTATACAGGTCAGAAATAAAAGACTCCTGCACCGGATTTTCTATAACAGGTGCATTTTTAAATGCCCCAAAAAGCTCAGTCTCAATTTCTTCTGCCAGTACTTTAGGCTCTGCCTGTTTAACAGGCTCTTCAATCTTTACAGGCTCTACAGGCTTAAGAGGCTCTGCAGGCTTTACTGGCTCTGCCTGTTTTACCGGCTCTTCAACACTATATTTTTTAAGGCTGTCAGGTATGGCAACAGGTGTATTTTCAGGAGTTATAAGCTCTCTAATCGGTGTCTTCTTTACTTCAAAGGCTTCAGGCAGATGCTTTGTATTTAATTCCTGTATCTTTTCTTTATGCTGCTCTACAGGGCTCTTGTCTTTTACTTCCTGATTGACAATCATGGTCTTACCTGCAAGAGCTTCTCTTACCGCATCATAAATAAGTCTGTAAACAGCTTCATTTTCAGTGAATCTAAGCTCCAGCTTGGAGGGATGAACATTTACATCAAGGGTATCTGACGGCATATCAAGAAAAAGAGCACATACGGGATAACAATGCCCCATCATATAGCCCTTATAGGCATCCTCTATGGCATTACGAAGAACTGCACATTTTACAAATCTGCCATTGACAAAAAAGCCCTCCAGATTACGATTACCCCTGGAAACATAAGGCTTGGCTACAAGGCCTGTAAGCTGATAGGATCTAAGCTCATCTTTCATCTCTACATTAAGGACTGATTTAGCCATATCCAGTCCGTAAAGCTCCATAAAAGTTTCTTTAAGCTTACCCTGACCGGCAGTATGAAGCTGTACTTTGCCGTTTACAATAAGCTTAAAAGAGATCTCCGGATGACACAGAGCCTGTTTTTCCACCATTTCGCAGACATAGCCTGCCTCAGTCCCCGGGCTCTTTAAGAATTTTCTTCTTACAGGAGTATTGAAAAACAGGTCTTTAACAAGAAAAGTAGTGCCATCAGGGCAGCCTGCCTCTTCCATTATCTTTTCATCGCCGCCTTCAATGACATATCTCTGCCCCATAAAAGCATCTTTTGTTTTGGTTAAAAGCTCTACTTTTGAGATGCTGGCTATGGATGATAAGGCTTCACCTCTAAAGCCCAGGCTGCTGATAGATAAAAGGTCTACAGCTGATTTAATCTTGGAAGTGGCATGCCTGTAAAAAGCTACTTTTATATCAGAAGCTTCAATACCGGATCCATTATCTGTAACCCTTATTAAATCAATGCCACCGTTTTTTATCTCTACAGTAATGGCGCTGGCTCCTGCATCCACGGCATTCTCCACCAGCTCCTTTACTACAGACTGAGGTCTTTCTATAACCTCACCTGCGGCGATCTGATCTATTGTATTTTTATCTAGGATGTTAATCATAAATTATCCTTTTATCTGCATTTCTCCTGTAATTTGTAAAGGGAATTAAGAGCATCCAAAGGAGTCATGGCCTGAACATTTATATGCAAAAGCTCATTAATGACCTGCATATATTTGGAATTATCAAAGTCTTTTGTATCCTCTATCTCTACTTCCTTAGGCTCTTCAAAAAGAGAAAGCTGTCCGTCAAAAACATCGTCCTTTTTAGGCTTTTTAGGCTCTTCAATAGTGCCCAGCTGATTGTCAAAAATCTCTCCGGCATTTATGTCATTTTTCACCAGCTCTTCTGATATTTCAGTAGCACGACGAAGCACTTCTTCAGGGAGTCCTGCCAGTCTTGCCACCTGGATACCATAGCTCTTGTCAGCTCCGCCTCTTATAATTTTTCTAAGGAATACTATAGAGTCTCCCTGCTCCTTAACGGCGATGCAGAAATTTACTACTCCTTTAAGTCGGCCCTCCAGCTCTGTAAGCTCATGATAATGTGTGGCAAAAAGGGCCTTGGCTCCCAGCTTTTTGGTATCTGCGATGTGCTCTACTACAGCCCAGGCAATGGAAAGGCCATCATATGTGCTGGTGCCTCGTCCTATCTCGTCCAGGATAAGCAGGCTTTTCTTAGTGGCATTTTTTAGAATATTTGCCACTTCGTTCATTTCCACCATGAAAGTGGACTGACCACTGGCCAGATCATCAGATGCACCTACTCTGGTAAAAATACGATCTACTATACCTATCTTGGCAGAGGTCGCAGGTACAAAGGATCCCAGCTGTGCCATCAGTACGATTAACGCTGTCTGTCTCATGTATGTAGACTTACCAGCCATATTGGGGCCTGTAATAACAGCTATTCTGCTATCATTGCCATCAAGGTAGGTATCATTATCAATAAAAAGGTCATTTACTATTAACTGCTCAACTACAGGATGTCTGCCGCCCTTTATGGATATAACTGAGTCATCCGTAATGGTGGGGCGTACATAATTGTTGGTGGTAGCTACTTTGGAAAGAGCGCATAAAAAGTCTGTAACAGCTATGGCTCTGGCTGAAGACTGAATACGAAGCACACATTTAGCCACTTCATCCCTAAGCTCTTCAAAAAGATTGTATTCCAATGAGAAAAGTCTGTCCTCAGAGCCTAAAATAGCTTCCTCAATTTTCTTAAGCTCTTCATTGGTATAACGCTCTGCTCCTGCCAGAGTCTGCTTTCTGATCCAGCTTTCAGGTACCAGGTCTTTAAAAGAATTTGTCACCTCAAAATAGTAGCCAAATACCCTGTTATACTTAATTTTAAGATTTTTTATGCCGGTAGCTTCCTTTTCCCTGACTTCCAGCTCCATAAGCCAGTTCTTGCCATCTGTTTTGGCCAGTCTCAGTCTGTCTACTTCTTCGTTGTAGCCGGTCTTTATTATGCCACCTTCTTTTATCTGAATAGGCGGCTCTTCATTTACGGCATTTTCTATAAGCTCTGCCAGATCCTTAAGCTCATCTATTTCTCCGCAGGTCTTTTTTATAAGCCCGGACTTCATTTCAGATAAAAGACTCTTGATAAAGGGGAGCATTTTTAATGAAGTGGCCAGAGCTATCATATCTCTGGGATTGGCTGTGCGGTAGGAAATCTTACTCATAAGCCTTTCCAGATCATAAATGGCATCCAGATACTCTCTAAGCTCTTCCCTTATCATGGCATTATTATTAAGATTTTCAATGGCATCTAAACGCTCATTAATCTCGCTTTTCTTAATAAGCGGCTGCTCTATATAGTTCTTAAGGAGTCTGGCTCCCATAGCTGTTTTGGTTTTATCCAGGACTCCGAAAAGTGAACCTTTTTTCAGCTTTTCACGCATAGTCTCAGTAAGCTCCAGATTGCGTCTGGTAGATGCATCAATAATCATGAAGCGGCCTACAGAGTATGTCTCCACTCTTGTAATATGTAAAAGTGAATTTTTCTGAGTATCAAAAAGGTACTTAAGTAAAGCACCTGATGCAAGCTTAGCCATGGAAGTCTTAATACCAAGATCCACTGAGCTTTGATTAAAGTGTCCGCTTATCTCCTGCTCACATATCTCGTCATCAAATATATAATCTTCCAAAACAGATATGAATATATTCATTTTGGACTTTAATTCGTCTAAATTAAGGCCGGATACTATACAGGATGAATTACATATTATCTCAGAGGGAGCAAATTTCACTATCTCATCCATACATAGGGGCAGGCTGTCTACTTCTGTTACCAGGAAATCACCTGTAGCCACATCTGTAGTAGCTATACCGAATTTGCCATCCACAAAAGCAATGCAGGTAAGATAATTGTGAGCACTTAAATCTTCGTTTTTTGAAGAAGTATTAGTACCCGGAGTTACGATTCTGGTAACTTCCCTTTTTACCAGGCCCTTTGCCTGCTTTGGATCCTCTACCTGTTCACATATTGCCACTTTATATCCCAGTGATACCAGCTTGTCCAGGTAGGTATCTACTGCATGAAAAGGAATGCCACACATAGGGGCTCTTTCTTCCAGGCCACACATTTTACCTGTAAGAGTCAGCTCCAGCTCTCTGGAAGCCACCTTGGCATCTTCAAAAAACATTTCATAAAAGTCGCCCAGCCTGTAGAAAAGGATACAGTCCTTGTACTGTTCCTTTGTCTCCATATACTTTTCCATCATTGGCGATAATTCACCCATTGTTAACTCCTACTTCCTCATGGCATTAGCTTCCGCATTTCTTGTAATTTCTTCGCTAAAGCCATATTTTTTCAAAAGTCTTATAGCATTACCGGAGTCTGAAGGACCTGGTAAAAGCTTATAAGTAAATACAATATCATCCCCGGATATATCTTCGGTAAAATGGTAATTGTCGTATAAATCTGCACATTTCTCGCAAAGCTCAATATCGTGAGATGCAGCAAAAATAAGCTTATTGCTGTCGGCAAAGGCTGATAAAACTGCTATGTTTGCTGCGATTCTTTCAACTGTGTTGGTCCCCTTAAACAGCTCGTCCGTAAAGCCTATAACAGGTATAGCTACATCCTCATCAAGGATACGCTTTACTGATTTAATTTCTGCAATGTAGTAGCTGTCACCTGTTATAATATTGTCCTTTACAGCCATGGAAGTAAGGACCTTACAGTAGGATGCTCTAAAGCTTTTTGCCGTACAGGTATGAATAGTCTGGGCATAATAGAGATTTATGGCTACTTCCTTAAGAAATGTGGACTTACCTGATGCGTTGGAGCCGGTAATAAGCATACCCTTATGAACATTAATGTCCTGACTTACAGGCTGCTCCAAAAGAGGATGATATAATTCATCTGCTTCCACAAAAGGCTTGTCAGACACTACAAGCTCAGGCTGACAGTAAAAGGGCAGATTCTCTCTATAGGCAGTAATGCTTATCATGGAATCAATATATCCTGCTGTCTCATAAAGCATAAATATATCATCCAAACATTTTTTTGCATTATTCAGGGAAAGATTAAAGAGAATAAGGTCTATATGCAAAATCATATTAAAATAATCCAGCACCATCGTTAGCATATCTCCTGAAAAAGAGATACGTACAAAGCCCATACATTTTCTGAAGGTGGTAGTGGCCTTTAATGACTTTCTGATATCCTCATTTTCTTCCGAAAGAATATTCAGATTCATGGCCGCAATTTTTTCAGTAGCTTCGCACATGTTGGCCGCCTGGGAAAAGGCAGTCATATAGTCTCTCACCTGGCTTTTTCGCATATAATAAGTAATTACGTTAACAAAAAGAAAGATGACGCTAAGGGCCACGCCATATTTAATGCTAAAAGGAATAAGCACTATAGATGCTATTATACCAAGAGCGCAGAAAACATGTAAAAAGGTGGAATCCTTCTTCATCTCGTCAATTTTTGAAAGAGATGCATACATGGAAGCATATTTATTCTTTTTTATATGCATAAGCTGGTACTGAAGCTCGGTACGGATATCGGCCTTTTCCTTGAAGAAGCCAAAGAGACCTTCTCTTTTTTCCAGTTCAGTCTTATCAAAAACAGGCCTCCGAAGGAGGGAGTAAAGGTACTCTTCTCCGGGGGCCGAGGTAGTATGATTTATACGATTGTAAAGGTCGTAAAAATTAATATCATTGGCTGTAATATCATCCATTAAAGCACCGCTTATGCTTTCGGAGAATATCGCCACTCTGTCCAGCTCTTCAGAAGTTTTTTTATACTCACAAGGCTTTGCGAAGTCCTGTAGGAGCTTCGCTTTCGCCTTTTTCTTGTCATTTACTCTGTCATAAACCGCTTTTATCAGCAGGAAAACCATTCCTGCGATTAAAAGGTATACTAACCACATATCTAATCCCCTTTTATAAATCAGTCGTTAATTATTCTACCGTAATACATCTTGTATGGCGAAATAAAATCAATATCGGAAATACCGATGCCCTGGGTATTGGTAGAAGAATGAATAATTCTGCCTACACCATCATCATCTTTTCCCAGATAAATTGCTACATGGAAAACCTTGGTCTTATTGGCATAAAATACCAGATCTCCCGGCTTTAAATCACTTCTGTTAATCTTTTTGAATGACTTCTGCATATCTGCAGATACTCTGGGCATTTTGTCCAATGGAGTAAGATACTTTCTATATCCCGAATTATTTTTATATACATTGTCAAAAACGTATCTCACAAAACCTGAACAGTCAACGCCCTTGCTGGGAATATTACCTCCCCACAAATATCCTGTAGGCTTTCCACTGCTGTCCTTAAGGCCTTTTACCTTAATACCCAGATATTTCATAGCTTCCTCGCAGATAGCTACTCTTACATCACTTACATTGGTACCGAATTTATAATACTTTTCAGCCCACTGCAGCTCATATTGCAGAGCTACATAGTCAAGAGAAACATAGCCTACTTTTTCAGTGTCATTGGTATCGGATTCCAGGACTACTTCTACCCACAATTTATGCTTATCTTCGCTTTTATTTACTACCAAAGCCCTTGAAACTGCCATCTTTTCTCCGGCTTTAACCTGAGTAATCATGTCTGAAGACACAGATGGCTCTTTTCTTACATTAAGCGCATTAACATTCTTCTTTACTACAGCATAAAGGCTCTTAAGCTCATCAGCTTTTTCCTGAGCATCAGCTCCTGTAAGCAGCCACTTGGCACTGACAAAGCCTGTAAGCTTACCGGACTGAACTTCGTACCACTCTTCATTTTCTCCTGAGCTTTTAACAATCACGGGATTAGTATTTTTAATAATAACAGCAGCATTGGGATAGAGAATACCTACTTTGTTATTACTTGTACCTGCTTTGGCTCTGATATTTAAAAGGCTTGTAACATTGGCAATAGCCACATTTTCATTGTAATTATTGGTGGCCTCAACTAAAAAAGGTACTTGACCCTCTTTTTCTTCTTCACTGTAGTACTTTTCAATGCCTTCGGATATGCCAGCCAGTCCCAGAGAGCCCTTTATTTCCTCACCAAAAACAGCCCTCGTCTTATTCACGGAGAATAAAATGAAGGCTAACATACATCCTAAAAATACTTTACCAAACAAATGCTTACTCAAACCCGATACCCCTTCCAGTGTTTGATTTTCTACTTTAGTAGTATTCTATTTTAATTTAAAGGACATGTATACCGGCTCGTGATCAGAATACTTAAAGCCTTCGTACATGTTTTCGTATTTTAATATTTCCACATTGTCAGAAACTATAAAGCCATCCAGAATAAATACCTTTGTAATGCCCTCTGTATAAGGCGCATCATTATCACGCCCTGTAGGTGGCAGTTTCTTTTTGTCATATTTATCCATGGCAAAGGACAGAAACTTAGGTAATTCTTTCCTCGGGAAAGGATAGGCCCAGGTACTGTAAGGCTCTTCATCCTCATCTAAAGATAAGTCATGATTAAAATCTCCGCCGCAGATTATATAATTGCCGCAGAGATATTCATTAGTCATATCATCAATCAGCATTTTAAGCTGACCCTCACGCACAGAATCATCACTGCCATAGGCAGAAAGATGAATATTGTATAGGCATAAGCTCTTGCCGCCATCGACAGGAATCTTGGATACTGAATAGCATCTGTCCAGGTCAAAAAATTTGGTAATGGAGTCCATAATAGGCAGCTCCATTCTTTTGGCCTCGCTCATAGGCAGCTTGGAAAAAGTACCTATACCTGCAGTAATAGTGCCATGAGGCTGATAAATAGGGATAACGTAGTAAGGAGACTTGTAAAGATTATATGCAAAGCTGTAGTAATATCCCATCATCTTTGAATTCATATAATCCAGCTGATCTATATGATAAGATCTGGTACTATCCCTGTCTATCTCCTGAAATATAATAAAATCAGGATCTTTAGAAAGAACCTTGTCCAAAAGTCCGTCTATATTTTTATAGACATCCTTTCTGGAGAAAGCCCAGGACTCATGCCCGCCATCCATAAAGAAATCAAAATCATCAGAATATGCACCAAAGCCTAAATTGGCAGTCATTATACTATAAGTCTTACCTAAGCTAAGCCCGGCATCAGAAGCTACACCGCTCTGATACTCTAAAGAAAGCTCCCTGTCTCCCAAGCGGTTAAAGGTAAGGTAAGCATAGCCTACATAGCCGCCTGCCAAGCCTGTAAGTACAGCAAGTACAATAAGTACAATCTTTAATGCAAGTAGAAATTTATTCTTTTTCTTATTAACTTTTTTCCTGTTAACCTTTTTCCTGCTTTTCTTATTCATATACCCCAAAGCCCTTATCGAGCCTTATTATCCCCATATTTATATTAGTCCCAGGATAAGCTGTAATGCTCTATACGCTTATCTCTGGAGAACAGATCCTTAACTGCCTGTTTTGTATCTTTATTTTCAAAAAGAATCAGATTGATCTGCTCCACAATAGGCATTTCCACATCATACTTGTCTGCCAGCAGCTTGGCAGCCTTGGCGCAGTAAACACCCTCCACCACCTGACCTACTTCCTTTAAGGCTTCCTCACAGGTCATGCCCTGTCCCATCAGATAGCCTGCATTACGATTTCTGGAATGCTTACTGGTACAGGTAACAATAAGGTCTCCAATACCTGAGAGTCCGTTAAAGGACTCAGCTTTGCCGCCCATTTTTATACCCAGGCGGGATATCTCTACTATTCCTCTGGTCATAAGAGCAGCCTTGGCATTATCTCCAAATCCCATACCGTCAGTAATGCCGGCAGCCAGAGCAATAACATTTTTCAGAGAGCCACCAAGCTCAATACCTAAAACATCCGGGCTGGTATATACTCTGAAAAAATCATTCATAAAAGTGTCCTGAATAAGGCGGGCTGTTGCCTCCCTTTCAGCTCCTATTACTATAGTAGTAGGCATCTTTAATGACACTTCCTCAGCATGAGTAGGACCTGAAAGCACACATACCTGGGCATCACTAAGCTCATCCTTTATAACATCGCAAAGTGTGAAAAGAGTACTCTCTTCAATACCCTTGGCCACATTGACAATAATCTGATCCTTGGGAATAAGTCCCTTAAGCCTGTTAGCTGTCTTACGAACAAAAATAGATGCTACCGCAAATACTATAATCTCCGGCTGTTCTGACAAAGCATCATCAATATCAGCAGTAAGCTTTACGGAATCAGGTAAAACAGCACCGGGCAGATTCTTAATAGCAGCTCTGTCAGCCTTAAGTCCTTCTATTTCTTTTGCTACAGCACTCCAAAGTGTAACCTTGTGTCCATTTGTAGCCAGTAATATTGTAAGAGCTGTACCCCAGGTACCTGCTCCCAAAACAGTTATATTCATATCTATAAACCAAAACCTTTATTTATTTATTTTTCTTTGGACCAAAAGAAAATCTGTTCTCGTTATGATTTTTAAGTCTCTTAATATTGCTTCTGTGATTATATACACAAAGCACCGTAAATATCCAGGTAAAGCAGGACATGGCAATCCATATATTTTGATTAAAAGAGCCATAATCAAAAATATCACCATGACCGCCATAGCTAAAGTAGCCCTGAACAAGTACAAAAAGAGGGAAAAGTAAGGATGCTACCATGGAGGCAATACTCATATACTTTGTAATAAATATGGTAAGGGCAAAAATGGCAAATCCGCCTACTGCCAGCCTCCAGTCATATAAAAGCATGCAGGCTCCCATACAGGCCACTCCCTTTCCACCTTTGAATTTAAGATAAAAAGGAAACATATGACCAAGTACAGCGCCAAAGCCTACCAAAAGTACCAGGAGCTGATTCATCTGAGACATGGCCGGATACTGCTGGAAGAATAAAAATCTAACCAGCAAAATAGGCAGCATAGTCTTAAACAGGTCAATAAACAGAGTAATAAATCCGGCTTTAGGCCCCATTACTCTAAGAACATTTGTTGCTCCTGTATTGCCACTTCCCTGATGCTTGATATCAACATTGCCTTTTTTGGCTACTATCGTACCTGATGAAAAACATCCGCATATATAGCCTATAACAATACAGAAAATCACCTGTAAAGGAATCATATCAATAAACAACTGCATTACTTCTTTTCCTCTTCGTTTCTTTCGCGAATAATAAACTTAATGGATGTGCCGGCAAAGCCAAAGGCCTCACGAATCTTATTTTCTATATAACGTACATAAGAGAAATGCATGATTTTCTTATTATTAACGAAAATAACGAAAGTTGGCGGCTTAACTGCAACCTGAGTAATATAAAAGAGCTTAAGTCTTCTGCCCTTGTCTGAAGGTGGCTGCTGCAAAGCTACTGCCTGCATCATAACCTCATTCAGGACACCTGTACCTACGCGCTTATTCTGATTGTCAATAACAGTCTCGATATGTTCAAAGATTTTATTGACTCTCTGACCTGTCTTAACTGAAATAAACAGGATATCAGCATAAGGAATAAAGGAAAGAACTTCCCTGATCTTTTCAGTCTGTTTATAGATGGTCTTATCGTCCTTATCCTCTACAGCGTCCCATTTGTTAACAGCGATGATAATACCCTTACCTGCATCATGGGCAATACCTGCGATCTTGGCGTCCTGCTCTGTGACACCTTCTGTCGCATCAATAAGAACGATGCAGACATCACATCTTTCTACGGCTGCAACAGTACGTACCATCATAAAATGCTCAATATCCGTATTGATTTTAGCATGTTTACGAAGACCTGCCGTATCTATAAATACATAATCTTTCTCATTGTAGGTAACCTGAGTATCAATGGCGTCTCTGGTAGTGCCTGCTATATCAGATACAATAACTCTGTCTTCACCCAGAAGTCTGTTAACCAGTGAGCTCTTACCTACATTAGGCTTACCTACTATGGCAACACGAGGTCTGGTATCCTCTTCTTCAGCATCCATGGAGCCCTGAGTCACTGAAAGTACCGCATCCAAAAGATCACCAAAGCCCAGTCTGTTAACTGATGAAACTGGAATAGGATCACCTATACCCAGATTGTAGAACTCGTAAGTATCATTTATAAATTTATTGAAATCATCTACTTTGTTGGCACAAAGAACTACAGGCTTGCCGCTTCTTCTAAGAATATCTGCCACATTGTAGTCACTGTCTACCAGGCCCTGCTTGGTATCTACCACAAAAATGATACAGTCAGCAGTATCGATAGCCACCTGAGCCTGAGCTCTCATGTAAGAAAGCATCATATCTCCGTTGTCCGGCTCGATACCACCTGTATCTATAAGTGTGAACTGCTTATCCAGCCATGTGATATCTGCATATATTCTATCCCTGGTAACACCAGGAGTGTCTTTTACTATTGAAATTCTTTCGCCTGCAAGAGCGTTAAACAATGTCGACTTACCAACATTAGGGCGTCCAACCACAGCGATAATCGGTTTACTCATTAATAATATCCTCCACTAATGAACTTCCTTGGGATTTTACAATACCTACCGGCTTTTGTAAAGATTTTTCAAGATCTGATACTGTATAGTCATCCAGAAAAACATCTTCACCGGTACGAAGACAAACACAGGGTAAAAGCAGCTTGTCTCCTATATCTTTTCCTTTTAGCTGTTCATTTATATCTGTATAGGTAAGAAGACCTGCTACAGTAATACTGTCCCCAAAGAAATTGTTAATGATCTCGTATACATTAACATCTATATTGGGGAACTTGGCCTTTATTTTCTCTACCTGCTTTTTAATAATGGGATAGGCTAAAGCCCCTGTAGCTATGGAAAGATGACGCTTTCTGTCATCTCCTGAAAGTGACTCCAGGGCCTCATCCACTTCATACTCTAAAAGTCTCACCATGCCCACGCCATTGCCTATCTGAGGGTATTCCTCATAGGCTTCTGCAGGCGGTATGGGCAGCTCTGCTTTCAAATACCATTCATCACTGGCATATACGAATCTGGTGCCAAATGCAGCTAAGAATTTTTTCTGATATTTTTCTATCTGTTTTATAAGCTTTATGGAATCTTCTTTGTCAAAAGGCTCCAGTGCCGTCAGCTTTTCTCTGTACTTTGTAAGTCCTACAGGTACTACAGATACGCTCTTCATGTACTTTATATACATGGAAAGATCTGTGATGGTACGGTCCAGCTCTTCACCGTCATTATAGCCTTTACATAGAACCACCTGGCCATTCATCTCAATGCCGGCCTCATAAAGCATGGTAAGATAATCCAGGATCTTGCCTGCAAAGCGATTTTTAAGCATCTTACAACGCAGCTCAGGATTGGTAGTATGAACAGATACATTGATAGGTGAAAGATTATAAGATATAAGTCTTTTTATATCTTCTTCTTTCATATTGGTCAGCGTTACATAATTGCCCTGAAGGAAAGAAAGACGGGTATCATCATCTTTAAAATAAATGGTCTCTCTCATCCCATCAGGATTCTGATCAATAAAGCAGAAAATGCAGCCATTACTGCATCTGGAGTACTTGTCCATAAGACCTTCCTCAAAAACAAGGCCCAGGTCTTCTTCAGCATCCTTTTCAATCTCCAGCTCCCACTCTTCACCGTCCGGCTTTCTGATAAGCACAACAATTTCTTCAGCATCAGTTAAAAACTGATAGTCGAAAATGTCATTAACGGGCTTATCATTAATGGAAACCAGCTCATCTCCCGGCTCGATTTCCATTTCTTCAGCAATCGAGCCCTGAATTATGCTTTTTATAAATTGTGTTTTCTTACACTCCATTACTTAAAAATCCTTAGTATAAACAAAATGCATTTTTTTCCCAGGTGATTTCATCTCCTAAAATGGAGATTGCATCGAATCTCACATTCGTCTGGGGCGGGTATTTTTTATAGTTAAGGTAGACCTTGGCGCCTTTTATAATTTTGTTCCTTTTAGCCATGGTAATAGCCGAAAGAGGATGACCTGACGCCAGATCTTTTCTTGCCTTTACTTCTATAAAACAAAGATACTCTTCATTCATAAATTTATCTGTGGCTATAATATCTATTTCGCCGCCTTTATAAAAGAAGTTCTTCTCGATTACATGACCTCCATGCTGAGCTATGTAATCAGAGGCTATATCTTCATATTTTCTCCCTTTTGCACGTGTATCCACTAAGCTGTACGACCTTTCATAACCAAATCTTTTAAATGCTGCCTGTCAGCTTCACATATGATTTTGATATCGGAATATGCAGGGTCGCTAAGGTCAATACAGTTGGTATTGGCCAGATCTGAAAGCCAGGGCCTTGCCAGATCGGAATTCTGACATACTACCCGTCTTATGGCATTATCAGAGCAGTATACCAGTGCTCCTGTTGGAAACATAACAAGAATCTGCTTAAAGGCCTCAAATATATCAGGGGCAAAGCATTCGCTCATCTGTAACATCTCGGACACGGCTTCTCTGGGAGTAATAGCATCTTTATATGCTCTTTTTGATACCAGTGCATCATATACATCGGCAATCATAAGAATCTGGGCAAATAACGGAATACTGTCACCTGACAGATGATTTCTGTAGCCTGTACCATTAAATCTTTCATGATGGCATAATATCCCCATCTTTACATCCTGAGACAGATTTCTATCACCTTTTATAGCTTCAAAACTGTCTCTGGGATGCTTCTTCACAATATCAAATTCATATTTTGTAAGCTTTCCGGGCTTATTTAATATCTCAAAAGGCACCTTTTTTTTGCCAATGTCATGAAGCATACCGGCTATGGTAATGTCCTGAACAGCCTCTGTGGGCATATTTAACTTTTTAGCAAGAATACCTGCTAAATAGGCTACATCAAAAGAATGCTTGTAGATATATTCATCGGAGATCTTAATCTCATTCATGGCAACAAAGCCATTATTCTGGCTGTCATAGATAAGGGCAGAAATAATCTTGCTGGCATCTATGCAGCAGTCTACCACATCCTTCTCGGTATCCTTGTCAAAGATATACTTCATGGATCTGAGAAGCTCTACTTTAATACGATCATCCACCTTGTAGGTCATGTCGCCGGGAGCAGATGAGCCTTTAACAAAGCGCCCCTTTCCCTGCTGCTTAACTGTCTCTACATCACCGAAATTCTCCATATCTTCCGGCCGCATAAACATAAGCGCAGCTTCCATGTCATCAATCTCTCGCACCACTCTGATACGACTAAACATACGATTGATTTTACCTACTCTGTCTTCACTTACAGTCAGGCCTTCGCCCAAGATGAGATTGCCATTATTGTCCCAGATATCTTCTGCAATAACATCTCCTACCCGTACCTGACTCCCCTTAAGTAATAATTGCTTTTTCATGTTTGTCACCCCAAATAAGCACTAATAACAGATACTAATATTGTACCATATTTTTTCCTATAGAAAAGAAAAAAATGCGATTTTTCACCTTTTTTTTACTATCTCCTGACTATCAAGCCATATAGTAAAAGGTCCATCATTTATAAGCTCCACCTTCATATCTGCCCCAAATATTCCGGTGTCACATTTAAAGCCCTGATTTCTGATATTTTCTGCCATTTTTTCATAAATATCCTTGGCATGGTCCGGTGCCCCTGCCAGCACAAAGCTGGGACGATTGCCATGATGACAGTCTGCGTAAAGAGTGAACTGGGAAATCAGAAGTATCTCTCCTCCCACATCAATAATGGACTTATTGACCTTACCGTTTTCATCCTCAAATATGCGAAGATTCAAAAGCTTTGTAGTCATTTTTTCCATTATATCCAAATCATCTTCATCACTGACGCCGCAAAATACCACATATCCTTTATCTATTGCCCCTACAGTCTCACCGTCTACACAAACACTCCCCTTAAGCACCCTTTGTACCAGTAATCTCATTAACAGCACTCCTTTATATACTTTGTTTCTAATGTTTACTATACTGATATTTTACCATTAACCAAACATATTTCAAAGTAAAAATAATCCTCTTGTATTGTTTACGAAAATATGCTAAACTTTTAATGGAAACGTTACCAATTTTTGTGCATATTGCAAGAATGGTAATTAAAAAATAAAAATGGGGAGGTCTATCAATTATGAATAGACTAAAGAAATCTTTGGCTTTTATTCTGGCATTTCTTATGATTTTTCTTACCTTTGCCAGCGAAATAAAGCCAAGTACTGCTTACGCTTCTGATGATCTTATCCTGAAGCTGCACTATCACAGATCCGATGCCAATTATACCAATTGGACAGTCTGGTTCTGGGAGTCAGGTAAGGAAGGTAAGGCTGTAAGCTTTGCAGAAGAAAATGGTGAGATGGTGGCTACAGTTACTCTTTCCGCAGGCTGCCAAAATGTAGGCTACATCGTGCGTTACGGTGAGTGGGAAAAGAAGGACATTGATAAAGATCAGTTTATCGACGTATCCTACTACACTTCCGGTACTATTCACTATTATGTAGAGTCCGGCACAGAAGGCGGTAAGCTGGTGGACGGTGATGACGTTGTTAAGGGTGTAAAGCTCAAATCCGCCGTATATCAGGATGGTTATGTAGAGATCATCACATCTGCAGACATAGAAGGCAGCGCCCAGGATCTTTTTAAGCTTACTGATAAAGAGGGCAAAGAGCTTTCTGTAAAATACAAGGAAAGCACCAAAAAATGTATATTCCTTATTCCTGATACTGAGCTCGATGAATATGATACTTATTATGTAGTATTTAATGAGGTAAATTACAAGGTGAGCATTCCTTCCACTTATTCAACTGATGAATTTGAAAAAAAATACACCTACAAGGGTAACGATTTAGGCGCTGTTTGGTCCCAGACATCTACTACCTTTAAGCTTTGGGCTCCTACCGCCAAGGAGGTATCCGTACTTCTTTACAAGTCCGGTAATGCTGAGGCTGATGATCTTATCCGTGAAGTACCAATGACCCCTTCAGAAAACGGCACATGGACTGTTACAGAGGCAGGTGATCTAAATGGCGTTTATTACACCTACAAGGTATTTGTAGCAGGTCAGTATGTAGAAGCTGTAGATCCTTATGCCCGTACCACAGGAGTCAATGGAAAACGTGGTATGATTATAAATCTTAATGCTACCAATCCTGCAGACTGGGATAAAGATAAGGACCCCAACTATTCTCTTAATGCTACAGATATGGTTATCTACGAGCTGCACATAAGAGATTTGTCTTCCGATCCTTCTTCCGGCATTAAAAATGTGGGCAAATATCTGGGGCTTACTGAGACCGGTACCAAAACCTCCGGTGGCATGGCTACAGGTATTGATCATATTAAGGAGCTGGGTGCTACTCACATCCACTTATTGCCTATATATGACTTTGGCTCAGTAGATGAGTCTAAATTAAATTCCAATCAGTTTAACTGGGGCTATGACCCTGTTAACTACAATGTTCCTGAAGGGTCATATGCTACCGATGCAGAAAAGGGCGAAGTAAGAGTAGCCGAGCTTAAACAAGCTATCCAGGCTCTCCACCAGAATGGTATCAGCGTGGTTATGGACGTAGTTTACAATCACGTATACAATGCTTCCGACTTCTGTTTCAACAAAATTGTTCCCGGCTATTTTTCCCGTATAGATGCTAACGGTGCCTACTCTTCCGGCAGCGGCTGCGGTAATGATACTGCCTCTGAGAGAGCCATGGTCAAAAAATACATCGTTGACTCTGTTAATTACTGGGCAGACGAATATCATATGGACGGCTTCCGTTTTGACCTGGTAGGACTTTTAGACATTGAGACCATTAACGAAATAGTTAAAACCGTTCACGAAAAACATCCAAATGTTAAGTTTTATGGTGAAGGCTGGTCCATGTCTACACAGGCCACAAAAGAAGATGTCAAATTTGCTGTTCAGGAATCCTCCTACAAAACTCCGGATTTTGCTTATTTCTCAGATACTATCAGAGATGCCATAAGAGGTAATGTCTTTAACAATACTGAGGCAGGATATGTTGCGGGTGCTCCCAACAAGGTCGCTACTACCGTTATGAACTTCAAGGGACTGCCTACCTGGTCCAGAACTCCATCCCAGGTAGTAAATTACGCCAGCTGCCACGACAATAACACTCTTATTGACCGTATTATCCTCTCTACTCCTGCTGCTACACGTGAAGAACAGATAATGATGAACAATCTGGCTGCTTCTATTTACCTTACTTCCCAGGGCATTCCTTTCATGCAGGCAGGTGAAGAATTCCTTCGTACCAAGCCTGATGGCAATGGAGGTTTTGATCATAACAGTTATGCCAGCCCGGACACCGTGAACTCCCTTAAATGGAGCACACTGGATCAAAAGGAATACGCAGACGTCTTCAATTACTACAAAGGTCTTATCGCCTTCAGAAAAGCTCACGCTGCCCTTCGTATGACTACCAAGGAGCAGGTAAGCGCTACTATAAGAGAGCTCAGCGGTCTGGATAAAAATGTTGTTGCAATGCAGATTAAAGATGCAAAGACCGTAGGTGACAGCCATGACAGTATCGTAGTTATTTACAATCCAAACTCTTCAGAGACAAATGTTACTCTTCCTGAAGGAAAATGGGACATCTGCATTAACAAAACCAGTGCAGGTACAGAGACTTTGGCTACCGCAGAAGGCACCGTTACAGTTCTGCCTATCTCCGCAATGGTACTGGTACGTAAAGACGCTGTTGAAAGCACTGAAACAGATAAAGATAAGACAGATAGCAGTTCAAACGGCAGCATAGTAAAGCCTATTATTACTATGGCTGTATGTACATTAGTTCTTCTCGCTGCACTTTTATATATGCTAAACAGAAGAAAGAAAGTTAATTAAAAATAATAAATACAAAAAAAATTACCCTTCTTATCCTCATAATGGATAAGAAGGGATTTTTTATTTATTTCTCAATTGTTGCCTTATCTGCAAGTGCTTCAACAGCCTTCTTTGCAATAAGCGTCTTCATAGCGTATGCTTTGCTGTTCTTAGCTTCATACTCAGCTACTGTCTTGTAGTCTGTACCATCAGTAACAAACTCTTCGTATTCCTTATCGGAAATAGTAAGTCCAAGAGTCTCAAAAATGTACTGATAAGCGCAATCATAAGAAACTAAGCTCTTAGCGTTCTCAAGAATAACCTGCTCTAACTCTTTCCAGTTCTTGCCATATGCCTGGTAAACATCCTTATATATAACAGAACCATACATGGCATTAATCTGAGCAATATAATTCTGGTAAGAGTTCATAATCTGACCCTTTTTAGTCTTAAGATACTTGGAAGGATACTGGGATACTGATGTATTATCCTTATTCTCAATCATCTTAATAATGCTATTCTCAAGGGCATTTCTCTCAGCGGTCTTCTTCACATAAGCCTTATACTCTTCAGCTGATGTACATCCGCTTTCCTCTTTGAGCTTCTCTGTTACAAATGCGTCTGTAAGCTCAGGTGTAACCTGAATCTTGTTAAGAGTTACTTTGAAAGTAACAGTCTTACCTGCTACGGATGAAGCTGTAGAACCTACCTTAAAATCAGCAGGAACATCAACAATGATATCCTTTGTCTCGCCAGGGTGCATACCGATCATCTCTTCCTGGAAAAGTGCCTGGTATGTAGAAGGCTTGGATGTAGGAGTAGGTGTAGCTGTTGGTGTGGCAGTAGGGGTAGGTGTAGCTGTAGCACCAATAGAAGCACTAACAGTGAAATTCAAGCCATCCTTTACGCCATGGTTACCAATACCAAGCTGTGTCTCACCATTAAGAACACAATAATAGTTAATATTAACTGTATCGCCAGCCTTAAGAGTCATATTCTTATCATCTGAATAGTACTTATTGGCAGCAAGTACAGAATCAATCTGCTCTTTAAGCTTATCTTCTGTAAGCTCGATGTCCTTATACTTTACGGAAATCTTTGAAATATCGATAGTCTTAACAATGTCCTTTACATTAACGCCTTCGATCTTACCATCAGCTGTAAGACCCTGACCAAAGTCTGTAATAGGCTTTGTAATGGAAACATTTTTATAAATGCTATATCCAATACCATAGCCAGCGCCGAGAACTAAAGCAACGCATACTACGATGGCTACGATCTTCTCAATCTTTTTCTTTTTCTTTGCTGCTGCAATCTCTTTCTTTCTGTCAAGTCTCTTCTTCTGACCTGCTGAAAGATTTTCAGCATTCACTACATCTTTTTTTCCCACTTTTGTTTCCTCCACAAATTACTTCAAAAAGCCGTTTAAACGGCATGCAATATATTATAACATAAATATGAAAAAATGGTGAATTTTTTTTAAAAAAGTTAATCAGAAATCATAGCTTTCTTTTTTGCCTCGGCTTTGTCCACCATAACCAGTATCTCAGCCACTACACCATACAGCTCCGTAGGGATAAAATCACCGATACTCATCTTGGAAAGCGTGCCTGCCAGTGCAGCATCTTCATGGATAGGTACATCGCTTTCTCTGGCTATATCCAGAAGGCGCTCTGCCCTTTCTCCCTTGCCCATGGCAACTATTTTAGGCGCTTCTTCCCCGGCTTCATAAGAAAGTGCCACTGCAGTTTTCTGTTTTAACTCTTTTTCATCAGCCATAATCTTAAATAAAATTACCTATAAAGGTACGTCTGTGTATATCTGTAGGACCATATTTTTTAAGTGCTTCAATATGCTCTGCAGAGCCGTAACCCTTGTTTTTTTCAAAGCCATACTCAGGATATTTCTCTGCTACCATTGTCATATAACGGTCCCTGGTAACCTTGGCAACAATAGACGCAGAGGCTATGGATAAGGACTTGGCATCACCCTTTATGATAGGTACCTGTCGCTGCATAAGGCCCGGAATGGTAACTGCATCATTAAGCAGTAAATCCGGCGTAACGGCCATATCTCCTACAGCCTGTCTCATGGCCTCATAAGTAGCCTGCAAAATGTTGATCTCGTCTATCCTGCGATTATCCACTATCCCTACAGAGTAAGCCACTGCCTTATCGGTAATTTCCAAATAAAGCTCTTCTCTCTGGGTAGCTGTCAGCTTTTTTGAGTCATTTACATAGGGGATTTTTAATCCCTTAGGCAAAATGACTGAAGCTGCCATTACAGGCCCCGCCAGTGGACCTCTGCCCACTTCGTCTATACCGCAGATAGCCTGAAATTCGTCATACTTACGCTCATAAATCAGCATATCATCAAGGCGTATGAGCTCAGCATTATACTTATCTATTTCTTTTTGCGCCTTTTTAATAAGACTTTGTACTCCGGAACGTGAATCCTCTCCATAAGTACGGCAAAAGTCCGCATACTCTTTAAGAGAAAGACTTTGGAATTTATTTTTAATATCAGAAATACTTTCCATATCCTAACCCTCTAAATTAAAATCCGCAGGTCTTTCAAGGCTAATCTTACCCAGTCGGCCGCCTCTTATATCATCCATAATCATATTGGCCATCTTTTCCAGATCCAGCTCACCGCCCTTTTTCATGCAAGCCCTCTTTTTACAGATGGCTTCCAAAAGAGCAGGACCATCACCGGTAAGCCCTTCTTCAGAAATACCATAACGAGTGTTTATATTACCGGGATAGCGCTCTGAAATAAGCTTTAAGGAGCTTTCTGCCAAAGCATTCGGATCCAGTATATTATCATTTATAGAGCCAATCCAGGCAATATGAAGGCCGATAAGCTGATCTTCAAATTTGGGCCAGAGAATACCGGGAGTATCCAAAAGCTCCAAATCCTTGCCAAGACGTATCCACTGCTTTCCCTTGGTAACCCCCGGCTTATCACCGGTCTTGGTAACAGCCTTTCTTGCATAATTATTAATAAAGGTGGACTTACCCACATTGGGAATACCGGTAATCATGGCTCTTATAGGACGATTAATCATACCCTTGGCCTTATCACGTTCTATTTTTTCCTTGCAGGCCTTTTTAACAATATCTACTACTGTAGAAAGCTTGTCAGTCTTAGCATTCGTAATAGCAACGAAAATACCTTTTGACTCGTAGTAACGCTTAAATTCAGCTGTAACCTTAGGATCAGCCAGATCTGCTTTATTAAGTAATATTACCCTGGGCTTTCCCTGGGCCATTTTGTCGATATCGGGATTCTTGGATGAGTACGGAATACGTGCATCCAGAAGTTCTATAAGGCAGTCAACCAGCTTTAGGCTGTCCTGCATCTCTCTTTTAGCCTTGGACATATGTCCCGGGTACCACTGATACTCCATTTCCTCACTCCTTTTTAAGATTCAAATCATTAATAAACGCAATCTCCGGCTTTATCACCAGTACTGCCTTACCTACTATATCGTCCCTTATCACCATGCCCACATTGGCAAAACGTGAATCCTCAGAAGAATTACGATTATCACCTAAAACGAAATACTCGTTATCTTCCAATACTATCTCTGAAGCCGCCAGACCCGCCAGACGCATATCCTCAACATTGATACGCTCTTCAAAAGGCTCTCCGTTAATATAGACCTTGCCGTTTAATATCTCTACTGTGTCTCCGGGAATTCCAATAACCCGCTTAACATTCAGATAAGCCTTATCATCCTTTCCCTGATTGAACACTATTACATCATTTCTCTTAGGTGCTTTCCTGGCATATGCCAGCTTATTAATCAGAATAACAGACGAATCCGTCAATGTAGGAGACATGGAATCACCTACTATAATATTTTTTTCAATAACAAAATGGATGATAAGCCAGGCCATAAAAACAACAGCTGCAGACTCAACCAGAAAAAGCAGTATAGACCTTAAGGTCTTTAAAAATTTTGGTTTTTTAGAATATAAATACTCTGCCATCTGTACACCTGTAAATCATTTCGATTTGAAAAAAAGGCAACCAGAAACTGATTGCCTTAATGTTACAATGTCTAAGAAATTATCTGATAACTTCCTTAACCTTTGCGCTCTTACCTGTTCTCTCACGAAGGTAGTTAAGCTTAGCACGTCTTACCTTACCTCTGCGAACAACTTCTACTCTCTCAACATGTGGGGAGTTAATAGGCCATGTCTTCTCAACACCGATACCATTAGAGTTCTTTCTTACTGTGAAAGTCTCTCTTACGCCACCGTGCATCTTCTTTGTAACTGTGCCCTCGAAAACCTGAGTTCTCTCATGATTTCCTTCTTTGATTACTGCATAAACCTTAACAGTATCACCTACGTTGAACTGTGGCTTCTCAGCCTTAAGCTCTGCAGCTTCGATGTTCTTAATAATCTCGTTCA
Source organism: Lachnospiraceae bacterium (assembly GCA_045616485.1). GTDB lineage: Bacteria > Bacillota > Clostridia > Lachnospirales > Lachnospiraceae > RGIG3528. Next base: position 72,868 of record JAZLGU010000044.1, read on the forward strand.
TTTTGAAACCTCCTAAATATATTAAAGCCGTTCTTACTATCTGTCCGATACAGAGGACCAGCTCGTCTCACGAAGAAATATTATACCACCTGTCGTCATAAATAGCAAGCTTTTTCTGGCAAAATTGTGTAAATTTTTCACACAAATCCCTCTATTTATCCTGAAGCAGGTCAGGTCTGTATTTCCTGGTACGCTCCACGCTTTGCTCATGACGCCATTTTTCTATATTTTTGTGATGACCGGATAAAAGCACCTCCGGTACGGCTACTCCTCTGTATACTTCAGGTCTTGTATACTGAGGATGCTCCAAAAGCCCATCCGAAAAACTCTCTGTAATGCCGGACTCTTCGTTGGAAAGAACTCCCGGTACCATACGGGATATAGAATCTATCATAACCATGGCAGGCAGCTCGCCTCCGGTAAGAACATAGTCACCAATGCTGTAAAAATCAGTAGCCACCATATCAAGGGCTCTCTCATCTATACCTTCATAGTGACCGCAAAGGAAAACAAGGTTTTCCTCCTGGGCCAATTTCTTAGCATCCTGCTGGGTAAAAGTCTTCCCCCAAGGTGTCATATAGATAACACGGGGCTTTTCTTCGCCTGTCAGCTCTTTAATATGCTCATAGGTCCTGACTACAGGATCGGCCTGCATAAGCATGCCGGCGCCACCGCCGTAGGGGTAATCATCTACTTTTCTGTGCTTATCCAGCGTATAATCTCTTATGTTGACTGCCTCTATATTAATAATTTCCTTTTCCATAGCCCTGCCGGTAATAGACTCCTGCATAACACTGTTAATCATTTCAGGAAATAATGTCATTACATAAAAATTCATACATGTATCCTCTAAATCCACTTAAGCTGATGCACTATCATTTTTCCGGCTTCCAAATCACAGCCCTTAAAGCATTCTTCGGTACAGGGAATAAGTATCTCACTACCGTCATTTCCCTCAACAACATATATGTCATTGGCTGCAGTCTGAAGTACGTCTACAAGCTTGCCGATAGGAGTGGAAAGATCAGTATCGTCAAACACTGTAAGTCCCAGCATATCCTTTATATAATACTCCCCTTCTTCAAGAGGAATAGCATCCTCTCTGGTCACCAAAAGGTCTTTCTGCTTGTAGCGTTCTACGTCTTCTATTTTATCAAATCCCTTGAATTTAAGAATAGCCTGGCCCTTGAAGTACTTAACCCCTTCTACTTCAAGAGCTATCAGGTCACGGCCCGTATCAAGAAATACATTTTTCAAATAATCAAATCTGTTCAGGTCATCAGTAGTAGGATATACCTTTACTTCGCCCTTAATACCATGAGTGTTGGAAATTACACCCACTCTAAACATATCGTCTTTATTCATATTTTTTCCTTTAGTCCTTGTAAAAAAGGCGCAGCTTTCTTAAATGGAAACTGCGCCAAAGCCTTGCGGCCAAATTACTGAAGAATATCTACTACAACTTTCTTGTCATCCTTTGTGGAAGCTGCCTTTACAACTGTACGGATAGATTTGGCAATACGTCCCTGCTTACCGATAACCTTGCCCATATCGGACTCAGCCACCTTAAGAGAAACAACAATTGCTTTTTCTGTATCCTCCTCAGTAACTACAACCTCTTCAGGATGATCAACCAAAGCCTTAGCGATGGTCTCAACTAATTCCTTCATCATGGGAAAATCCCTCCAAGTGTTTAGTATAGTTACTTATTTATTGATGCCAGCCTTCTTGAAAAGGTTTGCAACAGTCTGAGTAGGCTGAGCGCCGTTAGCAAGCCACTTCTGAGCCTCTTCAACATTTACCTTGAACTCAGCAGGGTTCTTGTTAGGATCGTATGTACCGATCTCTGCAATAAATCTACCATTACGAGGTGCTCTCTCATCTGCAACTACTACTCTGTAGATAGCAAGCTTCTTCTCGCCAAGTCTCTTAAGTCTAATCTTTACCATTTCTTTTTCCTCCTAAATAGGTCCTTTTAATAATATATGTTTATGTAAATATCTCAACGATATGACATACAAAATAAGTGAAAATACTAGAAAGGGAATCCGCCCCTTTTGCCTCCGAAGCCTCCAAAAGGATTACCATGCTTGTTATTCATCATGCCTTTCATCTGCTTCATAATCTGCTTTTGATTCTCTACCTGCTTGACCAGGCGGTTCACTTCAGCAATATCAACACCGGCCCCCTTGGCAATACGCTGCTTACGCTTAAAATTCATAAGCTTGGGATTGGCTCTTTCCTCCGGAGTCATGGACTGAATGATAGCCACTGTAGGCTTAAACATATCATCATCCACCTCAACTCCCTTTAATGCGGAGCCCATACCGGGTAACATGCCCATAATCTTGCCGATGCCGCCCATCTTTTTCATCTGATTAATCTGATCAAGGAAATCATTATAATCAAACTCAGCTTTTTTAAGCTTCTTAGCCATCTCTCTGGCTTTTTCCTCGTCGAGCTCAGCCTCTGCCTTTTCGATAAGGGTAAGCACATCACCCATACCTAAAATGCGGCTGGCCATACGATCCGGATGGAACTGCTCAAGATCTGTAAGCTTCTCTCCCATACCTGCATAAAGAATGGGAAGACCTGTAACACTCTTTACTGACAGAGCAGCACCACCTCTGGTATCACCATCAAGCTTGGTCAGGATAACACCTGTCAGTGGAAGCTTTTCATTGAAGGTCTGGGAAACATTAACTGCCTCCTGACCTGTCATGGCATCTACAGTAAGAATAATATTGGTCATAGGAACATGATGATTAATCTCTATAAGCTCATTCATCATGTCTTCATCTATCTGCAAACGACCGGCTGTATCCACGATAATCATGTTATAACCGTTCTTTTTTGCCTCTTCTCTGGCTGCCAGCACTATGTCCAGCGGCTTAACGTCAGTGCCCATGGAGAAAACAGGAACACCAACTCTCTCACCATTTACTTTTAACTGCTCAATAGCTGCAGGTCGATAAACGTCACAGGCTACAAGCAAGGGCTTTTTGCCTTTATTTTTATAAATGCCTGCCAGCTTGGCCGCTGTAGTAGTCTTACCAGCACCCTGAAGACCGGCCATCATAATAAAGGTCTGCTCATTAGCAGGTAAGAAGGTAAGCTCTGCAGTCTCAGAGCCCATAAGAGAAATCAGCTCTTCATTAACCAGCTTTACCACCATCTGACCCGGAGTAAGGGAATTTAAAACTTCCTCACCAACTGCCTTCTCAGATACGCTGTTCACAAAGCTTTTTACTACCTTGAAGTTAACGTCAGCCTCAAGTAAGGCCATCTTAACTTCCTTCATGGCAAGCTTTACATCATTTTCTGTAATCTTTCCCTTGCCTCGAAGTCCTTTAAAGACATTTTGTAATTTTTCTGATAAGGATTCAAATGCCATTATTCTTTATCTCATCGCAAAGGGCTGTAATCCTTAGTGCTGCCTCACTATCCAGCTCTTCTGCCAGTCTTTTAATTTTATCAAGCTTCTCCATATCTAAAAGATACTTTTCATATAAATGCAGCATATCTTCATAATGTGAAAGCTTAACACCTGCGCGCTTAATAATATCATGAACGCCCTGTCTGGTAATGCCTGCATTATCAGCAATCTCAGAAAGAGACATATCATCGTAAAAGTACATGGTCATAATCTCACGCTGATCCTCACGAAGCAAAGCCCCATAAAAATCGAAAAGCAATGACAACTCAACTTTTCCTTCCAACGAACCCATAAAATAACCCTCATAAATGTATTAAGCCTTGGAAATAATACCACAGAAAAAAAGTGCTGTCAAGAGAAATACTTGACAGCGTGAAAATATTTTTTTTACAGCATTTCTCGGGCTAAATCGTCCTCATGATTTTTAAAAGCCTCACGAATTCTGGTGGAGGAAATAGGCTCCCCTTCATACTCAATTCTTTTAATAACCGTTAAGGTAAAATCATATATTTCAGAAAAGGCTCTAAGCATTTCCACATCACCTCTTCTGTCCTTGCCAAAGCGGAAATCATCGCCAACAACAACTTCCTCCGCACTTAAAGTCCCTATAAGAATTTCATCCACAAAATCCTCGGCTTCCATTTCCATGGCCTTCTTTGTAAAAGGATACAGCACATAATAATCTATGCCCAGCTCCTCAAACTTCTTTTCCTTTTCCTTCTCAGTAAAAATATTCTTCTGATCAGGCTTATTGTAAGGGGAATCCTTTGTAATATCAAAGGTAAAAATAACAGTTTTTCTGTTCTTTTTATTCTCCATCATTTTGGCAATAAGAGCCTGATGGCCTTTGTGAACACCATCAAATTTCCCTAGGGAAACTATGGATGATTCAATATCAAGTTTTGATAAGTCACGAATTATCTTCATATTTTTATCCTAAAGCTGTTTACATCTGTAGAAACATTTTATAAGGCTTAAATTTCCCGGTATTACTGCATAGCTCATAAAGCCCGTAAAAATCGCCTTTGGAATCATATACTCTAAATATGTCCCCGGCTTTTACAGCTTCATGCTCCACTTCTGATTTTCTAAGATAGTTACCATTATACAAAAGTCGGTCAAAATCCGGAAGAGTTTTAATCATATTGTATTCAGAAAAAACCTTGTCAATAGGAAGGATAATATCCTTGAGTCTGTCCCGGTCTCTGGCTTCCTCTATCTGTGTAAGAGTAACACTTTCGTTAATCTCAAAAATACCGGACTTCTTACGAATAAGGCTCTTCATGCAGCCATAGGTACCAAGCATTTCTCCCAGATCCCTGCAAATGCTTCTTATATATGTGCCTTTGCCACAGGTTATCAGTAATCTTGCTTCATTTATCCGCCCGTCTACAGTAGTAGTATCTAAAATCTCGATAGCATAAACAGTAACCGGTCTTTTTTCCACTTCAATTTCTTTGCCTTCTCTTGCTATCTCATACAGTTTTTTTCCATTTACTTTTATTGCGGAATACATGGGAGGCAGCTGCAGGATGTCACCTGTAAGGCTTAAGCAGGCTTTTTCCAGCTCTTCATAAGTAAAATGTACCTCTTTTTCTCCCATGACCCGGCCGGTAATATCCAGTGTGTCTGTACTTTTACCGAAAACGCACTCTGCTTCATATACCTTTATTTTGTCGGTAAGCATATCGCAAAGCTTTGTTGCAGAGCCAATACAGACAGGCAAAACTCCTACTGCCATGGGATCAAGGGTGCCGGTATGACCGATGTGGCGGAATTTAAGTATGCCTCTAAGCTTTGCTACCACATCGTGACTGGTAAAGCCCTCTTCTTTATATACATTTATGATACCATTAATCATTATTCTAAGTCCTAATCAGTAAAACTTGCTTTTTGTAACTTAAAGGCCGAAAAACGGGGCTTAAGGACCTCCGCCTTTCGGCCTTATTTTTAATACTTACATGAAATTTAGTTATCTTCCTCTGACTCTGCCGCATCTTCATCGCTTCTGTCAGGAATCTGTGCGATAACATCATCAATCTTCTTGGACATGGTAACACCATATTCAATAGTAGCATCACCAACAAATGTGATGACAGGAGTATTTCTCATATTCATGCTATGTGCAAGTCTGCCTCTGATAAATCCTGCTGCAGAATTGAGACCTTTAACTGTATCAGCAAGTGCCTCGGAATCACCCAGGCAGCTCACCCATACCTTACATGTCTTAAGGTCAGGAGCCACATAAACATCTACAATACTTGTAAATGGGGAAATACGTGGATCGTGCACCTCATCACGAATAATCACGGAAAGCTCTTTTTGAACTTCAGAATTTATTCTGATGTTTTTAATACTGTTTTTTCTCATTTTCTAGGTACCTCAACCATCTGGTAGAGCTCAATGGCATCGCCCTCCTGAAGGTCTGTAAACTTCTCGAATACAAGACCACATTCGTAGCCTGCTGCCACTTCCTTAACATCATCCTTGAAACGCTTAAGGGATGCCAGGTTGCCCTCAAAGATCTGATCCTTGCCACGTTTAATACGAGCCTTACAGCCTCTGATGATCTTACCGTCAAGCACAAAGGAACCTGCGATAATACCAACGCCTGAAGCCTTGAAGGTCATACGTACTTCAGCATGTCCGATTACCTGCTCCTCAAAAATAGGATCAAGCATACCCTTCATTGCCTGCTCGACGTCATCGATAGCGTTATAAATAACGTTGTAAAGACGAAGATCAACCTTTTCACGCTCACAAATATCCTTAGCTGTATTGTCAGGCTTAACATTAAAGCCGATGATGATTGCATTGGATGCAGATGCCAAAGTAGCATCAGACTCATTAATGGCACCAACGCCGCCATGAATAATACGAACTGCCACTTCATCATTGGACAGCTTAAGCAGAGACTGCTTGATAGCTTCTGCAGAGCCCTGAACGTCTGCTTTTACAATGATATTCAGTTCTTTTATATTGCCGGCCTGAATCTGAGAGAAAAGTCCATCCAGTGACATCTTTGACTTGGTCTCAGCAATAAGCTTCTCTTTATTCTGTTCAATATAAGCCTCGGCAATAGCACGAGCTTCCTTCTCGGAGGCTGTAGCCACTACTACTTCACCGGCATCAGGTACGGAGTTCAGACCAAGAATCTCTACAGGCATGGAAGGTGTAGCAGACTTAACTTTTTCACCCTTGTCGTTAACCAGTGCTCTTACCTTACCCAGGGAAGAACCGATAACTACATTTTCGCCTACCTTTAATGTACCCTTCTGTACCAGAATGGTAGCAACAGGACCACGGCCCTTATCCAGCTTGGCCTCGATAACAATACCTCTGGCCTGTCTGTTGGCATTTGCTTTAAGCTCCAGTACATCAGATGTAAGAAGGATCATCTCCAGGAGCTGATCAATGCCCTGATGAGTCTTTGCAGATACAGGGACAAATACAGTGCTGCCGCCCCAGTCTTCTGCCACCAGGCCATACTCTGTAAGCTCCTGCTTTACTCTGTCTATATTAGCTGCTGGCTTATCGATCTTGTTGACTGCAACGATAATCTCGATACCTGCTGCCTTGGCATGATTGATAGCTTCTACAGTCTGAGGCATTACACCATCATCTGCAGCTACTACAAGAACTGCGATATCTGTAGCATTGGCACCACGCATACGCATAGCTGTAAATGCTTCATGACCCGGTGTATCAAGGAAGGTAATCTTTTCGCCCTTGCACTCTACCATGTAAGCACCGATATGCTGAGTAATACCGCCGGCCTCGCGGGATGTAACATTGGTAGTACGAATAGCATCAAGCAGGGAGGTCTTACCATGGTCAACGTGACCCATTACGCAGACAACAGGTGGACGCTTAGCCATCTTGCTTTCGTCTTCCTCTGCCTCTTTAAGCAGCTCTGCTACTCTGTCGACCTTCTCCTCATGCTCTGCAATGATTTCGTAATCAATAGCAATATTTTCAGCTTCTTCAAAGGTAATATCGGAATTCAAGGATACCATCTTGCCAGCCATAAAGAGCTTCTTAACGATATCACTGCCCTTAATCTTCATCTTATCAGCCAGCTCCTGAATAGTAAGAACATCAGGAAGTGTAATAGTCTTAATAACTTCTTCGGAAACTGTAACCTTTACAGGCTCAGGTCTGTGGAAAGCACCGGCACGATTTGGATCTTTACCCTTATTCTTCTTACCGTTACCAAACTCCTCGAAATCTCCAAGACGCTTATTCTGCTTCTCCTGATCCTTGGACTTATTGCCCTTACGGCTTTGATTATTATTCTTAAGAGAGCCGTCAATCTCCGGAGCTCCTGAATTCTTCTTCTTTGGATCTCTTGCATGGGAAACAGGCTTTCTCTCGTCCTCGTCCTTGCCGCCGCCGAAGCCGCCATTACGATTCTGTGAGAAACCACCATTGGAACGATTGCCACCATTGTTGTTTCTATTCTGATTATTATTAAAGCGATTCTGCTGCTCCTGATTTTCGAAAAGGTTGGAGTGGCCGTTGTTATCGCCATTATACTTACTGTCTACACGCTGGAAATGTCCACCGTTTCTGTTATCACGTCCCTGGCCGTTACGATTGTCACGATTGAAACCGCCCTGACCGTTACGATTATCGCGATCGTTTCTGTCGTTTCTATCGTTTCTGTCGTTTCTGTCGTTTCTGAAGCCGCCATTATTGTTTCTTCTGTCATAGCCCATAGCTGCACGATTAACACCGTCAGCACCGGCACGACTTACGATAACAGGACGTACAGGGTTGTTTAAAGTCTTAAACTTCTTTTCAGGCTCAGCAGGCTTTGCTGCCTCTTCTGCAGCCTTCTTTTCTTTTGCTGCCTCTTCTGCAGCCTTCTTTTCTTCTGCTGCCTTTGCCTCTTCTGCAGCCTTCTGAGCCTCAGCAGCTCTCTGTGCTTCTGCAGCCTTTGCAGCCTTTGCAGCTTCAATATTTGAAGCGATTGCCTGTGCCTCAGCTCTTACCTTGGCAGCAATTCTCTCAGCCTCTGCTTCTTTTTCCATAGCTATTCTGGCAGCCTCTGCCTTCTCAGCCTCACGACGAGCCTGATTTTCCTTGGCTTTCTGTGCACTGATGGCATCATAATTATCATTTTTTGCCACATAGCTGCCGCGCATCAGACGATTGCTTCCATCATCTGAAGATATAAGCACACCGTTTATGGTATGATTGCCACGATTCTGATTATTCTGTCTTTTCTGGTTGCCCTGAGGTCCATCCATCATGCGACGCTGCTGACCATTGTTGTTAGGTCTTCTATCCTGTGGGCCATCCAGCATTCTGCGAACAGGCTGACCCTGATTCTGCTGCATCTTCTTACGGTCTTCAGGTCCGTTAAGCATCTGACGCTGTGGCATCTGGCTGCCCTGTGGACGCTGCATCTGTGAGCCTTGTGGACGCTGCATCTGGCTGCCCTGTGGGCGCTGTGCTGCAGCTTCTTTCTTTTCGACTACAGGCTCTGCCTTTTTCTCTACAGGCTTCTCAACTGCCTTTTCTACAGGCTTCTCAGCAGCAGGAGCAAAATGTTTTTTTACCATTGCAATCTCAGCATCTTCAATAGATGACATATGATTTGAAATAGCAACATTTTTCTCTTTCAGAAATTCTACTACATCTTTAGACTGAACGCCTATCTCCTTTGATAATTCGTATATCTTAACTTTTGCCATTAATTAGCTTCCTCCAAAATTTACTCAAGCGATGATTTTCTTGATAAGAGCCTGACTCAAGCCCTCATCCGTAACTGCAACAGACGATCTTTCTGCTTTCCCTATTGCGCGTCCTAAGCCCTCCTTGGTACCGAATATGTAAATCGGCACATTGTAAAATGTACATTTGTCAGTAAATAATTTTTTTGTATTATCTGAAGCATCACATGGCACAATGCATATAAAAGCACTGCCACCCTTAATTGCTTCCAATGTCTGAAATTCTCCGCTTTGCAGTTTTCCTGCTTTTTTACAAATACCAAGCAAAGAATAGACGCCTCTGGCTTTTAACTCGTCCGTCAATTACTCATCTCCTCAAGTAATGCATCATAGACCTCTTCCGGAACAGTACTTTCCAGCATTCTGTCCAAAGCTTTTGTTTTTTTAAGCTTTAACAGGCAGTCTTTATTGTCGCATAAATATGCGCCTCTGCCATTCTGCTTACCGGTCTTATCTACCAGTATTTTTCCTTCCGGGGTCCTGAGCACTCTTATCAGTTCTTTTTTAGGCTTTTGCGTGTTACAGCCCAGGCATTTCCGTAAGGGTACTCGTTTTTCTGCCATATGTTTTTATTCCTCTTCTGCCACCGGCTCTTCTGCCTGCTGGGCAAAACTGCCGTCTGCCTGTGATTCTGATTTAATATCAATCTTAAAGCCTGTAAGCTTGGCTGCCAGTCTTGCGTTCTGACCCTCACGGCCAATAGCCAGTGAAAGCTGATAATCAGGAACTATAACCTTGGCCATCTTAGCTTCAGCATCAACTTCTACGGATACAACCTTAGCAGGGCTAAGGGAATTCTCAATAAGAATTGCAGGATCTTCATTCCATACAATAATATCAATCTTTTCACCGTGAAGCTCATCTACAATAGCATTTACTCTGGCACCGTTAACACCTACGCATGCGCCAACAGGATCAACATTCTCATCATGAGAAAGTACGGAAATCTTTGTTCTCTGACCTGCTTCTCTTGAGATGCTCTTTATCTCTACGATGCCCTCTGCAATCTCTGTAACCTCTTCTTCGAAAAGGCGCTTAACAAGTTCAGGATGTGTACGGGAAACTGATACCTTAGGCCCTCTGCTGTCATCGATAACCTTGGTAACATAGAGCTTAACTCTCTCGTCTTTGTAGAATTCCTCACCCTTAATCTGCTCATTAACAGGCAGAATGGTCTCGATCTTGCCCAGGGAAACTACGATATTGTAATTGCCCTTTTCAGGATCCTGGAATCTCTTAATAACGCCGGTAACGATGTCCTTTTCTCTCATGGAATAGCTGGAGAAAAGTGCATGTCTCTCTTCTTCACGAATCTTCTGTACAATAACCTGCTTAGCCTTCTGAGCTGCGATTCGTCCGAAATCCTTTGGTGTAACTTCGATATTGATAATCTCTCCGACTTCGTAGTCCTTCTTAAAACGAATAGCTGCATCAGCTACGGAAATCTGTGTAACCTCGTCCTCAACCTCAGCTACTACTTCCTTCTCTGCAAATACCTTGTAAATACCGGTATTTCTATCAATGGAAACCTTAACATTATCGGCCTTACCGAATTCATTTTTACATGCTGTAACTAAGGAATTCTCGATAGCCTCCAGCATAACATCCTTACTAATACCCTTGTCTTTCTCAAGAAGCTCAAGAGCTAAGATAAGCTCGCTTCCTGCCTCAGCCTCAGCCATTGCTGCATTTTTCTTTCTTGCTGCTGCCATTTTTATAATCCTCCTATACTTTATATTCTATGATAATTAGAAATGTACTGCTAAATTAATCTTAGCTATATTGGCTCTCTCAAATACTACTTCACTCTCATCTTCAAGGGATATGGTAATAGTAGTATCACTATAGTCCTCAAGATAGCCTGTAAATTCTTTTTGAGAATCCTGTTCCTTAAAAAGCTTAACTTCCACCTCACAGCCTATAGACTGCATGAAATGTCTGTCTTTTTTCAGTGTCCTGCCAAGACCCGGGGATGATACTTCGAAGATATAGGAATCGTCAATATAATCCTCTCTGTCAAGTATCTCATTCATGCGACGGCTAAGCGCCTCACACTCATTGATGGATATCCCACCTTCTTTATCGGCATAGATTCTCAGATAATTCATACCTGCTTCCTTTACATACTCTACATCGTAAAGAGAAAGACCCATCTCGTCGATAAGCGGCTGGACAAAGGCTTCTGTTTTTTTAACATATTCGTCTCTTTTTGCCATTTTTTTATCCTTTACAAAACTGAAAGAGTGGATTCGCACCCACTCTTTCATAACTAGTCAATATTACCATTAATCATTAAATCACTTTAGCCTGTACTTGTCAAGCAAATTCCTGTAAAAATATTGATTTTTGACAGATTTTGTTGCTATTCATAGTCTGTTTCATAAGTTTTCTATCAAATCAGAGACTTTGATAAAGCATCCAACTCTTCAACATGAGCAAGTACATCTGAAACCATGGCCAAATTGTCATTCATATATTCGTTGATTTCATCAGCTTCTGCATTAACTTCCTGTGACAGTGCAGATACTGATGTTGTAGACTCTACTATTGCTTTATTGGCTTCATTAAGAGCTATTACTGCCTTTTTAAGCTCTCTTGTGGAATTATCAATCTCCACGGTAGAGCCCGTAATAGTTTCAAAAGTCTCAGAAGTACGGGTAATACCCTCGATCTCAGAACGATTATTTTCCAGCAGAGTGTTAGTCGCTTCAATAACCACATTTACCTGGGCATTTATAGTATCCAAAAGCTCAGAAATATTCTTTGTTGCATCATTTGTCTGCTTGGACAAATTACTGATTTCTGTAGCAACTACAGAGAAACCGCGACCTGCTTCGCCTGCTCTTGCAGCTTCTATGGAAGCATTAAGGGCAAGTAAATTGGTTTTGGAAGAAATCTTGGAGATAATTTCGATAATATCCCCCATGGACTCAGCCTGTTTCGACAGGGTAGCCAAAGATCCGGAAACGGTCTCTCCTACTCTTGCAGCTTCAAGTCCGCCCTCTGCCAGCTTTTTAACCATTTCATTGTTCTGCTTAACAAGACCTGCCGTATTATTTACATTGCCGGAAATAGAGTCTGTAGAGTCTGTAACAAAATCAATTCTGTCCTGGATTTCCGTGGTCTGCTTTATCTGATTGGTCATGGTATTGGCACATTCAGAAATGCCCTTGTTTACTTCATCCATGGAGTTCTTGGCTTTTGATGTATTAAGGGTAAGCTTATCCATAAGCTCTGATACTTCAGAAATACCTGCCGAAAGATTGGCTACCGTTTCCTTAATCTTATCAGACTGCTCCATGATTTCCATTCTGGAAGCATCCACCTCAGATATTTTTCTGGCTGCACTCTTATTGAAAAGATTGGCAATAAATGAAGCAAATACAGCAAATACTAAAATTAATGCTACAGAAATCTCAGCTTCCTGAATAAATGTTGTCATATCTTCTGCAGCTACTTTTTTAGCAGCAACCTTATAAACCAGATAGGAAACAATTAATACAAATACACTGACATCAAATATAATATTAAATCTTATATCTGCATATGCTATAACAACCAGCAGAAATGGTATGCCGTATACAAAGTCTAAAGGAGTCTGGGAAAGGAATAATAAAACAGCGTAAAAAAGCAGGAAGCAGCCACATGTGAACCATTTCATGGTGCTTGAGTCAGCTTTCCTTTTTAAAATAACGCTATTTCCAACAATACAAATTATGGTCATGACTATCATAAAGGCAATGAATCCCCAGGTCCTGTTGCGTTTAAGCATTTCAACAAAATATGCTATATCAAGTACCAGCATTTCTGCCCCAATAAGAATAGACACAAGCTTGTTCTGTTTAGCGAGATCAATGTTCATGAAATACACCTACCCATCATATTTTTGTATTTCATTCTAACATTATTATCTGTTCCTGCCTATAAAAAAATAATAAAATCAGCCTTAAAAAAGCACTTTTCTATAAGAAAAGTGCTTTTAGCGTTAGAAATTTTTATTTTATCTGAGAAGCCATTACTTCTTTTGCTTTTGCAAGAGCTTCTGTGATCTTAGCAGCATCCTTACCACCGGCCTGAGCCATATTTGGGCGTCCGCCGCCACCACCGCCAAGGATAGGTGCAACTTCTTTAATAAGATTACCTGCATGGGCACCACGAGCTACTGCATCATCTGTAGCCATGGCTACCAGAGATACCTTGCCGCCCGCATTGGATACAAGGAGAATAAATGCACTCCCCAGCTTTGTCTTGAAGTCATCTCCCAGAGTCTTAAGGGCATTGGGATCAGCGTCTGCAATCAGAAGAGCCAAAGTCTTAACACCGTTTATATCTGTAGCCTGTGAAATCGCATCACCTGCTGCATTGCTAGCCAGCTTGTTTTTAAGCTTTTCATTTTCAGACTTAAGAGCCTTAATCTCATCCAAAAGAGCTGCAATCTTTGCTGATACATCGAGAGGTGCACATTTAGCCTTTTCTGCTGCTGCAAAAAGCTCTTTTTCCTCATTCTTATAATAATCAAGAACAGCATCTCCGGTAATAGCCTCAATACGGCGAACACCTGCAGAAACGGATGACTCGGAAAGAATCTTGAAAGCCTGAATATCAGCTGTATTGGCTACATGAGTACCACCGCAAAGCTCCTTGGAAAAATCACCCATGGATACTACTCTTACGGTATCGCCATACTTTTCGCCGAAAAGCGCCATGGCGCCTGTTTTCTTGGCTTCTTCTATGGTCATAACGTCAGTTCTGATTGGAAGAGCTGCATTAATCTGCTCATTAACAATTTTTTCTACTTTTGCAATCTCGTCAGCTGTCATAGCGCTGGAGTAGCTAAAGTCAAATCTTGTTCTCTCAGTATCCTGGCTACTGCCCTTCTGATGAACACTATCACCAAATACCTGCTGCAAAGCGCCCTGAAGAAGATGCGTAGCAGAGTGATTCTTACTGGTAGCCTTTCTTTCTGCCTCGTTAACAGAAAGCTTTACTATATCTCCGGTCTTTAATGAACCCTTTGTAACAGTACCTATATGACCGATTCTGCCATTTGGAATCTTTACGGTATCAGAAACAGTAAATTCTGCTGTAGCTGTGGAAATAACACCTGTATCTCCCTTCTGTCCACCCATAGTAGCATAGAAGGTAGTCTCTTTTGTAATAATTGTAGCTGTCTCGCCCTCGCTTACAGACTCTGCCAGTCCGTTTTCATCAGCGATAGCTATAATACTGCTTTCGGTAGCCAGGTGATCGTAGCCTGTAAATGTGCTGGTCTTGTCTGCAGGAAGAACATCAAATACGCTGGCATCTGCAGCCTTCTGAGAGAAGTTGGCATTTTCTCTGGCCATCTTTTTCTGATTTTCCATAGCTGCCTTGAAGCCTGCTTCATCAACAGTAAGCCCCTCTTCCTCTGCCATTTCAAGTGTAAGCTCATAAGGGAAGCCGAAGGTATCATAGAGGTAAAAAGCATCCTTACCTGCAATTTCCTTCTGGCCTGCTGCTACTGTATCAGCAAGGATCTTTTTGTATTCATTAAGACCATTTTCAATAGTCTTTTCAAAACGAAGAATCTCTCTTTCCAGCTCCTTAAGAATAAACTCTCTGTTCTGGATAAGAAGAGGATAGCTTTCTCCATATACCTTATCAATATAGATGGTGGCGATATGAAGAAGGTCTGCATTCTTAAGATTAAGGATCCTGCCATGTCTTACGGCACGACGAAGAAGTCTTCACAAAACATAGCCGGCGCCTGTATTGGAAGGAAGAAGCTTGGCTTCATCACCAATAAGCATAACACCGGTACGGATATGGTCAGCAAGGACTCTCATGGACTTTGTAGTCTTCTCATCCCGGCCATACTTAACACCTGAAGCGGACTCTACATAGGCAATAACCTCTGCAAAAAGGTCTGTACAATATACATCATCAATACCATTAAGGAAAGCAAGATTTCTCTCAAGTCCCCAGCCGGTATCAACATTTTTCTTGGCAAGTGGCTTTAATGTACCATCCTGCTGCTTGTCATACTGCATGAATACATCATTACCAATCTCAGTATACTTGCCGCAGTGACAGCCGGGTCTGCAATCAGGACCGCAGGGAGCTACATCCTTTACATAAAACATCTCAGAGTCGGGACCGCAGGGACCAAACTCCAGGCCCCACCAGTTGTCCTCAGCAGGAAGAAAAAATACATTCTCCTTCTTAAAGCCTGAAGCTATTCTGTACTGTGCGCCTTCTTCATCACGAGGAGCATTTTCATCGCCCTCAAAAACTGTAGCTGCCAGATGATCTCTGTCAAAACCGAAAACTTCAGTAAGCAGCTCATAGCTCCACTGGCAACGCTCTTTTTTAAAGTAATCTCCCAGTGACCAGGAGCCCATCATCTCAAAGAAAGTAAGATGGCTCTTATCACCTACGCCATCGATATCATTGGTACGAACACAGCCCTGAACATTGCAGAGTCTGGTGCCCAAGGGATGCTTCTTACCCAGAAGGTAAGGCATAATAGGCTGCATACCGGCAACATTAAACATAGCACCTGTAGAACCGTCAGATACAAGAGAAACCGATCCTACATTTACATGTCCTCTATCCTCATAAAATTTAATCCAATTTTTTCTAAGCTCAGTTGAAGTAAACTGTTTCATTTTATTTATCTCCTATGAATAAATAGTCATAACTTTTGTATTATAGTAAGCTTACTCCAAAAAGTCAATCTTTCGGCACAGTAAAATCTGCCTGCTTTTTGGATATCTTACCCTTTTTATAACAGCTATGACAAAGTGCTATGTAGCTTTCATTGCCACCGATAGCCACTTGCTCTCCTTCATAAAGAATCTTGTTCCCCATAAATCTGGCATTGATAATAGCCTTCTTGCCGCAGGGGCACATGGAAACCACTTCTCTGATAGAGTCAGCCAATTCCAAAAGTCTCTGGGAGCCCGGGAAGGTTCTGGTCATAAAATCGGTTTTAAGGCCATAACACATTACGAAACATTTGCCACCATCTACAAAATCTCTCAGCTCTTCCACCTGGGCGGGTGTTAAAAACTGGGCTTCATCCACAATAATATTGTCATATGTATCTACAGGATCCGGCAACAGTTCTCCCACTGTCATATCCGGCGGAAGTACCAGCGCCTCCGCCTGAATTCCTGCTCTGGATTTAACTATCTTAGCTCCGTCTCTGGTATCTGTAGCAGGCTTTATAAGAGCCACCTTCATCCCTTTATCTATCCAGTTGAAATGAGTCATCAGCGCATTAGCTGTCTTGCTGGATCCCATGACTCCATAATAAAAATACATTTTCATATTTACTTAACCGTCTCCTTAAAGAAAAAATAGCATCTATTAAATTTTAACATTTAATAGACGTTTGGCAAGCATAAATTTCCCCTTCAGGCGCAAAAAAAATCCGAACCTTTCGGTCCGAACTAATTGGGTTGGGCTGTATAAATACAGTAGTGACTCGTGGGAGAATCGAACTCCCGCCTTCGCCGTGAGAGGGCGACGTCTTAGCCGCTTGACTAACGAGCCATAAATATAGTATCAATGAAAATCACTGATGAAATGACTCGTGGGAGAATCGAACTCCCGCCTTCGCCGTGAGAGGGCGACGTCTTAGCCGCTTGACTAACGAGCCATATGTTCAACAGAACAATGGATATGA
>JAZLGU010000045.1:0-6811 GCA_045616485.1 Lachnospiraceae bacterium
GTCAACTTTTTGTCAGAGGGAAACGTCCCCGTGACAAAAAGTTGACAGTGAGAAACGTCCCCGTGACAAAAGTGTTATGTATTTTTTATCTTTTGATTATTGAATATATACGGTAAATAGCTATAATATGCTTGGTTAATGTTACCTTTAAATATAAATCAAACTGAAAGGTTCATATAAAAATGACTGAGCATGAGGAATTAAAACAGCTGGCAGATGAATGTTATGCTGAGACTCTCCAATATATGCATGACTCTAAATATAAGCTGGCTTTGGAGACAGCGCTTCGAGCAAAGGATATATATGTAGAGATTAACGACCGCAGAAATGAATCTGCAGTTTCCAATCTCCTGTCCCTGATTTATGAGGAAATGGGCAATGCCGTGCTGGAGCTTCAATCTACGCTGGATGCACTGGATATCGCCATTGACGAAAATGCCTATGACCTTTCTGCCAAGCTTTACAATAACCTAGGCTCCAAATTTCTCTTTAATAAGTCCTATGAAAGAGCCCTGTTTTATTTTCGTAACGCTATCGCCATGAGTAAAAAAGCTGAAGAAGCTGATTTATATACTGATACTGCCCGCAATGAAGTAAAACTGGTAGTAGGCATGAATATTGCTACCACCTATTGCCTGCTTGACAATTTCACGGATGCACAAAAGTACTATGAATATACAAAATACATAGCATCAAAGGGACTTTCTGACGATTTGGACTTTTCTTATATCGTATTTGAGGCCCTATACTTCAAGCGGTCCGGAGACATCGAAAAAGCCACTCAGCTGATCCAGCCTATAATAGAGAGAATAGAAACCAATCCATATACCACAGACTATCTGGAAGTTCTGCTTGATGTAATCGAGCTGCTAAAGGATCTGGGAGAGATTGCCCTGTGGGAAAAGGTGCTTATGCTAATGGATTCCCATCTGGATGAGGATGCCAGTATTTATTCCCGTCTGGAGCTTTTGAATCAATGGCTTATCTTCTATCAGGAAAACGGCAAGGAAGCTGAATACTCAAAAGCCTGCATTAAATATTATCAGCTGTCACTGGAAAAAAATAAGCAGGATATAGAAAGAGAATCCAATACCCTAGAGCTCAATGCAGAAATGAGACGAGCCATCAGACAGAAAAAGAAGACTGATTCCATCGTATATCTGGACACCCTTACAGGCATAGGCAATCGAAACAAAATGCTTCTTGACAGTAAGGCTATGATAGAGGAGTCTTACGTCAACGGCACTACTATCGCCATCGGACTTTTGGATATTGACTTTTTTAAAGAAAGTAATGATACCTACGGCCATATCGAGGGTGATATTTGTCTCAGATCCGTAGCCCATATCATCCAGGAAGTGGTAGGTGCCAATGGTAATGTATACCGTTATGGTGGTGATGAATTCCTGATACTGATGAAAACAAACGATGTCGACCTTATAAATCATGTAGGGAAACGCATTAAGGATAAATTAAAAGAAGCCAAGCTTAATAATGAAAAGTCTCCTATATGCCCTTATGTTACCATCTCTCAAGGATATACCAGCGCAAAAGCTGAAAAAGATGATACTATAGATACTTTAGTGAGATTTGCAGACCGAGTCCTCTATTCCGTTAAGAGAAATGGACGTAATAATTACAAGTATATGACACTTGACAAAATACTGGCAGATATGTAGATTAGAAGTGCAACAAATCAAAAATCACGATTTGTTGCACTTTTTTAAAAATCACCTTACGTAATGTATTGCTTATGACCCTAGGTAATGATTTATTCTATGTATGCAATGTAGCAAAAGTTACAATACTATAGCTCTAAACAGAAAGAGAGGTTCATATTATGTATAGTTTTAATGAAGTGGGCGCAGGTGCTTTCATAGCCCTTATAGCAGGCACCATCCTGGCCATAGTTCTTCCGGTCTTACTGGCTGTTTTCTGGCTTAAGCTTAAAAAGGAAAAAATCTCTTCCGTAATCATAGGAGCTGCCACCTTTTTAGTATTTGCCTTATTACTGGAAAAATCGCTTTTATCCCTGATTATTGGAATTGATCACCCGTTAAGCCGCTTTTTAAATGCCAATCCCCTGCTTTTTTCTCTGATAGCAGGTCTTTTCCCAGGCATCTTTGAAGAAACCGGCCGACTGGTAGCCTTCAAATTTTTGCTGAAAAAGAATACCAATAAAGAAACCGCCATTTCCTATGGTATAGGTCATGGCGGTATCGAAGTCATAATGCTCCTGGGTATTACCTATATTAATTATATCATCTATGCCGTAATGATTAACGCAGGCGTTTTCATTAAAATCATAGATCAGGTAGCTGCACAGGCTCCGGATCAGGTAGAAGCCCTCTGCACTTTAGCCAGTCAGCTATCCACCATAGCATTACCTGATGTAGGCATGGCTATGATAGAAAGAGTTTTTGCAGTTTTATTTCATATTGGTGCTTCCATGCTGGTATTTTATGCAGTACGAGACAGAAAAAAATTCTGGCTCTACCCTCTGGCTATCTTTATCCATACAGCCATGGACTTTATTGCAGGTCTCTATTCCACCCATGCAATAAAGATTTCTGTCCTGGGACTTGAGTGCATCTTTGCAGCCTTCGGACTGATTACTTTCTTTGCAGCTTACTTCCTGCTCTATAAAAAAGACAAAAATTAATTCAACTCTGACAAATATTCTATGATGCTGTGGGCGGCTACATTACCTTCACCGGTAGCCTTTGTGATCTGATAAGGTCTTCCGGTGCAGTCGCCTGCAGCATAAATTCCTTTTTTGGAGGTCTCCATCCTTCGATTGACTACTATGTCAGGCCCTTCCATTTCGATGCCGCTTATAAGAGCGGTAGGGGCAACAGAAGTACGGAGTATAAATAAGCCCTCTACTTCTCTCATACTGCCATCAGTAAGCTCAACATTAGCTACCTTTCCCTGTCCCTGTACACTCTTAATAATGCCCGGCAGCTTTTCCACATTGGGCAAGTCTATCTCGCAGTCCGGATAAGTCACGGACAAGTATACATGCTCTGCCAGCTCTGCCAGATATGCCACCTCATGCTCATATCTCTTTGAGGTACAGTGTACTGCTATAGTTTTATTCTTGTACAAAAAGCCATCACAGGTAGCGCAGTAGCTGACTCCCATACCCAAAAGCTCTGCCTCTCCCGGCATAGGCTTGGCACTGACCGAGCCCGTTGCAAGAAGAACAGCCTTAGCCGTATATATCTCATTATCACCAAGGATACTGAAGCCTTTTCTGCCGGCAGTAATCTGAGTAACCATCTTGTCAGTGATCTCAAGGCCTGCTTCCTTTATCTGTTCCTTAAATAATTTGTTTAAGTCACGGCCGGCTACCAGAGCCACTCCCGGGTAATTGGCTATTTTTTCTGATTTTTCCACTTTTAAGCTCAGATCTTCTGATCCAAACCATATTACTTCTTTATTATGTACTTTTAGATTCAAAGCTGCAGAAAGTCCTGCAGGGCCTGATCCGATAATTGCAACATCATACATAAGATTAGTCCTCCCTTTATGTCAGAGTATTTTACTGTAGCATCATCTTAATTATTTCTTTATCTGTTTCCTTCATGCCCACTTTTCCGATATAGCCTACACAGCTTATAGTCTCACCGGCATCTTCTTTTATAATACCTGTATAAGCTTCATAAGCCTTACCCTTCATAGCCAGAAAATGCGCCATCATGGCTGCATCCAGACTGGAAGCTATCTTAGCCGCGCAGGATACCTTGGCTCCGTCACAGATAATACCCGGAATATTGGCTAAAGTATTATCAATGGTAGCCTTAATCTGCAGAAGACTTCCACCGCAAAGATAAGTAATAGCTGCTCCTGACGCACAGGAAGCACTTACCGCTCCGCAAAAAGCTGAAAGCTTGCCGATAAAGAGCTTCTGATAAATAGTAAGCAGACTGGAGAAAACCAGTGCTCTGTAAAGCTTGTCATTAGGATAGTCTTTTTCTCTGGCGTAGATAATAACCGGCACGGAAGAAGCTATACCCTGATTGCCACTGCCTGAATTAATAATAACCGGCATGTCACAGCCTGCCATTCTGGCCTCAGATGCAGCTGCTGCGTAAGCCTTCATACGGGTCACTACTCCATCAGAATAGGAGCTGCGAATCATATGTCCTATGCCCAGGCCATAATCGCCGGAAATACCCTCATAGGCAATATCCATATTATATCTTATCTGTCGCTCTATCATAGGGCGCACCAGGTCCAGTGGCACCTCATCAGAAAATTTCTTAATCATCTCCAGTGTAAGGAGATTCTGCTTGGCACTGTCCCTGCCCACAGGCTGAATATAGTCTGTTGCCAGAAGCACCTCATCATCCTTTACTATTCTGGATATATTAAGATGAGAATAAGATACTTCTACAGAAGCTGTATGATTCTCACCTGTCATTTCAATAATAAAATGCAGGGGTATTTCAGAATCCAGATACTGTACCAGACAAATCTTATCCTGTAATAATTCTCTGGCTCTGGCTCGACAGGCATCGTCCACCGACTCCAGTACTTCCATCTGCCTGTCAGCCTGCCCGCCAAAGGCTCCCAGTATACAGGCTACCTCTATACCGGTCATGCCGCCGGAATTGGGGATAGTAACGCAACGAACATTTTTAATCATATTGCCTGAACATTTTGCCAAGATGCTTCGAGGCTCTTCTCCCAGCACTTCTCTGGCCTTGGCAGATGCGTAAGCCAGTGCAATAGGCTCTGTACAGCCCATGGCCGGTATCAGTTCCTCTTCCAGAATGGCCATGTATGCTTCGATTATCTCTTGATCCAACATAATTTTCTCCAACGCTGTTAGCTAAAAAATATATTTTCTCCATTATATCAGCGTTTTCAAATTTTACAAGCATTTCATCCTGCCCTGTAATAGCTCTCCAGCTTATCGCGGCTCAAAATAAAAGCCTGCTTAAGCCCTGGGTCAAAGTGGGATCCCATGGAGTCCAGCATCAGCTGGTAAGCATCCTCAAAGTTCATAGCCTCTTTATAACAACGCTTACTTACCAGCGCATCATATACATCCGCTATAGCCATTATACGGGCTTCCAAAGGAATATCGTCTCCCATTTTGCCCAGAGGATAGCCCTCACCGTTCCATTTTTCATGATGGTATTTGGCTACATTTACTGCTACGTCGACAAAGTGGTCTTCCTCTACACCCCTTAAGATGCTTTCACAAATCTCGGCACTCTTTTCAGAATGAGTCCTCATTACTGCAAATTCTTCTTCCGTATATCTGCCAGGCTTTCTAAGTATCTGGTCATCTATACCTATCTTCCCCAGATCATGCATAGGTGCGGCTTTTATAAGATCCTCACAGAATTCATCTGAAAGCTCCATAAACTGATTTTCCTTTATGGTCTTTATAAGAATACGGACAATTTTACTGGTTCTTTTTATATGACCACCTGTGTTGTCATCTCTGCTTTCAACAATATCTGCCATACCCAGGATGACCTTCCTCTGGATATCCCTTATATGCTTTGTCTTTTGATTTACTTCCAGCTGCAGAGAATCATTATATTCTGTAAGCAGGTCCATATAGCGTTTTCTATCTGTATGCTCCTGCAGCTCAATCAGATAGCCATGAACTGTCTTGGAATGTGTAATATCTCTTACGTAAGCTTCATAATACTTGTTATTATGCCACCAGGACAATTCTTCCTTGTCCTCTGCCATGTACTCTCCTATACATTCCTCAACAAACTGCCTGAGTCTCTCATCCGTCAATGGCTTATCCACCTTGCATTTTTTTATCTCAGGCCAGATTTTCTGCGCTATATCATTACTGCCAATATAATTCATGGAACTGTCAATCAGAATATAGGCGGAAGTATTATTTTTCATAATGGCAGAAACAATATTGTCTGTTAAATTGTACTTATCTAACTGTATGCTAAGGAAGAAAATAAGAATACCATCGATTACGTGGATAGCAGGTACAAAAATACCATCTTCCACCATAAAAGAAATACTTGTGATTATCTGTATGCAAATAAGAACAGAGACTATTCTTTTGGACACCTGTCTCCTGTGTATAGATATAAGACTAAAAATAATATCTACAATTATATAACCAAACATAATGGTGCCAAAAAAGAAATATCCTGCTCCGGGCTCGTAGGACAGTCTTCCTCCACCGCTATGCTGAACAAACTCTACGTCTTTGTAAAAGAAGTTCATATACCCTGCAGATAAAGCCATACAGTAAACAAGGCCTGAATAGGTATATAAAACAGGCTTTTCCCATTTATGAGGTTCAATGCTGCAAATGGAACGTATCAAAAAGAAAAAGAAAGAAGGTAGGAAACAGCCTCCCAGAAAAACCATCTTTTCTGCCAGCAAGGCTTCGGAGAGATTTTGGCTCAGTGACACAGCCAGATATCCCATATTGGTGAAAAACATCACCCCCGTTATTAACTTGCTGCTTGCAGTCACCTTATGCTGGTCGTTTTTATGCACGAACAAAGCAAAGACTCCAAG
The DNA here is from genome assembly GCA_045616485.1 of Lachnospiraceae bacterium. Lineage (GTDB taxonomy): Bacteria > Bacillota > Clostridia > Lachnospirales > Lachnospiraceae > RGIG3528. Next base: position 6,520 of record JAZLGU010000045.1, read on the forward strand.
CATTAATACGCTTGTAATAAGATAGTAAATAATCACTTTTAAACCCCTTTGAACTCTACATTTAATGCGAATAGTTCCCTATTTATTATAATAACACAAATGTTAGAAATATAAACTAGTACTTTATCTCTAATTTTAAATTTTTTTTATTATGTCATTTGTAAAATTTAATTCCACCCCATCCCTATGGATACGTGGATTTTAGTGATTCCTAATCATAGTGTAGAAATTAGTAATTCTAAATGGTATTTTATCATTGTTCATTCAACCTTGCTCCGGCCAGAACAGGAGT
>JAZLGU010000046.1:0-7431 GCA_045616485.1 Lachnospiraceae bacterium
TGTCCGGCCTACGTCGCATTGATGTACGGATAAGCATCCTCGTATTGACCTCATAAGACGTACGGAGAGATTCATAGTCATCTGCAGTACATCTAAGCTCACGGGTATCCTCGATGATTATGAGCCTGTCTCCTGTCTTCGAAACCTCCTGAAGCACTGCATTGCTGAGCGTGGTCTTGCCTGAACCGGTACCGCCTGCAACAACTATGTTCAGCTTCTTTTTTACTGCAAGTTCTATGACCTGCCTCTGTTTATCTGTCATGACGCCCTGTGCAACATAATCCTTAAGTGTAAACACAACCATCGCAGGCTTACGTATATTAAAGCTTGGCATAAGACTTATCTCAGGCAGCGAGGCTTCAAACCTATAGCCATATTTAGGAAGCTCAGCAGTAAGTATAGGGTTACTTTTATCAGCAATGGTCTTACAGAACGAAGCTACAATCTTGATTATGGCAAGCCTTGATGCAGAGCTTATCCTGATATCAGATTTCTCTTTCCCCCGTCCTGCATATTCAATCCACATGTTTTCAGAATCACTGTTACAGTAGACCTCTACGACATCATCACGTTGAAGTACCTGGACCATTTCTCTGCCGAAAGCATCTTCCAGAAGTTCATAGCCACGGTTTCTAGATATAGCCTCAGCAGTTTCCTGTTCACGAAGAGACTGCTGCATCAGTTTTCAGCCTCATAACATTCACTGATAAAGGAAGCTATTTCTTCAGATATGTCTGAACGTTCATCAAGGAAAAGGCATAGTGCTTCAAGAACTTCCTTATCTTTAGCGAAAATCACCTCATAGCCGCCCGCCCCGTCAAGCATTTCAAGTCTCCCAGAGTCACCAAGTACTTCACCAAGCTCGCCTGCAATCTTAAGCCCAAGCTTACGCAAGAACACATATAACAAAGGTTCCAGCACTTTCTGTCTTGCCAGGCGGAATTTAGCTTCTTCAGCATCAAAGACACGTTTCTGCTCACGGCGTTTCTGCTCGTTAGCCTTGCGTTTTGCTTCGTATTCATCTTTAGCAGCCTGCTGGGCAGCTTCAAACTCATCGTTAAACCGGCTTAGTTCCAGCACATTACTGCCAAAGCCTAGGTTCTTTGTCTTTGCCATTTTCTCAGTCCTTCTCTTTACTGCCGGTTCCAAAGTCCAGCAGCTTGTATTCTTTCCATTTCCAGCATCTGTCTTCCGTTGTTACGGAATCTGAATGACCTGGAGGAGGAATCTTAGCCCTCGGCGCAAACACAGGGTCAAGATAATATTTCATCTTCTTTGCCTTTATCGGCGCACATCCCTTGCAGAATACTATGAGTTCATCGGGCGGCATACGGAATACCTCATCAGCCGTCATGAGCGGACGGGCTATAAGACTATCATTATAGCTGTTAGGCAGAGGCAGAATATTACTGTTCCTGCTCTCCGATGTAACCTTAATTGTCTTCGAGCCAAGCTTGTCGCTTATATATTTAGCCGAATTGTTATCCGAAGGTCCATGGAATATCTGAACCTCACAGTTAGAGATTATATAGTTATCCGAAGTATAAAGAGCATTTATCTGGTTAAGGTCTTGTGCGATTATGAAAAGTTTTATTCCATAACCTGCAGTAAAACCCATTGATTTTTCTATGCCTTCAAGCTTGCCGAAGGCAGGAAACTCATCAAGCAGCATCATAAGTCTGTGCCTATGTTCAAAAAGCTCCTCGACATTAAGTCTCCACATCATCTCTATGATTACACGCAGAAGCGGTTTTATAACCTGAATCTCCCCCGAACCGAAAACCAGATACAGTGAAATAGCATCCGTGCAGTCCATTAGGTCTTTCATTACGAAATCATTAGACGAGATGTTATGCACCAGTACGGGGTTACGGTAAATCGCAAGTGCGGTATCAAGCGTTGAAAGTATTGACCCGAACTCCTTGTCAGGCTTATCAACCATAGACTGAAAAATCTGCCTTACGAAAGGATGCATACCCCTACGAGGTTTCTTGTCGGGATATAGCCTTTCAAAAAGTTTCAGATCATCATCGGGAGCATGTCTATAGCCGGTTACAATATTTTCTTCGGGTATATACTGAGCCGCAGAAAGATAATACTGAAGCTTTTTCTGAAGACCTTCTACGCCTTCCTTCAGTTCATCGGCAAACTCAGAACGCACCTCTTTCTTCTCAGGCTTCGGAGCCCCACCATATGCCGGGCCTTTGCCCTGCAAAGCTGCTTCTTTCTTTGCCTGTGCCTCGCTGGCCATCCTGCCATACTCAGCAACTTCCTCTACAGTCTTTGCTTCTATATGTACATCATCAGGAAGAAAATCATTTTCACTGTCGGAAAGATTTTCCTCTTCACCTGTATGGCCTGCCATCATCATCTCGCCAATCATCTGGCTTGCAGTACCCATGACTTCATAGGACTTACCGCTTTCAGTCTTTTTTTCCGTATATTCAGGTTTTGGTGGTTCAGAAACAGCATCCCTTTCCTCTTCGTAAAGAACGCCAGAACCGTCCTGTCCATCATATAGAAAATCTAACACATCAGATAGCGTTGCAATAGTTCCGGGTATTTTCTTACCGTCAGGACCTACATTATGAAATCTTTTCTGATACAGAAGATGAAGTGTTACTCCCTGAAGTAGAATATCTGCACTCTCTATCCAGTGAGTATCCCCTCCTTCAAAACCTTTGCCCGTAGGATCTACTAAAATCTTTGTTACGAGCTGCAGATCACCCATTTCCTTGGCCGTAGTGATCCGAATTTCCGTAAAAGGGTTATACTTGCAGGAATCTTCGTGCATCGGCTTAAACTGAAGCACCTTATTCTTCATAACGCACTTCCTATAGCCTGCGGTCTTTTCCCAGTTCTCGCCTTTAGGATCTGCAACAACTACGCTGCCTTCCCAAGTCAGAAGCGAAGGAATTATATGGCCAACGCCTTTACCGCTACGGGTAGGAGCCAACAGCAGGATATGTGTCTTTGCATTATCCCTGATATACTTTCCATCATCCAAGACACCTAGGAAAATTCCTCTTCCGCCTAAAAGGTTCTTATCATTTTCAGGTCTTGAGTCACCGAAAAGCTTTTCACGGAGCTTTTTTAAGGATGTCCCGAAATCTTCCTCAGAATTCCAGAACTCCTTGAACGCTTTTATGCAACCGTCAAGCCTGTCTTTCAGGTCACGGGTATCCTGGTCGTGTCCATGCTCATAGATATCTTTATCATCTGCAAAATGAGCAGTTCCGTGTTCATCATAGACCCGCTTATTACCACGCATCATTACCAGCATCCCGATAATCATAGACGCAAGCAGTGAATAGTAAGCAATCTCAAAGCCTTTAGACTTAAACAGCCAAGCAACATTTTGAATATCCTTGCATTTTTCGTACCAGTCAAGCCAGGCGAATGGAAAATATACGTGTGGCAGTCCAATCCTGCCAAAATCCCAGCCTAAAGTATGATGATACTCAAAGAACTCAGCTATCTTCTGGGTAGAATATGAACTGCTGATTACCTGACCTAAAGCAATAAGCTTAAAAAATACCAGCAGCCGTTTCTTTTTATCTCCGCTTTCTGACATATCAACCTGTATATGGTCTGAGCAAAAGGTCCTGCTCTACCAGTATATTGAACTTATAGCCCGGCCTTATGATTATGGTCGGAGCAATATTAAGATTCTTATCTACAATCTTGTCTATTACACCGCTGAGGTTATTTTCAGCCTCGGCAGTTGCATTCTCTGCAAAATCTCCTTTGCCTTCTCGGTTTCCCGCAGCTTCAAGACCACCGATTGCAGCGGCTCCAAGCAGTGCCGTCCAGATAACCCTTGCATAATGGCTCCGTTTTTTATCTTTGAAACCTGTATACCCTTGGGTATCACTGCCTGTAAAATTAGGCAGTACTATGGAATCACCGTTCGGGAATATAAGCCGTTGCCAGATTACTGCGGCCCTGCTCTGTGCGTAGGCAGTCTCGCTATCATAGGTTCCTATAATCTTAGTCCCCTGTGGGATAAGAAGGAAACTGCCGTCAACAGAACTGTAAACGTTCTGGGAAACCTGACCGATAACACTGCCCGGCAGGTCACTGTTAAGACCTGTAACAAGCACTCCCGGAATAACAGTACCTGCAAAAACCTGATACGGACTAAGTTTTGGTACCAGATAATGGTCAGACAATGTTTTTTCCCTTACAGCCTGATTCCTGAAATTTATATGTGATTTTTTCAGATTCTGCCCGTCGCTGTCACCCTCATCAGCATTCACCATAAGAGGAAACGTGAGAACCAGGCCAAACATCAACATGCTTTTCTTAATCAAAATCTCACCTCTCTGGTCATCTGCGCTTAATGTCAAATCCTATAGGGCTCGACATTGCAGCCTTCCGTTGCGCTCTTGCCTCAAGAATAGCCGCAGCCCTTGCCTCTGCTTCTGGATCCTTCTGCGATGAAGAAACCGTATTCCGAGGAACAGAATTTTCATTCCTTACCTGCTTAGAAACGGGAACATTATCAGATTTTTCCTTACCTTTATCCCGCTTAGCCTTTGCTTCTGCCTTGAGCCGTTCCTCTTCCGCTTGCTGTTTTTTCTTAAGTGCTGCAAGCTCGGCATAATCCTTCGGCATGGTATTCATATGCATACCGGTAATCGCTCCACGGCCTGATGTACTATCATCTTTCTTAGCTTTTTTACTGCTGCCGGTACCTAAGGCCACACCACAGACTATAAGAACTGTAAGGATAGATCCGACAATGATGATATGTTTCTTATTGAAGCCCTTGACTTTTTTCTCTCCGTCGGTATGGGCACCACCTGTCAATGAACCGCTCTCTGAAACCTGTTCAGCTTCTTCTTTTTCATCTTTACGCTTTCCTGAAACCAGCCCGTCGGCCTTCTCAAGGATATTACGCATAAGCCTTGACGTAGGCAGGAAAATATAATCCTTAAATATAGCTTTGAAGGCATTTCGTCTTTCCTGCCGTTTCATACCGGAACGGGCTTCTGCGTCTTCTTCACCATATTCATCTATATATTGGCCTGCTGCAGCCTCACATTCAGCATCCTGTCTTGCCATCTCCTGCTCTACTGCTGATGCAGGAGCAGAATTTTTCTCTTCTTCCATTTCTGTCATCCTTTAAAAGTAACCTTGACCTGTTCCTTGCCTAAGACGAATACGCCTTTATCCACCAGCCTGTCGACTATGAAATAGCCGTCAAGATACCTGAACGAAACAAGCACCAGCTTGCCCTCATCATCTATAGCAAAGAATGCGGGAAGTTCTGTATTTACGATGTCCGGCTTCATCTTGAAATAGGTCTTGGAATCTGTCCTGAAAGCATCTTCCGGAGCCCATTTCAGAGATTTATTGGAAATCTTATACCCGAACTTCATGTTAAGCGGGTTTATCCTGCTATATACCTTTACCTTTTCTTCAAACCTAAGCTCTTCCTCAGATTTAGGAAAGGACCAGCTCACCATGGGATTATACATACGGCCGGCCTCAAGAATCAGCTGATAACCCCTGCGATCCGTATTGATGATAAGGTTCGTAGAGATACCTCCCTGAAGCGGCTTAACGAAAATATGGGTACGGCTCTCCCCTACCCTGCCTGCCTCGGCAGTATCAATCTTCCAGCGCATGGTATCGCCGCCGCCGATATATTTCACAGTCTCATTAGGCTCAAGACGGATATCCGTAACGAAGCCTTCCTGGAGATATATCTTATAAACATTGCTTCTGACATAAGGGAATACAACCTCAACCCCGTTATTAGCAGCCTCAAAGGCATCCGTAATAAATTCCTGCGGTCTTACCTCTGAACCCGCTACTGGAGCTGCCGGAGGCTCATATATCCCTGCAGCATTAACTGCCATAGGCATACAGACAAATAAAGCTGCTGCCGTAATATCCAATAATTTTCCCATCATTGCACCTGACTCATGTTAAAGTCTTTAACCATAATCCCTAAAGGATTAACCTGCATCTGTTTTTCCTCAACAGGAACCTGCTCAACAGTGAAATATGCTTCAAGTTCATACTCGGCAATCTTGGAACCGTCATAAGCATACTGGACTTCGGCCCAGCGTACGTTATAGGTATCATCCTTGCCGGAAAGCGGAGTGATGGACTTCATTGTCAGCATTGTAGTAACTCCGTCCTTCAGCTTCTGCTTGTGGTTCTCCCTGATAGCCATGTCGTTCATCTTCTGACTGGCATTAGTCCCAAGGAAAGAATATAGCTCGGACCAGTGCGCCTCATAGACTACCATGTCTTTAGGCAGCATCCTCGCATTTTTCACGATATGCCAGATAAAATACTGGATTTCCTTACGGCTGGCCGTATTACTGTTCAAAACCTTTGAGGTTGAGATTACAGCCCCGCTCGTAGCATCTACTTCTACGATATAGGGAATGACAGCTGACCTGCTGGCAAAATACCACATCCCGCTGATGCTGATGAGATTCATCAGAACCAAAAAAAGTGCAAAAAATCTCCAGTTTGCAGCAGAATATAATGCCTGCCCCTGCTGGCTTGACCACTTATTGAAACCTTCCTGATAAAAAGTCTCAGGCATCTCCCGCATAGAGGTATGGTTCTGAGGCTTATGTTCAAACGGATTTGACATAGCGTTTCCTCCGAAATCAGAACAGCTTTACAATGTTCATGGCGCCAATCGCCAGAGCCAGGCCAAATACGATACGTCCTGCAAGTCTGCCGAAAGGTCCGCCTTCGCCCAATGCAACGAAGATACCGGAAACACATACTACCGCTGCACAAACGGTCTTAGCAAGATCACCGGTAAGGCTGTCAGCCAAGGTTTCAAGCGGACCTTCCCAAGGCAGAGAAGCCGCAAAGGCAGAACCCGGCATCAGAATATCGGTTACCAGCATGGCCGACAGAAGGCCGAAAGTAATAACGCTCTTAGGATTACAGAAAGATTCAGACTTAGTTTTCATGATATGTTCTCCTTTTCAAAATGATACAAAAAAAGACCGGACGGGACTTGTGCATTTAACCTCAAACACAGAGTCTCCGTCCGGCCATGCCGGCGGGTAATTCAGTTGTAGAATCCATAAAAAACCTAGAAAAATAAAAAGACCGGGGAAAACCTTGTGCATTTAACCTCAAGCACAGAGTCTCCGTCCGGTAGTCCGTCGGGTAATTAAATTGTTAGGCGTATTCTACCATAAATGTACTGGTCCGTCAACAACATTTTGCATATTCACGGAAAAAGCGGAGCACTAAAATAACGCCTAGCTGCAACATTTTCTGGCATTCTTAACCCCGCTCTGAAAACCGCACAATCTATTGTATGGAACTACGAATCGGTCACGAATAATTCAGGTCTATCCGACCTAAAATTCATGGAAAAACCATGAAATTATGACCATAACGCCTTGAATTATGACCGCAGCTCTGCTATAATATGTCTATCAG
>JAZLGU010000047.1:0-1723 GCA_045616485.1 Lachnospiraceae bacterium
TGCTGATAAAAGTAACCCTATACTTACTGCTGAGCTTCCTAAATATGGCTATAGGTTTGAAGCCTCGCTGCCTGAGATAAGTCTTATGCCAAGCTTTAACATACGTAAGCCTGCGATGGTTGTGTTTACGCTTGAGGATTATGTTGCACAGGGCGTCATGACAGATAAGCAGAGGCAGGTTATAGAACTTGCAGTAAAAAAGAAGCTTAATATCGTTATTGCAGGCGGTACCGGCTCAGGCAAGACCACGCTCAGCAATGCAGTGCTTCAGGAGGTTTCGAAGACAGGAGACAGGCTCATAATCATCGAGGATACCCGTGAGCTGAGATGTACAGCTGAAGACTATGAATCTCTCCGTACGTCTTATGAGGTCAATACGAGGATGCTTATCCGTACATCAATGCGACGTAGGCCGGACAGGATTATTGTAGGTGAAGTCCGTGATGGAGCTGCTTATGACCTGCTTAAGGCTTGGAATACGGGCCATCCCGGTGGGGTATCTACTACCCACGCTAATAGTGCTGTTGAGACCTTCAAAAGACTGGAGAGCCTTGCCCTTGAAGCAGGCGGAGATGGGATAAGCTCACCGCCTATTGAAGTAATCAAGGACCTTATCGGCAGTACTGTAAGGCTTGTGGTATTCATATCAAGATCCGCTGAACTTGTCGACGGTAGGATGTTAAAGAGCCGCAAGGTGAAAGACGTGGTACTGGTAGAAGGGTATGACTTTACAGGCAACCGTTATGTTGTTGAGACTGATATAGACAATGTTATGAGAAAGGTAGAGAGTATCGTATTATGAATTTTTCTGAAAGGCTGGCACTTATCATGCAGGCATATAACCTTACTGCGATAAGAATAGCAAGATATTGCAGGCTGCTTTTTAAGGAGCGGGCATTTAACAGTAATACGGTCTACAGCTGGTTGAAAGATAAACGGCAGCCTGTGTCAGAACATCTGAGGCAGCTTGGGATAATGTTCGGGATTAGCACAGACTGGTTGCTGGGACTTGGAAGTAATATGTATTCGCCAGAGATAATATCAAGGTTTGAGGCTGATTCCTTCGCCAGATGTTTATGGTTCAGGTATGAAGGAATTTTGGTAGAGCTTCCCTATAAGGTTGACTGGACAATGGTTTCTAATCTGTCTGTTGATGCTAAGGGCCAGCTTTATTTTCTGCTTGCGAATATCTGCCTTGAATTTAGGTACTATGTTTTGTCTAAAAGTACAAACACAAAGCTTTCTGAAGAGCTTATTACTGGGCTATTCAGAAAATTTATCAGTAACCGGAGGCTGATGCGGGAATATATGTCGGGGATAAGGTTCATAGCTGCGTCCGGCGAGACCTGTTACAGCATAAGAAGGACGGTGGATAGTTATGAATAACGAAACCAGGCAGCTGCCTGACGGATATTTTGTCCCGTTCCATAAGTCTTCCCTGGAACCGATACTTACCGGCGGGATTGACAGGAACCTGTGCTTTGGCATCTGGTCTATCGGGATTGCGATAGGCTTCATGATGCAGATGTACTGGTTTCTCTTAGTAGCGTTGGCCGTGCATTTATTCATAAGGGAACTGACCAAGCAGGACCCTGATTTTTTCCAGATTTTTAAGTCATCTATACACTCACATAAGATTTTTTGGTGAGTTCATTTTAATACCCGGGTACCGGAGACCTCTTACTGGTTCAGGTGGCGTAACTGCCGTTTGAGAACCGAGTTC
>JAZLGU010000048.1:0-1690 GCA_045616485.1 Lachnospiraceae bacterium
CTCCTGATTCTTGGTGGAAACTCCTGAAGCCAGTCACACACAGTAGCTTCTGCGCCTTTTTTCTTCAAGGTACAGGATGCCGTATCTCTGGCTCTTCCAAGAGGAGATACATAGTAATGATCAATTTTTGTTTTCATCAGACGGTCTGAAAGAAGCTCTGCCTCTTTCCAGCCTTCCGGAGTCAGGGAATCAATGGAATAATCCGGATCCCCATGGCGGATAATTAAAATTCTCATAGCAAATATCACCTTCTATACATGCATTATTTTCTGCTTTTAAGCTACTCGTAGCTGGTCATGTCGGACAGGATATTCCCTGCGGATTTAGCGATAATTAATGATCGCAAGACCCACCAGACACACGGCAACTCCGATCACCTTATTCAGAGTCAGGGCTTCATGAAATAAAAGCCATCCCACCAGCATCAGGGCAACTGCCAGGAACGCACTCTGCACGGTAGCCGCCACACTCACCTGCCACCCGGCCTTGTAGGCAAAGATAAAACCTACCTCCAGTCCAACGATGGACAGTCCAAGGAGAAATGGTGCCCAGTTCAGCTTCTTATATTCTAACAGGATGTTGCCATGCTTGCTGAAAGCAAAATACAGAAGGAAAGACACCAGTGCACCTACCAGATATGTAATGGTAAGAGATGCAAATGGATTGATCTTGTCCGGTACAGACTTCGAACAGATCTGATAGACCGTGTTTGATAATACAACTAAAGCCAGTGGCCAGATATAATTAAACATATTCATTTCCTCAAAATATCTCAAAAAATTTAACACAAACCATTATAACACAAGGGCCCAAAAAGAGGGGATGTTTTCACATCCCCTTCATATTTAAAATACAGGAGTCCAGTAAATCTGATTGTAGATATCTGTAAATCTGTACATTGGGCTGAAGTTTTCTGCCTCCAGCTCCACATCACTTACTTCCATCTCTTCAGTTACTGTCATCTGCTCGCCAAGATAATAGCTGTCCAGATATTCGCCATCGTAACTATAGTAATCGCAGAGGAAATCAAGAGTGTCGCCCTCTTCTAATTCTGTCAGATTCTTGGCAACTACATCTACCTCTTCCTCATAATCAGTATTGGCACCGGCAATGTAGCCATATGGATTTTCATCATCAAATACAAGGATCAGATTGACTCTCTCGCCGTTTAACATGGCTGGTACATGGCCTGTGATAGTGTAATGATCCCCATCCTCCACAGTATTATCATAGTAATAAGCGATGGTCTGGCCATTAATTGCAAGCCATGTGCCCTCTGTATAACCAACCAGATCGCCGTCCTTATCGAAGTGGAACACATTGTCAAGGCCAAGATCCACATAACCTTCACCATCGTCGTAATATACGCTCAGTGCAAGATCATTTACCAGGCCCCACTGCTCTTCCGGAAGGGAAATCACATGGGCATTGTCATACTTTTCTTCCCAGACAAGGTTACTCTGATCAAACTGATTCAATGACAGATATTCTGCCACCTTCTCCGGTTCCATGTCATCTTCCACGTCAAGAGATCTTCCTGAAAGGTAACCAGAGTTTGAACCATCAAGACCCTGGATCTGCACATTCATCTGGCCGCCAAGGAAGGCATTTAAAAGCTGTGTCATGGCGTCCTGTCCGCTGACAGAATAACTCTGGCTCTGTGAAGATGAGCTCTGAGAGGAACTGTGAG
>JAZLGU010000049.1:0-58688 GCA_045616485.1 Lachnospiraceae bacterium
TTTTTCCGGCTTTGAGCTAATTATAGATACTTTTTTGCAAAAAAGCCATCGAAAAAGGAATAAAAAACTTCCACCATTTGATTTTCTTCTCAAAAGGTGGAAGTAACCATTACAAAGTGGAATTAAATTTTACAAGTGACCATTTTTTTTATTACTTTCAAGGTGAAAATACCAAAAAAACAGTAACCTGTGAGTAATTCACCGGTTACTGCTTCTGTTGATATTATTATAACATTTTCTTCAAATACTGACCAGTGTAGCTGCCCTTTACTTTTGCCACCTCTTCAGGAGTACCTGTAGCTACTACGGTACCACCTCGGTCTCCTCCTTCAGGTCCCATATCGATAATATAGTCAGCACACTTAATCACATCCAGATTGTGCTCAATGACTATTACTGTATTGCCCCCTTCAGTAAGTCTCTGAAGAATATCAATCAGCTTTCTCACATCCTCAAAATGAAGGCCTGTGGTAGGCTCATCCAGAATGTAAACCGTTTTACCGGTAGATCTTCTGGAAAGCTCAGTAGCCAGCTTAATACGCTGGGCTTCACCACCGGAAAGATCTGTAGAAGGGTGTCCCAGCTCCAGATATGACAGTCCCACTTCATTCATGGTCTCTATCTTTTTACGTGCAGAAGGTACATTCTCAAAGAATTTTACCGCATCCTCTATTGTCATATTAAGGACATCGTAAATAGACTTTCCCTTGTATTTGCATTCCAGTGTCTCTCTGTTATATCTCTTGCCCCCGCACACCTCACAAGGTACGTATACATCCGGCAGGAAATTCATCTCAATCTTGATAATACCGTCTCCGCTGCAGGCCTCGCATCGTCCACCCTTTACATTGAAGGAAAAACGGCCTTTGGAATAGCCTTTCATCTTCGCATCAGATGTGGCAGCAAAGAGATCTCTGATCATGTCAAATACACCGGTGTATGTGGCCGGATTGGATCTGGGAGTCCTGCCGATAGGTGACTGATCGATATCGATGACCTTGTCGAACTGGTCTATTCCCTCTACTCCTTCACATTTTCCCGGCAGGGTACGAGCCTTATTCAGCTCCTTAGCCAGTGTCTTGTAAAGTATTTCATTAGTAAGTGAGCTCTTGCCTGATCCGGATACTCCGGTAACACAGCAGAAAACTCCGGTAGGGAAATTCACGTCTACACCCTTAAGATTGTTTTCTGCAGCTCCCTTTACCTTAACCCAGCCTGTAGGCTTTCTGCGTTTTTTAGGCACTTCTATTTTCTTACGACCGGCCAGGTAGTCTCCTGTTATGGAATCAGGGCAGGCCATTACCTCTTCAGGAGTACCTGCTGCTACAATTCTGCCGCCTTCCTTACCTGCTCCGGGACCAATATCTACCAGAAAATCCGCCTGGCGCATAGTATCCTCATCATGCTCAACCACTATAAGGGTATTGCCCAGATCTCTGAGGGCTTTTAAGGATCCCAGCAGCTTGTCATTGTCTCTCTGATGCAGGCCAATACTAGGCTCATCCAGAATATATGCTACTCCCACCAGTCCGGAGCCTATCTGGGTAGCCAGACGGATACGCTGAGCTTCGCCGCCTGATAAAGTGCCTGCAGCTCTGGACAGAGTAAGATAGTCCAGACCCACGTCACAGAGGAATTTAACTCTTCCTCTTATCTCTTTAAGTACGGCAGCACCAATAGTCTGCTGCATAGGAGTAAGCTTAAGATCAGTCAAAAATTCCAATAAATCCCTGATAGGATAATCTGTTACTTCAGAGATATTTTTGTCTCCTACCGTTACAGCCAAAATCTCTTTTTTAAGTCGACGTCCGCCGCACAAGGCACACGGTGTGCTGGTCATGAAGCTCTCATATTCAGCTTTCATGGTCTCTGATGCAGTTTCTCGGTAGCGTTGCTCAACATTTTTTACAATACCTGAAAAAACTACAGGATATACACCACTGCCACGCTGGCCGGTATATCTCACATCCACACTCACTCCCCTTGTTCCATGGATCAGCATATCCTGTACTTCAGGAGTCAGCTCCTTCCATGGAGTATCCAGAGAAAAGCCGTAGTGTTCCGACAGAGCCTTTAAAAGACTTCCTGCAAAACTTTTTTCGTCTGAAGATGACATCCAGCCCATGACCTGAATAGCTCCATCTTTAATGGAGAGATTTTTATCAGGTATCATAAGCTCCGGTGAAAATTCCATTTTTACGCCTATACCGTTACAGTTGGGACAGGCACCAAAAGGATTGTTAAAGGAAAATGAACGAGGCTCCAGTTCCGGAAGATTCACTCCACAATCCGGGCAGGCAAAGCTTTGAGAATAAGTCTTTTCACTGCCATCCATAAAGTCCGCCACCATAAGGCCTTCAGCCATTTTAAGGGCTGTCTCTATAGAGTCTGTAAGTCGCTGATTGATACCTTCTTTAATTTTAATACGGTCTACCACCAGCTCGATGGTATGCTTATTGTTTTTCTCAAGCTTTATTTCTTCTGCCAGATCCACCACATTACCATCGATGCGGGCTCTGACAAAGCCGGATTTCTTGGCATCTTCCAGGAGCTTTACATGCTCTCCTTTTCTGCCACGAACTACAGGTGCCAGTATCTGAAGCCTGGTGCCCTCAGGCATGCTCATCAGCTCATCACACATCTGGTCCACAGTCTGTCTTTTTATCTCGCGGCCACAGCTGGGGCAGTGAGGGATGCCCACTCTGGCATATAAAAGTCTAAAATAGTCATATATTTCAGTCACAGTACCTACTGTCGATCGGGGATTTCTGTTGGTAGACTTCTGATCGATAGATATAGCAGGAGAAAGCCCCTCTATTGACTCTACATTGGGCTTTTCCATCTGGCCCAGGAACTGACGGGCATAGGATGACAAAGACTCCATGTATCGTCTCTGGCCCTCTGCATATATGGTATCAAAAGCCAGCGAGCTTTTACCGGATCCGGAAAGGCCGGTCAGCACTACAAATCTGTCACGGGGTATATCTATATCTATCCCTTTAAGATTGTGCTCTGCAGCTCCTCTGATTTTGATATAATTTTTAGCTTCGTTAAACATGTCGTATCCTCCTGCTGCAGCTCCTGTCAGGTCATATATTTTCTGACCTCTAAAAGTTTATCTCTTAATTCTGCTGCCAGCTCAAAATTCAGCTCAGCTGCTGCTGCATGCATCTTTTTAGTGATCATATCAGACAGCTTCTTAAGCTCTGTGGCTGTCATAGACTCATAATCCTTTGCCAGTACTTCAGTCTTTGGCTCGGCCTTTTTCGATATACTGATCAGGTCACGTACTGCTTTCTTTATGGTAGTCGGTGTAATGCCATGAGCTTCATTATACTCGGCCTGTATTTTACGTCTTCTTTCCGTTTCTTTCAAGGCCTTTTCCATAGAATCAGTAATCCTGTCGGCATACATGACCACGTGACCATCGGCATTTCTCGCAGCTCTGCCTATAGTCTGGATAAGGGAAGTCTCCGAACGAAGGAAGCCTTCCTTATCTGCATCCAGTATGGCTACCAGGGACACCTCCGGTATATCCAGTCCTTCTCTCAGGAGATTGATACCTACCAGCACGTCAAAAACATCAAGACGCATATCTCTGATTATTTCCTGGCGCTCCAGGGTATCTACATCAGAATGAAGATACTTGACTCTGATGCCCACTTCCCTCATATAGTCAGTCAGATCTTCTGCCATCTTTTTAGTCAGAGTAGTCACCAGTACTTTCCCTTTTTGAGAAACAGTCTTTCTTATCTCGGCTACAAGGTCGTCCACCTGGCCTTCTGTGGGACGCACGTCCACCTCAGGATCCAAAAGACCTGTAGGCCTTATGATCTGCTCTGCTCTTAACAGCTCATGCTCTTCCTCATATCTGGCAGGTGTTGCGGATACGCAAAGCATGGTACTGATATGACTCTCAAATTCCTCAAAATTCAAGGGTCTGTTGTCCTGAGCAGAAGGCAGACGAAAACCATAATCTATGAGGGTCTGCTTTCTGGAACGGTTGCCATTGTACATACCGCCGATCTGAGGGATAGTCATATGAGACTCATCAATAATCATGAGAAAATCATCAGGGAAGAAGTCTAAAAGGGTATAAGGCGGCTCTCCCGGCTTAAGTCCTGACAGATGCATGGTATAATTTTCTATGCCTGAGCAAAAGCCTGTCTCCAGCATCATCTCGCAGTCATAGCTGGTGCGCTCATATATACGCTGAGCTTCCAGGAGCTTTCCTTCGGACTTAAACCATTTTACCCTGTCCGTCAGCTCATCCTCAATATCATGCACAGCCTTTACCAGCTTCTCTTTTTCTACAACATAATGAGAGGCAGGATATACATCTGCATGAGTCAAATGACACTTAACCGTACCGGTAAGCACATCAAACTCCGACAGTCTGTCTATCTCGTCCCCAAAAAATTCTATACGAAGGCCGGTATCAGTAGACGCTGCCGGGAAAACCTCTACAGTATCTCCCCTCACTCTAAAGGTACCACGCTTAAAGTCCATATCATTTCTGGCATACTGCATGGCAGTCAGCTGTCGCAGGACGTCGTCTCTATCTATCTCCGCTCCCTCTCGCAGCACCAGACTCATGCCCTGATATTCTTCAGGGGAGCCTATACCATATATACAGGAAACAGATGCCACAATTATTACGTCTTTACGCTCCGACAGCCAGTCTGTAGCGGAATGACGCAGCTTATCTATCTCATCATTTACAGAGGAATCTTTTTCGATGTAGGTATCATTCTGAGGTACATAAGCCTCAGGCTGATAATAATCATAGTAGGATACAAAGTAACCTACCGCATTTTCCGGGAAAAATTCCTTCATCTCAGAGTAGAGCTGAGCAGCCAGTGTTTTGTTGTGGGCAATAATCAGTGTGGGCTTTTGCAGGGCTTCTATTACATTGGCCATGGTAAAGGTCTTGCCGGAGCCGGTTACCCCCAGCAGAGTCTCAAACTGATTACCTTCTTTGAAGCCGTCTACCAGCTTTTTTATAGCCTCCGGCTGATCACCGGTGGGCTTGTACTCTGAATGAAGCTTAAATTCCATTTTTCTGTCCTTCTTGTTATTCGTAAAAAGGGGGCGGCACCGAAATACCGTCCCCATCAGTACTTTAATTATTTATTTTTCATCGCTTTCTTAGCTTCTTTATGCTGACGCTCAGCTTCCTTTTCATCAGGAGTCTTAGGAGCAAAAGCAATCTTCATGGCTCTCTTAATAGCATAAGGTCCAATCTTCTTGAACTTGTCTTCTGCCTTAACCATTCTGGAAGCATCAGGATGTGTTCTGTGAAGCTTAATAGCATCAAATTCACACTTGGTAGTACATACACCACAGCCGATACACTTGTTTTCATCGACTACAGAAGCACCACACTTTAAGCATCTTGCTGTCTCTGCCTTGATCTGCTCTTCTGTCAGGGTAAGCTTTGGATCCTTGAAGGTACCCTTCTTGGAAGCATCTACGCCCTCTTCCTGACGGCCTGCATGATCATAATCAACAAAGTCAGCCAGATCTTCCTTGTCCAGCATAATGAAATCACGTCTGTTACGGCCTATAGTCAAAGATGCATTTGGATGTACAAATCTGTGAAGTGACTCAGCAACACATTTACCGCGCTCAATAGCTTCAATAGCAAAGCCCGGACCTGAGAAAGTCTCACCGGATACAAAGATATCAGGAGTCTTGGTCTGATATGTAAGATTGTCAGCTACAGGATAATTGCCATGCCAGTACTCGATATCCTCTCCCTTAAGGAGGTCTCCCCATTCAATGCCCTGGCCTACTGCAAATACAATATGCTTACACTCTACTGTAATGGTCTCATTCTCATCGTAAAGAGGTGAAAATCTCTTGGTATCAGGATCGATGGTACGCAGGCACTTTTTAAGTACCAGGCCGCATACTGCGCCATCCTCGTCTACCAGCACTTCCTTTGGTCCCCAGCAATTGTTGATCTCGATACCCTCAGAAAGAGTCTCCTCGATTTCAGACTTGTTGGCAGGCATAGTAGCTCTGTCCTCCAGACAGAACATCTTAACAGATGAAGGGCTGAAACGAACTGCTGTACGAGCTGCATCCACAGCTACATTACCGCCACCGATAACAATTACATCTCCATCCAGCTTCTGATTCTGATTGTCAGTAGCCTCGTGAAGGAAATCAATGGCAGACCAGGTATTTTTAGCTGTATCGCCAGGTACTCCCGGACGACGGCCGGCCTGAAGACCGATAGCTACAAGGAAAGCCTGGTAGCCTTCTTTACGAAGCTCTTCAATAGTGATGTCTTTGCCTACTTCTACGCCGCACTTAATCTCAACGCCCAGCTTTCTGATAATATCAATCTCGGCATCAATAACATCCTTCTCCAGTACAAAGGAAGGTATACCATAAGTCAGCATACCGCCGGGACGCTTATTTTTCTCGAATACTACAGGCTTGTAGCCCTTAGTAGCCAGATAGAAGGCTGCAGAAAGACCTGCAGGACCTGCACCGATAATAGCAATCTTCTGATCGAAATGATCCAGTCTGTTGGATGGGATAACTACAGGTGGAACATATCTGGTATCAGCTTTAAGATCCTGCTCGGCAATAAACTTCTTGATAGCATCAATGGATACTGCCTCGTCTATAGTGCCTCTGGTACATGCCTGCTCGCAACGCTTGTTACATACACGTCCGCAGATGGCAGGGAATGGATTGTCTTTTTTAATAAGAGCCAGAGCATCCTGATAACGGCCCTGGGCAGCCATACGGATATAGCCCTGAACAGCTACATGTGCAGGGCAGGCTGTCTTACAAGGTGCTGTACCTGTATCATAGCAATTCTTACGGTTGTTATCACGATACTCTTCATCATACTTGTCCTTGCCCCAGTGTACTTTATCAGGCAGAACAGTCTTTGGATACTGCACTTCTGTGCCATCCTTTTTACAAAGCTTCTGGCCCAGCTTTACAGCACCTGCAGGGCAGTATTCTACGCACTTACCGCAGGCTACACAGTCCTTAGCCTCTACACGGGCAGTGTATGCGGATCTGGACATATTAGGTGTATTGAAAAGCTGTGATGTACGAAGTGCATTACAGATATTTACATTACAGTTACAGATACCGAAGATTTTATTTTCTCCGTCAATATTGGTAATCTGATGAACAAAGCCATTGTCCTCAGCTATTTTAAGGATACGCATAGCTTCTTCGTAGGTGATATCGTGACCCTTACCGGTCTCACGGGAATAGTCGGCAAAGTCGCCTACACCGATACACCAGTTCATCTCATCATCGGCACAGCCCTCGCCCAGAGCAGCACGGCTCACACGGCAGGAGCACTGACCTACGCCGATATGGCCCTCATATTTTTTAAGCCAATAGGAAAGGTGCTCAATATCTACAGACTGATTCTCCATGGAAATGGCCTTCTCTACCGGAATAACATGCATACCTACACCGGCTCCACCCTCAGGGATAAGGTGGGTAAGTCCATCAAGAGGAATAAATGTCATACGCTCAAAGAAGGATGCAACTGCAGGATGATCCGCAACTCTCTTATTGCTGGGCTCTCCGGGGATAGCCTCCTCCATATTGAAAAGCTCTGCAGAGCCCGGAACAAATAAAGGTAAAATATATCTTCTCTCACTCTGTGGAGCAGTACGTCCATTGTGATCATAGTGATTGCCGTAATCGTACTCAATAAGTCCGATATAGGCCATCTCATCAACAAGCTTCTGGAAAGCATCTCTGTCTTTTGCTTTCTCAGGATTTAATTTGCAAAGCTCTTCAAAGGTATAGTGATGACGAAGCTTCATGGTAAGTCCTACTTCGGCCATCTCCTCTGTAACTATCTCTGCCAGTCCCCAATACTCAGGGTCATTCACAGTCACTTTTCCCAGCTTGTGTGAAAACACGTCAGTAATTTTTTTGCCCAGAGCGATAATCTTTTCGCTAGGCTCTTTGTCACCCATATGAGGTGGGATGACACTCTTGTACATCTCAGGCATTTTGTCTCTCTCCTACTAAATAAAATTACGGCAATAATCCCCGCATCCCCAGTGGGGGGGTTACGCCAACCATAGTGAAAATTATACTCCAAATTTACAAAAAAAACAATGCGAAAAAGATGTTTATCACCATTTTCGCATTGTTTTTAGTTGAGTGCTTTAGGTACGGCATGACGGCCAATAAACTTTTCCATCCATACCATATCGTACCATTTGTCAAATTTGTAAGCGCATTTATGAGAGTGAGAAATATGCTTAAATCCCATTTTTTTATGGAAGGCTTCACTGTCATTTTTAAGATATTTATCTTCTTTTGGCGCATGAGCTATGCAGGCATACAGATTCAGGTAGCCCCTTCTTTTCAGCTCTTCTTCAATAGTCTGGTACAAAAGTCTGCCAAATCCTCTGCCCTTGGCATCCTTATCAAGATAAATGGAAAGCTCTACACACCACTGATAAGCGGCTCTTGGATGATAGGCACCGGCATAGCAGTATCCCAGCACCTTTCCATTTTCTTCTACCACATAGTACGGAAATTTTTCCATGGTGGCTTCCATACGCCGAGTCATCTCTTCTGTGGAAGGCACTTCATATTCATAAGTAACAGCTGTTTCTTCCACGTAATAGCTGTATATTTTCTGAATAGCCTGTGCATCAGAAAGGGCAGCCTTCCTTATCACTGCTTTTTTGTCCTGCATTATGTCCCCTCGATTAACTGTTTTTTTCCCTGGCAGCTCTGCTGTTGTGCTTGGTCAGCTTCATTTTATACATACGGTCATCTGCCAAAGAATAAACTTTTTCCGGACTTGCGTCCTCTATTTCTTTACTGTACGCCTGGCCATAAGAGACATCAAATTCAATGCCCTCTTCTTTGCTGGCTTTTGCGATAGATTTTATCATTTTACTTATGGCTGTGTCTATATCTGAGTATGCTTTTTTTCTAATAATTGCCATAAATTCATCACCGCCCATACGGTAACACTTGCCTACCCCCACAAAAGCATCATGAAGATTCATGGCCACAATTTTTATCATCTTGTCCCCTTCCTCATGGCCGTAGTTATCATTTATATACTTAAGTCCATTGGCATCTATGGATATTATGCAATACTCGTCCTTATTTTCAGCCAGTTCTTCGAATCTTTCATTAGCCTTAGCCCTGTTATACAGTCCGGTCAGGGTATCATGGTATGCCAGCTGGGTCAGCATTTCCTTTTCTGTTCTGGTCATCAGCATGTCATAAAGATGAATAATATAGCTCATCACCAGAATAAGAATAAATACCAGTGTGCCCATGGGCAGTATGCTGTTTCGCAAAAGTGAAACGTTGGGTAGTAAGAATTTTTGGATATTAAATCTGATTAAATCCAGACCTATTGCTCCGCAAAGTACAAAAATCGCCAGCTGAAAAAGCATATCAGCCCTGGACTTATTACCTACCATAAGTACACCAAGAAGCACTGCTATCACTAAAATGACAGCTCCGTGTATATGAAAATATATAAGCGTCTCAGGTATATGTACAATATTCAGGAAATGGAGCAGGAAGCAGATAAATACAAAAACCGTATAGCCCAAACCATCTGCAAACAGCACCCACTTTCTCCAGCCACCGCCATCCTTTCGCATAATATAAATCATCCAGAGTAATGGGATAGGTGCCAGATATAAAAGAATATATTCAAATAAAGTTCCTATTTCGTAATTGGTCATAAAAAGCTGAATGGTTTTCTGGCCACTAAAGCTCCAAAGTCCCATAAAGAAGGAAAAGGAGCCAATTAACGGTAGTCTTCCAAAAGACTTATCAAATATGGTAGCTAAAATACCGGCTATTCCCAGTACTATACCAAGCATAGCCAGGAAAATGCCAACGAATAGCACGCCTGCATTTTTTCTGGCAAAAAACTGGTAGCTGTCATCTGTGTCCACAAATATGATAGGGTCTATGCTGGTAAAGGCATTATTCTCATTTACATATATCTTTACCCGCATGTCCTGCCCATTAAGCTCTACAGGCAGATGAATAAAGTGGTAGCCCGATCCTACCATTTGACCGCTCTCAATATTGTCCAGACCATAAGAAAACAGGCAGTCGTCTCCCAAAAAGAACTCCATACCGCTAAGATATAGAAGTATCATCATGGTTTTTCTGCCTTCCAGTCGTGAGTCATATGGTATGCAAATATCTACCACATCACCCTTTTTCACAGTAAATGTCTGACTGGAAAGGGATGTATTTTCTATTACCCGGTCATTAATTACTACGGTCACACCACTATCTATAGATGCTACGCTGCCATCGAAAATACTGCGCATAAAATCTGAACCGGCCCATAAAATGCCCATCAACAATGCACTTACGACTGCTACAATAATAAGATTTTTGGTTTTAATCTCCCTTACATCCACTATCTGTCTCCGATACCAAGCTCCAGCGCTTTACCCAAAATCTCCAGTAAAAGAATATCTTTAGCCTCCCATGCTCTGGTAAGACTGGATTTTTTTGAAAAAATAAAGTAGGCTTCTATACCATTGTATGAAGCTCTGTATACCATCATTGCAAGTATGCTGTGATCCTGCATATACCTCATAAGCGCGGCAGACTTTTCCTCCGCTGCATTGGTATGATTTATTATAAGCATCTGCTGTTCATTAAAACTGCTGCGCAACTTTTCTTCATACAGGAAGGAAAAGTCTCTTGGCATATTATCCACTACCAGCTCGTATTTATTAAAAATCTTACCATCGGAAAAAACCACCATGGCTTCATCCAGATTGAAGGCCTTGGCACTGGCTTTCAAAAGATAGCCATATGAATATCTCTGCTCTACCAGGAATTTCTGAAGTACTTCCTGAACAAAATGCTCTTTGTTGATGCCCGGCTCATATATAGAAGTATTCTCTTTTTCCGGATTCAGCACATTGCCATGAAGCTCAGGGGTATAAATAATATATCTGTTTTTCCCTTTTTCCTTGGCCAGATACAGCATTTTATCTGCAATGGTAAATATATCATCATATGTTACTGCATCATCCGGATACTTGGATACACCAATAGACACTGTTACCAGTCGTTCATTATTGGTAGTAACATAGCTGGCAGCCACATGCTCACGAATAGTCTTAAGCTTGGTCCTGACTTCTGCATGAGTAAGACCGGTGTCAAAAAACACCATTATCTCATCACCGCCAATCCTGCCTATGTTGCCGGACTTTCCTACTACCTCCTTTATGATGGAGGCTACTCGTAAAAGCACTTCATCTCCGTAGAGATGACCATATATATCATTCACCTGTTTAAAATTATCTATATCAATTATGCAGAGATATACCCCTGTCTTCCCACCATTTTTCATGGCAGCTTTGGCCATAGTAGTAATGGTTTCTTTGTTTAAGACCTGCATGCCAAAATCCAGATTGGCCTTCTCTGAGATCTCCGCCTGACTGTATTCAAGATTGCTTACTTTTTCTGACAAAACAGTAAGGCTTTCCAGCATTTCGTTTAAGAGTCTCAGACTTACTCGGTATAAACCCTCTACATTGCCGCTTTCTACCATTCCAATTGTAACAGAGGTCCACTCCAAGCCGTTCTTATAAGAGATGCGGCAGGCAAAGCTTTTCTCTCCTGCTGCCTCCAGTGACTCCATAGCTTCTTTTACAATAGGCATATCCTGAGGGAAAATAATATCACCCAGATTAGATACTTCTTCTGTGGTCTGCTTAAACCTTTTATTAGATTCCAATATCTGTAGACTCTGATTTACAAGTAAGTCAGCTACATTAGTTTTCATACCTTATCACTCCCAATATATAGTAATGGTCACACTTTCACTTATACCTATACATAGTAGCATTTTATCATATACTTTCCCACAAAAAAAGAAACAAAGCATAAACAATGCTTTGTTTCTGTATTTTTTCAGTAATCATTTATGGCAGTAATGATTAATTCTGTCCGTAATAAGCATTTGCACCATGCTTTCTGTAGAAATGCTTGTCCTGCATCTCCTGAGGTGCTTCCTTAAGATCAGGATTGATCTGTTCTGCACGGGCAGCCATTTTGGCAACCTCTTCCAGAACTACTGCATTATGTACAGCCTCTGCCGGAGTCTTGCCCCAGGTAAAAGGACCATGATTCTTACATACACAGCCAGGGCAATATACGGGATTCTTACCCTCAAAAGCCTCTACTATGGAAAGACCGGTATTCTTCTCATAAGCCTCGTCAATCTCTTCTTTTGTAAGATTGCGGACGCATGGAATGGTACCATGGAAATAATCTGCATGAGTAGTGCCATAGCAGGGAATACTGCGACCTGCCTGTGCCCAGCTGGTAGCCCAGGAAGAATGGGTATGCACTACACCGCCCAGCTCAGGGAAAGCCTTGTAAAGCTCTACGTGAGTAGGAGTATCAGAAGAAGGTCTGTAATGTCCTTCTACCACCTTGCCCTCCAGGTCTACAACTACCATATCATCCGGAGTCATTGTCTCATAGTCAACGCCACTGGGCTTAATAACTACAAGACCGGACTCTCTGTCTATACCACTTACATTGCCCCAGGTATAGGTCACCAGACCATGCCTGGGCAACTCCATATTCTGACGGTATACTTCTTCTTTAAGCTTCTCTAACATAACAGCCTCCTATCTCTTCAAATCAGCGGCTGCTGCACGCTCTGCAGAAAGACCTGCCTTGTACAGCTCCATAAAGCTGTTAACACCCTGAACATCTGCAGGATCAGGCTCCATGGTAGAGCCCTTGGCATCCTTGAATACTTCTGCGTCAAGGAATTCAGGAAGTGTACGGGTACCACCGCATACTGAGTATGCAGCAAGTAAAGCTGCTCCCCAGGCACCGCCTTCACCGGCTGTTTCCATACATGTAACAGGGGAATTCATAATAGCTGCCAGTATAGACTGACCTACGCCCTTGGTCTTGAAAAGACCGCCGTGGCCCATAACCTTATCTACAGATACATTTTCCTCATGGAGAATATCCATACCCAGCTTCAGTACTCCAAGAGATGAAATAAGTGAAGCCCTCATAAAATTGGCAAGATTAAAGTTGGCATCCGGCATTCTGACGAACATAGGACGACCTTCATCCAAATGAGTAACATGCTCACCTGAGAAATAAGGGTATGATACAACACCACCACAATCCTTATCCCCCTTAAGAGCCTGATTGTAAAGTCTTTCGTAAATAATGCCCTTATCAACTGATACGCCAAAGAGCTTAAGTGTCTCTTCCATGAGATTTACCCATGCATTGAGATCAGAAGTACAGTTGTTACAGTGTACCATAGCTACAGGAAGTCCATCCGGAGTAGATACCATATCAATCTCTCTGTGAAGCTTCTTAAGATCCTGCTCTAATACTATCATGGCAAAGGAGCTGGTACCTGCAGAAACGTTACATGTTCTCTTCTGCACAGCATTGGTAGCTGTCATACCGGTACCTGCGTCTCCCTCAGGAGGACACATCTTAATACCTGCCTTAAGCTTTCCTGTAGGATCCAAAAGTCTGGCACCCTCTTCTGTAAGAAGGCCTGCATTTTCACCGGCCAGACGTACCTTTGGCATAATATCAAGGAGCTTCCATGGGTACTTTTTATCTGCTACCAGAGCATCGAACTTTTCTACCATGCCGGCATGATAATTTTTGGTGTTGGCATCAATAGGGAACATACCTGCGCAGTCACCGATACCCAGCACCTTTTCACCTGTCAGCATCCAGTGAACATAGCCTTCAAGTGTAGTCATATATGTAATCTCAGGCACATGCTTCTCACCATTTAAGATGGCCTGATAGAGATGTGCAATGCTCCATCTCTGTGGAATACTGAATCCGAAAAGATCAGTAAGCTGATCCGCAGCCTGGCCTGTAATAGTATTTCTCCAGGTACGGAAAGGAACAAGTATCTGATTGTTTTTATCAAATACCATGTAGCCGTGCATCATGGCGCTGATGCCCATGGCACCTACAGATGTCAGCTCTTCGTCATACTTATTCATAACATCTGCAGCCAGCTTTTTGTAGCAGTCTCTAAGACCTGTCCATATCTCATCGATAGAATAGGTCCAGATACCATCAATGAGCTTATTTTCCCATTCATGATCGCCTGATGCAATTGGTGAAAAATCTTCACCTACAAGTACGGCCTTGATTCTGGTGGAGCCCAGCTCGATGCCCAGGTAGGTCTTGCCGTCTCTGATGGATTCTCTTGCGATTTTCATGTCCATTTTAGTTACCCCCGATTTATATATCCATATCTTCGTCGTCCACAGGCTTGCCGCCGTTGGCCTTCCACTTAAGGAAAGCATTGATAAAAGGATCCAGATCTCCATCCAGTACTGCACCTGCATTACCTACAGACTCGCCTGTTCTATGATCCTTAACCATGGTATATGGCTGGAGTACATAGGATCTGATCTGGCTGCCGAAGTTAATGGCTCCGGTATCTCCTCTAATACCGGCAGTCTTTTCTTCAGCTTCCTGCTGCTTCAGCATATAAAGCTTAGCTTTCAGCATCTGCATAGCCTTGTCTTTATTTTGAAACTGTGAACGCTCATTCTGACACTGTACTACTATTCCTGTAGGGAAATGAGTAATACGGATGGCACTGGAGGTCTTGTTGATATGCTGACCACCGGCACCACTGGAGTGATATGTATCGATACGCAGATCCTTTTCATCGATCTGCACGTCTAAATCGTCTTCTATATCCGGCATAACATCGCAGGATACAAAGGAAGTCTGTCTCTTACCTGCAGCATTAAAGGGCGATATGCGCACCAAACGGTGTACACCATGCTCACTCTTTAAATATCCGTAAGCATTTTCACCTTCTATTTCAATGGTAACTGATTTGTAGCCGGTCTCATCACCCTCTACAAAGTCCACCATCTCTACCTTAAAGCCCTTCTTTTCTGCATATCTCATAAACATTCTGCAGAGCATATTGGTCCAGTCATTACTTTCCGTACCGCCTGCACCTGCATGAAGAGTCATGATGGCATTGCATTTATCATACTCTCCTGATAAAAGAGTCGCCAGCCTGAGAGTCTCATAATGCTTGACAAAAGTATCAAGAGCCGCCTGTACCTCCGGCACCAGCTCCGGATCATTGGACTCATATCCCATATCCAGATATACTTCTACATCCTCATACTCCTGACAAAGCTGCTTATAATCAGCCACGGTATTTTTAAGGGTGTTCAGCTCTCTTACATAATTCTGAGACTTCTCAGTGGAGTCCCAAAAGCCGGGCTCCTGCATGATATTCTCTATTTCTTCTATCTTTTCTTTTTTATTGACGAGATCCAATGAATCTCCTACTTCGGCTAAAGGCTTTTTGTAACCGCTTAATGTAAATTTTATCTGGTCAAGTTCTACCACGCCTTTTTCCTACCTTCCGCAACAATACTTATACTTTTTACCGGATCCGCATGGACATGGATCATTTGGCATAATCTTCTTGGATGTACGCTTAACAGGCCCCTTCACTACAGAATCATCTTTATTGGTACCTGTAACCTTGGCTACTTCCTCACGCTCTACTTTCTGCTCCACCTTGATATGCATAAGAAGGCGTACTGTATCCTCGGCAATGGCAGCCTCCATGTCACCAAACATGTCATAGCCCTGCATCTTAAACTCCTGGATAGGATTCTTCTGGCCATATGCCTGAAGACCGATACCCTGACGCAGCTGGTCCATATCATCTATATGATCCATCCACTTATGGTCAATTACCTTAAGGAGAATGACGCGCTCTGTCTCTCTAAGCTGATCCTTTTCAGGGAATTCAGCCTCCTTTTCCTCATACATGCGAAGTGCCTTTTCTTTGAGGCTCTGCATAAGCTCCTTCTTGGAAGTATGCTTTATCTGATCCTCTGAAAGGACGATAGGCTCCATGGGAATAATAGGAAGAAGGAGATTGTTAAGCTCGTTCATATCCCACTCTTCAGGCAGCTTGTCCTCTCCGATACTGGTCTCTACAGCTCCCTCTACTACGTCGGTTATCATCTTAAGTATGTATGGTCTCATGTTTTCACCATTCAGTACCTTACGACGCTCAGCGTAGATGATCTCACGCTGCTCATTATTGACCTGATCGTACTCAAGCAGATTCTTTCTGATACCGAAGTTGTTACCCTCGATACGCTTCTGAGCTGTTTCAATAGCTTTGCTCAGCATCTTATGATCCAGAGCCTGTCCTTCTTCTATACCAAGAGTGTTAAAAGCAGCCATCAGTCTCTCTGAACCGAAGAGTCTCATAAGATCATCCTCAAGAGAAATATAAAAACGTGACTCACCGGGATCTCCCTGACGACCGGCACGACCTCTAAGCTGATTGTCTATACGTCTGGACTCATGTCTTTCCGTACCAATGATACGAAGGCCGCCCAGCTCTGCCACTCCTTCGCCCAGCTTAATATCAGTACCACGGCCTGCCATATTGGTGGCTACGGTAACAGCGCCTCTTTCGCCGGCTTTTGCTACGATCTCAGCTTCCATCTCATGGAATTTGGCATTCAATACTCTGTGCTCAATGCCACGCTTTCTAAGACGTTCTGAAATAGTCTCGGAGGACTCTATGGATACTGTACCTACCAGTACAGGCTGTCCCTTTAAGTGTGCCTCTTCTACTGCATCGGCTATAGCATTCAGCTTTTCACGCTGTGTCTTATATACGCTGTCATCATAGTCTATACGGGCAACAGGAACATTGGTAGGCACTTCTACTACGTCCATTCCGTAAATCTCACGGAATTCGCCCTCTTCTGTAAGAGCAGTACCGGTCATGCCGGCTTTTTTCTCATATTTATTGAAGAAATTCTGGAATGTAATGGTAGCAAGAGTCTTGGACTCACGCTTAACATTAACATGCTCCTTGGCCTCGATAGCCTGATGGAGACCGTCTGAGTAACGACGTCCCGGCAGGATACGACCTGTAAAGTCATCTACGATAAGGACTTCATTATCCTTAACTACATAGTCCTTATCTCTGAACATAAGATTGTGGGCACGAAGAGCCAGAATGATATTATGCTGAATCTCAAGATTCTCAGGATCCGCAAGATTCTCAATCTTGAAGAAGCTCTCTACTTTGCGCACACCTTCTTCAGTAAGATTAACGTTCTTATCCTTTTCATTAACTACGAAGTCACCTGTTTCCTGGGTATCTTCGCCCATAATAACATCCATCTTGGACAGCTCTTTTTCCTGACCGCGATGCAGCTGTCTGGCAAGAATATCACATACCTCATAGAGCTTTGTGGACTTGCCGCTCTGACCTGAGATAATAAGAGGAGTACGGGCTTCATCGATAAGGATGGAGTCTACTTCATCGATAAGGGCAAAGTGCAGACCACGCATTACCAGCTGCTCTTTGTAGATAACCATGTTATCTCTCAGATAGTCAAAACCAAATTCATTATTAGTACCATATGTAATATCGCAGGCATACTGCTCACGACGCTCATCATTGGTCATGGTATTTAAAATACAGCCTACAGTAAGACCTAAGAATCTGTGTATCTCACCCATCCAGTCAGAGTCACGCTTGGCCAGATAGTCATTTACCGTGACAACATGTACACCCTTGCCTGAAAGTGCATTCAGATAGGAGGGCAATGTAGCCACAAGAGTCTTACCTTCACCTGTCTTCATTTCGGTAATACGACCCTGATGAAGAATAATACCACCTATAACCTGAACTCTGTATGGCTTCATGCCTACTGTACGATAAGCAGCCTCACGGCATACCGCGAATGCCTCTACCAGGATATCATCTTCTGTCTCACCCTCTGCCAGACGCTTTTTAAATTCTTTTGTCTTAGCCCTCAGCTCATCATCAGAAAGAGCTGACATAACAGGATCAAGAGCCATAATCTTATCAGCTATAGGATAAATACGCTTAAGTTCTCTTTTGCTGTGTGTTCCAAATAAAAATGTTCCAATACTCAAAACAAAGCCCTCCAACCGGAAATCCGAACGCTTTTATAAAATCACGCGCGAATATATAATAAATCTAATCCTACAAATTTTACCATCTCCAGCCAATTCCCGCAACGATTAATTTTTTAACCTTTTTAAACAAAATGATGAACTATTTAAGAACACGAAATTTGTAATAAATAAGGCCTTTTTGTGCAACTTGCACAAAACTTTTTTGTTCTACAAGCGTCTTTAGGACTTTAATCCTGTAGTCAGATCGGCTTCTCTCAAAAGTTATCCACAGCTTTTTTCCGGTCATTTTCCCTGGAAAGTCGGTTATAAACCCACTTATCCACAATATCCACCTTTATTCACTACAAATGTGGAATAAATTTTAGCGCAATAAAGCAAGAAAATACCATTGGCATTTTCAACAAAATTACCAAAAAGGAGCATATTTTTAAATATTCTGCTTGACAGGTCTTTTGTGCGAAAATTCAAAACAATGTTTATGAAAATTCTGTAAACTATTAGCAGAATCGTTGTCATTAATAAGCCATTATGATAAAATACAAAGCAGGAAAGGACACAGCACCTTTCCTATATAACACAATAAAGGGAGTGATGTTTATGCGTATTAGCACTTATGGTAAGAACATCGATGTAACTAAAGGACTTAAGGACGCGGTAGAGGACAAGCTGGGCAAGCTTGAATGCTACTTCAACGAAAACACTGAGGTAAAGGTAACCTTTAGTGTTGAGAACGGGGCACAGAAGGTAGAGGTAACAATACCTATGAAGGGTACTACAATCAGAGCTGAAGAGACCAGCGACGATATGTATGCATCCATCGATATGATCGAAGATACTATAGAAAGACAGCTAAGAAGATATAAGAAAAAGCTCATTGACAAGCAGCAGAATGCAGCAAGCCTCTCTCAGGCATTTATCGAGGAGGACTATGATGATCTGGATGATATCAAAATTGTACGTTCCAAAAAATTCCCTATGAAGCCTATGGATATTGAAGAAGCTTGCGTACAGATGGAGCTTTTGGGTCACAATTTCTTCGTATTCCGCAATTCAGATACAGACGAAATCAATGTTGTATATAAGCGTCGCGGCAGCACCTACGGACTTATCGAACCCGAATCATAAAAAGATTAAAAAAGTTGACCCAAAACAAAGGGTCAACTTTTTTTGTCTGAAAAACTATTTTATGTGCTCGTATTCAATTCTTATTTTAGGAAGTACTTTTACTTCGCTATACTGATTGAGCATGCCGTCTTCTCTTTCCAGATCATTCTCTCCACTGGCAGAAGGTGCGAATATTCTAAGTTCTACTTTTGTCGGATAGTTTATACTATTTTTATAGAATGTTTCCATAAAATCAATACAACTTACACCGGGCTTCTTGTAGAACCACTGTCCGTTGAGCTCCATCATAAGATTGTAGTCCTTGCTTTCTCCCTCAAAGTAAGCCTCGAAGAATACCGGCTTTTGCTTTAGGTCAAAGGTCATGGACAAGCCTTCCGCATCCTGAGCATTGCCAAATCTTAATGTAACAGGCGGGATATTTCCCTCATCATCCATAGGAAGGCTCTCTACATCACTGATCTTTGGCATAAAGTCCGGATCCTTTAACAAATCAATATAATAGTCCATGATAGGCTGTCTGATACCGCAGTCTTTATAATTGGGATCCTCTATCTCCAGTCCCAGTCTGCCTCTGTCTCTAAACTGATAGAAGGTAAAGCCGCTAAACCATTTATCCTTATCAGCTTTACACATATCTGTAAATTCCTTCATCATGTCTATCTGCTCAAAAGGTCCTGTAACATCTCCATCAGCATTCATTTCTGACATAACCATAGGCTTTGCAACGCCACCGTTCAGCTCTTTATATCTTAAAAAGCTTCTCTTTGTCTTTTCATAGACCTCAGATACCGGATATCTGCCAAAAGAATTGCCGCCTTTTTCCGCCACATCAAAAGGCCATCCCCAATGTAATGAAAGATATTTATCTACAGACCAGATATCAGCTTCAGGTATACAGCACTTGAACTCTTCTTCCATGGTCATTTCCTGCTTATCCAGGTCTTCTACACCGCCTATGCAGGAAATTGTTTTTACATTTGGCGCTTCCTCTTTAATCAGACGGGAAGCCTTGCAGAAAAACTGCGCTATTTCAGCATATGAGGCACGCTTGTTAAAGGAGAACCAGTTGCCTGTAGCCTCATGATTGATTCTAAGCTCCATCTGTCCAAAAGGCCTTAAATCACGTCCTATTGCCCTTAACTGTTCCTCTGATACTTTAGGGTCTATGGTAAGTGTCAGAATAACATCCTGTCCGTGACGCCTTATATCTCTCATCTGTTGGAATACTTCTGCATCTTTATCCCCATTAAGGCCACCGGTATATGGAAAATAATCATCATAAGGATAATCCCACTGAAAGGTTACATTTCTGCCCTTAAAGGCATCCCTGGCTCTGGCAGGCCATCCTTCATCATTGGGATAATAGCAGTACATAAGATTAATGGCTCTGTGTGGTCTGCCCAAGGCATGTAAAATGTAGTCCTGATTTACATATTCTCCTCTTTCTGATCCATCGCACAAATCCAGGAAAAACCTGGCCTTTCCCATATGTATTTTTTTTATTTCCAAAGCCTTCTTGTAGTCCATTTTCCTCTCCTTTTACTCTGCCATTTCCTTGTAGCTATCCTTAAGAGCAGGATAAAGCTTTTTCCATATCTTATACTTCTTCTCGTATTTTTCCACAAGCTCTCTGTCAGGCTCAAGGCTGCCTGCTACTTTTACTATAGCTTCACAAGCCTCTTCCACGCTTTTGTAACGTCCTATAGCTACCGCTGCCAGTATAGCTGCTCCATAGCCTGGGCCTTCCTCAGCATTCACGGTCTCTACAGTCACATTCATGATATTAGCCAGCATTTTTCTCCAAAGGGGGCTCTTGGCACCGCCGCCGGTAGCTCTGATAATATCAATCTTTACTCCCAAAGATCTGGCGATTTCCAAAGAGTCACGCAGGGCAAATGCCACGCCTTCCAGTACAGCCTGGGTCATATCGCTTCTTTTGGTATCCAT
This sequence comes from Lachnospiraceae bacterium, assembly GCA_045616485.1. GTDB lineage: Bacteria > Bacillota > Clostridia > Lachnospirales > Lachnospiraceae > RGIG3528. The sequence goes on from JAZLGU010000049.1 coordinate 21,055, forward strand.
TGACATGCCAATAAATGCACCTCTGGCAGCAGGATCGTTGTGCGGGGTACGCTCACCCATAAGATATGGCAGATAATAAACCGGATTTTCTCCAAGCGAAGTAATATCCGCCTGCTCTGCAGCATAGTCTCTGGTGCCTATTATCTCGTCCATCCACCACTTATTGGAGGATGCTGCTGACAGCATACAGCCCATAAGATGGTAACGGCCTGTAGCATGTCCAAACATATGTAATGAATTGTCTTTATCCACCGCATAATTGTTGCAGGAAATAAATACAGTGCCACTGGTACCCAGAGAGACTATACATTCACCCTCATTGACTGTACCGGTGCCTATAGCACCTGCTGCATTGTCCCCGGCTCCTGCCACTATTTTTACATCCCGGGAAAAACCGTACTTTGAAGCCTGCTCAGGCAAAATGCTGCCTACTATCTCATAGCTTTCATATACCTTTGCCAGCTGGCTTTCTGTCACATCGCATATCTTAAGCATTTCCTGAGACCAGCATCTGTTTTTAACGTCAAGTAAAAGCATGCCTGATGCATCACTCACATCTGTAGCGTGGACTCCGGACAGTACATAGCAAAGATAATCCTTTGGCAGCATTATTTTTGCAATTTTCTCAAAAATCTCAGGCTCATTGTTTTTTACCCAAAGAATCTTGGGAGCTGTAAAGCCTGTAAGAGCCATATTACCTGTATACTCAGATATTTTTTCCCTGCCTATGGTCTTATTTAAATAGTCGCATTCCTTAGTGGTCCTGCCATCATTCCAAAGTATGGCAGGGCGAAGCACTCTGTCAGCTTCATCCAGAATAACAAGACCGTGCATCTGTCCGCCAAAGCTGATGGCCTTGATTTCCTTAAGATCTATTTTTTCAGAAAGTTTTTTTACACTTTCAGAAAAGCCTGTCACCCAGCTTTCCGGCTCCTGTTCAGACCAGCCCGGATGTGGGAATGAAAGGCCGTATTCTGCCCCGGCAGAGGCTGCTATACTGCCATCTGCCCTCATGGCTACCAGCTTTATGGAGGATGTACCCAAATCTACCCCAAGTGTCATATTAAAGCTCCCTTCCGTTTATAAAAATCCCTTTTATATTGTAATCACTATCTACTACCAGATAGTCTGCATAAGCTCCATCAGTAATATTTCCGATCTTTTTCTCCATTCCTATGGCTTTTGCCGGTCTTTCCGTAGCTGCAGCTATGGCTTTTTCTTCTGCTACTCCGAAGCTTATGGCATTTTTCATACACTGAAAGACATTGGTGGTAGAGCCTGCTATGGTGCCGTCACCGAGGGTGGCACAGCCATTTTTCACAAAGACTTTAAGTCCGCCGATCTGATACTCACCGTCTCTGGCTCCGGCAGCCTCCATGGAATCCGAAATAAGGATAATTTTGTCAGGATTCATGGCAAACCACATACGAACCACAGTCTCATTGACATGGTACCCATCTCCTATAAGCTCTGTATAAGCTCCTGCATCAAAAGCAGCCCCGATAAGCCCCGGCTCCCTGTGGTGCAGAGGATTCATGGCATTAAAAAGATGAGTCACTTCGCTGGCTCCTGCCTTAAATATCTCCATAGCACCGAAGTAATCAATGGAGCTGTGAGCCTGGGACACCTTTATGCCCATTTTAGTGTATTTCTCCACGAATTGTACCGCTCCCGGAAGCTTACCGTCTACCGCTATAATTCGCACATTTCTACCACTTTTTTCTATTATTCTTTCAGTAAAATCATAGTCAAAACCGGAAAGGTATCTGACGTCATGAGCACCTTTTTTATCCTCACCCAAAAAAGGGCCTTCCATATGTATACCTAACAGCCTGCTTTCCCCACGCTCCAGGCTGTGAGCCTGACTGATTATATGTTTTCCAATGGCTTCGGCAGACCTTTCCACCATGTCCCTAGGATTGGTCATGGTAGTAGCCAGTACAGATGTCACTCCCACAGATGCATATGACTTAAGGATCCTGCAAAGGCCTTTTTCATCAACGTTACTAAAATCTACCAGCTCACGACCATGAGAATGAATATCCACGCAGCCGGGTATAATAATATCCCCCTGCTTTCGCTCTCCCGTCACCTGAACATCAGCAAAGCGGCCATTTACAACAGTAAATGCGCCTTCCACTATCTTACCATTGGCAAAAATATTCATAAGCCCTCCTGCCTCTCCTTCTCACTATTTATAGCAGCATACTACAGTCAGATTGGGATGAAACTGAAGAATGGATGCCGGCACATTGGGGGTAACAGGTCCGAAAAGTGCCTTGTGCATAATCTCTTCCTTATCAGGGCCATTGGCTACCAGAAGGAGAGCTCTTGCCTGCATGATAGACTTGATACCCATGGTAACAGCCCTGCGAGGCACCAGCTCCTCTGATCCGAAAAAGCGGGCATTAGCCCTTATGGTCTGCTCAGTCAGCTCCACCACATGGGTGGTTTTTTCAAAGGCTTCCCCCGGCTCATTAAAGCCGATATGACCGTCGTGACCGATACCTAAAAGCTGCATGTCAATACCGCCCAGCTCTGCTATCAGCCTGTCATAGCGTCTGCATTCTTTTTCCAGGTCCTCTGCGCAGCCATTGGGCACATGGGTATTCTTTTTATTAATATTAATATGGTCAAAAAACTGATGATTCATAAAATACCGATAGCTCTGTGAAGAATCCTCCCCCAGCCCCTCATATTCGTCCAGATTAATGGACTTGGTCATGGAGAAATCCACGTCACCTTTATTGTACCAGTCAATAAGCTGCTTGTAGGTGCCGATTGGGGTAGAGCCTGTAGCCAGTCCCAGCACGGAATTGGGCTTAAGTATCACCTGCGCAGACAGCACATTAGCTGCCTTTCTGCTTAAATCTTCATAATTCTCTGCCTTAATTATTCTCATTTCCTCTCCTCCATAAATACTGCTTTATTATAAATTTTAATCCATTCTTCCGCCAACGCCCGTAAGGGTAGTACCGGTCATATACAAGGACACCATGTTAAAAAGCTTAAATACAGCTATCCCTAAAAGCCCTCCAAGAAAGCCTAAAAACATGTCATCTATATCACAGGTATTCAATATAAAGAAATACTGAATAAACTCCATAATGGCCGGGAAAATCAAAACCAGCATAAGCTCTAAAATGATATGTATTTTTTCTCCCAGTGCCCCTACAAGGTAGCCGAAAGGTATATAAACCACAATGCAAAAGCCCAAATATCTGGCAAACTCTCCTGCTGTTATCTGACCATATATAAGCTGCTCGATAAAGGAGGCCAAGGTCGCAAAGGGCACCATACGGACGCTGGGTCCTGTCAATGTGCGGTCCAGATTATATCTTGAAAACCAGTGTATGTAAAAAAGCAAAAGGCTTAAAGCCAGTATTATACACTGCCCCACAAAAAACTCGCCGTAAAAATTCCTTTGGGTCTCTCTCATAACAAAAGCTGTAACACTGCAAAATACAACAGGTACCATAAAGGCTGTTACAGCTGCTGCAAAAATGGCGCTTTTACCAATGCTTAAAGTAAGCCAGTCCATACTGGTTAAAAAAAGCAGACAGCCAAAGCCTGAATAAGCTATCATCAGATAGTTGGTATGGGAAGAAAAATCTCTATAAACATAGAACAGATAGCCTGAGCCTGCTATATGAGTAAGTATCAGTGCTATTACCTTAAAGGCTGTTCCCGGAATAAATATTATCTCCAGTAATGCCAGAATACTTACCACCACTCCGGATATTACTGCCATACTTGTTTCATTTTCCATTATAAAACTCTCCTGTTTTTTCCTTGCAAGTCTGTCTGCTTACTACTTCATAAGGAAACCATTCCTGGGGAAAAAGATCTGAATACTGCCTCCGCAAAAATCTCTCATCCAAAAGAAGAATAGCCCCCCTGTCGGTATCGGTGCGGATCACTCTGCCTGCTGACTGCATTACCTTATTCATGCCGGGATAAAGATAAGCATACTCGAAACCATTGCCGTTTTTCTCGTCAAAATAAAACTTAAACAGCTCTCTTTCATAGCCCACCTGCGGCAAACCACAGCCCACAATAACAGCTCCATTCAGTCGGTCACCTGTAAGATCAATGCCCTCTGAAAAAATCCCGCCCATGACGCATAAAGCTATCCTGGACCGGGACAGATCAACAGTGAAGCCCTTTAGGAAGTCTTCCTTTTCCTCTTCCGTCATATCCCTTTTCTGCATGACGGTCTCCAGTCCGCGGCTGCTTAACACCTGGTAAACATCTTCCATCATTTTGTAAGAAGGGAAAAACACCATGTAATTTCCCTTTTTCACCTTGGTAAAATCAACAATATAATCAGCTATCTTTTCAAATTCAGCGCTGCTGCGATTCTTATAGGCTGTAGATACGTCCTTTCCTATCATTATCAGCCGGTTCTCCTTTTTGAAGGGAGACGGGGCATATATGGCATAGTCATCGCTATCCCCTCCCAGCTGCTCCTTGTAATAATTCATAGGTAACAGCGTGGCCGAAAATAAAATAGTGGACCTTACATTGTCCATCCGCTCTCTTAGCTGTCTGGCAGGCTCCATGCACATAAGCTTTATTCTGAAGTCACCGGAGGGCAGATAATCCGTAAATATTCTGTAGCTTTCGTCCAGATTTTCATAGACCTCTATAAAAGATCTGACTTTGAAAAACAAATCCAGCGCCTCTGTTTTTCCTTCAAAATTACCGGGAAATTCATCAAAGAAGTCCTCATATACCGATAAAAGTCTTTGAAGATTATGATATAGCTCATCACATTCATCCCAGACCTGGAAGTCCTCGCACTGGCGTTTTATGGATAAAAGGCTTTTATTGGAAGCCTCCAAATACTTTTCCAGTCTTTTATTTAAATGCCCCACCATTCTTTTTACCAGCAGAAAATCTTCTTTTATAAGCTCCGCTGAATACATTTCCCTGGCTCTGTCCACCAGATTGTGGGCCTCATCAATAAGAAAGATGTAGGGCTTTTTCACGCCATCTGCAAAAAATCGCTTAAGGGAAGCTCTGGGGTCAAAGGCGTAATTATAATCGCAAATAACAGCATCTGTCCATAAAGAAACATCAAGACACATTTCGAAAGGGCAGACTTCGTATTTTTCTGCATACTCAAATATAATATCCCTGGTAATGGTCTCCTGTTCATTTAACAGTGCAAATACACAGTCATTAACCCTGTCAAAATGACCTTTTGCCCTGGGACAGGCTGAGGGATTACATTCCGGCTTATCCAGGATGCAGCTTTTTTCCTTGCTGGTAATAGTAACAAATCTGAAGCTTAATCCTTTGGATGTCAGCAGAGAAAAGGTATCTTCTGCTACGGTCCTTGCTATAGTTTTAGCAGTGAGATAAAAGATTTTCTGTGCCTTTTTCTCACCTACGGCATGAATCGCAGGAAATACCGTAGAGATAGTCTTGCCTACTCCCGTAGGCGCTTCTATAAATAAACGTCGCTCTCTGGCTATGGTCTTGTACACGCCTGATACCAGGTCTTTTTGCCCGGGTCTGTAGTCAAAAGGGAAGGCCAGCTCTTTGATAGAGGCCGCTCTTTTTTCATGCCAGGCAGCCTCCCAAAAAAGCCATTTTGAGTATTCCCTGACTACACCGTCCAGCCAGTCACATAGCTCTCTGACTTTATATTCGTAATTAAATCTTACTATATTCTCTTTTTCTATGGTGGCATAGGTCATCTGTACTTCTATAGACTCTATTCCCTCCTGCTCACCATATATGGCAGCATAACATTTAGCCTGTGCCAGGTGCTCTGGTACAGGCTCTGATAAATGTTCTACATCTGCTAAACTTGTTTTTATTTCATCTATTCTGGTGCAGGTGCCGGTAAGAAGCTCTTCAGTCTCTATACCATCTGCCCTGCCCTCCAGGATAAGAAAGATGGCCATATCATCTTTTTCCAGGAGAAATTCCTTTTTTAAGGCTACCTCAGCTCTGTATCCCGGTCCCATACTTTTCTGAATCTTACGGTGAAGGGCAGCGCCCTCCTGCATGGCATCAGTATCAGTATGGGTATGGGAAGAGTCTATATCACCGGACCTTAATATGAATTCCACCAGCTCTCTTACAGATATGGTCTGCTTTTCATACTCCATAATATCTCTTAACTTAAGGCGCAGGCTCTTCAGTCGGCGCCGCTGTAGGCTCTGCTGTCGGTGTAGGTATTGGTGTATCTGTTGCTCTTACAGGTGGCGTCACTATAGGCTTTCTGGTAGGCGCTGCTGTAGGAGTAGGCGTCGGCATCGGTGTACTTGTAGGATAAGGTGTAAAAGAAGGAGTCGGTGTCGGCGTCGGTGTCGGTGTCTCTGTAGGCCTTAAAGTAGGAGTAGGCCTTAAAGTAGGTGTAGGCGTAGGTGTCCCCGTAATAAGGTCATAAGAAAGAGACCCCGGTGTCACAGTCGGTAAAGGACTCAGGGTAGGAGTCGGAGTATAATAGCCTGCCCATTTTGTAGGTCTTGGAGTACTGGTAGCCTGAGGCTCCTCTGTAGGCGCTACTGTGGGCACCTGTGGCACAGGAGTCGGCTTTTGCACAGGTACAGGCGTAGGGGTAGACTTATGTCCGCCTTCTCCACCGCTACCTGTTCCTCCATTACCTGCCCCTCCATTACCGGGAGTAGGCGTAAGTCCACTCTGGCTGCCGCCTTGATCAGTGGGTGTACCGGTAGGCAGATCGGAAAAGCTGTTATCATCCTTTCCCAGACCGCCCAGGCCACCATTACCGGTCCCAGGCTGTGCCGGATCCACCGTAATTACCTTAAAGGTAGGGGTAGGAGTCCTGCTACCGCCTGAAGGCGCTTTATTGGCAGAGGCTCCACAGGCCTCAGCAAATAAAAATGCCAGTGTCAGCACTTCGGCAAGCAATATTCTTTTCACCGTTTTATCAGTCATGCTTCCTCATCGTCCATAAGCTGTCCAAATACGCCTTCTGCTTCTTCTTCATCCAGAAGCTCATCAAAAGCATCACAAACAGCTTCAAACTCATCATCATCTTTAATGTCAATAAGCTCAAAATCATCAGGATCGTCAGGATTCATCTTGCATCCATAAAACCAGATCTCGCCATCATCTCCGGCTGCACTGTCAATAAGGGCGATATAATTCCCTGATCCGCCGGGAATATTTACTGAAAAAATGGAAAGAACATCACAATCAACTACAGTGCCGTCATCCATCTCCAGTGTAACGATATCCATTGGAATTTCTTTTTCTTTTGCCATATTATATTCCTTTCCCCTGCGCTGCAGGGCTACTCATTAAATATTGTACTTTAAATATACAAGTACCCATTCGTCATGCTTATTGTTATAGCTGACAGAAACAATCATCTCAATGGGAATGGACTGATTGTTTAAATACTCTGTAAGCTTATCAATAGATGCAAACTCATGAAATGTGTACTTACAAGGCAACCCATTTACTATCATTTTAACTCCTCCTCTTTATTTCTTACTTTGTACTTCGTATCCGCCCATGCGCAGAATAGTCTTTAATATTCTGACAGCGCAGGCCTCTATCTGCTCTCTACTAAGCTCTCCGTTTTCTACTGCCTTCAATACTCTTTCAGGCTCACCTGCAGGCATCTTAAGGTCATTGCCTGCCTTGATTTCATTTACCTGACTTACTCTGTTCAGCCAGTCGGTGGTAATCATGCCGTCATATCCCCACTCGTCACGCAAAATCCCCTGTAAAAGCTCTCTGTTTTCTGATGGGTAGAGGCCATTTACTCTGTTGTAGGAAGTCATAAGTGACCAAGGATGAGCTTTTTTAATACAAATCTCAAAGCCCTTCAGGTAAATATCACGCAGTGCGCGCTCAGACACTCTTGCGTCGCAGCGCATTCTGTCTTCTTCTTTATTGTTACAGCAGAAATGCTTGATGCAGGCTGATGTTCCGGATGCCTGGATACCGGATACCATGGCAGTAGCCATAAGACCTGTAAGAAGCGGATCCTCTGAGTAGTACTCGAAATTACGGCCGCAGAGAGGATTCCTGTGGATATTCATACCAGGAGCCAGCCACATACCCATGTGATTTTCTCTGGTCTCCATGCCCGCTGCGTAGCCTACCATGCTTAACACTTCAGGATCCCAGGTGCATGCAAGCAGTGTAGCGCTGGGGAATGCAGTAGTATTCATGCCTCTTTCAGGACGAATACGTACACCTGCAGGTCCGTCTGTAGTCATAACATTTGGAATATTGTATTCAATAAAATTACCCATGCCAAAGGTATCTGCCACACCTGTATTGGGCTGACCACCCAGCATTTCAATAAGTACTTCTATAGGAAGTCTGCTTGCAAACTCTTCCACAGACATTCTGCCTGCTGCCACCTTCAGAAAATCAGGGCGCTGCCTGCTGTCAGGATCCTCACCGAACTGAGTCCTGCGTCTGGCATCTTCAAGACGCATTTCATTTAACATATTGTGGGTCAGAAGGCCATGCTGAGGCAATGTCCAGCCTTCCATCTCTGTAGTGCATGGACTGTCGGGATTGTCTCCCTTTTCCAGCTCCAGGTAGCTGCCATCAGATAACAGTCTCTTACTAAGAGCTGTAGGCGCCACTTTTTTGGACAGCTGCTCTGCCACATGATCTGCTTCCAGTACAAATACAGTCTTTGCTTCTGCTGTATCACGTACAGAGTCTCCGTAGAAAAGTCTGTACTCGCCTTTTTCCAGCACTCTGGCAGACTGCTTTATATAGCCTATATCGTCAAAAGCCGCCGCATCAAGTAGGTCAATGTCAAAAATTAATGACTCTTTTTCACCGGGCTTTAACATTTTTGTCTTTTTAAAGGCCACCAGCTCTTTGGATGGTCTGGTAAGCTGGCATCCCGGCGCATTCAGATAGACCTGTACCACCTGTCTGCCTGCCATTCTGCCGGTATTTTTTACTTCCAGCTGAAGATGCAGGGTAAGGCCATTTTCGCTGTCAGGAGTAATAGGTGCTACTCCCTTTTTAGCCTTGACGCCTTCCGTCCAGCACTTCTGCTCTTTTATCTCAAAGCTGGTATAGGAAAGTCCATAGCCAAAAGGATAAACTACCTTTTCTGCAGCTCCTGGAATAGTCTCAAAATATCTGTATCCTACAAAAATATCCTCTGTATACTCTGCAAAGTCCTTGGATTCATTGAAGGTATCAGCTCCCGGATAGTCCATATAACTGCGGGCCAAAGTGTCTGTCAAATGTCCTGAAGGATTGGTAAGACCACAGAGAATCTCAGCTACTGCTGCACCGCCCTCCATGCCACCGCACCAGGCCATAAGAGCACCTTTTATTCTGTCATTATCTGCGATCCAGCCAGTAGTAACAGGACCTACTACATTCAGTACCACTACTACATTTTCAAAGTACTGGCATACCTTGGCGATCATATTTTCTTCGCCTACTGTCAGGTCAAATTCATGCTCATGGCGGTCGCCGCCTTCCCAGGAAAATCTGCCTATGGTAATGATTGCCGTATCACAATCTCTGGCTGCTCTCTCTACCAGGTCAGCAGGCACATCTGCCTCCTTGGCTCCATGATCCCCGGGAGTTACCTGAGCAAAATATCCCTTGTAAAAATCATCCAGGGCAGGATAAAGGCTGATAAGACCCTGGCGCTCCATAAGCTTAAAGCCTTCATTTATGCTGCGATTATAGCTGCAGGTAACATCGCCTGAGCCACCACCGCCCTTAATAGTATCAAATTGAGTCTTGCCAAATAAAGCAATAGTGCTTTTTTTCTTAAGTGGCAAAATCTTTTTTTCATTTTTTAACAGCACCATACCGGCCAAAGCTGCATCATGTGATATACGAATGTGGCGAGGTGACGCCGTAAGCATAGTACCGTCACTCCCCAGAGGCTTCATAGGTTGATAAAGAAAACTGGCAAAACGATTATCCATAATAGCTCCTTTTAGCTCCTTTTTATTTCATTGCATTGCGGCAATTCCCAAGTTAAATTATACTATTTTTAAAAAAGAAAGTCCACCTGTTATTAGCAGGTGGACTAAAGTTTTTAGCTTGTTTTATTCTTCTGTTTTCTTTTCTGAAAGCTTAGCCATAGCCTCCAAATCGAAGCCTCCCAGCTTAAGCTCATTTGCTCTATGGCAGGCGCAGAGTCTGCCATCTTGCATAGTCTTCAGGGAAGGTGCCTCAGTCACGCACTTTTCAGTACAGTATGAGCATCTCTCATGGAAGTAGCAGCCTGATGGCGGATTGGCCGGATTGGGGATCTCACCCTTAAGAGGAATACGCTCCATCTTGAAGGTAGGATCTGCTACAGGAACTGCAGACAACAGAGCTTCGGTATATGGATGCTTTGGATGAGCAAAAAGCTGCTCAGTCTCAGCAAATTCTACCATCTGTCCCAGATACATAACGCCTACTTTGTCAGAAATATGCTCTACTACTGACAGGTCATGGGAAATGAAGATATAGGTAAGATTCAGCTCTTTCTGAAGGTCGCGAAGGAGGTTAATTACCTGAGCCTGAATAGATACGTCCAGAGCAGATACCGCTTCATCGCAGACGATAATCTGAGGCTCCAGAATCAGGGCTCTGGCAATACCGATACGCTGACGCTGACCACCGGAGAAAGCATGGGGATATCTCATAAGATATGCAGGATTCAAGCCAACTTTGGCTGCTATATCCTTGGCTCTCTGATTCATCTCATTCTTGCTCATATGTGGGTAGTTGGCCTTTAACGGCTCCTTGATAATATCAAGAACAGTCATACGGGGATCAAGGGAAGAATAAGGATCCTGGAAAATCATCTGAATCTCTTTTCTGATGCCCTTCATCTCTTTTCTATCAACATCTATAAAGTTTACTTCCTTGCCATCTCTGGTACGGTACCATACTTCGCCCTCAGATGCCTGATAAGCACGTACAATACAGCGTCCCAGTGTGGTCTTGCCACAGCCGGACTCACCTACGATACCTATGGTCTCGCCGGGCTTTACTGAGAAAGAAACATCAGTAACTGCCTTAACTGTGATACCTTTGGAGGTAAAACGCTTATGGACATTTTTTACTTCAAGAATAGTATCTTTTTCCATTGCCATAGCTTATTTTCCCCCCCTTCTTTTTCTTGCCGCCTGTAGCTAATGCCAAAGCATCTGCCTCAGCTTTTGCCTCACGCTCAGCTATTTCCTTATAGGCTTTTTCACACTGAGCCTTGCACATTTCATGATCACATGCAAAACATGCGATCTGATGACCGGGCTCTATCTCTACCAGCTCAGGCTCTGCCTTGTCGCAAAGTCCCTTGATGGCTGCATTACATCTGTCATGGAAGCCGCAGGCAATAGGAAGATTCATAGCCAGAGGCACTGTACCCTCGATGGAGAAAAGTCTGTCGGTACGGGAGCCACCAATCTTATGTACTGATCCGATAAGACCCTTGGTATAAGGGTGCTGTGGATTGGCATATATGGTCTCCGTATCACCGCTTTCGATGATTTTTCCCAGGTACATAACTGCTACTCTGTCGCACATTTTGGCAACAACACCCAGGTCATGAGTGATGAAAAGAATAGCCATTTTAAATTCTTTCTGCAGCTCTTTCATAAGCTCCAGAATCTGAGCCTGGATAGTAACATCCAGAGCTGTGGTAGGCTCGTCAGCAATAAGCATCTTAGGATTACATACCAGCGCCATTGCTATAAGAGCACGCTGCAGCATACCACCTGAGAATTCGTGAGGATACTGATTGTAACGCTTTTCAACGTTGGCAATACCTACTTTTCTCATTACATCCAGGGTAATTTCCTTGGACTTCTTCTTATCCTTTGTGATATGAAGTCTGGTACACTCATTAATCTGATTTCCTATGGTATACATAGGAGAAAAAGCTACCATTGGCTCCTGGAAAATCATGGATATCTGCTTACCGCGGACGTTTCTGATTTCCTTACCCTTAGGGTCCATGGAAAGAAGATCTACTTCTCCGGACTCATTGGATTTAAACATAATAGAACCGCTGGACTTACATTTTTTATCATTTATGGCAAGAATTGCCTTACAGGTAAGGGACTTACCGCAGCCCGACTCACCTACCAGGCCCAGAGTCTCACCTTCTCTTATCTCGAAGTTAACACCTCTTACAGGAGTCAGCACACCATCCATCTGATGAATATCCACATGGAGGTCTTTTACTTCAAGTATATTCTCTTTATTCATAAAAATCCTCCGCTTTACTTATATGGATCGGCTGCATCTCTGAGACCATCGCCCAGGAAGTTGTATGCAAGAACAGTAAGTGTTACGAAAATAATAGGAATAAGCTTCCATGGACAGGCAGCTACTTCGGTAACTGTACCTGACTCATTAAGAAGAACACCCCAGGAAGTAGCAGGAGCTTTAATACCCAGTCCCAGATAAGACATGGAAGTCTCACCTACGATAGAGCCCGGGATACCCAGTGTAAGAGATACAATCAGGTAGCTCATGAAGCCCGGTACCAAATGCTTCCAGATAATGCTCCAGGTGCTTACACCTGCCAGACGTGCTGCCATTACATAGTCCTCATTCTTAAGTGACAGGAATTTACCACGTACTATACGGGCCATACCTGTCCAGTTAATGAAGGACAGAATAACTGTGATGTAAAGATACATCTTTGTAGGTGAAACTCCCGGTGGAATAGCAGCTGAAAAGGCCATCCAGAGAGGAATCTGAGGAACAGCACCGATAACTTCATTGACTCGCTGAATAAACATATCCAGAACGCCTCCGAAGTAGCCGGAGAGACCGCCTAAAAGTATACCCAGGAAGAAGCTTATAAAGGCACTGGCAAAAGGAATAGTCAGGGAAATACGTCCGCCCAGTATAATTCTGGAGAAAAGATCCTTACCTGAAATATCTCCTCCGAAGAGGTAAATCTTTGCCCCCTCACCGCCATTGGACCCTTTTGGAGTACCAAAGAAATGAAGATCCATGGTAAAGAGTCCCAGTACTTTATATTTTTCACCCTTAACAAAAAATCTGATAGGATAATACTCTGTCTTATCTTCTTCAATAATTATTTCTGTGATTTTTGAAGGATCTTTCAGTGTACCTGCCAGGTATTCATCCATTCTGTTAATGGTGGTTTTGTTCAGTTTGTAAACAAATGGTCCTACAAATTTACCCTCGTGTACCCAGTGAATGGATGAAGGCTCTGTATTTTTGTACACAGTGTCAAAGCTCTGAATACCATAAGGAGCAAAAAAGTCTCCGAAAATAGATACAATATAAAGAATTGCAAGTATTACGAAGGATATCTGAGCCAGCTTATGTTTCTTAAGCTTTCTTGCCATCAAAGTCCATTGAGAGGCCAGATAATAATCTTCTTTTACTTTTTTCTTAGCCATTATCTGCTACCTCCTGAGTAACGAATTCTAGGATCAAGGAATGCCAGTGCGATATCTGAAAGCAGAATACCTATAAGTACCAGCACCGCCTGAGTCATAACTATGGCGCCCGCCAGATACATATCCTGGGTCTTGAGAGCCTGAAGAAGCTCAGGTCCCTGTACCTCCAGACCAAGCACCATGGCTGTAACTGTAGAGCCTGAGAAAAGGCTGGAAAGAATACCGCCCAGACCGGATACTGTAGGGTTCATGGCTGCTCTGAAGCAGTACTTCATAACTATCTTTCTCTCTGATAAGCCCTTCGCTCTGGCTGTCAGTGTGTACTGCTGACCTATCTCGTCCAGCATCTGCGCTCTGACAGAACGAATAATACCACAGGTACCGGATGTACCGATTACCACAAGCGGAATAATCATATGTCTGGCAAGTATGCCGATATCAGATAAGTGTACACCATTTTCTCGCATTTCCTGGGTAAACAGGCCAACGTTGGCATTACCGGTCCACTTAAAGGACAGATACATAAGCACTATGGCCAGGACAAAATTCGGTATGGCGGCCCCCAGAAAGCCTATTACGGAGAATATGTAATCTCCCACCGAATACTGATGTGTAGCCGAATAAACAGCTATAGGTATAGATACCAGATACTGGAAAAGCATAATGACAGCTGATACAGCAATAGTGGTACCAAGTCTTTCCTTAACAACGTCCCATACATTTTTGTTATAAGTAAAGGAGTATTTCCAGTCATGATGTGAATGATAACGCCTATAGAAGGCTGAATTGGTAGGTGTCCAAACAATACCCTTCATCCACATACCATACTGGACGATTACCGGCTGATCCAGACCATAGCTTTCACGCAGGTCCTTTACATACTGTGCATCTACTGTCTCGCCCTCTGAGGCAAGCTTTGCTATTTCGGTAGATACATAGTCACCGGGTGGCAATTGAATTACGAAGAAAACAAGAACAGAAACAAGCAAAATTGTAGGAATAAACATCAGAAGGCGCTTTATTACATATCTTACAAGGTCGTGTCTGAAAAATTCCTTAATGGCATTTGTGCCCCCATTCCTCTTGTCATCGTTTTTCTTTTTTGCATCTGTGCCTGTTGTTTCCATCTCTGAAATTCCCTTTCTAAAGATAGGAGGTGGGAAATGTAATCCCCACCTCCAAGGTATTCCTAATTACTTTTTATTCCTATTTCTCAAAGAATGTCCAAGGATGCTTAATGTTAGAGTACATATACTTATCGATGGAAATAGCAGAAACAGGATAGTTGTGAAGCTTTGAATTTACAAGTGTGTATGTAGGTACAGACTCAAGATATGCGATGGTCCAAAGGTTCTCTTCATGAACTGCCTGAATCTTCTTCTCAACTACATTTCTTTCATTCGCTGTAGGACATGCAAGCCACTCTTCATAAAGCTCAACCAGCTTAGCCATATCGCCTGTAGGCTGCTTACCCTTAATCATTTCAGCCTGCTTATCAGCAGATGCCTTTGACCACTCATAGTAGTAGCCGTATGTACCATACCACTCAGCACCGCCTGCACCACTAATAGGTACCAGTGGAGCAGGTCTGTCGACCATCTTACCACCTACGGATGTATGAGGACCATAAACCGCTACCCAGTCATTAGAGTCGATCTTACCATCGAAAAGACCTATATCATATGCTGTAAATGTTGTCTTAAGGCCTACTGCATCAAAGTATGCCTGAAGGTAGCTGAAGTTTCTTGCACCTGCATCTGTCTGATCAAAGCTGAAGAAGTCGATCTGGAGATCTGTGCCATCTGCAAAATCATAGAAACCATCAGAGCCCATCTTAAGGCCGCACTGCTCAAGAAGCTGCTTGGAAAGGTCTTTATCGAACTCTGTCCATTTTTTAGCCCAAGCCTCTTTATAGTCAGCATCTGTAGAAGCCGGAGAAGACTGTGAAGGCTTAAGGAAACCATCTGTAATGAGCTGAGAAAGTTCTTTACGATTTACAGCTACAGAAACAGCCTGACGGAATTCCTTCTTATTGAAAAGCTCTGCAAGCTTTGCATTATCAGATGTGTAGTTAAATGTAATCTGCTGTGAGCCCCAGGATGTGGAAGCATCAACACCAAGTACAGGAGTGAAAGGATTGGTCTTGGACTCCTGGCAGTCCTTGGAAATCTGTGAGATAGACTCCATGCCTACCTCCAGGTGATCGAGCTCACCGGACATGAACTCAAGCTTAGCCTGGTCATCAGCGTACTTAATCATATCTACCTTATCGTAGTAAGGAAGCTGCTGACCCTTAGCATCTACCTTCCAGTAGAACTCGTTACGAACCAGCTGACATGTCTGGCTTCTGTTGTTAAGACCTTCCTGAGTAGAAAGTGTCCATGGGTTAAGAGTAGGAAGACCAGGTGTATTCCAGAAATAGTATACACAGTTCTTACCAAGATCCTTTACTGTAGAGTAGTTGATACCCTTTGCCTGAGCGTTCAGAAGGGCCTGCTCGTCAGAAATTGTGCTTGTAGGATCAACGCTTGAGCTTACCATATCCTCAAGGAAGTGCTTAGGAGCCCAGCAGAACTTGAAGTCGCCGTTCTCGATGAAGTCACCGGGATACTTAGAATTCTCAAATGTCCATGTAACTGTTAATTCATCAACTACCTTAAGGGTAGCAAAATCATTTGTCTTAGTATCATGAAGAGCTGTCCAGCTAGCCTTGCCATCCCAGTTGGTCTTATGGCACTTCTCATACCAGAATTCGATATCTGCAGAAGTGAAAGGCTCACCATCGGACCACTTCATACCCTTACGAAGTACGAAAGTCCATACTGTAAAATCCTCGTTATAAGAGAAGCTCTTAATAACGTTAGGATAATATGTACCGTCTACATTATAGTGTACAATTGTCTCCAGCATAGGTCTGGAAATATCCCATGAACCGCCGCCGTTACCCCAGTGAAGATTGCCACAGTATACACCGATCTCAAGTGCCTTACCATTAGCATCTTTAGCTTCTACGAATACATCCTCCTTAACAGGAAGTCTGTCTGCAACAGCAACTGTGCTCTTAATAGTAGGTGCCTGTGTGAACTTCATCTGCTCTACAGGAATAGGTGTGTTTTCCGGAGCAGGTGTGTTTTCGGCAGGCGTGCTTGGTGTAGGAGTAGTCTTATTACCACTTCCACCGCATGCTGCCAAGGATACAACCATTGTTGCAGCCATTAACAGCGCCAAAAGTTTCTTTCTCATAAATTTTCCTCCTATGAAACTCTTTGTGTTTCTAATAAAAATAAAATAGCCATTGCCTGTCCGTAAGGCATGGATTTTATTTCTATCTCCTTGTAAAACTGCTTTGACTCACGTCCCATGGCTGTACCGTAGGATACCTGATTAACAATACCCTTATCGTCGATATAACCAAGAACAGGCTTCAAAGCCCTGAGTGCCACTTCTTCGTACTCTTTTCCGACGAGTCCGTCATGAACACCCTTTAAAATACCATAGGCAAAACCACAGGTAGCGCTGGTCTCCACATAGGATGTGGGGTCATCCACCAAAGTGTGCCACATGCCTGTAGGATCCTGGAATTCCTTAAGTGCCGCAGCCTGATTGGCAAAAGCCTGAGTAAGATATCTCTTGACCACCGGCTCACAGGGAACCATGGCAAGGAACTCAGGAATAGCCGCTGTAGCCCAGGAATTACCTCTGCCCCAGAGAGCTTCCACAAAATTGTGACGACCGTTAAAGGTCCATCCGTGGAACCAAAGTCCTGTCTTTTTGTCTGTAAGGTACTTTATATGTAAAAGGAATTGGTATTTTGCTTCATCTACCCACTCCGTTTTACCAAAGATAAGCCCGCATCTGGCCAGGAATAATACTGCCATAAATAATGTATCGTCCCAAAGTTCCTGATCATTTAGCGTATCTGATGTAAGATGCTGAAAACCACCCTCTTTTGTTTTGGGAAGGCCATTCATCAGCCACTCTGCCCATTCGATGCAAAGATCCTTGTAGCGCTCTTCCTTAGTATACTCATATACATAGGTAAGCGTCAGCATGGGAGCCGTGGTATTAACATTCTTTGAAGGAAGACCTATCCCCAGCTGTCTTTCATAGTATTTGATTAGTATGTCAACTATCTGCTTGTCACCTGTGCGCTCAAACAGTTTCCACATGCCGAAAAGTCCAACCCCCTGGGTCCATTCCCAGAATTTGTACTTATTCACATCGTCTCCTGCGAGATTCCTGGTAGCCATTCCCTTAAGGAAGGTATCATCTTCTTCGTAAAGAACTTTTTGGAAACTGGAGAGCAAGAGCTCAAGCGTGTCTTGAATTTCCATCTCTAAACTCCACCTTGTCAAGTTTTAATTAACTTTTTGTGAAATCCTGTCGACTTTTATGAATTTCTTAAGAAAATTTTATCATAGTTAAATTGTATGGACAATGCACAATTTGCGTTTATTCCTGTAATAATATTGCATTTTTTGCTTTTTAATGGTATTATCTTCCAAAAGGCATGCCTGTACAGGATGCTTTTTTGTAAAAAATGCCCAATAAAACTTTACAAAACTTTACATTTTTTTCTTTACAAATTTACCATTTTTCTAATAAAGCTATCAAAAACACAATTATTTCAGGGGAATTTATGAAAATCAACGACTTATTATCTTACGACAAAGGCTTTATCTCGGAGACCGGTGACGACAGTGGTCCTCTCTATCTCTTTTTTGACTACGATGAACGTTCTTATTCAGTAAATATGGACTTTCAGCACTTTCATCGCTTTTATGAAATCCATATACTGTTAGACAGAGAGGCTGAGCATCTGATAGAAGGTAACCTTTACGACCAGAAGCCTTTTGATATTGTATTTTTAAAGCCCTTACGAATGCACAAGTCCATTTATCCTACAGGTCCCGCTGTAAAAAGACTGGTAATCGACTTTCGTCTTCCCAAGGAGACTGTGCCATATCTTCAAAAAGAACAGGATGAGCTCCTCACCTTATTCGATATGGAGGTCCCCATCCTTCGTCTCAATCACATAGCTCTTAAGGAAGCCTGTGAGCACCTGGAAGAAATCCAGCAGCTTTACAGAAAGCAGCCTGCAGGCTATGTCACTTCAGTACGCAACCGGCTTTATGATTTTCTTTCCTGCCTCTACAATCACAGAAAAGAAAACACCTTTCAAAACGAGACTGACGACCACCTGGAGACCAAAATCTACGCCATCACCAGCTATATCCATTCCCACTTTAATGAAGAGCTGACCCTGGACTTTCTGGCAGGGACCTTTTACATATCTCCCCATTACCTGTCCCATCAGTTTAAGCGGATTACAGGCTTCACCCTTACCAATTATATCCAGATGACCCGCATAAGAAATGCCGAGCAGCTGCTCTTATCCACCCACAGAAAAATCACGGATATCGCCCAGGACTGCGGCTTCAACTCTTTTTCCCAGTTCAATCGTACCTTCAATAAACTGGTGGGAAAAAGCCCTTCGGAATTTCGCCGCTGACAGTTATTACAATTTGGAAAAATTCCTTGATTATTTTCTCGTTCCACTGTAAAATATGTACAATATTGACGCCTTAGGGCGTTAATATTTTGTGCAGAGTTGTAAGCACTTACAAATATACACGCTCTCACAGAGGATTATGAGGATCATATGAAAAAACATGCATTTATGAAAAAGACAGCTCTTCTCCTGCTGATAGCCCTTATAATTGGCGCTTTTCCAGCCTTTTCGCAGAGCTTTACCCAGGTCTCTGCAGCTGACAGGGTAGAGCTTATCGCTCAGGATGGCGACCTTGAGACCGCCTGTGTCACATGGAAAGCGGTTACAAACGCCACTGAGTACCGAGTATATATCGCTGCTGAAGGCGGCAGCTACATAAGACTTGACGATCAGCTTATCAGATTCTATGGCACTTACTACAGAGCTGATGCCCTGGGGTTAAAGGCAGGCCGCTATACGCTTAAAGTAGAAGCCTATAGGGGATCTGAGCTTATCTCCCATGCTGTAAGCAGCACTGTTACCGTAGTCGCCAACGACCGCTCGGGCTATGCTTTTGTGAAGGGCACTTCTTCCGGTGCCTACAATGAAGACGGCACACTTAAGAGCAATGCTGTGGTTATATATATTACAGACTCCAATCAGGATACCGTAAAAGCCTCCATCGATATGTCAGGCAAGGGCACCTATACAGAGTGTACAGGCATCAGAGCTATCCTTCTTGCTCTTAAAAAAGGTAAAGAAAAAAGGCCTTTTGTCCTGAGGCTCATAGGCAATATCGGAGAAGAAGCAGGCCTTGATACAGATTCTTCTTTTAAAGGAGACTGGTGCATAGAAAATAACAATACCACTGCCGGCATTACAATAGAAGGCGTAGGCAATGACGCTGTCGCTAACGGCTGGGGTATCAGGGTAAAGAATGCTTCCAATGTGGAAATAAGAAATATAGGCTTTATGAACTGCAACAGCGATGAGGGAGATAATATCGGTCTCCAGCAGGGCAATGACCACATCTGGGTACACAACTGCGATATGTTCTACGGTGATGCAGGCAAAGACAGCGACCAGGTCAAGGGCGATGGTGCTCTGGACTGCAAGCTTTCTACATATGTTACCTTTTCCTACAATCATTTCTGGGACAATGGTAAATGTAATCTTTTAGGCTTAAAGGAAGGCTCTTCCGGCAATTATTTTATTACCTATCATCACAACTGGTATGACCACTCCGATTCCAGACACCCCAGAGTCCGCTTTTACTCTGCCCACGTATACAATAACTATTATGACGGCAATGCCAAGTACGGTGTAGGTGCTACACAGGGTTCCTCCGTCTTTGTAGAAAACAATTATTTCAGAAACTGCCAGTATCCTATTCTTACCTCCATGCAGGGCTCTGATGTTTTTGCAGGTGACTCTAAGCGTGATGTTACCAACAACGCCACTTTCTCCAAGGAGCCTGGCGGCAGCATAAAGGCTACAGGCAATTTCATGACAGGCACCTATACTTTTATCCCTTACGGTGCCGGCAAATATATACTTAAAGGCCAGGAAGTAAGCTATAATCTTTCCGGCACAACATCTGCTGCTGACTTCGACGCTATAGTTTTGGACAGAGACGAAAAAGCAGACAGCAGTATTCATTCCTACTCAGGCTCTAATACCTACAATAATTTTGATACTGCACCGGACTTCTACTCTTATAATGTGGACCCTGCAGAAAATGTTCCTGCAATCGTTACAAAATGGTCAGGCCGTGCATACGGCGGTGATTTCAGATGGACCTTCAACAACTCCACAGATGACACCTCCTCTGCCGTGAATGCGGCTCTTAAGAGCGCTATCGTCAATTATAAGTCCAGCCTGGTATCTGTAGGCACCGGCTCTTCAGTCCCTGTTCCTACCAATGCTCCCTTAACCACTCCTACAGATGCTCCGGCATCAGGCGATGGACAAAACAACGACTCCACCATCTCTGCAGGCAGTACTGTCCTTAATTTTACCCTGGAGGATCAGTCAGGCTCACCATTTACCATTAACGGCAACTTTTCCAAGGACAAGGGCACAGTAAGCTATGCAGGCCTTACTCTTACCCGCTGTTTAAAAATGGAAAGCTCTACTTCCATCAGCTTTAATACCTCCGCCAAGTCTTCTTTAGTGCTGGTATTTAATAATGATTTTAACGGAAAAACAAAGATAGATGGCAATGCTGTTAACGCTACCGGCGGTATTCTTTCAGTGGATCTTGAGAAGGGCAGTCATACCATTACCAAGGGTGACACAGCCAATCTCTACTATATTACATTGAAACAAACAGAGACAGCTCCTGAGCCTACTGTTATTCCTACTGCAGTTCCGACTGAAGTTCCTACTACGGTTCCTACTACGGCTCCTACTATGGCTCCTACTGTAGTTCCTACTGCAGCTCCTACCGCCGCTCCCACAGAAGCTCCTGCAGAGGATCCGGGCACTACTGAAGCCCCCCGTCCTACCGACCTGCCTGTAAGCAATGCAGAGCCTACCAAGTCGCCTATTGTTATTCCGGGACTTGTTACTCCATCTCCTGTGCCGGAAGAAGCTGTGCCTACTGAGACTCCTGTGCCTACTATAGCTCCTCAGACGACCGGTACACCTGTCCAGACTCCTGACCCTGTACCTACCCCCACAACAGCTCCCTCGAAAACAGAAGAGAGGGCTGGCGGCAGAACACCTGTATATATTGCCATCACTATACTGCTGACTCTGGCTGCAGGTGGTGTAATAGTATATATGGTCGTTAGAAAAAAGAAGTAATTCATCATTGACAGCGCACCACAATAGTAGTACTATGGGCCTAACTTAAATTAACATAACTACAATACAAGGAGGCGTTATTATGAAGACTTGGAACAAACCGGAAGTAGATGAACTGGACGTAAAGCTTACTATGACCCCAAAGTGGGACAATAAGAATCATAAAGGCTGGTGTGATTTGCATAAAAATCCCGACACAGGCGTATGTACATGTGGCGCCTTAGGCGGCAGCCTTGTACTGGACAGTCAGTCATAATGCTTAGAAATTTATATTTCAGCCTCAACGCCACCATGCCTATTTTCTTCATGATGGTAATAGGCTACTTCTTAAAAAAAATCGGATGGCTGGAAGAAAAAGTGGTATCAGTCATAAACAAGCTGGTATTTAAGCTTTTTCTTCCTGCCCTGTTAATAGCAGATCTGGTCAGTCAGGATTTCCATTCTATATGGGACGGTAAATTCGTTCTTTTCTGTTTTGTGGCTACCATATTAAGTATAGGCATTTCCACAGGTCTTGCCTTTTTTAATCCCCATAAAGAAGACAGAGGCGAAATGATCCAGGGCTCTTACAGGAGTGCTGCTGCTACTCTGGGCATAGCCTATATGACCAATATCTATAACAACGCTGCCATGGTAAGCCTTATGATTATAGGCTCAGTCCCATTATACAATATAGCAGCCGTACTGATCCTCTCCCTCACTTCTCCAGATAACAGCCAAGTAGACAGCCGAATTAAGGTACTGAAAAAAAGCCTGATTAACACTGCTAAAAATCCCATCATTCTGGGAATTGTCATTGGCCTTCTTTGGGCTCTGCTTCCTATCCCAAGACCTGTTATGATCATGAAGACCATTACCTATCTGGGTAATATGGCTTCTCCCCTGGCCCTTATAGGTCTGGGTGCTTCTTTTAAATTTACAGATGTTAAAGAAAAGCTTGGCCCTATAATTACTGTAGTAGTCAGCAAGCTTATGCTTTTCTGCGTTATCTTTCTTCCCATAGCTGTCATGCTGGGCTTCAGAGAAGAAAAGCTGGTGGCTGCCCTCATAATGCTGGGCTCTGCTACTACCAGCTCCAGCTTCATTATGGCCCAAAACATGGGGCATTCGGGCAAGATTAGTAGCTGTGCAGTAATGCTTACTACGCTTTTAGCATCCTTTACCATGACCTTTTGGCTTTTTGTACTAAAGTCTTTAGGATATATCTAGTACAGCATTATTATTAATTAAATAATACAAAAAAGCTCGTAACCAAGGACCACGCCTCGATTACGAGCTTTTTTACTGACTGTTTTTACAGCCCCTAATTCATTTTCTTATTATGAAGGATTGCCTGTGCTGCCTGCTCCACATGTGCAAATACCAAGCTCAGGGTGCTTGTGCATCTCGCACCAACCCTTATGGGTATTGGTATCATTGTTACCATTGTTCCTCATGGTAAGCTTAATCTCTAATTCTTTTACTTCAGGTGTCACGAATTTCTTCATTGTAGTAGTCTCCTTTAATGCATAAAATCCAGTAAGTATCCGTCCTTAAGACTGGGACTATAGTACTATTATTCATACAAAAAGTCAACACTTGTATCATAACTGTAACATATATGAATTATTTCAATTTACAGCTCTACACCATTCTTTTTAAGAAGCTCTCTGGCGCTCTCTACAGAGTCAATACCTGTCTTATTCTTAATAGGCGCAAACTCACGCTCACGTACTACCTCGAAAGGTAAGCAGGAATCCAACTGATGGATCATGTCAAGAACAAGGCTCTCATACTTGTAGCCGTTTGGAGACTCAGGCTTTACCAGCTCGCCATTCTCATCCAGATAAGGAATCTTCTTCTCAACAATATGAAGTGGCAGGTCAGCCATCATCTTCTCCAAATCAGGTACAAAGAAGAGGTAATTCAGGATAACGCCGAAATTATAAGCAGGCTCACCCTTTTCATTCTTGGCAGCCATAAGCTCTTCTGTCATATCGTAATACTCTACGATGGAAGGTCTTCCATCCTCAAGGCACATAGCTCCTACCTTTTCATCAGGAGCTGCTTTACGAACAACCTTAGCACCTACTACACAGTTTTTCTGAATAGTAGCACCTACAAAGCAAGGATCAGCGATACGCTGGCATACATTGTCTACAGCAAAAACATTAATCCACTCGATACCCTCTGAATGTACCAGATCCAGAAGGCCTGCCTTCTGCAGGGAAATAAACCATCCGCCATTACCATTTGGTGAGGAAGACATTCTGTTCTTCTCCTCAAGAAGAATCTTGCCTTCATAGTCTGTAGCTACAGCCATTTCCTGCTTGAAGAAATGAACATACTCAGCCTTATAGCCGAAATAGTCGTGTTCCTTCATAAAGCTTACTGTTGCGTCATTATTTTTGTCAGATGTCATAACAAAGAGATGTACCCACGCATCTGCCTGCTTAACAACGTCCAGAAGATTGTTAATAAGACATTCAAATATGTAAAGCTCACGGGTAATACCTACATTGTACATGCCCTTAGGATTGTCTGATCCAAGTCTGGTACCCATACCGCCTGCAAGAAGCACAGCGCCTACCTTGCCGGCCTTTATAGCCTCAATACCTGTAGCTGTAAAGCTCTCCTTGTGAGCCTCTATCTCAGAAAGCTCCATGGCAGAAAGCGGACTGATAACCCCACGCTTATTAATCTCATCCATATGATGGCAGCTGTCCAGAATATCCATATCTGTAGCTTCAATCTGGTCTACCAAAGCCTGAAGCTCTGCTGCTGTCAGCTGGTCAGCATACTTAAGTACCTGCTCCTGACCATACTTTTTAAGTTTCTCTCTTGCCTGTTCAAGTGTCATATTGTGTATCTCCTTTATAATTAATCTATCGTAAGTCAAAATTGCCACGTTATTATACTCCATTTTTATATTTGTAGCAAGTCCAACTGTCCATAAAATTAAGGGGCAGTCTTTAAAAACTGCCCCTTAGCTAAATTTTGTTTTCTTTATAAATGGAATTCTCCCACAAGATTCTGAAGAGTACCCACGCTGTCTCTGCAGGTATCCATCATATCAAAATTATCTTTGGTCTTTACTACGATTTCCATTGTCTTATTGGCAATATCAGATACACCCGAAGAGGACTCTGCCACTACTTCGCTGATAGCCTTAATAGACTGGGAAATATCCTGAATAGCTTCGGTGAGATGTCTGATTCTTTCGCTTACCTCTGTCATGTTGCCCTTGAAGAGATCTGCATCTTCCTGATACTGAACACTTACTTTTTCAAATTCACCAAACTCATTTACCACTGTATTTTCAAGGAAGGACGATGTTTCCTCCAGACAGCTGGCCATCTTTGTAACAGCATCATTAACTTCTGATACTATACCACCGATCTCATTGACAGTCTTGGATGTCTGGCTGGCCAGATTGCCTATCTCTGTAGCAACTACGGCAAAGCCTCTGCCTGCCTCTCCGGCTCTTGCAGCTTCTATGGATGCATTCAATGCCAGCAGGCTGGTCTTGGAAGAAATCTGCATAATCTGCTCAGTCATAACATTAATCTTATCAACGGCCTTGGCGCCTTCAATAGCCTCGCCGGACTTACGCTTTACTTCTTCGTACATGTTCATGGTATTCTGAGTAGCCTGAACAGTCTTTTCCTTGAGGCCCTGAGCTCTGCCCATAATCTCATCAGAAACCTTTACGCCGCCTCTAGCCATTTCCATAATATTGTTAGCATGCTCATTGATACCACCGATAGTATCATTAACACCTAAAGTAGTAGCAGAAGTCTCTTCCATACCTGCAGCCAGCTCCTGACTGGTAGCGGAGTTGTCAGAACACATATCGTTAACTACGAGACCGCCCTCGCGGATACCATTCACATTTACTACAATCGCATCGCTGGCTTCATTAATTTTATTAACCATTTCTCGAAGCTTATTGCACAAAACCTCAAGAGACTTGGCCATTATACCAATTTCATCTCCACGTTTTGCCACCTTTTTATAGCTGTCATCTGCTGAAAGATCCAAATTGGCAGTCTTATCGATAACATCTGTCAGCTG
This sequence comes from Lachnospiraceae bacterium, assembly GCA_045616485.1. GTDB lineage: Bacteria > Bacillota > Clostridia > Lachnospirales > Lachnospiraceae > RGIG3528. Next base: position 46,771 of record JAZLGU010000049.1, read on the forward strand.
GTTCAACGGATTGGCAAGAAGGAATCTGGAGCCCAAAAGACCAACTACTGAGTAAATAATAATTGTAAATAAGGCAATCATGGAAAGCTGACCGGCAATAGACTTCTTCGGCTGATCCAACTCAGCTACATCACAGGTAAGAACAACTATTCTTCCACCACTTACTACTGTATAGCCTGCCAGCTTCTTTGCACCATTATAGTCATACTTAGTAATGGTGGTCTCTATATTCTTGCCTGCCTGCACCTCACTTACAACGTTCTTAATAATTTCATTTTCTACCTGACTGCCAATCTTTGAGGCTGTCGGATGATATATCATAGTTCCATCAGCGGCTACTATATATCCGTATGATGAAGCTACATTCCTAATCTTAAGATTGCCTGCCATATCAGCATATGCTGCTGCTTCTGTAACGGAGGGATCAATAGTATTGACACCTGACGATATATCAGTAAGTACTGAATAAATGTAATCCTGATTTTTGGCCTCTATGGTATTACCTGCATAGATGGTGCCAACAGCCACAAGGCTAACACTTATTATTACTACTAAAAGAATAAGCAGACCTGCTACTTTCATTTTAAGGGACTTAATGAACGGAACTCGTTTCTTCTTGCTTGTCTCTGCCATGTTATAACTCCTTACAATTCTCCATATATCCGACTATTTTTAGTCTTTCACAGGGAAGAGTAGCATTTTTCAGAATATAATACAACAGATTACAAATAATGTTATACTTTTCACATTCTTTTAAGAATTTTGCCTGTATTCTCTAGGTATATAGTCCCATTTTATAACTGCTTCAAGAAGTCAGCGATCTCCTGCCAAGCCATTTTTGCTTCGCTCAGCATAGGCTTACTCAGCTGAAAAACATGAAACATGTCTTCATACTCGCTAAGTCTTACTTCTACACCTGCGCTTCTGGCTCTTCTGGCCAGTCCCAGGGAATCATCCAGCAGCATCTCATTTCTGCCTACCTGGATAAGCATAGGGGGAAAAGAAGTATAGTCCCCAAAAAGCGGGGATATATAGGGCTCTCTTACATCATGTGTCCCAGGATAAGGATTATTAAATATAATACTGCTGTCACTGCCTCCCAGCACAGCATCTATATCGTAATTGCTCTTGTAGCTGTCACCACTCATAGACAGATCTGTCCAGGGCGACATACAAATAATACCTGCTGGTAAAGGCATGCTGTGATCACGCAGGTATAGACAAAGAGCCAGCGACAGACCGCCTCCGGCAGAGTCCCCGGCCACCACGATATTGTCCGGATTATAGCCCCTTTCCAGCAGCCAATTGTAAGAAAATACAGCATCCTCCAGCGCTGCAGGAAAAAGATCCTTCGGTGCCACTCTGTAATCAATGGATAAAACGTCTGCTCCATCAAAGCTTTCAGAGTACCAGGAAGCCATATGCCTGTACTGCATTTTAAAAGCATTTATATAGCCGCCGCCATGGATCTGAAGTACTATCTTTTTATCTTTGACAGCTATATTTTCTTTTTCTTTTAAGGTAAGAAGCTCCATTTTAAAATTGTCGTTTTCCAGCTTTTCCGTGGAATACTCCTCACCCATTATAAAAGGCTTATCAAAGTCACTCTGATCTCTTCTGCCCTCTACCAGTCTGCCCTTAAGATGGTCGCTATGATTAAAAGCAGCTACAGCTCTGATGAGCATTCTTCTCCTTCGTACCGAGAGTCTGCTGCTGGTATCCTTTGGAACAAAATTATCCGTATAAAAGTCCACAGCCCTTCCTCCTATATTATATATGGAATCTCCTATGAAGCTCACTCTGCATCGGTCTGTCTCCAAATACCAGACTGCCTGCCAAAAATACTACAGACACTCCTACCGCAATCAATGCAAGTAGCGGAATACCACCACTTATCCACCAGTCAATAAGTAAAGCCGCTATACTTATGACTCCCAGCCATATCTGAGTCATAAGATAGCTCTGACGATTTTTCACATTAACCAACATAAGTACTGCTACACCCACATCCACCAGCATTATGGCAATGGGGATAGCAAAAGTCAGCGACCATCCCCAGTTGCCCAGACTTTTATCCACTGCAAAAGTCAGGATTATACCCAGGAAAAGCTGGCCTATCATCTTTCTCTGGTGGCTCTTGTTTCTCCTGGCAGAATACACCAGTGAAAAACAAACGTATATGAGGCCAAGACCGCTGGCCACTGCCCATTTTACTCCATTGTATGTCAGGTAGTTAACGATAATGCAGGCAATCTCAGCCAGTACAGAAATAAAAATCACCAGTCGAAAAACAAAATTCAGCTTTTTCATTCTGATTCTGACGTCAGGGTACATCCCCACATGTCCTTCCTGCTGCTCTGACAATACGCCATGACAGAGGGGGCACATCACTGCATCATCCCTTACTTCAAGCTTGCATCTAACGCATTTACTCATAATAAACTCCGTTGCTTTCTATAGATACTGACACTCCGTCAGCAACCAGCTTTCTGAAAAATTCTCTCTGAATACCGGTATCTTTAAGGTAAGAGCTGAAGGTAAAAACCATAGTATCGTTATAGCTTACCACTGCTCCCTTAATATTCTGACCTGCCGACATGGCTATAGCCACATAAAAATTCTCCACGTAGCTGCTGTAAGCCTCTTCCAGCTTCACTGCTCCCAGATTGGTAATAGTAGTGGTATTAGCAGCTGCTGACTGATTGTAAATAAATTTAATAGCCAGCTTTTTTATACCAAGTGGCACTGCTCTCAGCACCCAGTTGCGTTCATTGGATACGTTATAAGACAGGAGCTTTTCCAGATTTTCTTTGGTGGTCTGGGGCTCTATGCTGGCCTTAACCGCAGATAATACTTCCTCAAAGGTATAGTCATCCTTTTCCGGCTTAAATACTGCAGACACTATGGCAAAAAAATTCTTAAGGGTATTGGACTCGAAAAACGGTCTCAGATTAACAGGAACGCTGATTACTATAGGCTTTTTACTTTTTGCTCCTTTCAGGTACTGCTTGTATATAGCGTAAGCATATACTCCCAGCAGATACTGATTCAGCGTGACGCCCAGTCCCTTGGCTACGGCCTTTATCTCCTCCACAGGGATATAGCCATGGATCAGCCCCAGCTGGCCGGAAGCAAGCTTCGGTCCCTTTATAACCACTGACTTTTCCAGGTGGTAACTTCTCTTGGCCTTGTGGCGATAATTGTGCACATAGCTGTCTTCATAGTCCAGAGACGTGTCCTTGCTCAGGCTGTCAGGCACTTTATCCGCCAGCTCCTCATGCATCAGTCTCAAGTACTGATAAGTAATTTCCTTAAGAAAAGCAATAGCGCCATTGCCGTCAGTAACAGCATGAAATACTTCCAGATTAATTCTTTTCCCGTAATAGCTTACCCTGAAAAGGTACTCGTTATTTTCATAGGGCTCAATATATGCGCAGGGATAAATATCCTCTTCCTTAATATCGGGCAGAGGCCTTTTATTTGTCTCAAAGTAGTACCAGAACAGGCCTCTTTTTAGCTTGAATCCGAAAACATCGAAGAAAGGAAGCACTTTTTCTACTGCTGTCCTTAGCACCTCAGGTACGATTTCCTCTTTTAATGTCACAGAGATTCTGTACACATTGGTCATGCTGGAAGTCGCGATAACCGGGAAAAGATTGGCAGTATTGTCCAGACGATTCCATATGGATTTGTTTGCACTTTTTTTGTTATCTTCCATTGATACTTATACTCTTTTCATCAGATATTCAGCTCATCATAAAAGGACGAAAGAACCTTGGCAGAAAGTGCCAGCTCTTTACTTTCCTCTTCAGACAGCCTGATCTCAACTATTTCTTTGGCACCGGTAGCATTCAGTATGGTAGGCACGCTTAAGTAGATGCCCTCCATGCCATACTGCCCTTCCAGGCATACACTGACAGGTAATATCTTATTTTCATTAAAGAGAATAGCCTTTACAATAGCTGTTACAGCTGCTGCTATACCATAGCAGGTATTACCTTTTCTGGTAAAAATTTCCCAGCCGGCCTGCTTGGTCTGCTCCACCAGTTTTTCCTTGGTAATGTCTTTTGTACGCTGCATATTATCTGCAAAAACATCCTTTACATATTTGCCGCCTATGGTAGCAGAGGAAAAAGACATGAATTCACTGTCTCCGTGCTCACCTAAAATAAAGGCTTCTACACTCTTGCAGTCCAGATCGTAAAGCTCTGATATGCTGCAGCAGACTCTGGCTGTGTCCAAAGCCGTACCGCTGCCAATAACCTGCTTGGCGGGCAGACCTGAAGTCTTCCATACCAGATATGTCATAACATCAACAGGATTGGATACTACCAGGAAAATCCCCTTGAAGCCACTATCCATAACAGACTTAACTATGCCTGTTACGATGTTGATGCCGGGAGCCAGCATTTCCAGACGGCTGGTAGCATCCTTTTTCATAGGGGCTGATGCAGTAATTACTACGATATTGGCATCACTGCAATCTGCATAATCTCCTGCCTTTATTGTAATATTGCGGTTCATAAAATACATGGAATGCTGCATATCCAGGGCTTCCGCATATGCTTTTTCCTTATTCACATCGATAAGGACTATCTCTTCGCACAGTCCCTGATTGATAAGGCTGTAGGCTGTTGTAGCGCCTACATTTCCTGTACCGACAATAACTACCTTTGAATTCATAAAGCTCATAAAATACCACCTTTTCGACATAAGAGGGACCTGCTATGTGCACGTCCCTCACTCTCGTCATTTAAAATTTAATTTTACTCTTTTTGTAATCTCTGCCCCCAGCAGTCCCACTAAAATGCCGGAAACAATGCCGGAAAACCAGAGAATTATTAAATACCAGGCAATAGCTTCAGTCTGCAGCATAATCATGGCTACCAGTATCTGTCCCACATTGTGTGCTATACCGCCTGCAACGCTTACAGTAATCATGGAGAGCCCTGTAAACCTCTTTAATACAATCATTATGAGGCCACTCAGCACACCTCCTGCCAGTGAGTAAATAATACTGTAACCACTGCCAAACATAAAGCCTGCCAGTACAATCCTTAGAATATTTACCAGCACGGCGCTTTTATAATCCATCTTGTAGAGGGCAAATATGACCACTACATTGGTAAGTCCCAGCTTGACACCGGGAACAGCCACCGTGGGAATCTGGGCTTCCAGATAGCTAAGTGCCATGGCTAACGCTATTAAAATACCATAGAGTGCTACTTTTGAAGCCTTCATATCCTATCCTTTAGCCTGTTATTTACTGAATATATATATCAGCATCCTGCTCTCCGCCTACTATCTTTACCACCACCTGATTGGGTAAACAGATAACAGACTGGGAAGTCTTTCTGATCTTCCCCATATTTATACAGAGCCCATCAGGACAGCTGGCTTCTTTTATGTAAGCGTAGCCATCCTTTATCACCAGTACATTGCTGCCGCCATCTTTACCCTGTATGGTATATGTAGCATCCTTATCCAGCGGATAGCTGGCAACCTTTTTTCCTGCCACTTCCACTACCACGCTGGCCCCGGGCTTATTGGTCAGAAGGACCACAAGAAGGAAAACCAACCCGACTGCAAGCAGTGCACCAATTACAATTATGTCTTTTCGAATTTTTTTCATTATGTATGATTATTTAGCCAATGCCTTGTATGCAGCAAATGCAGATCTGAGAGTAGAAGCTACGGCACCTGCTGTAATGGTAGCGCCTGATACTGCTGTTAAATCATCGGAATAACTGCTCTCATCCAGACCGATGAACTTGCCAATATATGCTGAAGCATCGTGGAGGTCATGGCTGGTATAGTACTCTTCTTCCTGAATAAGATCGGAATTGGTCTTATACTTAACAATCTTGCCATCCATACCTACAGCGACAGTCATCTCCATAAGATCCTGGAAGCCGAATGTCTTAGCGGTGAAAGCATAGTACTTTTCACCATCCAGCTCTACCTGGAAACCACCTGTAATGCAGCCGAAAGCAGGAACGGACTCAAGAGCAGTAATGGTAGCTGTGTCACCAAACATTCTCTGAACCTTTGTAAGATTTTTCTCAAGATTCTGCTTGGCAAGAGAATCGCCTGAAACAGTCTTATCGCCGGTCTTTTCCTGACCTTCAAGATCGTAGCACTTAATATCACCAAATGCATTTACTACATATACATCAGCTGTATTATCACCTGTCTTTACTGCAAGAACAGAACCACAGCCATTGTTGGCAGTGAAGGCAAAATCAAAGCCATCAACTGTAGCCTCTGTAACCTGAGCTGCACCTGCGCCATTTAAGCATCCCGGAAGAATAGTAGGAATAAGCTCCTTAACCATCTGATCGATGCTCTTCTGACCTTCAGAAATAGCGCCGCTGGAAACAAGTACCTGGAATGCATCTGAGACAGCAGTCTTGAAGGCTGTAGATGAATATGTAACGCCTGAGAAAGTATCTACACCATTAAGCGCTGAATCAGCTCCAATATATGTCTTAGGATAATCAGGACCAAAATCCTTTGTCTCATAGTATCCTGTAAGAGCAATACCGGAAATCTTACCATCCGTGCCGATGGCTACGATAATACCCATATCACCCTGAGAATACTGGCTCTTTGTGGAGAGAACAGCTACGAAACCCAATCCGCTCTTCTCTTTATATAATGTCTTAACTGTAGCAGGTATATCACCGGTAAGAGGAACAACATCAAAGCCCTTATTGTCAGGCATTACCACGCTTAACGCCTTGGTCTCTGCAGCCCCTTTATTCTTTTCTATAATAGGTTTGGTAACCATATTGGTGACAGCCAGTATGGCAGCAATCACCACACAGATAGCAGAAAGAACCACTACGCTTTTAACATTGCTCTTCATAAAAATCCTCCAGATTTTATATCCATTATACTCATGTTCTCCAAAAGGGCATAGAACCCCCAGATAAACATCGTTTCCTATTATATCCTTTAATGGCAAAACAGTCAATTATATACCCTAAATAGTTTACTTATTTTTTATGATTTCAGATTTCATAAAAACGTTTTATCCCCTTGACAGAAAATAGACAATAAAATATAATTTATACGACCTCAATGGGGTTTAGTATTTTGTTTCAAGGAAAGGAAACGACAATGAAAAAATTTTATGCATTATTACTTGTTGCAGTAATGGTAGTATCCTTAGCTGCATGTGGTGGTAAGAAGACAGATGCTGAAGCTGAGTACAAGCTTGGCATGGGTGTTGTTGTTGAGAACGGTTCTAAGACCGGCACAGCACAGATTGATGCTACTATTGCTACAGTAGTATTAGACAAGGATGGCAAGATCGTTGCTTGCCGTATCGACGTAGCACAGACAAAGCTTGGTATCGCTGATGGCGTAGCTGCAGAGGCTTCTTCCGTAGATGTTCGTACCAAGGTTGAAAAGGGCGACGCTTACAACATGAAGGGTGCTTCAGGCATCTCCAAGGAGTGGTTCGAGCAGGCTTCCTTCTTCCAGGATAAGGTAGTTGGTAAGACAGCTGCTGAAGTTGAGAAGATGGCTACAGAAGTTAAGAACAACCACAACGTTTCTACAGATCCCGATATCTACGCTGGATGTACAATGCAGATCACAGAGTTCAAGGAAGCTATCGTAAAGGCTTGCAAGGATGAGTATGCAAACACATTCAAGGCTTCTAAGGATTCCATTAAGCTTGGTCTTGGTGTTCTTACAGCAGTTGACTCTTCCACAAAGTCTGCTACAGCAGAGGCTGATGGCGCTGCTAACCTTTACTCCACATTCTCCGCTACCGTAACAGGTAAGGACGGTAAGATTCTTGCTACTGTTATTGATGCTATTCAGCCAAAGATTGCTTTCAGCACAACAGGCGAGATTACAAAGTTCACATTCAATGGTTCCAAGAAAGAGCTTAAGGATGGCTACAACATGAAGGGCTCATCCAAGATCGCTAAGGAGTGGTTCGAGCAGATTACATTCTTCGAGGACAAGATGGTAGGTAAGACAGCTGCAGAGGTTAAGGCTCTTGCTACAGAGTTAAAGGATGGCCATAACGTTTCTACAGATTCCGATATCTACGCTGGATGTACAATGCAGATTACAGACTTCAAGGCTGTAATTGAAAAATCTGTTGCAAACGGTAAGTAATTCGTTTATAAGTAAGGGAGGGCATTTTGTCCTCCCTTTTATTTTTTCTAACATTATTTGAAATGAGGCTTGTATGAAATTCAAAAGACTAATTCTTCCCATATTGCTTATTCTCCTTCTCCTATGCGGATGTGGCAAAAAGGATCCCAATGAGAACAAACACAGCACTATGTTCATGGACTATTTTGATACAGTCACCACTGTAGTCGGCTATACTGATACAATAGAGGAATTTCAGGAAATATGCGGCTTTATCGAAAAAGAACTGGAAAGATATGATAATCTTTACGATGCCTACGATCCTCTCACAGGGATAAACAACATGTACTATGTAAACAAGCATGCTGCTGAAGCTCCTGTTAAAGTTGATAAGGACCTGCTTGACTTGTTCAAGCTGGGCAAAGAAATCTATGCCTCTACCAACGGCATGACCAATTTTGCCATGGGTGCTGTATATGCTATATGGCATGAGCACAGAGAGGATGCTACCTATGATCCTGCTTCGGCTACTATTCCCGATCTGCAGGAGCTGCAGGCTGCCGCACAGCATGCCCATCTGGACGATATAGTAATAGATGAAGTCAATTCCACTATTTTTTATAAGGATCCCCTGTTAAAATGTGATGTGGGCGCTTTTGCCAAGGGCTATGCCATTGAGCGCATCGCTCAGTCACTTATAGAAAAAGGCGTCACTCACCTTGTCCTCAATGTAGGCGGCAATGTACGTACCCTGGGCTCCAAGCCCAATAAGGACGCCTGGTCTGTCGCCATCCAAAATCCCGATCTCTATGCCGATGATTCCATAGCAGAAACTATCTATACCTACAATACTGCCCTGGCTACCTCCGGCACATATCAGCGTTATTTCTATGTAGACGATAAACGATATCATCATATTATCAACCCTCTTACACTTTTTCCGGTAAATACTTTTGAGTCCGTATCTATACTTAACAAGGATGCGGGGCTGGGTGATGCTTACTCCACAGCAGTCTTTAACATGACTCTGGATGAAGGCAAAAAATTTATCGAAAGCCTGCCGGATACCGAGGCTATGTGGATCTTACCTGACGGCACCAAGATTTACTCCAGCGGATTTATGAACGGTATGATTAATAACTAGCAGAGGTATTTATGTACGCTTTTAAAGACAACAAAACTGCCTTTCGTGAGGGATTAAAAACAGGCATCCCTATAGGAGCAGGCTATATGGCAGTAGCTTTTTCCCTGGGAATGATGGCTAAACAGACAGGACTTACTCCTCTGCAGGGCTTTATTTCCAGCTTTGTTAACCACGCTTCTGCCGGCGAGTATGCAGAATTCACGGTAATAAGAGAAGCCGGTTCTCTTTTGGAGATGGCTATTATTATATTTATTACCAATCTGCGCTATTCCCTTATGAGCCTTTCCTATAGCTAGCGTTTTTCCCCAAAGACAGGACTTTTTCATAGAATTCTCATGTCCTTTGGCATAGCCGATGAGGTATATGCCGCCACCATATCCAATGAAGGCTATCTTATGCCTGCATATACCTACGGCATTATGCTTTTAGCTCTTCCTTCCTGGTGTACCGGTACTGCCCTGGGCATTATGATAGGCAATATCCTTCCGTCCTCGATAGTGGCCGCTTTATCCGTAGCACTGTATGGCATGTTTTTAGCCATTATAATACCGCCTGCCAAAAAGGATAAAATAGTAGGTGTCGTAGTCATTATAAGCTTTCTACTAAGCTACCTGGCCTCTGTTCTCCCTTTGGTCAGAGGCTTAAGCGAAAGTCTGCGGACCATTATTCTGACTATACTTATTTCTGTAGTCGCAGCACTTCTTTTTCCAAGGAGGGTAAGCGATGAACATTAATATTTATTTATATATATTAACAGCAGGCCTGGTATCCACATTAATCCGTGTCCTGCCCTCCACTTTAATCAGAAAAAAAATAGAGAATAGATTTCTGCAGTCCTTTCTCTATTATTTACCCTATGTCACCATAGCAGTCATGACCTTTCCTGCTATGATTTACAGTACTGATCACCTTCTGTCCGGCATTGTGGCCATGCTTGCAGGTATTATTCTGGCCTGGTGGGGAGCCAATCTTTTTGTGGTGGCCAGCAGCTGCTGTGTGGTGGTTTTTTTGCTGGAATTCTTTTTCCGTATAATTTAGGGCCAATAAAAAGGCTCCACCCCCCCTTAAATATAATGCATTTCTAAAAAAAATATTGTCTTTTAATATATGCATTGAGTCAATTTATTATTTGTTATATTATGATATAAACTACACTTTTGTGGTTTATATCATTTTTTATAGGGGGCATATATGACCTTACAGGAAAGACATTTAAGAGAAATCAACAAAGCAGAACTTAAGATTGGCGTCATGACTATTATACTGATCACCCTCCTTGGGGCGCTGGGCTTAGCCATACCAAACAGTGATAAGACCATGTGCATTATACGACTGATAATAGACCTTCTTGTACTGGTGGGCTTTATCATTTCCAATCTCAAGTACAGAGACTCTGACAAATTCATGTACATAGGCACCATGAGCCTGGTAGTTGTATTTATTATTCTTCTTTTCACCACTGCCAATCCATATATGTACGCCACCATGTTCCCTATAGTTCTTTATGTAATGTTCTATCAGAACAAGCGTTTTACAATGATATGTGCACTCGGCAATCTGGTAGTAATGCTGGCTTTTGCAGTTAAGATGTATACTGCAGGCTTTGGCGACGAGAGTATTACCAACTTCGTTATCGGTGCAGCCTGCATAGGTCTTGTATACTGGATTATAGCTCTTCAGGACAGACATAAGCGTGAAAACAACGACGAACTGGAGGCCAAAAATGCTGAGCAGAACAAGCTTATGGCTCAGCTTACTACCGTAAGCAACACTATCACTGCCAGAGTAGACGACGCAGAAAATATATCAAAGGATTTATCAGTTAAAATTAATCGTACAGCCGGTGCCATGCAGGAAATCAGTGACAGTACCAGAATGACTGCTGAAAATGTTCAGTCCCAGACCTCCATGACTTCAGCTATCTCCACTTCCTTAGATCATATCCTTACTATGGCTACTGAAATGGCCCAGGATTCAGAAGAGACTCAGAAAAATGTTACTGATGGTAACGATTTGGTGAAATCCCTGGAAAAAGAAGCCGAAGCCGTAGCAGCCATAAATGCAGAAACAGCCAAGCAGACTACCAAACTGCAGCAGCATGCTGAAGATGTTAAAGCCATTGTTTCTACTATCCTTGCCATTTCCAGCAAGACCAATCTGCTGGCTTTAAACGCTTCCATTGAGGCTGCAAGAGCCGGTGAAGCAGGTCGAGGATTTGCAGTAGTTGCTGATGAAATCAGAGCCTTATCTGAACAGACCAAGTCCAGTGCAGAAGAAATCGGCTCCACCATAGGTGTACTTATAGAAAATGTTTCAGTTTCCAGCTCAAATATGGAAGAAACCGTTAGCGCTATTTCCAAGCAGAATGAAATGATCTCTGAGACCGGTGCCAAATTCCAGGAGATTTACGAATCAATACAGGCTCTCTCCCAGAAAGTAAAATCCATTTCCTGCGAGGTATCTGACTGTGTAGACTCCAATTCAGCCGTGGTGGACGCCATCTCCAACCTGTCAGCTTCCACTGAAGAAGTCACTGCCTACGCAGAAAACTGCTCCACTATTGCCCGTGAATGTAATGAGCGAATGAGCGAAATGTCTCGAGTTATGGACGAAATTCTGGCCCTCACAAAATAAATTGATAAACAGAAAAGAAAAGGCC
>JAZLGU010000050.1:0-7405 GCA_045616485.1 Lachnospiraceae bacterium
CAATTAGAAACGTCCCTGTGTCAACTTTTTGACAGTGAGAAACGTCCCTGTGTCAAGTTTTATAATTATAAAATATATTGTGAACATATAGTTGACAGACATAGTATCATTGTATACAATAATGCATAATACTAACTTGGGATAAGTTTATACACAGATACAATTGTGTGAACCAGACTTGTATATGTGTGTCATTTATTGCTCTGTAGACAGAGAGCATGGGGCAGAAAAGGAGTTGTTATGCTGGAAAATGTATTAGAAAACAGAAAAGTTCGCGTTAATACTCACACCAATCTTCTTCAGCTGGAAGAGCATATGTATGAGCTGGTAGATGTGGTTAAGCCCAATGTATTCCGTAATCTTTTTCCTTATGATGAGATTCCGAAGATTGCCTTCAATGACCGTATCGTACCACATTGCTTCCCTGAAGAGATATGGATCACAGATACCACTTTCCGTGATGGTCAGCAGTCCAGAGCGCCATATACATCTGAGCAGATAGTGACTATTTACGACTACCTGCACAAGCTTGGTGGTCCCAATGGCCTCATTCGTCAGAGTGAATTTTTCGTATATAGTAAAAAAGACAGGGATGCTCTCTATAAATGTATGGAGAGAGGCTATAAATTCCCTGAATGTACTACATGGATCAGAGCGACCAAAAGTGATTTCGAGCTGGTGCGCGATCTGGGTGTCAGAGAGACAGGTATTCTGGTATCTTGTTCTGACTATCATATCTTTTACAAAATGAAGATGACTCGTGCCCAGGCTATGGAGCACTACCTTAATATAGTACGTGAGTGTCTGGAGACTGGCATTGCTCCCAGATGTCATCTGGAGGATATCACCAGATCCGATATCTACGGCTTTGTTATCCCTTTCTGTTTCGAGCTTATGAAGCTGGGAGCAGAGTATGGTCTGCCGGTTAAGATTCGTGCCTGCGATACTATGGGCTACGGAGTAAATTTCCCCGGTGCCGTTATACCACGTTCCGTACAGGGCATTATCTACGGTATCATGACCCATGCAGGTGTTCCCTCAGAGCTTTTGGAGTGGCACGGACATAACGATTTTTACAAGGCTGTATCCAATTCCACTACTGCTTGGCTCTATGGTGCATCCGGTATCAACTGTTCACTTTTCGGTATCGGTGAGCGTACCGGTAATACGCCTTTGGAGGCTATGGTATTTGAGTATGCGCAGCTTAAAGGCACACTGGATGGCATGGACACTACCGTTATTACTGAGCTGGCAGAGTATTATACCAAGGAGCTGGGCTACAATATCCCTCCACGTACACCTTTTGTAGGAAAGAATTTCAACGTTACCCGTGCAGGCATTCATGCGGATGGACTTCTTAAAAATGAAGAAATCTACAATATATTTGATACAGAGAAATTCTTAAACAGACCGGTAGTCGTATCAGTATCCAATACTTCGGGCCTGGCAGGTATTGCTCACTGGATCAATACTTACTTTAAGCTCAAGGGAGATGCTCAGATCAAGAAAGATCACCCTATGGTAATTAAAATCAAGGCCTGGGTGGATGAAGAGTATGATAACGGCCGTATTACTGTTATTACCGACAAGGAAATGTCAGATCTTATTCAGAAGTATCAGCCTGAGTATGGTATGGATCTGCCACAGGTTACAGGAGCATATAACTAAAATATTTGTGTATACATATGTACAATTTGGAGAAAATGGTATACAATGGGGACTGCCCTTTATGGGACAGGTATCAATGCATTTTCATTGATATATAAAGAAAAAGGTGAAAACAGTGAAAGAAACAGAAGAATCAGTAGAATTAAAAGATGGCAGTGAGGTCTCAAAAGAGGTTTCAGACAAATATTCCTTAAGAGGCCGGGTGTTTAACAGAATCAGAGAAGATATTCTGGCTGGAAAATACTCTGAAAATGAAGAGCTAAAGGAAGTATCCATAGGTAATGAGCTGGGAGTCAGCCGTACTCCTGTACGTGAAGCTTTACGTCAGCTGGAGCTGGAAGGCCTGGTTAATATTATCCCCAATAAGGGAGCATATGTTACCGGTATTTCCCAGAAGGATATGCATGATATTTACGTTATCCGTTCCTATCTGGAGGGGCTTGCATCTCGCTGGGCCTGCGAGGCCATTACTCCGGAGCAGATAGATGCACTGGAGGAAAATGTTTACCTGGCAGAGTTTCATATTAAAAAACATCATTACGAGATGATAGTAGAGATGGACAGCCAGTTCCATGAGTCCATCTATGAGGCCTGCGGATCCCGCATGCTGGCTCATCAGCTGGCTACCTACCATCACTACGTGGAGCGTCTGCGTAAGCAGACCTTGGGACGTGAAGAGCGTGCCATTAAGTCCAATCAGGAGCATGCAGCTATCCTGGAGGCTATAAAGAATCATGATGCTGATCTGGCTGAAAAGCTGGCCCATGACCATATCATGAGCACTATTGCCAATCTTAATAAACAGGGACTGTAGTGGTACTATTCACAGTCCAATTATCTTGAATAGTTATAATTGACAAAATATAGTAGGTATGATATTTTTTATCACAATAAAGAGAGCAAAGGCGTTCCGAGATTTTGGAGCGCCTTTTTCTTATATATAAAATGCTAAGGAGGACAAACAAATGAAAGAACAGGAACAGGCACTTATTTCTCACACTGAGAAAATAAACAGTTTGTTAGCCCGGTATGGCGTGAAATTCGGTATCTATAAAAATGGGACATTTAAGGAACAGTTGTTTCCTTTTGATTCAATACCAAGAATTATTGCACATGACGAGTTTGAAATGCTGGAAAAAGGACTCAAACAAAGAGTGCTGGCATTGAATCTCTTTTTAAAGGATATTTATTCAGAAAAGAAAATTGTAAAAGATGGCGTGGTACCTGAGGACTTTATTTTTGCATCATCCGGCTATATGGCTGAATGCGAAGGCGTTATGCCACCCAAAGGCATTTATTCACATATCTCCGGCATTGACTTGGTAAAGGGCAAGGACGGAGTATGGTATATACTGGAAGATAATCTTAGAGTGCCATCCGGTGCCTCTTATCCGATGATTGCCAGAGATTTGTGCAGGAAAAGCTCTCCGGAGACCTTCAGTAATATGAAACTGATTGATAATCGTAACTATGCTGAGCTTCTCAGAAAGACTATGGATTACGTAAATCCGGGTGGGCATACGGTTATACTTACGCCGGGACGATACAATGCAGCTTATTTTGAACACTCTTATCTGGCAGAAAAAACGGGAGCGCATTTGGTAACCGGCTCGGAGCTGTTTGTTGAAAATGATTTTTTATACTACGTGAGTGCCAGTGGCGTAAAGGAGCGAGTGGGAGCAGTATACAGAAGAATTTCTGATGAATACCTGGATCCAATGAATTTTAATCCTGAATCACTTATTGGTATTCCCCATATCTACGATGTTTTCCGAAAAGGAAACGTAGCTTTGATTAATGCACCGGGAAATGGCGTGGCTGATGATAAAGGTATATACTACTTTGTTCCCAAGATGATTAAATACTATTTGGGTGAGGAAGCTATCCTTAAAAATGCGCCTACCTATCTGCCTTTTTACAAGGAGGATATGGATTATGTATTAGAACATTTTGATGATTTGGTACTTAAGGATGTGGCTGAGGCAGGAGGCTACGGAGTTGTTTTTGGTAATACGATGACGGTGCAGCAGAAGGAGGACTTTATTGCCTTGCTAAAGGCTGAGCCCAGACGTTTTATAGCTCAGGAGGTAATAGATTTTCAGGATTTGGATATTGTGGATGAGGGAGAGATTGTAGCCAGAAAGGCTGATCTTAGAGCATTTGTGTTAATGGCAGATGAGCCTATGGTATGGGCCAGTGGCCTTACAAGATTTTCCAGAAATCCTGCATCATTTATAGTTAATTCATCGCAAGGAGGAGGATTTAAAGACACATGGGTATTATCTCGGTAGAACAGGTTGACCACCTTTATTGGTTAGGCAGATATACAGAGCGTGTATATACTACACTTAAAGCTTTTGAAAAAAGTTACGACAAAATGATTGATGCCAGGGAAGATGACTATCACTACTATTGTGAATCGCTTGATATTCCGGACATTTATTATTCAAAAGAAGACTTTCTCTTTAGATATCCTTTTGATGCTACTATTGCTGATTCTATTATCAGTAATCTTAACAGGGCCTATGATAATGCTATAGTACTTAGAGAAACTATCGGATCGGATGCACTTTCCTATATCCAGCTCTCTATATATGCTATGAACAGGGCAGCCCAAAGTGATGCGCCACTTATTGAATTACAGCAGATTGCGGATCAGATTCTTTCCTTCTGGGGCATTATAGATGACCAGATTGATTCGGAACAGGTAAGAAATATCCTTAAATCCGGCAAAAGAATAGAAAGGGTAGACCTCTTTGCCAGACTGGAATTGGATAGAGTTACTTTGGAAAGAGAAACTCGAAGAATGATTCCAAGAGTGCTTCGAAGCGGTATGAAATATAATGAAAAGGCCCTTAGTATGGTGAGTAGTCTGATTAATGACAGTAATCTGAATTACAACGATATAATCATTAATGTTGAAGCTATCATATAGTAAAGATTACAGGAAGGATAGAAGGAAATAAAGTGGCATTTTTAAACTATGAATACAAGATGAAAATCAGCTATTCTCAGCCGGTTGACAAATGTTATTTTACGATAAAGGCTATTCCGGCAGAGGATTTTCGACAGATAGGTATCTCCTATGATATTGAACTATTTCCTGACAGTGGATACTCAGAAAGTAAGGATTCTTTTGGAAATATCCAGATAATCGGCTGCGTAAACGAAGGGCACCAGGTATTCGAATTCTTCATAAAGGGTATGGTAGAGACCCAGGATACCTGTCATACAGGAGGTATTAATCCAAATGTTATCGGCATGTATAAATATCCTCATGGAAAGTGTATAGCAGGTGAAAATATAAGGGCCTTTGCCAAGGAGCTGGAACCTGAATTATTCGCTTGTAACAATGAAGAAGAAAAGTGTCTGTTTATAATGAACAGGCTGTATGAACGCATGTCCTATGAGCCGGGAAGCACGGAAGTCAGTACTGAAGCAGAGGATAGCTTTTCCAAGGGGAAAGGTGTTTGTCAGGACTATTCCCATATATATATAACACTCCTCAGACTTTTTGGCATTCCTGCCAGATACGTTTGCGGACTTATAGTGGGAGAGGGAAAGAGTCATTCCTGGGTAGAGGCTGCTTGCGGCAATGATTTCATAGCCTTTGACCCTACTCATAATAAAAAAATAGGAGACGAGTACATAAAGCTTGGGGTGGGCAGAGATGCGGCCGATTGCGCCATAAACAGAGGCGTTATGTGGGGCGGAGGACTGCAGGAACAGGACATTGAAGTTCAGGTACAGAAGTACTATTAAGTAATTAAGGAGCATGTAATGGTAGAGGTAGTAGCATCGGTAGGCCTTCCTATTGATGAAAAACTAATGATAAAAAAGAACCGGATTTTGCCTGAAGGTGGGGAAAAAACGGGGATGAAGCGTATCAGCATAGTTACGGGCATCCATGGAGATGAGCTGGAAGGTCAGTATGTATGTTATGAGCTTCAGAGAAGGATAGCGGAGGAAAAAGATAAGCTTGCAGGCATTGTGGATATATATCCCGCCATGAATCCTCTGGGTATTGATTCCATAACCAGGGGCATTCCGGCTTTTGATTTGGATATGAACAGGCTCTTTCCCGGAAATATTGACGGTAATATGACGGAATATCTGGCAGCAGGGATTGTAAAGGATGTGGCAGGTTCTGACTGCGTTCTTGATATTCATGCCAGCAATATTTACCTGACAGAAATCCCGCAGATCAGAATAAATGAACTTCATGAGGAAAAGCTGGTACCATTAGCTCAAAAAGCTAATGTTGATTTTATATGGGTACACGGGGCCAGTACGGTTCTGGAGGCCACCTTTGCCCACAGTTTAAACGCTATAGGAACACCGGTTCTGGTGGTGGAAATGGGGGTAGGCATGAGACTTACCAAGGCCTATGGCAATCAGCTGATAGAGGGGATTTTTAATCTCATGAAAGAGCTGGGCATCTGGAACGGGGCTGTCACTGAGGTAAAAAAGCCAATGATATCCAGACAGCCTGGGGATGTCAGTTATTTGAATGCTTCGGCCAGTGGCCTTTTTGTACCGGCAGTTTTACATGGCGCAATGTTAAAAAAAGGTCAGCTGATAGGGAAAATTGTAGATCCTTTATGCGGTAAGGTACTGGATGAAGTGCGAGCACCACAGGGTGGCATGCTTTTTACTATCAGGGATTATCCTATTGTAGATGAAGGCTCACTAATGGGCCGTATTCTAAATGAGGAGGTCTGCAGGTATGAATAAAAAGGTGATTTTTGAGATAAAGGGCATGTATAGGGATGACTTTCGTATCACCGGCTATGAATTTGGACAGGGTGAAAAGGCTGTATGCATAGTAGGTAACTCCAGAGGAAATGAGGTGCAGCAGATTTACTGTTGCTCTCAGCTGGTGAAAAAAATGAAACAGCTGGAGGAAGAAGGTCGTATTCTTGAGGGGAAGAAAATTCTTATTATCCCCTCTATTAATCCATATTCTGTAAATATTCAGAAGCGCTTCTGGCCTACTGATAATACAGATATAAACAGGATGTTTCCCGGATATAATCTGGGAGAAACAACTCAGAGAATAGCGGATGGTGTTTTTAAAGAGATAATGGACTATCAGTATGGAATACAGTTTACCTCATTTTATATGCCGGGGGATTTTGTGCCACATGTCCGCTATATGAAGGAGGGCTTTACCAATCAGGAAGAAGCAAAAAAGTTTGGCCTTAAATACGTAGTGGAAAGAGGTGTCAGACCTTATGATACTGCCACATTAAATTACAATTGGCAGGTATGGGATACAGTGGCTTTTTCTCTGTATACTGATACCACTGAGAAAATAAGTAATACCGGAGCGGGGCAGGCTGTCATGGCCGTAATGAATTTTTTGGCTAATAATGGAATAATAAAATATTCTGCTATTGGAGAAAAAAGACAAAGAGTAGTGGATGATAGCGATTTTATATCTGTAAGAACAGAGAAATCCGGATTTTTTGAGCCACTGGTTAAGGCAGGAGAAAAGGTGGTAATGGGAAAAGCACTAGCTAATATTCTTAATCCATACGAGGGCACTGTACTGGAGACTTTATATGCTCCGGTTGATGGTAGAATTTTCTTTATTCATAATGCTCCAATTACTTATGCTAATACCGCGGTAATAAAAATTTTGGGTGATGAATAGGTATGTCACAGGTATATCACAGGGCGTTTTTATGACACAGGGACGTTTCTCAGTGACAACATTTTTCTAAAATGTTGTCAC
>JAZLGU010000051.1:0-8629 GCA_045616485.1 Lachnospiraceae bacterium
TGAGATGTATGCTGCGGCCTGAGAACAAAAAATAAGCCACGCTGCAAAGTACTCAACTCTACCATATTTGACCCGAGTGGTTACAGGTACTTGCAGACGGGAACGTCGCGAGTTCTGGTTCCAGCCCGGAACTCGCAGGACGCGTCTGTTAGCGCCTGTCCGCGAGTGGTCAACTAATGGTAGTGGGAGTGCTTTGCAGCATGGCTTATGTTATTATTTATTATCAATTTGCCGTAGCATACATCTCACGCGCCCATCTCGATACAGCGAGCCCAGGGAGCAAGCGGAGCTCAAAAGTTGACAGTGAGAAACGTCCCCGTGACAAAAAGTTGACACTGAGAAACGTCCCTCTGTCAATTAATCAGCTCGTACACCTTTTCCAGGGCGTAGTGGGCATCGCATTCAATATCCGGTGTTAGTGGCTGCCCGGTCTTGGACTTATCAATTCTGTACCAGTGTTTATAGGAAACGCTTAAGTTTATGCGTGAATTGGGCAGGTTGAAAAAGAGGCAGTCGCCGTAGGTGTCAGGCAGATTGGAAGATGCCTGGCCCACTACTTTTCCCAGATGGTTGTCGCAGATAAGCATGGTAAAATCCTTGGCTGCGCTAAAGGTGCGTCTATTGGTAAGGACGTATACATCACCGGAAAACTGAGGCTTCAGCTTCTTATTTCTGTGGACGACATCGCGATTTTTGTAAAGGAAATTGCCGAAGCGCACGTCCGAATCCCAGCCGTCGTACTCATCCACGTCCAAATAACGGAGGAAATAATTAGCTACATTTGAATTGCCACCGCCGTTATCCCTTAAATCGATAGATATGTGGGTAATATTTTTTTCTGCCACCTCTTTAAAAAAGCTGTCAACAGTCTGCTTATAGGTCTTGTTAAAAATACAAGCAGTCAGTACAAAAATACCCAGGTCATTTTTTTCATCAATAGAGTAGTAGACAAAATCATGATTTTCCGCAGGCTGATCGTCATCATGCTCCTGGGCGGTCAGCCATTCACTGTAGGGAATGAAGTCATGATGGACGTCTGTAGGCTGCCCGTCAATTATGTAAGTGTAGGTGACACCTTCTGAGGTATCGATACCCACTTTTTCCAAATCGTACCTAAAGCACACAGGATTGTCAAAAAAAGCTGCACTCTCAAACTCTTCTATCTCGTAGGACTCACATGCCAGGTAGCGGTCCAGGACCTGCTCCACAGGCTCACCGTTCAGATGGGTGGGGCGGCCGTAACGCTTAAGATATGAGGTGTCATCGATCATGAGCGCATCATTTTCCTGATAGTAGACGTAAGTGTGGCCGTCGTGCAGAGGATGCAGCAGATAACCCAGCTTTTTATCGAATTCCATGACAGTCAGGTCCGTGAGCCCGTCCTTTATCTCCGCATAGCGGGCTTCCACCTGCTCCACGCGCTCATTGCCATCCTCCAGCCAGGCCGGATGTCTGGTCCTCAGCTTGTCCATAAGATAGTCCAGGTCCTTCGTGGCCTCTTTTTTCGTCAAGGTCTCGGTGTAAGACCTTGAGACTGTAAAATCTTTGGTGCCACGGTATGGATCCATAGCCAGACGATAAAACAGGAAAAGTAGGCCTGCTATGAATAACAGACCTACTATGATACATGAAGTAATAATTATTGGTTTTCTTGATTTTTTCATTTGTCCCCCCTTAAGTCAGCATTTGCTGAACAGAGTACATTATAGCAGACTTAAGGGTGTCTGTCACGGGGACGTTTCTCACTGTCAACTTTTTGTCACGGGGACGTTTCTCACTGTCACATCCTGCGGAGCGCACCTTCCTGGCGGTATCCCCATGACTCTCTTTAAAGCCAAGGCAGTGTAAGTCACAATGTGAATAAAGTGATATAAAAAAAGCTGACCTCAGCCCTGCGAGCTTTGACCTGAGTGGGCTACGGCACTTACTGGTATGGCCGTAGCGAGTTCCGGTTCCAGCCCGGAACTCGCAGGGCATAGCAGTTAGTGACCGTCCACGAACGGTCAACCTCGAGCAGAATGAGGTCAGCTTTTTTATATCACTTAATAATAACTTAAACATCTCCAATCACTGCCTTGGATTTAAAGAGAGGAATACAGCGAGCCCAGGGAGCAATCGGAGCTCAAAAGTTGACAGTGAGAAACGTCCCCGTGACAAAAAGTTGACACTGAGAAACGTCCCTGTGTCACATTTTTTTCAGCTGCAGGGGCTTGCGGTGTGGTGTGCGGTGGTACTTGACAGCGGGATAGCCTATTACCAGGGTGGTGACTGCCTTGGGCTTTCTGCTAACGCCCATAAGCTTACGGATCTTACCGCTCATATTGGTACAGGTGGTGAAAAAGCCGCTGAAAAGAACGCCCAGGCCGTGTGCTTCTGCCATGAAGGCCATGTTTTCCGCAGCGAGGGACGCACTGACAGCATCTTTACCGAAAATAACGATAACAAGCGGGGCCTTCTTGAAGAAAAAGTGCGGGCCTATCTCCATGTGAGCCAGGGCGGGAATGAACTTTTTGCCCATATTTACCAGGCCGCCAAACATCTTTACTGCGATTGCCTCACACTGGGCCTTTTTCTCGGAAAGAAGTACATAGCTGGTGCCCTGGGTATTGGCTCCTGTAGGCGCCATACGGCCTGCCTCAAAGATCTGTCTGATAACCTCCTCCGGCACAGGCTTGTCGGTAAACTGACGCACGGTGCGTCTGGTCTTGATGGCCTGCATAAGAGTGTCGGGATCCAGTCTCACCTGAGTCTCAAACTCCTCTATCTCATCCTCAAAGCCTGTGATAGTCACTGCGCCCTGAGGGCAGACAGCCTCACAGTGGCCACACATGATGCAGCTCATGCCACGAGCTACAGCCTTGCCCTCCACGATGTCGATATCAAAGCCAACACAGTCCTTTTTACAAAGGCCGCAGCCTACACATTTGTCCTTATCAATAATAACCTGATGTTTTTCCATATGATGCCTCGTCTTCCAGTATTTGCTATTAAATTAGCAGTTTATATATAATCGATTATAAATCATTTTAGCTTTCAGGCCAACCCATAAAAATGAATTTATTGTCCTGGTACACTAACACTTTGTCTATGTCTGCCTGATAGAACCAGTAGGAATTGATATCTACTATTTCTCCTGCCTCATTAAGCCCTCTTTCCTGGGAAGCAAAGGCGAAAAATACCCGTTTATCCAGATTGGCACCATATAAAACCACATCCCCCGGCTGCAATCTATCGAATATAACTGACCAGCCTTCAGGGTAAGTGCCGGAAAAATCTGCGTATTCAGATACGTAGCTATATGCCAACGGCACTTCAGGTATACTATCCAGATATACATGTGGCATCTTGTCACCGGATGGCGTGCTGAGAACAGTATAGATATATTCCCATTCACATCCGGGTGCTTTCTTTATAGTCCCCAGGTTAACCTCACCGTACTCCAGTCCATCAAGCCATATATTGCCGTTTTTATAGGTGAGAATATCTATATCTACCTGTATGTTTTTGCAATAGAAAAATGAAATATCGTAATTCATCTGCAAATTTTTAATAGTAGCATTATTTCTAAAAAGCAGCTTTCCATCTGCCACTACGGTCTCAGCATCTATTGTTCCGTTCATAAAATCTACAGCTTCTTCGCAGGCAAAATAACACTCGCCCCGAGAAACAATATCCACGTTAACATAAGCATGTCTACCGATAATGCTCAGCTTGTTTGTACCCATATCCAGTCCAAATCTTTTCTCACCTACTGATAGTAACTGAAGATCGTCCATGATTAATTCGCTATTAACCTTTACATCTGCTCCAAATCTTACATAACCTACAGTGTAATAGTCCTCTTCAAGATCTTTGTTAAAACCTTTCATGGTGATTTTTTTCGCCCTGGGGAATACTGCAGTTGTTATTACATATTCAGTATAGGTATAGTAAAAAGCCATCATTCCATCAGAATTAATGCTATAGTCTATGCACTGAATGGTATACTCACCGTTTGAATTGTTAATTTTTGCCAGGGCAGCGTCAATGTTTTCAAAAGTACCCTTTGAGGTATTGCCCTCATAAAGGTGTACCACCTGCATGTTGCGTTCTGACAGCTCGGGCACATCATACAGATATTGAGCGCCTGTATCTCCTGTGGTATCGGTCTTACGGGTAGACTCATCAAATTCTTTGCACATGCCGAAGAAAATATGAGTCACACCACTCTTTCCGGTGTCGTCCCAGGTACAATCTACACCATACCAATTATCCGCGATTTTTATATAATTCCACGCATGCTGATCACCATTTGCTGTTCCGGTGACGATTATAGACTTCACACCATTTTTCAAGCAAAGGTACATATAGGTCTTTGCATACGACTCGCATACACCCAGGTTCTTTGAAGCGACGCCAATCATATTGTGGGCCCATATTTCATCAGATGGTGTTCCATCGTTTTTTGTAGCGTATTCTATTTTCAAAATAATGTAGTCATGAATGATTAACGCCTTTTCCAAGTCGTTGGCAGCAGATTTAAGCTTTTCACTGCATTCATTTTCCATTTTGGCTATATCTGCATCGTATTTTCTTCTATCACTTGCTTTTGCAAAAGCCTGATCTATGCAAAAAAACAGTGTTCTTCCGTCTACGGTCACGCTGTTGGCCAGCCAATAATATGCCGGATTCTCAATGTAAAAAACCTTCCACACCGCCAGAGCATCTTCGTCGCTCAGTCCGATTGCCGCATAATTGAACTCACCTATAACGAGTCCTCCGTCCCTTTCGGCAACGTCCTCATTGCTGCATATAAATTCCTCACAGACATCTCTCATCTCCATGTAAAGCATCATTTTTTCGGAGGCATTTGAATATAATTCAAATTTCTCATATCCATAAGAGCTGTTCCCCAGGCGGAATTCACCCTTAGGTAGCGGAGTCAATGCTACCGTAGGAATAGGGGTATTGCTGGGCTTTGGCGCCTGAGTAGGGGTCGATGTCGGGGTGTTGCTGGGCTTTGGCGCCTGAGTAAGTGCCTGCGTAGGTGCCAATGTCGGGGTATTGCTGGGCTTTGGCGTCTGAGTAGGTGCCAGTGTTGGAGTAGCTGTTGGAGCCACTGTTGGAGTAGCTGTTGGAGCCACTGTTGGGGTAGCTGTTGGTGTCACTGTTGGAGTAGCTGTTGGAGTAGCTGCTGGAGTAGCTGTTGGAGTAGCTGTTGGTGCCACTGTTGGAGCTACTGTTGGTGTAGCGGTTGGCGCCTGTGTTGGGGTGCTGGTAGGCTCTGTCCCTTCATCAGGAGTCGGAATGTCGGTCGGAGTCAATGTAGGCGTAGCAGTAGCCTCCTGCCCATCTTCCAGAGTAGACGCAGGTGACAGCTGCGGTGTTGCTTCCGGATCCGGCACCACCGATGGCTGCACAGCCTCTTTGCCGCATGCTATCAAGACTAACGACAGCATCAATATTAATATGACGTTAATTAATTTTTTCATAAAAAAACTCCTTCCGCATCCTCGTGCCTTTTTCTGAAACGATGATACAAAAAGAGCTGATTAATTGTCAATTAACAGTAAATGAAGAATGTTAAGAGATTGTAAAATAGCGGGCCCTTGCTGTTCTCTTATTTTTCCACCCGGTCAAAATAGAAGGCCGTGTGATGGCAGGTAGGGCAGATAAAATCGTCCGGCACTTTTTCGCCTACATACTCATAGCCACAAACAGAGCAGCGCCAGATAGTCTGACCTGTAGTGGTAGTGCCTACAGCCTCAGGCTTCGGCTTTATATTTTGTATATAGTAATCGTAAGTCATGGAACCCACGCCACTCAGCACTTCCATGGCTGTCACAGTCCCTGCAAACATAGTGTGGGAGCCCAGGTCCAGAGAATGCTCCACATGCACGCTTAGATAAGCATTGGTGGCCCTGGTGATATAATAGATACCATTTTCTCCCCGAACACAATCCGGAAAATCCACAAACTTGTCCACGTCCTTACCGGACCTGTAGCCAAAACGCTTGAAGAGCTCAAAGTCGGCCCTCATATCCAGTATGGACACCGTGAATTCCTTGGTCCTCATGACCATATCATGAGTAAAATTTGCTTTATTCACGCATATGGCCAGCTGATTGGGCTCCGATGCAGCCTGAATAGCCGTATTGGCCACACAGGCATTGTCCCGCTCCCCTTCCCTGGCCGACAGCAGGCACAGACCATAGCTCAGCTTATACATGGCTTTCTTATCCATAGCAGCTACCTCCTAAATGAACATTGAATTATTGAACTATCCATAGTCATTATAGGATGCAGGCGGCTACCTGGCAATGTGGCTCAGGATACGGATTGATCAGGAAAATGGGTAAAAAAATGCACAGGGTTCGTGGGGTTGCTTGGAAAAAAGTTGTCAGTGAGAAACGTCCCCGTGACAATTTTTGCAATTATTTCCACAGGCGTTGTGTAATCTCGCTTTTTAAGAAAAACATGTTTTTCTGTTCTTTTTTAACAGGATGTAGCTTCCCTCTGGTCACAAGGTCGTTGATGTTTTGCCGGCTGCAATCAAGCAGCTTTGCCGCCTCTGCAGTGCTTACCACCCTGCTTGACAGGAAGCTTAGAAAATCCTTCATAGCCAAAGGCACCAACACCCCCGCATCGTAAAGCTCTGAATCCTTAATCACCGCATTTTCATTCCAGCTCACACCGTACCCGCCGGTCTGAATGGTGACTTCCATGAAAATAGAAGGTGTGGAGAGAATCGGTTTGAAAAATCGGTCTTCCTTCTTCATCTCACCTATATCACAACGCTTCACGTCACCATTTCTGAAAAATACCAGTAACCCATTATTGTCCAGCGGAATGACATCCTCTATTTTTTTATCGTATCTGTTATAAAAGCGTTGAGTCAGGATCCTTTCGTCCACCGGCACTAAATAAAGGCTGTCCTGGGCGCACCTGCCACTAGCAAGCATCAAAAGGTCAAATTCATCATATTCGGCAAGGCCGTTCTCTTTTAATACCTGCCCCAGATTCTGTCTATCTGTCGGTACAATGCGTTGCCTCACCCATTGCAAGCTCCAATAGGCGTTGATGGTTTTTTCGCCTCTTTTTAAGAAGGAGGACAAAAGCAAGGGGGTCTCCCAGGGGTCTGCCTCATCCGGGAGCTCAATGTAAAAACGCCTATCCACCTCATAATAAATCAGATATGCCAAGTCTTTACCATCATATTCATCTTCATCTCTGATTGCAAATACTCTCATAGACCTGCCACCTCTTCCATATCATTTCCCAAATCTTTTTTCGCATAGCTACCGGCATAATGTCTTCCAGCCCTTCCATCAGCAGGCTTTCATCTGCCTCTGTCAATGCGTTCAGCTTCGGGAGTTTTTCCCTGGGAATAAGATTTAAATTGCCACGCGTCGAATTGCTCCCCACACAACACTGTACGGGCTTATCCTCAAGCACATCAACTATTTCGAGATCAGCTACCTGAGTGCAACTAAATAGTAATGACAGCCCATGATCAAATAAGGGTGCAAGACGAATAGTTTTTTGCTGTTTGTTCCTAAGCACCTCAATATTGGCGCCATGCCTGTCTCGATTCAAAATGAGAAAATCCACCACAAGCATCTGATAGATATAGTCCTCCCAGCCATTTCGTAAGCAGAACTCCAGCAGACTTTCCCCCGCCACTCTCTCCACCTGGAAAAAAACGTCCAACGCAATCTTGCTTTCATTCTTTTCTTTGAAGTCATCGGACCTGCAGGCATAAGTGTCATAAATGCGATCATCAATCGAAACGCTTGCATGCACAAGCTGATACTCCAAATGAGGAATCCCCAAAATGCTGAGAAGCCTATCCACTATAATCTCATTCGCGCTTTCATGGCCTGTAATGCCATCACTGGCATTGTAATTGGACAGCTTATAATACTGTTTTTTCCCACCCAGGTCATCATATGCTTTCAAAAAGGATCCGGCCGTCCCCGAGGAATTTCTGATTTTCGACCAGGAAAGATAGGTAAGATCCTGAAGCTCACTAATAATTTTGTCATCCATAATCATTTGTACCTCTTTGCCATTATAATACCATCGTACTTGTCTTGTGTCAAGTAGCGCCCGGCTGTCACTTGACATATGACAAGTAGCAACAAAAGTCCTATGACTTTTGTTGTGATTACAACATTTGTCATAGGACTTTTGAAAGAGATGTATTTAAATTGTAAAAGTTGTCAACGAGAAACGGCGCTGTGACATACTTCATTCGGCCAGCAGCTCCTTCACTTCCTCCACAGACTTGCCCAGCTTCTCTGCTGCACGCTCTATGCTGTAGTCTCCGTCGCGCACACCAGCCAGGACAGCCTGTATAAAGCCCTCTTTGATGCCTTCTTCTCTTTCTTCTCGCAGCTTATCAGCAAAAGTCATATACTCTAATCTCCACTCTTCATGGGCTATCGCTGTGGCGACAGCATTGCTCAGATCCAGTGCAAGCCCCTGCAGATTCTTCTCTCCGGCAAGCAGATCCAGAAAGCTGTTCATATCATCCGATAGGCCTTTTCTGTCACTGGCAGGATTCACCACCACCTTGATGGCATCGTCACCGAGCTTTACATCAGGATTTTGTATACATATGTTCTCGAAGGTATAGATGGGCAGATGC
>JAZLGU010000052.1:0-4744 GCA_045616485.1 Lachnospiraceae bacterium
TATTTTGGTTACATCTTTATCAAAGCACTATGTAAATTGTGAGACTGTGCTGGGGCTTATAACCTTTAATACCCATAAAGAAGACTGCAATAATATGAAACTTCTGAGATGTGCAAGCGGCTATGCAGTATTTGATTTTCAATGTGAGTCCCTGCTCAGGAATCTGGACGGGTACACGAAGCTTATCACTGAAACGAAAAAGGCGGCAATCGAGGTTGAAGAGAGACTTAAAGCCGATGGCTATGAGGTTATCCGGACCGGTTCAATAGTATTCGTACTTGTCGATTGTGATCCGTGGAAGGTCGCGCTGAGGACTCCGTTTGAGCTTCGTCCGACGTACGGCTGTAAGCGCACCTTCTGTTCATATTCATATTACGACGGCGACCTTGTATATTTTGGGAAAAAGTATATCAGGCTTTCCATAGGCCTTGACTATACTCCTGAGAGGATTGCCTGGCTTGTAGATATTGCGATTAGGGGAGTGAGATAGCTATGAAATACTCATCAAGATGGAATAATCCCTACAACCAAGGCATGGGCAGAAGTCCTTTGATACCAGTTGAACAGGTGCTTTTAAAGATACCGAGATTTAAGGCGTTAGAACATATCAAGGCACTGATGAATACTCAGGAGCTACTGAGAAAGGTAGGTAAAAAACAATGATATATCTTTGCGGTTCGGGTATAGGCTGCGTAGATAATCTGACGGTAAAAGCAAAGCGGATTATCGAAGAAGCTGATGTGCTGATGATATGGTATTCAACGCCTATAGACATAGTTAGGCTTTGCAAAGGCATGCTAGTGAACTGCAGTGAGCTGACGCTTGAAGAAACTGTAGAGATAATGGCACTTTGTCATAGGGAAGGAAAGACTGTTGTTCGGCTTCACGATGGTGATTTGTCTATCTATGGCTGCATCCAGGAAGAGATAGAGGAACTGGATAAGCGGGGCATACCTTGGGAGTGCATACCAGGTATCTCTGCGTTTCAGGTTTTGTCTGCTCGTATTGGTAGAGAACTTGCCTTGCCGGGGATATCGCATTCTATACTGATAGCCCGTTGTAATGAGGACAGGTTTCCGACACCAAATAATGAACGGATTATAAATTTAGCTAAGCCCGGGATTACTATGCTGATATACAGTTCCATAGGAGAAATTGAGGACTGTCAGGCACAGCTTCTTAAAAATTATTCTAAAGATACCATAGTAGTTCTAGGAGAAAATTTAGGGTCTGCTTCTGAAAGAATATTTTACTGTCAGCTTGACAGCTTAGTTAAAACTGTGCGCCAGAACAACATATCTCTTAACACTATCATTATGTTGGGGAAAGTTTTTGGCAAGGTTGAGTATACCGAGGGGCATGTCCTTGGTGACGTTAATTACCGAGGGAAAAAATAGTGGAACAGGGTTACAAGAAGCGGTTTATAGACCGTAGCCGAATATCGCTCAGGCTGGTGCAGAAGATTGGCAACTGCTATAAGAGATTTTTTGACGGCTACTATTATGACAGGTTTGGGATACTGGACCCAGGTTGTAAGAGCTTTGACCTGCCTAAAGAAGATCACACCTCTTTCCTTGACGCCTGCCTTGAACGTGCTGAAAGCATAAGTAGGGGCAGGGATATAAGGATAGCTTGGAGCGGAGGCATTGATACAACTTTTATATTGGCCTTGTTCAGAAGTCTTGGTGTTCAGGTAAAGGTAATACATTACCTTGATGAAAAGCGCCGTGGTGATATTGCTTCAGGTTATTATATGCCGACTAAGCTTTGGAATATGGTACGGCAGAAGTACGAATATGAAGAGATAAAATCAAGAAGTATTCCGGTATTTGACGGAAGCACCTATACGGGATGTTTAGCTGATGCATTGTTTTTCCCGACTCAGGCAGTTAAGGGCGGATGGGTGTATAGGAAGCTAAATAGAGACAGGGTTCCGATGCAATGCATAGGACGTGTTTTCAATGAATGGCAGATTGAAAGGGCGAAGAAACTACCAAATCTGAGTCTTGCCGAATGGTGCAGAATGAAGGGTAACGGTAGGCTAAATTTTACTACGGAAGAGGCTTTGTTTGACCATATCAAAGGGATACCGAGTGAGATAGTTTTTTCTGAAGAGGAAACCAGGCGAGTTGAAAAGTTTGCAGAGCTTTTTGGAAAGCCGGTTGATACGAACTGGCGGATAGTTAGGCTTGTCAATTTTAGTATTGCTTATTATGGGTTCCTCTGTGAGCATCCTTTCTTAGATAAGGAAAAATCCAAGTCTTTTTTTGACACCCAAAAATTTACGGACATAGCATGGACACAGTACTGGGATGACAACAGTTTTTATCCTCCTGATAAATCAGTAGAGGTTGAATTTATAAAAAAAGTCTTTGGAACAGACTTCGGCGTAAGAAAGAACTGGTGATGTGCAAGCTGAAAATGAACCTATTTTAAATTAACTTAAATACAAGGAGGTTAGTCGTGAATAAGATTTTTAAAGTTGTGTGGAGCAAGGTCAGAGGATGTTTTGTTGTAGTTTCTGAATTTGCTAAAAACCATGTAAAAAGCTGTAGCTCTAAAAAACAAGAGAGCATTAAAGTCGGGACATTCATGAGCAGATTAAGAAACAAAAATCTCAGTCGAGCTCTAACTGTTGCAATGATGACAATGAGCGTTTATGGGGTATGCATGTCTATGACATCAAAGGCTCTGGCTTATTATGAATATAAAGGCCAGATTCAGACTAGATCTTATGGTACAGATTTAGGCGGTGTACTGTTAGTAGCAAACGGCAATATCTATTATTACCCTAACGATGGACTAGATGATAGTGAGTCTAGTTATTACTATCATACAGCTCAATATTTATGCTCTTATGAAGAATTTGTCAGTGGCCTTCCCAAAGGTACCGAAGTTAAAGAAAATCCTGATGGCACCATTGAATTTGTTACTGATAATCAAGTTGTAAAAGGCAATACCATTTTAGGCGATTCCGCTAGTGATACTACCACTATTAACGGCACAGCCAATGTTAATGGTAGCGAAAATGTCACCGGAAATGTTTCTGTTGGCGGGAATCAAACCGTTAAAGGCAATACCACTTTAGGTGATTCTGCTTCTGACACTACTACTATTAACGGCACAGCTAATATTAATGGCAACGAAACAGTAACTGGAAACCAAACTGTTAAAGGCAACACTACCTTAGGTGATAATTCAAGCGATACTACTACTATCAATGGTACTGCCAACATTAATGGCAATGAAACTGTAACTGGTAACTCAACCGTAACTGGTAGCCAGACCGTAAAAGGCAATACCACTTTGGGTGATGCAGCTACAGATAAAACTACTGTAAATGGCACTTTGGAAGCCAAGAATGATGTTACTGTAGGTGGAAATTCTACTGTTGCAGGCAATGAAACAGTAAAAGGTTCTGTAACTGTCGGCTCTATTGTCGATAACGGAAATCTGGATGTTAAAGGCAGTTCTACAATGAAGGATCTGACCGTCAATGGCAATACAGACCTTAAAGGTAACACTAATATCGGTGATGACACTAGTGATGTGCTGACAGTGACTGGCACAGCTAATGTTAAAGGCAATGAAAACATTACAGGCAATTTATCTGTTCAAGGTAACGTAGATATTAAGGATTTAACCGTTGATAATCTTAAGGTTACCGGCAAGCTTGATTACGATATATCCGGCGACCAAAAAGTTGGGGGAGACTCTACTGTTGCTGGAGATAGTCTTGTTAAAGGTAGTGAAACCGTCAATGGTAATTCAACTGTAAAGGGTAATGAACTGGTTGAAGGCACTATGACTGCCGGAAATATTGTCGATAACGGCGATTTGACCGTTAAAGGTGATGGAAATGTTAAAGGCGATATGTCTGTTAGTGGTGCTACTGACCTTAAAGGTGATGTTACTGCTCATGGAAGCATGACCGTCAATAAAGATGTTACCGTAAATGAACACCTTAAAGTTAATGGCAATACTGTACTTGGCGATAATAACGACAGTACTGTCGTAAATGGCGTACTGAATGTTAACGGTACAACTAATCTGAAAGGTGAAACTACTGTCGGTACTGCAGAAAATAATGCAGATTTACACGTTTACGGTAATCAGACTGCTACAGGAAATGTAGTTTTAGGTACTGATGAGAATAATACTGTGGAAGTAAAGGGCTCCGAGCATGTCGGTAAGGACTTTACTGCTGCAGGGGATGTAATTCTAGGTACCGATAAAGATAATTATGTTAAGGTGAAAGGTGAACTGACAGCTGAACAGGACGCACAATTCAATAAGGATGTTGACGTCAAAGGCAACACTACTCTCAATACTCTTAAAGTAGCTGATAATGCTGAAGTTGATGGTAATCTGGCAGTTTCTGGTCAAACAGATCTAAAGGACACTAATGTTGGCGGAAGTCTTAAAGTTACTGGAAATTCTGATGTCAGCGGTAATTCCAATGTAGAAGGTAATGCTGTAGTTAAAGGTAATACCACTCTGGGGGATAGCGCTGATGATATTACCACTATCAACGGAACTACCAATCTCAACGGCGATGTTACAGTAAAAGGCAATTCCGATATTACAGGCGACCAAAACATTGCTGGCAAGCTTGAAGTAGGCGGAAATGCTGTACTTAAAGAAGATTTAATCGTTAAGGGTAACGAGAAAGTTGAAGGTAAGCTGGACGTTGCAGGTGATTCTAATATTAGTGGCAATTCTAATGTAGAAGGTAATGCTGTCG
>JAZLGU010000053.1:0-13659 GCA_045616485.1 Lachnospiraceae bacterium
TGAGATGTATGCTGCGGCCTGAGAACAAAAAATAAGCCACGCTGCAAAGTACTCAACTCTACCATATTTGACCCGAGTGGTTACAGGTACTTGCAGACGGGAACGTCGCGAGTTCTGGTTCCAGCCCGGAACTCGCAGGACACGTCTGTTAGCGCCTGTCCGCAAGTGGGCAACTAATGGTAGTGGGAGTGCTTTGCAGCATGGCTTATGTTATTATTTATTATCAATTTGCCGTAGCATACATCTCATGCGCCCATCTCGATACAGCGAGCCCAGGGAGCAAGCGGAGCTAAAAAGTTGACAGTGAGAAACGTCCCCGTGACAAAAAGTTGACAGTGAGAAACGTCCCTCTGACAATTATCCTTGTGGCAAAAGCTTCAAAGTCTCATAAATGAACATGAAGACGATGCCCAGGGCGATGGCCAGCATCATGGGGATAGTAAGGACGCGAAGTCCGGGTGTACCCTTTTCTTTGTCTTCAGGTATCTCTCTCTCGGTGCCGTAAGTAGACACGGTCTCGGCCTCCACAATAGGATTCTCCGCTCCCAGGAAAACATGGCGGAAATTATTCCATGTGCCGGACTGTCTGCTGATGGTACGCAGAACGAAGAAGGAAATAAAGCCAAATAATACTGCAGATGGCAGATAGGTGGCGATGACTGTGCCCAGCCCAAGATGAGCATTGGCAGCCTCTGACATCATGGAGTTAATCCAAGCCTCGGGAGTAGATGTCAGGTCGCCCAGGGACTGCTCCAGCATGCTGATAGCCTCGCCATACTGGGCATTCTCCTCCTGATGCTCCAGCATATACTGGTACAGATACTGCGCCATCTCGTATACCTTGGGCAGCATGTACAGCTGGATAACACTAAGAAAATTGCTGATGAAATGGATGATCATGGAGGAAAGGATAGAGCCTGTAGCCTCGTTTACCAAAGCGAAAACAATACCCATAACAAAAGCATACATAAACTGATTCAGATTGCCATGCATAAGTCCAAAGCAAAAGCCGGTGAGAATCACGGCCTTCCAAGGATTCGCAGCACGTAAGGGCCTGTAAAGGAGGCCACGATATACTGTCTCTTCCATAAAAGCAGGCAGTGCGGCTATAAGAAGAGCAGCTCCCCAGAAAGGCATGCCCTTGGTAATGGCAAAAATGCTGGAGCTGGTGGTAGATGTGGTAAATACCAGCGACAAGGCGTTAAAAAATGCCAGCACCGGCTGAATAAGGAAAGCCAGAAGCACTGTGAGGATAACTGCTGCAGGCTTGATTTTCCTCATATTTACCTCTTTTGCATATGTCACCTTCTCGGAAGGATCAGCCTTCACCTTGTTCATAATGAAAAGGACTATGAAAGGCAAAGCTATTGAAAACTGGGAATACAGCACAAGTACTGTATAATTCGGAAAATTAATCGGTAAAAATGAACTGGCAACACTAATAATAATAGCTGCCAAAAAAGCGTAATTCGCTAACTTTATCTTAAGTTCTTCTTTCATTGCTGCCCCCTATACCCTGCTGATACCGTCTTCAGCTATGGTTATTTTGCCCTCTTTCTGAAGATGGCCTATAGCTCGCTTAAAAGCGTTTTTGGAAAGGCCAAATTTCGCCAGAATAACCTCCGGAGAAGACTTGTCATGATATGGTAAAAAGCCGCCGGCCTCTACCAGCATATCATAAATCATGTCACCATCTGCGCCTAGGGCCACATGGGCCTTTTCACGAGTATTCAGCTCCAGACGGCCATCGTCCATGACTCTCGCCACATTGGCGGTAACGGTCATTCCAGGCAGCACCGTCTGAAAAAGTCTATGCTTGGGGATAAGGGCTGAGTACTTGTCATCTACTGCGATGTAAGCACCAAAAGCCTCAATTATCTCATAACAATAGCCAGTTACCACATCGTCCTTTTTATAAGGGCTGTTGCTTAAAAGGCTGTTGTAAATCTTCATGGTAGCACAAAGACGTGAACTCTTATCTACATAAAGAGTAACCAGAATCTCATCGCCCTTTTTCACACGATAAGTCTGCTGCTTGAATGGCAGGAAAAGATCCTTAAGCAGACCCCATTCCAAAAAAGCTCCGATGGTAGCCACATCCTTGACCTTCAGTCTTTTTATCTCACCCATCTTAAGTAAGGGCTCAGTAGTAGTGGCAATAGGTCTGTCTTCAGAATCCTTATAAACAAAGACTTCCACGCTGTCTCCGGTCTTGAGACCCGCTGCCTCCTTTTTGGGCAAAAGCAGATTCCTGGACTCTATCAGTTCTTCCTTGGGAATCTCTGAAAAATCAGTCTCCGGATTCTCTGAAAGATATGCGCCATGTTCAGCTA
Organism: Lachnospiraceae bacterium; assembly: GCA_045616485.1. Classification (GTDB taxonomy): domain Bacteria; phylum Bacillota; class Clostridia; order Lachnospirales; family Lachnospiraceae; genus RGIG3528. The sequence goes on from JAZLGU010000053.1 coordinate 2,334, forward strand.
TCTTTGCTACTCTTAATACTTGTTTGCGTCCTAAAATAAACATCTTTATTCCTCTCTGTCTCTCCGTTCATATAACATAAATCTTACTGTTGCAGTCCCTCTATGATGCTGGGCACCAGCTGCTTCTTTCTCGATACCACGCCAGGCAAGGTAGCCCACTGGCCATCCATCTTAATACCAAAACTCTCGGATAAAATATGAACCGCCGCTGCATTGGAGCAGACTACATCTGATGAGCCTGACATAATATTGGTAAGCATGATAAAAAGAATCTCGTCCCCTGCCACGTCACTCTTCATATAGTCCAGTACGCGGGGCTTCAGCTCTTCTATCTCTTCACCGGACATGGTATTGACCTGTCCTATGCCAAAATTGACATCATTAATGGTAAAGCGTTTAAAATCTCTAAAAATAATATCCCTAATATTCTTAGAGGCGAAATTGGAACCTGCCTTAAACATTTTTTCTGCAAATTCCTCAGTATTTATCTCTGCCAGCCCTGCCAGCTCCAAAGCGCTCTGCTTATCCAGCTCCGTGCAGGTAGGCGACAGGAAAATCAGAGTATCTGACAAAATGGCTGCACACATAAGGCCTGCCATTTTTTTATCGGGAATAAGTCCCTTTTCCTTGTACATCTGATAAATAATGGTACAGGTACAGCCCACAGGCTGATTTCTGAAAAATACAGGTCCCATGGTCTCTATGGTCCCCAGACGATGATGATCAATTATCTCCAGTATCTCTGCTTCATCTATGCCCACCGGAGCCTGACCCTTCTCATTGTGATCCACCAGAATAACCTGCTTTTTGGAAGCATTCAGCACATTTCTACGGGAGATAGTGCCCAGATAATGCTCTTCTTCGTCTAAAATAGGGAAATCTCTGAAACGATTTTTACCCATAACCTCTTTCACATCATCCAGATTGTCATCGTAATGGAAAGAAACTATATCCTCGGTCTTCATCATAAAATGCTTGACCGGAATACTCTGATTGATAAGGCGGGCAGTGGTATAAGCGTCATAATTGGTCACTATAACGCGACAGCCATTCTGCTCTGCCAGTCTCTTAATAGTCTTGGTCACGGTAGAACCGTCGCAGACGATGATGGCACCTGCCTGCATCTCTACCGCACAAAGCTGCGCCTCATATCTGTTGCCAAGAATAACCATATCCGACGCATCAATGATATTTTCCATGACGTCAGGATTGGCTGCGGCTACTACTACCTTACCGTTTTCAAAATAACCGTTAATATCCCCGGCTACCAGCTGACCCTCTAAAGTCTCCACTATGTTTTTGTAGCTGGTACGGGCGTCTGATAAAATGCGATTGTCATAAACATCCATGTAGGACTTGGCCACCGCACCTACGGTAATAATGCCTTTAAGAGCTTTATCCTCTACGATAGGCAGCGTGACTACATTACGCTCGTCCATGGTATCCCAGGCTCTCTTTATGGAAACATCCTCTGCGATACCCTGATTGTCACGGATCTCTATATCCCTTACCTGAGTAGATACATCCTTCATGTACAGGGGAGCCTCTATGCCAAAATAGTCCAAAACATACTGAGTCTCTTCATTCAGATGCCCTGCTCTTCGTGGGATGTAGGTAATACTGCCATCGCCTGTTTTATTTTTTAATTCCGCATAGGTAATGGCAGAACAGATAGAATCTGTATCCGGATTTCTATGCCCTATGATAAAGACCTTTTTATCCATTCGTTTATATCCTTTAGTTGTTAGGCTTATGTACACAGTTTGGAGAATTCTGTGTAAGCGGCAGGAAAGTATAGCCGTTGGCCAGACCCCAGAGAATAATCTGCTCTGTAGCCTGTACGCTCCACTGTGTAATATCATGCTGAAGCACTACGGAATACTTGCCCTTACGTGCTTCGATCTGCTTTATGGTATTAGCTGCTACGGCATCTCTTTTCTCCGCATCAGTCTTATATGGCTTTAAAAAGCTTGGCTCTGAATCGCCGGATGTGATATTCCAGTCGATGTACTTGTAACCCAGCTCAGGCACCATTTTGGAAAGCTTGGTCATAATACCCTTACAGTAGTCCATGCTGACCTTATTGGAGGTACCGCCCGGGAATCTCAATATAGTAGGTGTCATGCCTGTCTGCTTTTTAACTATGTCGCTCATCTTTTCCAGATCGTCAAAATAAGCATCTACGCTGGCATACAGCTTCTCATACTTATGGGAATAGGTATGAATGGCAATAGTATGACCTGCCTCAGCTTCCTTTTTGATCATCTCCTGGTATGCAGGCTTCTGATTGGTAACAAAGAAAGTAACCTTCACATTATACTTGGCCAGAATATCAAGGAGCTCCTGAGTGTGTACACTGGGACCATCATCAAAGGTGAGGTAAATGCGCTTGTCACCGGTCTCCGCATTACCGGATACGTCTGCCTGCTCTATATATACATAGACCTCTCTGGTCTCAGTAGCCTCGTTATCAAAAGAGTCTTTTACCGCATATGTGATGGTATATACTCCCAGCTTGCCTGTATCTACGCTGCCGGAAACAACTACCTTGCCGGTAAGGTCGCCTTCAATATTGTCAGATACACTGTAGCCCGGATCCACAAAAAGCTCACCTCTCTTAAGATAAATCTTTTTGTCGCCTGTAAGGGTAATCACAGGAGCCTCAGTATCACGTACCTTTACGATACGGCATGCCTCACTTTCATTACCTGCCGCATCTGCCACTCTATAAATAATCTTGTAGATGCCGGGCACCTGGGTATTTACGCTGCCGGACACCTGAATCCTGGAAGTCACGTCGCCATCTGTATCGTCAATAGCAGATGCACCCTGATCCTTATAGCTGTCACCTACTTCCAGCATAATGTCGTTTTCCCCCAGAATAGTAATAACAGGTCCGTCTGCATCTCTGTAAACAATCTTTCTGTCTACACTGACACTGTTACCGCTGGAGTCTGTAGCAGTATAAGTGATCTTATCAGCAGTTACATCCACCTTTACTGCTAAAGTAATATCTCCATCCAGATTATCAATAGCGGAAAAACCCTGCTCTTTATAGGTACTTCCCGGGCGCACAGCCACTTCTTCTCCGCCTACCAGGCTGATAACCGGAGCCTTTGTATCGCGAACTGTAATCTCTACTTTTTTCTCAATAACTTTCTTGTTGAAGGTAGCAGTATAAACAAGGGTGTACTTACCCAGCTTGCCTGTGTCAACACTTCCCTCTACCTGCACCGCAACGCTTGCATCAGCCTTATTATTTTTATAAAACTGTCCTGCAGGAGCGGTAAAAGTATCTCCATACTCTACCATCTGACTGTCGCCGCCATCCACCCTGATAACAGCATTTCTGTTGCCGCAGCCTGTATAGGCCACCAGTATAAACAACAGCACCGCTGCAAGTCCTGACAGCATCGCAATCATCTTTTTACTATTACTTCTCATTTCCTTTTCCCCTTTTAATAAAAATAATCATAAATACAGATAGTACACATTATACTCCTATCACCAACCAAAAGCAAATGATAAAAAAAGCAGGATAGCGTCAAGTTTTATTCGGAAAAATAAACCTTGGCGCTATCCTCGATTTGCTAATTCGTTGACAATTTTTTTGCTATGTTTTAGTTACATGAAAAGCCTATCGTGAGGCAACAAGACAGCTGTTCACAAATCTGCGATTAATTATAATATTCAGCCTGTGTGTTATAAAGCATGGCGTATACACCGGATAGCTCCATCAGTTCATTATGATTTCCCTGTTCACATATACTGCCATCCTTCAGCACCACTATTCGGTCACAGAATTTGCAGCTGCTCATTCTGTGAGATATATAAATGGCTGTTTTGTGGTTAATAAGACTATTGAAATTCTCATATATTTCCGCTTCTGCCAGTGGATCCAGGGCAGCCGTAGGCTCATCCATAATAATAAAAGGTGCATCCTTGTACAGAGCTCTGGCAATGGCCAGCTTCTGGGCTTCGCCTCCGGAAGGCACAACACCATCGCCGTTTTCCTTGTAGAGAAGGCTGCGCTCCTTATCCGGCAGTTCCTCCACCCATTTACTAAGCCCCACTTTGTCCAGCGCCTGCTGCAAACGGGGCTTTTCCACATCATATCCCCCTGCCACATTTTCATCCAAAGGAAAGGCAAAGAGGTTGAAGTCCTGGAAAACAACGGAAAAAACGGTCATGTACTCGTCAAAATCATACTTTTTGATATCTATTCCATTTAAAAGTATCTGCCCCTTTTCCGGATCATACATTCTGGTTAAAAGCTTGACCACCGTAGTCTTGCCGGCTCCGTTTAGACCTACCAGAGCCAGTCTTTCTCCTATATTGAATCTGAGAGAAAAGTCCTTTAGGACGTAATCTTCCTCTTCTGCGTATCTGAACCAGACATTTCTGAACTCCAGTGTATACTGATTATCATCACGTTTTTCCACCGGGAGCGTCCCCTCGTAGCCCAGGCGGGGCCTATTGATAAACTCCTCGTACAGCTTCAGGTAGCTGTTGGAATAGCTGATACTGTTATGCAGGCCCTGCGCCTCTCTAAGACTCTCTCCCAGGGTAATAACAGCTCCGGCATACATAAGTATGTCACCTATGGCTATGCTTCCATAGGCTGCCTTAACCGCCACAAAAGCATAGGTAAATCCTGCAAAAATCTGAACCGCCAGAGTCCCGACTGCCATGCATCTTCCATTGAATTTACCGTACTTTGTGTACTCCTCACCGGCCTTCAGAGTCTGTTTTTCCTTTTCCATCAGGTAGTCTCCCATCTGATAGATACGGATATCCTTAGAGCACTTTTCGGATTCCAGGATAGAGCCCAGATACGCGCCGATAGTGTTATAGCGTTCATTTTCCCTCTCTACTTCCACCCCTTTCTTACCATTCAGCTTGGACATCACATTATTGACCAGCATCATGATAATGAACAATGCTACAAATCCCGCTGCCATAAGGACCGCTACGAAAAGATTTTCATTGGAGGGATTGAGTCTGGAAAAAAGAAGGATAATAAAGCCTACCGCAAAGATGATGGATGTCAGACTGGTAAAATAGGATCTTATCATATTCAGCTGAACGGCCAGGCCTCCGCTGCCGTTTTCTCCGGCTCTCACCCTTCGAAAATCATTCTTTGTCTCAGCCCTCTCCACTTTCTCATATTCCATGGTAAAAACCTTGCGGGCTGTACGTTTTTTCACCTCGTACTGAGTAGGGCCGAAAAAGTGGTAAATAACATTTTCGCAGGCCTTACTTAGCATATTAACCACGAAAATCAGTATGCTCATGGAGACTACCATCACCATGGCCGTATCGTATTCTCCGCCTATTACCCTGTTCAACACGGAAGAATAGAAAAAGTTATTGAGATAGGGAATGGCTGCAGTACTTAAGGCTCCGAAAATAATGGCCAGCTTCAGCAGCCAGAAGCCCTTGGTTTCAAATAAAATAAAGTCCCACATGGCTTTAAGGCTCATTTTTTTAACAGCATTCTGTTCCATCGTTTTCCTCCTTGTAGTATTTGCTCTGCACTTCAAACATCTCCCTGTACCTGCTGTCTCTACTCATCAGCTCTTCGTGAGTGCCCACTTCTTTTATACAGCCCTCATCCAGAAAAAGTATTCTGTCACAAAATTTGGTAGAGGCCAGGCGGTGAGAAATGTATATGGAGCTGATCCCCTTAAGATGCTCTCTGTAGGAATCATATACTCCGGACTCAGCTATCGCGTCCAGGGCAGCCGTAGGCTCATCCAGTATCATCAGCTTGGGATTTTTGTAAAGTGCTCTGGCTAAAAGAAGCTTCTGGACTTCACCGCCGGACAGCTGTACGCCATCTTCCTCAATATCAGTGCCTATACAGGTATTGATGCCCTTATGAAGAGATGACACTTTTTCGTATAATCCCGCCTTTTTAAGCACTTCTATTATCCTGTTCTCATCATACTCCTGGGAAAAAGCTATGTTTTCCGCTATGGAGTAGCCTATCATAAAAGTTTCCTGGAAAACTACAGCCTCTTTGCTGTAAAAGCTGCTAAGCTTAAGTAAAGCAGTATCCACGCCATTTACCAAAACTTTTCCTCCGGTCGGCAGATAAAGACCGCTGATAAGCTTGACTATAGTGGACTTGCCGGCTCCGTTTACGCCTACCAGGGCCAGCTTTTCACCGGGTCTCAGGATAAAGGACACATCCTTTATTACCTCCTCCTTGGCTCCCGGATATCTGTATGACACGTGTTGGAATTCGATAGTAATTTCTTCCTCGTCACCAAGACTTATCTTGTTATCCTCATCCTCTTCATCGTCCATATCCAGCATAGCTCTATAGTCACTTATCATATGGCTGTCTCTTATAATATTGGTCAGGTATCTGGCGATATTACTGAGCCAGCCGGAAAATCCGCCGATTAAGCCTATCAGGAAAACAAATTCAGATACAGGCATTCCATCTCTTAGTCTGGTAATAAGGTAGCCGTAGCAGACGATATTGCGTAGCAGAGCAAAAATATTGTCGATGCTGTCCCTGCCAAAGCCCAGCATTTCTGCCTTAAAATTCAGCTTTCTTATATTTTTGATGGCCGCACTGTATTTATCTATAATCCAGCCTGTCAGACCATATATGCGTATGTCCTTTCCTCCCAGACCATTGTCTGTAAGGTGATTTACATATCTCATGGTCATATTTTCCCTGGCCTCGTCATCCCTGTGCTTCTCTCCGTAGCGATTAACCAGGTAAGACGCTATATTGCTTATAATAGCTGTCACTATCAGTAAAATCAGCATTCCCGGATGCAGCGCACCAAGGATGGTAATATAAGTGACCAGTCCCAGCAGCTTGATGGCAAAGGCAAAAGTATTATGGTAAAAACCTTCTATTCCCCATACGTTGGCTCCGATGGCCATCATTGCCTTTTCTATTTTGAGACGCATATTTTCTTCTTCCAGCCGGTCCAGCCTAAGCTCTACAATCTTTCGATTCATCCCCATCAGATAATTGGACAAACGGACTTCAATATACTGGGAAGCACAGCGTTCTCTTAAGTAAGCAGCCAGCGCCTCAGCCAGGCCATAAAGGGCAAAAGCTCCCATAACAGTGGCAAAAATCCGACCTACCGGAGTCTTGTCCACACAGAGCTGCACGACGTATGCTGTAAGATATGATGCAGACAAGGGCAAAAGAATAGCCAGTATCGACTCGGCCAGGGAAGCAAAAAAAGCGTCCTTCTTTTTACGCCACAGTATCCCATACTCATATATGAAATTGCTCCACAAAGAATATTTTTTCATATTATCTCTCTTTATTATCTCCTTTCAGCTCCTTTTTCAGCATATACTAGCACATTTATTTTTCCCCATCTAAAAAATGCACGAAATACATTAATTCGTGCATGAAATGTCGTCCGTATCTATCACAGGAAGCATGACCTCCGTGGCAAATACTCCCGGTTCATTTTTCCTGTTGATGTAACCCTTATATTTATCCACTATATTGTTAATTCTTTTAAGGCCGTGACCGTGGTCTCCTCTTTTTCGGGATATGTACTCATCGTCCAGCTTCCTTACTGGCTCTGCCGTGGCATTGGTCACTGATATATAGAGCTGTCCTTTCAGCCGGCCTATATAGAGTCGGATAAAACGCTCCTCCCGGGGCAGCTCTCTGCAGGCCTCCAGGGCATTGTCTATAAGATTACCGATAAGTACGCACAGGTCAATGTCGCTAATGGTAAGCTTCACAGGTATAACTGCCTTGTAGTCTACCCTGATGCCACTTTTTATGGCCAGCGATATCTTGGAGTTCAGCACAGCATCAGCATTTAGATTACCGGTGTTAAAAAGAAGATTGATGTCATCAAGGTCCTCCTCCAGTCCATCCAGGTAGTGTCTGGCCTCTGTTACATTGTCCATGGCCAGATAGGCCTTCAAGGACTGCATATGATTGTGGTAGTCGTGTCTCCAGCCCCTCATGGTCATGTAGATGTTGTGGACTTCTTCTATTTCAGCCTGCAGGAGCTTTCGCTGATAGGCCAATATTTTGCGCTCGTAGGCTTTTTCAAATACCCTGTATATAAGATATACTGCCAGAGCCAGCGTCAGTATGCCTGCAGCTATCAAAATAAATGTTTTCATATCCCCTTTAAACCTCTTACAAGCTATCCCGGTAAAGACTTAAAAAAGCCTCATTCACTTCTTTGTAGGCACTACGGCTGACAGGTATGGTAAGACCTCCTGTCAAAAAAACGCCGTCCCGTCCAATTCTTTGCACATGCCTAAGATTCACCAGAAAGCTTCTGTGACACCTGACCAGACTGTCTGCTGCTTTTCCTGTTTGATGGCCGGTAAAAAGGTCGCAGATGCTGCTGAAATTGGCCTTTACTTCTATACTCTCCTCTGCCAGTCGGATGCAGGTGTAATGTCCTACAGCCTCCACATACAGCACGTCACTTATGTAAATCCGTTTTTTAAAGCCGGAGCTTTCCAGCCAGACGTAATCCCTGTCCTGCTGCTTTTTAGAATGCAATGCAGATAAAACCTCTTCCAGAAGTTCTGTAAGCTTTTTCCCGTCCACAGGCTTTAGCAGGTATCTGACAGCTCCCACTTCATAGCCATCTATGGCAAAATCCCTGTCTGCAGTGAGAAAAGCCAGGCTTACCTGCCTGTCATACCGTCTGATGCGTCGAGCCAGCTCCAGTCCATTCATTTCCTTCATGGCAATGTCTATGAGGATCAAATCAAAAGGAAAGTCTCCCTCCTGCTCCGGCTCCCATTTAAATAAAAACTCTTCCGCACTGCCAAAGCAGCTGCAGGAAACAGCTTCACCATGCAGAGCTGACCATTTATTGATCAGCTCCGCCACATATTTTCTTTGGGGCTCTTCGTCCTCTATATATGCCAGTGTCAAGCTTTCTCTCCTTTTCTAGATACAGCTACGTAAAATGCAGGCTATATCATCAGCTGAAAGCGGCATGAAGGCTGAGCTTAAGTTATTATTCTTAACGCATGCCTCTGCCATTTTGTCTATCTTGCTATCGTCAATGCCCACTTCTCCCAGTGTCATGGGGATACCGCAGGACTTAAAGAAATTCTCGGTGGCATCTATAGCTGCATTGGCTGTTTTATAAGGGTCAGTTTCCTTGATACCCCACACGTTTTCACCGTAGCGGGCAAACTGTCCTACAGTGTCATCATTCAGTATATAGCGCATCCAGCGGGGTGTAACAATAGCCAGACCCTCGCCGTGAGTAATGTCATAAAATGCACTAAGCTCATGCTCAATAGGATGACAGGTCCATGCGCCGCCCTTACCACAAGAAGTCAGGCCGTTTAAAGCCATGGTGCTGGCCCACATAAGATTGGCTCTGGCCTCGTAATTATCAGGCTCCTTTAGAGCTATAGGGCAGTATTTGATACATGTCTTTAAGATGCTCTCTGCAAAACTGTCTGTAAGAAAAGCTCCTGTGTCCTTTCTGAAATATTGTTCAAAAACATGGGACATAATATCTGCTGTGCCCGCTGCTGTCTGCTTGGCAGGCAGGCTGTAAAGATAAGTAGGGTCGCAGATAGCTGCCATAGGGATAAATTCATGGGAGCCGGTGCCCAGCTTCTCATTCAGAGACATATTGGAAATGACGGCATTTTTGTTCATTTCAGAGCCTGTAGCTGCCAGGGTCAGCACTGCTACTATAGGCAGTACTTTTCCAATTTTGCGGGCATCTGTTACCAGATCCCAGGGATCTCCCTCATAGAAGGCTCCTGCTGCTATGACCTTGGCTGAGTCAATAACGCTGCCGCCGCCTACTGCCAGTACCACTTCCACCTGCTCCTTTTTACAAAGGGCCGCTGCCTCACGGATAAATTCAATTTTGGGATTGGGCTCGATGCCACCCATCTCCAGCAGCTCTACGCCCTGCATCAGGGCCTGTATTTTGTCGTAAAGTCCATTTTTCTTAATGCTGCCGCCGCCGTATACCATGAGCACTTTTTTGCCCAGGGGCGCTACTACCTCCGGCAGGCTGTTTATCTGATCCTTACCGAATCTTACATCTGTACGTACGTGAAATCTGAAATTGTTCATTGATGCCTCCTGATTATGTCGAAACCTGATTAAAAAACCTGTACCGCCTTCTTCAAAAGAATTAGCAGGTACAGGTTTATTATAGCTTTTTGTGTACTCTATTACAAGCATTACCGCTTGGTAAATCGTTACCTATTGCACTTTCCCCCTTGCTTCAGCTACCAGCGCTTTCGCATAAACAAAGGCTTCCTCTATATCCTCCAAAACTGCCACAAAAGAGTCCTTGTACCTGCTTTCCGTCTCCCAGGAGTAGAGGGTAGAGGCCATGTTTCTTAATTCTTTTTCGAAGGACACGTGGTAGTCAACCCTGTTAAGTATATTGAGATTAGCCCTTATATCATGGTTTTCAGCATATTGCTGTCCGGTCATTTCCGTTAAAAATTTCAAAGAAAACTCAATGGCCTGCTGTAAATTGTAACAACAGGCGTCCAGATAACAGTCATCTATATGCAGCCTTCCGTAATTATGCTCTGCATTTTCCAGTGCCACCATAGCTCTTGACAGCAGCTTACTCATATAAGTATTACCCCCTTCATAATATCTGAATAAATGCGGTCAGCCTCTGTCAAGCGGTCCATCCAGATAATATCCGCACCCCAGTCACAGGCCAGCTGAATTTTCTCAGACACAGCATTTTTTATCTCCCGGCTGGCAGTTAAGAGCCCTACAGCCAGATCAATATCACTGTCCTTATGGCACGCCATGGAAATACTGCTGCCAAAAATCCTTACCCTCTCAACTCTTTCATCCCCTCGCAGCGTCTCTACAATGCTTTTAACCTTAGCCTGCTTTGTGGGATATATTCTGCTCATATCAACCTTCTCATCCGGGAAAATAACAGGAAAGTGCACCTCCTGGTGCTTCTTCTGCCATAGGCTTTTTTCATAGGCAAGGATGCGTCTCTCCAATCCTTTTTGATTAATCGTATCATAATCCACCCGGATAGTATCACCGCAGAGAATCTCCTCTACGCTATACCCCAGGGCTACACTTAATCTCAAAAGAGTCTCACCTTTTGCACTATTTAGCGATTTATGTCCCTGTTCATAGTCCTGTAGGCTTCTCAAATTTATCCCGCTGATAGCTGCCAGCTCTGTCTGCTTTAGACCGCTTTTTTCTCTCATTTCTTTCAAATTCATACGGCCACCTCCACATACATACTACGCATATTTGCGTAGTATGTCAAGTATGTTTTTTGTGACAGAGAGAAACGTCCCTGTGTCAATTTTTTTTCACAGGGACGTTTCTCTT
>JAZLGU010000054.1:0-7869 GCA_045616485.1 Lachnospiraceae bacterium
TTTTTCCGGCTTTGAGCTAATTATAGATACTTTTTTGCAAAAAAGCCATCGAAAAAGGAATAAAAAACTTCCACCATTTGATTTTCTTCTCAAAAGGTGGAAGTAACCATTACAAAGTGGAATTAAATTTTACAAGTGACCTTTTTCTTTCTAACTACTACGATAGCAACTACTGCGCCAACAAGGACTACTGCACATACTACAGCTACAATAATAATAGGTGTAGGATTATTAGCCTTCTCACTGGCAGGAGCCTTTGTAGGCTCTGCAGGTGCCTGTGTAGGAGCCGGTGTATCATTCTTATCTTCAGCAGGTGCCTTTGTAGGCTCTGCAGGTGTCTCTGTAGGTGCTGCATCCTTTGCAAGACCTGCAATGGTAAACTGGATTTCAATAGACTTCTGAGGAATGTTTACACTGTCCTGACCATTTGGATTCTCAGAATTGTACTTATTGATAAACTGAATACCTGTGTATACGCCATTGATTTCCGGATGATTCTTGGAATCTACCTTATCACCCTTAGTGATCAGAGCCTCTACATTCTGCTTCTTACCATCGATAAGAACTACTGCATCTGTAATGGTAACACCACCACGATCGACACAGTCATATGGCATATCAAGAGATACATACAGCATGTTCCAAGCTGTAGAGCCTGCAAGACCTTCCTTGAAGCCCTCGATTTTTACTGAGTACTTACCGTTACCTGTGATAACAGCATCTGTACATGTACCACCAAGATTCTTTTCTTCTTCAGTAGCGCCCTCATTCCAGGTAACATGAGTGAAGTAATCATTTACACCATCTTTGTAGCCTAAAAGACCATTGGTCTCATTGGTCCAGTCATCACGGAATACCCATGTGTCAGGGCACTGGAAAATAAGATAACCGTTGTATTCCTTGTCAAGAAGAGCCTTATCAAATTCCTTTACTACTTCTCTCTCAATGCTTGCAGACTTAAGAGTAATGGTGTACTCAAGAGTCTTAATGCCTTCTTCAGGCACTGTTACGTATGAATCGCCCCAATCGTTGTGACCGCCCATGAGACGTACAGCGTTTGTAGCTTCTATTTCGCCGGTCTTCTCGTTCCAGCATACCTTCTTATCTTTAGCGTCAATAGCAACTTCCTGGCCATTAATCTTACATGTAATATCGATATCTACTACCAGTCCGTCCAGAGACTCAATTTCAGAAGAAAGATATGGTGCAAAATAGTATGCATGAATAACATTCTTGGAGAATTCAAGGCTTACAGTCTTTGTTTCGCCTACCTGGATGGTCTCTTCTACAGGCTTGGGATCCTTTGAGTAGCCTGCTGTATAGCCATAGCCCCAGTCATCCTTTGCATCCTTGTCGCCGCCGAAAGCAATATGAAGATCAAGAACGCCCTTGAAATCTACTACTTCCTTCTCTACTGCCTCAAGCTCAACGCTCTTAAGAGTAAAAGTAAATTCAACTGTCTTAAAGTTTTCAGGGAATGCAGCAATAGCTCTGTTGTCATCCCACTCATTGTAACCGCCGTTGATTCTATAGCAGGTCTTCTTACTGTAAGCACCTGTATCTTCCTGCCATGTAGCATCCTTTTTGGAAAGATCAAAAGCAACGTCCTGACCATCTACCTTTACGGATGTAACAACAGCATCAACCTTTGTCTTTTCACCTGCTTCAGGAATAATAATTGCAGGAGTAACATAGTATGCATGCTTAAATGTATCAGGGAAAGTAACAGAAATTGTAGCTGTCTCGCCCACCTTAACTGCAGCTGTAGTAGCAACAACACCTTCTGTATTGTCAGCTGATGCAGGGCCTGCATAGGAGTAATCCCAGCTAGCTCCTTCCTTTGCGGAGTCGCCGCCCAGTGCAATAAATGCCAGATAGCTGTCCTTATCCAATACTGAGTTCAGTGTAATAGTATACTCGATTTTCTGAGCACCTTCAGGAATAACAATACCGTCCTGAACACCCCACTCATTGTAACCGCCGTATGTACGAACACAGTTGTCCTTGTAGTTGTCACCTGTACCTTCATACCAGGTTAATGTCTCATACTTGGACTTGTCAATCTTAACTTCCTGACCATCAATCTTCAGGCTGTTTACTGTAACATCAACTGTTTTACCAGCATCTACTACGAGACATGGTGCCATCCACCATACTTTTACAGACTGCTTAGGAAGTGTAATGGAGATTGTAGCTGTATCTCCCACCTTCATATCAGCTTCCTCTACTGTTGCGCCTGCCAGCTCCCCATTGGCGGGACCGCTATAGCACATATCCCATTTGGTAGCTTCAGCCTCGGCACCAATGCCTACGAAAGCATGATAAGTCGTTTCCTCTGCTTTAACATTCTTAACTTTTCCCATAGCAGGCAGCATAGCTACTACCATGAGAAATGTAAGAACAAGAGCAGTAACTTTTCTAACACTCTTTTTCATAAATAACCTCTCCTTTTAAGATTTGCGCTTTTGCGCTTACTAAAAGTTTACTATCGAATTTATTTTTTTAATAACCTCAAAAGTAGAGATTTTTTACATTCTTTTTTTGACAAAAAAACGCCCCCTTTCCTTAGGGGGGGCGCCAAAAGACTTATAAGTCTCCTTCTTTTTCTTTTTCTTCTGCCAGAGTGATGGTAAGATTGCCATTTCTCTTTCTCAGTTCATCCATGAATTTCTTCTGATCTGCATTATTCTTAAGCTTTACCCTGTAAGTAAGCTCAAATAAAGTCCCCATATTGGTGGTCTTTACCTTCATAAGCTTATGGCTATTGGTATACTCTTTGAAAAGATCATCAAAAGCACCCTGATAATCCATATCTTCAGGTATAAGGACGCGGAGCTGATCCACTTTTGGATCTAAGAATATCACGCCTACCTTGGATACCACTATGATAATAACCGCAAGAAGAACGGTAGCAAGAAGTCCTACTGTAAGCATGCCCAGTGCCACTGAAAGGCCTGACGCCATTGCCAGAAATACAAAAGAAATATCACGTCCATTGCCCTGTGCAGATCTGAATCTTACCAGTGCAAAAACGCCGCCAAGAGATACGGCACGTGCCAGATTGCTGCCAATCAGTATAATTACAAGGGTTACTATAGCAGGTAAAATAATGAGCGTTGTCATAAATGGCAGGCTGCGCTTTTCTTTATCTACTGAAATAATGTAGGAAATGCACAGGATAACCCCAAGCAACACAGCGAAAAGCACGCATATCAAAATCTGATCAGGTATAAGTGTAGTTGTATCAGTATAAATTCCAATTAAGTCTTCTATCATTTTATAATCCTCTCTTTATGCCAGCTGTCCTGCAGTCCCGTTTTTTCCAAAGATTTCACCGGGAGCAAGGGCAGTGGATGTCACATAACTGCAGGCTGTTGGATGATTAGCCCTAACGAAATTGGCATATTCTGTACCGTACTTTGAGAATGAAGTCTTATATATCTTCATGCCGGATAGTATCTCAGTCATCCATAACGGCATAGCATCAGATATCTTAATCTCCATAAGCCACTCATCTTCGTCTATCAGCTTGTCACCATATATACCATAGTGCAGCCCCAGGTCATACCTTCTGGTAGTGATATTGCGGTCAAAAGTCACTCTAAAGTCCTTATCATCTTTGGCAAACATGGCACATCTGTCATAGGATAAGAAAAGCTGCGGCTTAAGATTCAGCCGTGTTTTCATATAGTCAATCTCAGACATGACCTGCGCATTCATGAAGGGCTTGATATCCGGAACAATACCTGTATCAAAATAATCATAGGCGTCCTGAAGAATCATTTTAGTTCTTCTTTTATTTACCAGACCATCATACTTTTTCTTAATCTCCAGAAAAACCTTCTTATCTCTTTCCACAGTACCATAGGAGCGAAGTCTCATTTTTTCCTTGTAAACAGGATGCTCCAAAGAACGTCTGATAAGATCGTGGTTGTCTGTATCATAGTAAATGTTACAGATAGTGTAAAACTCTCCATTTCTTGAGTGTTCATCTGCTTCCATATACTCAGAGAGTCTCTCACGCAGCACACCGTAGGTATCATTCGTTATACGATATTTGATTTCATATCTGTTAAAAACTTCAATAGCCAATTCGTATTCCTCTGCAATAATAATTTATCAGCGCTGTTTTACAATACCTACTATAGTGGGACTTTGTGAGCGAAATATGTTCATAAAAAGAAGAAACTTTGTTTATAAAAGGGAAAATTTGTGACTACCCCTTCCGCCCAATGTATCATATTACATTTCTGAGTGCAAATCAACTTCTAAGATCAACATCATGCTTAAACTTAAGATCTTTTAGGATTTTCTTTACGTATCCATCTACGCTGTCAGGACCGAATTCTTCATCCTGAGGAGTAAAGGTAAGGGTAAAGGCCATGGACTTTTTGGATAGGCCAATCTGAAGTCCTTCATATACATCGAAAAGCTTAATATCTGTAACAAACTTGCAGGACTGCTTTACAGACTTTTCTACATCACCGCAGGATACAGACTTGTCCATAACAAGAGCCAAATCACGCTTTTCTATAGCAAACTTAGGGATAGGAGTAAACTTCGGTCCCTTAGCATAAAGTGACTCCAGTGCCTGCATATTAATCTGTGCTACAAAGCCACCTACTCTCATATCCGTAGCCTTTTGGATCTCATAGGTAATCTTACCCATAAAGCCAATTACCTGGCCTTCCCACACAATATCAGCAGTCTGATAAGGGTGGAGATATGGCTTCTGACCGGCTACATACTCGAAGGAAGTATTGAGAGTCTCTGCCACGCCTTCTACCAGTCCCTTAAGGGTAAAGAAAGTTTCATCGTCGCCAAATACACCGATGGATAATGTGCTAATCTCATCAGGATATTCAGTAAGTGGCAGGCTGTGAGGTATGAAAATATTACCCAGTTCAAAAATACGGCCGGAAAGTCTGCCCCTCTTCTGATTACGGGCTATGGCATTAATCATCTGCGGTACCAGAGTGGTACGCATAACAGACAGGTCTTCATTGATAGGATTCATGATACGAATGGCATTACGTTCAGGTGCATCCATAGGAAGCTCCAGCATATCCAGATCGGAAGGGGAAATAAAGGAATAATGAATACCCTCATAAGCCCCCAGCTGGCAAAGAGTCTTCTTTACTTTTAACTCACCCTTCATTTTGGTAGTCATGCCACCTGATGTTACCTGTGCTTCATTAAGGAATGTAGGCACTACATGGTCGTAGCCGTACATTCTGATAATTTCTTCAGCAATATCAGGATAGTCCTCCATATCCTCACGGTATGCAGGTATCATGATAGTAAGATCATCTCCATTAATGACAGGCTTAAAATCAAGATTCTTAAGGATTCTCTCTATATCAGCAGTAGGCACCTGAATACCCAGAACATCATTTATTTTTTTAATGCTGGCCTTCATCTGACGAGGCTCTACTGAATTACCTGAATTTACTTCAATATGAGTCTTTCCCACTTTACCGCAGCCCAGCTCTTCTACCAGGTGGAGGGCTCTCTTCATAGCCATTACAGTAGCGTACTCATCCACACCCTTTGCATATCTGGAAGATGAGTCTGATACCTGGCCCAGGGCACGGGATGACTTTCTGATATTGTCTCTGGCAAACTTGGCAGCTTCAAATACTACAGCCTCTGTAGTGTCTCTAATCTCGGAATTGAGACCGCCCATGATACCTGCCAGGGCAACAGGGCCTGCTCCATCACAAATAACCAGATTGTTATTGTTAAGTGTAAATTCTTTTTCATCCAGAGTAACTATCTTTTCGCCTTCATTAGCACGACGTACTCTGATCTCATTACCGCGTAAAAATGCATTGTCAAAAGCATGCATAGGCTGACCCAGCTCAGTAAGGATGTAATTGGTGATATCTACCATATTGGAGATAGAATTGTGACCTACCAGAGCCAGTCTTCTTCTCATCCATGCAGGTGAAGGACCGATTTTAACATCTGTTACATAATGAGCAATATATCTGGGACAAAGATCAGGCGCATCCACAGATACGGTAAAGCCCTGCTTTTCCTCATCAGACTCAGTATATGAAAGATCGGGAGTCTTTAATGGCTTTTCCAGCATAGCTGCCACTTCTCTGGCAATACCAAAGATAGACTGACAGTCAGGACGATTAGCTGTAATGGAAATATCAAAAATCCAGTCATCCAGGCCCAGCATAGGCTTAACATCGCTACCTACCACTGCATCATCCGGCAGTACCAGAAGTCCGTTATAGCCGGCACCCGGATACATATCCTCAGACACTCCCAGCTCAGTACCTGAGCAAAGCATGCCACAGGACTCATAGCCTCTCAGCTTACCCTTGCCGATCTTCATGGTACCTTCTATAGTCACATGATCCTTGGCTGTAGCATAAACAACAGCACCTACTGTAGCTACAGGGAATTTTTTGCCTGCGCATACATTATCTGCACCACAGCATATCTGTACAGGCTCACCTGCTCCCAGATCCACCTTGCATACATGAAGATGGGTATCAGGAATAGGCTCACACTCTGTTACAAGGCCTACTACTACGCCACTGATTTCATGGCCCACCTGATGCTTTTCCTCTACTTCAAAGCCGGAGTCAAAAAGCTTTTTCTCCAGCTCATCAGGTGTAACATCTATCTCAACATAATCTTTTAACCAACTAAGGGGTACTAACATCTTCCTAATCCTCCCTATATCTACTTATTGTCATCCAGCTGCTCAAGTACGCGCAGATCTGATTCATACAGCATCTTGATGTTATTGATACCGTACTTCAGCATAGCCAGTCTCTCTAGTCCTGCACCAAAGGCCAGACCTGAATACTTGTCAGGATCAATATTACAGTTTTCCAGTACCTTACGATTAACGATACCGGCACCCAGCACCTCAATCCAGCCTGTACCCTTGCAGAGCTTACAGCCCTTACCGCCACACTCGAAGCAGCTTACATCTACCTCTACTGATGGCTCTGTGAATGGGAAATAGGATGGACGGAAACGGGTAGTGGTCTTTTCACCAAATACTCGCTTTACCATAACATTCAGCATACCCTGCAGGTCGCAGAGAGTAATATGGTTATCTACTACCAATCCCTCTATCTGGTGGAACATAGGTGAGTGAGTAGCATCATCATCTGATCTGAATACCTTACCGGGCGCTGCCAGCATCTTAATAGGCGGCTGCTTTTTCTCCATGGTATGAATCTGTGCTGCTGATGTCTGAGTAGCCAGCAGATATTCCGGGGACAGGTAGAAGGTGTCCTGCATATCGCGGGCAGGATGGTCGGCAGGTGTATTGAGAGCAGTGAAATTGTAGTAATCATTCTCAATTTCCTTGGTCTCTACCACTTCGAAGCCCATGGATGAGAAAATATCAATAATCTCATTTCTAACCTGAGTAACAGGATGGAGATTACCGGTGCCCTGCTTTTCCCCGGGCATGGTAACATCTATTTTCTCTGCTTCATATCTGGCTCTTGCTTCCAGTGCCTTCAGCTTTTCATCTGCCTCTTCAAACTTCTCTGCAGCCCAGCTCTTTATCTCATTTACAGCCTTACCAAAAGCCGCCTTATGCTCATTTGGCACATCCTTCATGTTTTTCATGAGGGAAGAAATCTTGCCGGCCTTTGGATCCAGGAAATTTTTCTTAAATTCGTATACCCCTTTGGAGCTTTGCATTTCCTCCATACCCTTTGCGATTTCCTCTTTTATCTCGGAAATCTTAAGATTCAATTCATTTAAATCCATTTTTTACCTCCTTAAATAATCGAGTAGGAGAAACTTTCTCTGAGATTGAGAAAGTTTCGACCTCTCACACCACCGTGCGTACCGTTCGGTACACGGCGGTTCAATCAACTTAACAAG
>JAZLGU010000055.1:0-112079 GCA_045616485.1 Lachnospiraceae bacterium
TCCTTGGCTCACAGAACGACATGGCTACGATCCGACTTCCCCTTGACAATTTTTGTCAGCTCTAAATTAGAACTGGAAGTAATTCTTAGTATTGTTATAAGAAATATCCTGAACCATCTGTCCCAGGAACTCCATATCACAAGGATACTCGCCGTTTTCTACCCATGTGCCTATGAGATTGCAGAGAATACGTCTGAAATATTCATGACGAGTGTAGGAAAGGAAGCTTCTGGAGTCTGTCAGCATACCAACAAAATTGGAGAGGAGAGACAGATTAGCTAAAGATGTCATCTGATCCTGCATGCCTACTTTATGATCATTGAACCACCAAGCAGAACCCTGCTGAACTTTACCAGCTGTAGGACCGGACTGGAAGCAGCCGATGACTGTGCCGATGGCAGCATTGTCAATAGGATTTAAGGAGTAGATGATGGTCTTTGGAAGCTCGTCTGTAGCATTGAGGCCGTTAAGGAAGGCAGCCATCTCAGCGGAGGATGAGTAAGTATTGATAGCATCATAACCTGTGTCAGGGCCCAGCTTATTGAACATAAACTTGTTATTATCACGGATAGCACCGTAGTGAAGCTGCATTACCCAGTCGCGCTTATGGTACTCACGACCAACAAACATCATGAAGGCTGTCTTAAACTGGAGCTCCTGCAGCTTGGTAGGCATAGTGCCATTCTTTCTGGCTGCGAAGATAGCCTCGATTTCGGCCTCAGTTGCAGGCTGGAACATAACATATTCAAGAGCATGGTCAGAAACCTTACAGCCATTTTCAGCAAAGAAATCCATACGGTTGGAAAGAGCTGCACAGAGATCCTTGAAGGTATTAATCTTAATACCGGATCTGTCTTCCAGCTTGGCAAGATAATCAAGGAAATCTACTTTTTCAAGATTCATAGCCTTGTCAGGGCGCCATGCAGGGATTACACGAACATCAAATGTCTCGTCAGCCTTGATCTTCTGATGCCATTCCAGAGTATCGATAGGATCATCTGTAGTACAGATAACCTCAACATTGGACTGCTTAATGAGATCGCGAACTGTCATAGTGCCGGATGTAAGCTTTTTATTACATACTTCCCAAGCTTCTGCAGCTGTTTTTGGAGAGAGAGGCTTGTCAAAACCAAAATATCTCTGAAGCTCTAAATGGCTCCAATGATAAAGAGGATTGCCAATGGCTTTCTGCAGAGTCTCTGTCCATTTTACAAATTTGTCGTAGTCTACAGCATCACCGGTAATGAATTTTTCATCAACACCGTTGGTACGCATCTGACGCCACTTATAATGGTCGCCACCCAGCCACACCTGGGTAATGTTTTCGAATGATCTGTTTTCTGCGATTTCCTTTGGACTGATATGGCAGTGATAGTCGATGATAGGCATCTTGGCAGCATAATCGTGATAAAGACGCTTTGCAGTCTCGTTAGAAAGAAGGAAATCCTGATCCATAAACTGTCTCATTTTAGTTAGTCTCCTTAATTAAATAATGTAGTTTCACGCTCAATGAGATCATTGGAAAGAGTAGTACGATTAGGTACTGTAGTCTTGTCTAAGACTCTCATGAGATTTGTTACTGTGGTGATAGATAAAGCTTCCACATGATTGTCTATGGAAGTAAGCTCAGGGTAAGCACATTCGGAAATAATGGAATTGTTATAGCCTACAATCTGAATCTGTTCCGGCACTTTAATATCATGTTTAAGGGCATATTTTAATGCAGCAGCAGCCAGCTGGTCTTCAGATGCTACAACCGCGTCCGGAAGCTCACCTGTATTGGCTACATGCTCCAAAATATCATAAGTTTTTTTGATGTTATTCGGGCAGTTAATCATAAGCTTTTCGTCCGGGGTAATGCCATTGGTAGTCATGGCATCCTTGTAGCCTGCAAGCTTTTTAAGACCTGAATAAGACTTGGAAGTATAGAGATAAAGGACATTTTTAGCGCCCTTGGATACCAAAAGGTTTACTACATCAAATACAGCCTGATAGTCGTCGCAAAGAGTACAGAAAATATTAGGATGCTCTATGTAACCGTTGATAACCATAATAGGAATATCATTAGCAGCATCGGTAATATACTTATTGTCTTTTTTGCTGGACTCCAAAAAACTGGAACCTACAAGGATAATGGCGTCCACTCTTTTGCCGATAAGAAGCTGCAGATATTTCTGCTTATTCTCCAGCTCGGAGCCTGTACAGCACAGAAAAGAGTCGTAGCCGTTTTTTCTAAGATTCTGCTCCAGGTAGTATACTGCATTGGCCTGGAAAGGGTCGGATGAATCAGCACACATAATACCTATGGTGCGCATAGTATTAAGACCCAGACCTCTGGCAAAAACATTAGGTGTATAACCACACTCCTGCATGATCTGCAAAACTTTCTGCTTTGTGGCATCGCTTACATTAGGGCTGCCATTAAGAACTCTGGAAACTGTGGCTATGGAAACACCGGATTTTTCTGAAATATCGTAAATATTCATAGTATAAGAAACCCCCAAAACTGTGTGTTTTCACACAAAAATATATTGCTAATGAAAGCACTTACAAAAAGTATACACCTGATTGGCAAATTTAACAAGTAATTTTTCTATAAAAAGATTTTACAAAAATACAATCTAATTATTATTGACATTAAGACTCAAACGATGTAATATGGCGAATGTAAACGCTTACATGTAACTAAAGTTACTATTTGTAGTCAATCATTAAAATGTAGCAGGCGCAAGCTTGCTTGCAGGCTGATACATTTAAGGATTGGACTGTAAAGGCTGTTCTAAATTCATGAAATAGACCATGAGCTGCGTTAGCAGCGAGCTACAGCGAAGCTGGAGCGGTCTATGAATGAATGCCAGAACAGACTGCAAATAGTAACGAAGAAATGCGTGTATTAACATAGTACATTTAACTTCGGTCTATGAATGAATGCCAGAACAGACTGCAAATAGTAACGAAAGAAATGTACCCCCGGCGTTACCAGATGTAAATTAGCCATATCGGCATAAAGAAAGGCGAAAGAAAATGGAATTATTAAACAAGCAGATGACAAAGAAAACAGATCGTCCTATTAAGGTCGTACAGTTCGGAGAAGGTAACTTCCTTCGTGCATTTGTTGACTACATGATCGACATTACCAATGAGAAGGGATTATTCAACGGAGACATTGTTCTCATTAAGCCTATTGAATTTGGTAGTCTTGATATGTTCCATGAGCAGGATTGCCAGTATACAGTTACACTTTCCGGTCGTGATGAGAACGGAGAGGCAAAGGTAGTTGACCGTATCGTTACTTCCGTAGCAGATGCTGTAGCAGCTACAGATGAGTACGAGAAGTACAATGATTTAGCAAAGATTGATACTCTCCGTTTTGTAGTATCCAATACTACAGAGGCAGGTATCGTTTATGACGAAAATGATAAATTTGAGCTTTGTCCACCTGTTTCTTTCCCAGGCAAGCTTACTAAGTTCTTATATACCAGATATGAGCATTTTAACGGCGACATGAGCAAGGGCCTTGTAATGCTTCCTGTAGAGCTTATTGATGACAACGGTATGCACCTTAAGGAGTGTGTTCTTAAGCAGTGCGCCAACTGGAATCTTCCTGCAGAGTTTGTTACATGGGTTAAGGAAGCATGTGTATTTACCCAGACTCTCGTAGACCGTATTGTTACAGGCTATCCAAGAGGCAAAGAGCAGCCACATTGGGACAGATACGGCTATCAGGATAAGATTATGGTTACAGCAGAGCCATTCTCCCTTTGGGTTATTGAGTCTGACAAGGATATCTCCAAGGAGTTCCCTCTTCCTGATGCAGGCTGTCATGTAGTATTTACAAAGGATCATCATCCATATAAGCAGCGTAAGGTACGTATTCTTAATGGCGCTCATACCTGTTCCGTTCTTGGTGCTTACCTCTATGGCACAGACATTGTACGCGATATGATGAATACTCCCGTACTTAGAAAATTTGTTGAAGATGCAGTATATGAGGAAATCATTCCTACACTTACACTTCCTGCAGAAGAGTGTAAGGATTTTGCAAAATCCGTATTTGACCGTTTTGACAATCCATATGTTGATCATGCGCTCCTTGCAATTTCCCTTAATTCAGTGTCCAAGTGGAAGGCAAGAGTAATGCCAAGCTTCTTAGGCTGTATCAAGAACAATGGCAAGTGCCCTGACAGACTTGGTTTCTCCCTGGCAGCGCTTATGGCCTTCTATACAGGCTCAGAGATCAGAGAAAAGGCTCTTATCGGTCATAGAGACGGACAGGAGTACAATATTCTGGACGACGCAGCAGTTCTTGATTTTATGGCTGCCAATTCAGGAAAGAGTGCAGCTGAATATGCTCACGCATTCCTTTCCAATGTTGATTTCTGGGATCAGGATCTTTCAGCCCTTGCAGATGTTGAAGAGAAGGTTACATCTTACCTTGTTTCCATCCGTGAGAACGGCATGAAGGCTACTATTGACAAGCTTTTTGCATAAACAGACCCGGAGAAAAATATGGATTACATTATAATTAATGAAAAGGACAATGTTGCAGTTGCGCTTACAGACCTTTCAAAGGGTACTGTGATTACTACAAAAAATGGCCCTGTTACATTTAAAGAAGATATCTTAAGAGGTCATAAGGTGACTCTCTGTGACCTTAAGGCCGGTGAAAATGTTATTAAGTACGGCGATCCTATTGGTCATGTTACCGTAGATGTGGCTTCCGGCTGTCACGTACATACACAGAATGTCAAGACCAATTTAGGCGATCTGCTTGAGTATGAGTATCATCCTGAAATGGCTGCTTCTTATACAAAAGAAGAGGCTGTTAAAAATGGTACGGCAGGTGAGGCATTTTTCGACGGCTTTGTTCGTAAAGATGGCAGCGTAGGTGTACGTAATGACATCTGGATTATTCCTACTGTCGGATGCGTAAACAATATCGCTACCAAGATGGCGGAAGTAAATAAAAAGTACCTTAAGGGATCTGTAGATGATATCATTGCTTTTCCACATCCTTATGGCTGTTCTCAGATGGGCGACGATCAGGAAAACACACGTACAGTACTGGCTGATATGATTCATCATCCAAATGCAGGCGGTGTTCTGGTTTTGGGCCTGGGCTGTGAGAATTCCAATATAGATGTTCTTAAGGGATATATTGGTGATTACGATGAAAATCGCGTAAAATTCCTGGTTTGTCAGGAGTCAGACGACGAGTTCTCTGATGCTGAAAAGCTTATTAAAGAGCTTATAGATTTTGCTGCAGGATTTGAGAGAGAAAAAGTGTCCGCATCAAAGCTTATTATTGGTATGAAGTGCGGCGGTTCAGACGGTCTTTCAGGCATTACTGCCAATCCTACAGTTGGTCTTTTCTCTGACAATCTGGTATCTAAAGGTGGTACTACCATTCTTACAGAAGTACCTGAAATGTTTGGAGCAGAGACTCTTCTCATGAACAGATGTGAAAATAAGGAGACATTTGATAAAACAGTCTGCCTTATCAATAATTTCAAAGAGTACTTCATGAGAAATAATCAGACCATTTATGAGAATCCTTCACCGGGTAATAAGAAGGGCGGCATTTCCACACTTGAAGACAAGTCTTTGGGATGCACACAAAAGTCAGGCTCAGCACCTGTTGTGGGAGTACTTGAGTATGGCGAAAGAGTAGCGAAGCCGGGCCTCAATCTTTTGTCCGCTCCGGGCAATGATCTGGTAGCAGCTACAGCTCTTGCTGTTTCCGGTGCGCAGATTGTTCTTTTTACTACAGGACGCGGTACACCTTTTGCATCACCGGTGCCTACAGTAAAGATTTCTACCAATTCTTACCTGGCAGGAAAAAAAGATAAGTGGATCGATTTTAACTGCGGCGTACTGGTAGAAGGTAAAGATAAGGACGAGCTGGCAGAGGAGCTTTTTGATTATGTTCTTTCTGTAGCATCAGGTAAAAAAGTTAAGTCCGAAGAGGCCGGTTTCCACGATATGGCTATCTTTAAGCAGGGCGTAACACTTTAATAATTATGAGTTTTAGCCGAAAGGCGCAAATATAAACTAAACACTTAAGGAGATAAATAACATGGCAAAAGTTATTACTATGGGCGAGATCATGCTCAGACTTTCCACACCAAACAACGAGAAATTCATTCAGGCTGACGAGTTTGACATTAACTACGGCGGCGGCGAGGCTAACGTTGCAGTTTCTTTGGCAAATTATGGCCACGATGCAGAGTACGTTACAGCACTTCCTGCAAACGAGATCGGTGACTGCGCAATTGCAGCTCTCAGAAAGTACAATGTTAAGACAGATAATATCGCTCGTTGTGGCGAAAGAGTAGGTATCTACTATCTTGAGACAGGTTCTTCCCTTCGTCCTTCAAAGGTAGTTTATGATAGAGCACATTCCTCTATCTCTACAGCAACAGCTGCAGATTTCGACTTCGACAAGATCTTCGAGGGCGCTGACTGGTTCCATTTCACAGGTATTACACCGGCAGTATCTGATGCAGCAGCAGTTCTTACAGAGGAAGCTCTTAAGGCAGCTAAGAAGCATGGTGTAAAGGTATCCTGCGACCTTAACTTCAGAAAGAAGCTTTGGTCTTCTGAGAAGGCTCAGAAGGTTATGAAGAACCTTATGCAGTATGTTGATGTATGTATCGGTAATGAAGAGGACGCAGAGCTGGTTCTTGGCTACAAGCCTGGTAATACAGATGTTACTTCCGGTGAGCTTGAGCTGGCTGGTTACAAGTCCATCTTCGAGCAGATGGTAGCAGATTACAATTTTGAGTACTGCGTATCCTCCCTTCGTGAGTCTCATTCAGCTTCCGACAATGGTTGGTCAGCTTGCATGTACTCCAGAGATACAAAGGAGTTCTACCATTCAAGAAAGTACAACCTTCACCCAATCGTAGACCGTGTTGGTGGCGGTGATTCCTTCGCAGCAGGCGTTATCTGTGGTCTTGTAGATGGTAAGGATTTCAAGGCAGCACTTGAGTATGGTGTAGCAGCTTCTGCTCTTAAGCATACTATTCCTGGCGATTTCAACCTTGTTACACGTAAAGAGGTAGAGACACTTGCAGGCGGTGATGCTTCAGGTAGAGTACAGAGATAAGCGCTTCGCACTAAAGTGCTCGCTTCAAATGAAATGACGGTGTCATTTCATTTGGATTTTTACAAAGAATAAAGGCCGCAATATGGAGGCCCCTACACCCCACATTGCGGCCTTTCAAAACCCGGGAGTGAATCCCGGGTTTTGATTATAGTGTGAGTGAATCCCTGATTATGATTATAGTGTGAGTGAATCCCGGGTTTTGATTATAGTAATCAAATTGGCAAACTTTCTGTGTTTTTGAAAGTTGATATTTTTGATTATGAATGATAGAATATATCAAGTATGTGAGTGCTTACATGCACTCAGGAAAGATGAGGATAAAAAATGGAATTACGTACAGCTGCATCACCTAGAGACGTGAAGCATTATGACACAGACAGACTTCGCGAGGAGTTTTTAATTGATGATCTTTTTGGAGAGAATGAGATTAAGCTGGTTTACAGCCACATTGACAGAATTATTACAGGTTCTGCTGTCCCTGTAGGTAAGACTTTGGTTCTTACAGCAGGCGATGAGCTTAGAGCAGAGTACTTCCTTGAGAGACGTGAGATGGGCGTTATCAATATCGGCGGTACAGGCGTCATCAATATTGATGGTAAGGCATATACTCTCAATTATAAAGAGGGCATGTATATTGGTATGGGTGCAAAGGATATTTCCTTTGGGTCCAAGGATGCTGCACATCCTGCCAAATTCTATCTGAATTCAGCACCTGCACACAAGTCTTATCCTACAGTACTTATCAAGCCTGAAGGTACTGCAGAGGAGGGCGTTGTTATTGTTAAGGATTGCAATAAGGTTGAGCTTGGTTCTCTTCAGGATGCCAACCACAGAACTATCTGCAAGTATATTCTTCCGGGTCAGGTAGAGTCCTGTCAGTTGGTTATGGGTATGACACATCTGGAAGAGGGCTCCGTATGGAACACCATGCCTTGCCATACACATGACAGAAGAATGGAAGTTTATCTCTACTTTGAGATGGGTGAAAATGACTGCGTATTCCACTACATGGGCGAGCCTACAGAGACACGTCACATTGTTATGAGAAATGAGCAGGCTGTTATTTCTCCATCATGGTCTATCCACTCAGGATGCGGCACCAGAAATTATACCTTTATCTGGGGTATGGTAGGTGAGAATCAGGCATTCGATGATATGGATGGCGTTGCCATGACAGATATCAGATAGTTTTCGGAGAGAGTTATGGAAAAGCAACCAAAGATTAAATATATCTTTTACGCATCGGACTCTACTGTGGCCCAGAAGACACATCTGGTATATCCGGAGACAGGTATCGGACAGATGCTGCCTCTGTACTTAAGCCCGGATGTTAAGCTTGTTAATCACGCCATTAACGGCAGAAGTACCAAAAGCTTTATGGATCAGGGGAGACTTAAGCGTATTGATTTAGAGATAGGCAAAGGCGATTTTCTCTTTATTCAGTTTGGACACAATGATGAAAAAAGCCAGGATCCTTTGCGCTATACAGATCCGTTTACCAGCTTTAAAGACAATCTCAAGACCTTTATTAATGTGGCCAGAAAGCACAAAGCTATTCCTGTTTTGATTTCCCCCATTGAAAGAAGAGGTTTTGATGAAAATGGTATTCTGATATATTCTCATGGCAATTATGTAAGAGCCATGAAGGATGTAGCAGAAGAGGAAGATGTAGCATTTATTGACATGACTTACAAGACCGGCATGGCTATAGAAGCAGCAGGTCAGGAAATAAGCAGACAGTGGTACATGAATTTTGATGCCGGTGTTTGGGACAATTTCCCGGAAGGCAAGGCAGATAATACCCATCTTACCTTTACCGGAGCCAGATTATATGCAAAAATGCTGGCTGAAGAGCTAGAAAAGCTGGGAGGAGAGTATGCAGATATTCTGTTAAAAGAAGAGACAAAATAAAAACGGAGCTGAAAAGCAGAGCTATGCTTTTCAGCTTCTTTTTTCTTTACAAAGTTTTATAAGTAATACATAAGTTATTCATCGGTATTTATTCGTTGCAATAATTAGTATAATCGGCTACAATAGTAATTTAGATAAGTATGTAATTCGGAGGCGGGACTTGAGTAATTATTTAAATCCGGAGAATGGCTTTTTCTCTATGTTATCAAAGGTATTTGACCTTATTGTATTGAATCTTATTTACGCTCTTATGAATGCTCCTTTTGCACTGACAGCATACATAAATATAGCCATGCTGTTTAACGAAAAATCCAGCTGGCATCCATTATATGTACTGGTGGCTTTGGTAGCAGGCATATTGCTGGTACCTACAACTACAGCCTTGTATTATTCAGTGGTAAAGGCAGTAAGACGACACAGAGGCTACCCGGTAAAAGAGTTTTTCAGAAGCTTTAAGCAGAATTTCAAGCAGGGGGTTGTGGCTTCCCTGATATTTACGGCTTTATCAGCGCTTTTATTATTTGACTTCTGGTACGCTGTTGGTGTTTATCATGAAAGCAACAATGCAACTTTCATTTTTCTATTTATAGTTATCTCATTTTTCCTGGTATCTACCTTCATTTATTACTGTCCGGTTTTATCCAGATTCCAGATGAAGCAGTGGAATGCCATAAAGTTTTCATTAGGACTTTCAGCTAGGCATATGGGCTATACTGTGGTTTTTGTATTAATGTGGTTTGCCTTTGGAGTACTGGGATATTTTACCAATGGACTGACCCTCTTTATTCTTCTTGCTGCAGGAGTGCTGCTTGAAAGTCTTATGATGGAAAAAATACTGAAAAAGTATGTGCTTAAGACTCTTTCCCAGCAGGCAGAAAAAGAGCAGGCGGAAAAAGAAGCAGAAGGTACAGAAGCTACAGAAGCTACAGAAGCTACAGAAGAAAGTGAAGAAGTATCCTTTAACTTTAAGCGTCTTGATGCAGAAGAGGCTAAAAGCGCAGGGATGGATGGGAAAAAGAAGAAGTCTATGGCGTCAGATGACGAATGGTATCTAGAATAAAAACGGGGAGAAGCAAATGGATCAGAGAATTTATTCTTACATTACAAAAGATGAGACTAATCCGATCTGCTATGGTGAAACAAGACATCCTTTCTGGGAGCTGGGCTCTCGGGAAACAAAAGATGGAAAGAGGCGGGTGTGCGGCTTTTTTCCGGGGGCTTGCGGTCTGGTACTGAATCGTACCGACACAAATGAAAAAATAGAAATGGCACATGTAGACGAAAGCGGTTTTTTCGGCACGATTGTTGATGAAAAAGACTGGTTCGACTATACATTTACGGCTTATTATCCTGATGGCAATACTTATACCTGTCAGGACACTTACAATTTTGATTCTACTTTACCTAAAGAAGAGCTGGAGCTTTTTAAAAAGGGTATAAACTATCATATCTATAACACACTTGGAGCTCACAGGTCTGTACAGCGTGGAGTAGAGGGAGTTATGTTTGCCGTATGGGCTCCCAATGCGCTTATGGTGAGCGTTGCCGGCAACTTCAATCTCTGGAATCAGCGTAGTCACATCATGGAAGCAAATGATGAGTATGGCGTTTTTTCACTTTTTGTCCCGGGGGCAAAGGTGGGAGATATTTATAAGTATGCAGTCACTATTCCGGGAGGAGCAGTGGTGCTTAAGTCCGATCCATACGGATTTTCCCATGAAAAGCGTCCTGACAATGCTTCTATCGTGGCAGAGATTAATTATTTTAAATGGTCCGATAAAAAATACATGGACCAGAGAAGCCAAAAGGACATATATAAGAGCCCTATGAATATCTACGAGGTGCATCTGGGGTCCTGGAAAAAGCCGACAGAAGAAGATGGCAGCTTCTACAATTACAGGGAGCTGGCAGATCAGCTGTCTGAGTATATGAAGGATATGAATTATACTCATATAGAGCTGCTGCCTGTTATGGAGCATCCTTTCGATGGCTCCTGGGGATATCAGGTAACAGGCTACTACGCACCTTCATCCAGATATGGCACTCCTGGAGATTTCAGATATTTCGTGGAGACTATGCATAAAAACGGCATTGGCGTTATTTTGGACTGGGTACCTGCCCATTTCCCGAAGGATGCCTTTGGACTGGCCAAATTTGACGGTAGCTGTCTCTATGAGCATCAGGACAAGAGAAAGGGAGAGCATCCTGACTGGGGTACACTTATCTTCAATACCGAGAGACCTGAAGTGTCCAATTTCCTTATATCCAATGCTTTTTACTGGGTAGAGCAGTATCATATAGACGGCATCAGAATGGATGCAGTTGCGTCCATGCTTTATCTGAACTACGGCCGCAAGGATGGGGAATGGATCCCTAATAAATTTGGTGGCAGAGAAAATCTGGATACTGTGGAATTCCTTAAGCATCTGAATTCCATGATGGCCAAGACTCATCCGGATGTTATGATGATAGCAGAAGAGTCTACCGCCTGGCCCAATGTCACAGGTGATGTGACCGATGGCAAGTCTTTAGGCTTTAATATGAAGTGGAATATGGGCTGGATGAATGACTTCCTTAAGTACATGTCCCAAGACCCTCTTTTCAAAAAGGGTGTTCACGGCTGCCTTACTTTCTCCATGATGTATGCATATTCCGAGAGATTTGTACTGGTGCTTTCTCATGATGAGGTAGTACACGGTAAATATTCCCTTATAAATAAAATGCCAGGCAATTACGAGGAAAAATTTGCAAATCTTCGTCTTGCCTATGGCTTCATGACAGGACATCCCGGCAAAAAGCTTTTATTTATGGGCCAGGACTTTGGTCAGTTTGCTGAGTGGAATGAAGGCAAGAGCCTGGACTGGCAGCTGGTGACTGACTATGAAATGCATAGAAAAATGCAGGATTACTGCAGAGATTTAAATGCGCTTTACAAAAAGCAGCCGGCATTTTTCGAGGATGATTTTGATCCGTATGGATTTGAATGGATGAGCTGTATGGATGCAGATCACAGTATCGTATCATTTATAAGAAGAGCCAGATCTACAGGCAAAGCTTATCTTTGTGTATGCAACTTCACACCTATCGTATACAGTGACTTCCGCCAGGCAGTGCCTGTTGCCGGATCCTATAAAGAGGTACTGAACTCTGATCAGATTAAGTATGGCGGTTATGGCTATGTGAATCCGAGAGCAATAAAGTCTGAGGCTGTACCCCATGATGGAAAGGACAATTCCATTATGATGACCTTGCCACCGCTTGGCATTGTAATTTTTGAATTTAGTTTTCAGGATAAGACTCAGAAAGAAGATAAATAAAAGGAGATTTAGATGTTTTCTTCATTTTTTACTGCAGAGCTGGCAAGCGATATTGCAGACACTCTCACCCCTACCCCTGCAGCTGCTGACGCAGCCGGATTTTGGGATAATGTACTTACTTTTTTGCAAAAGCAGGTACTGCCCTTTGGTATCAGAATTGTAGTCGTTCTTCTGATTACCATAATTGGATCAAAGATTATTAAAAAGCTGGTGCCGACCATCAATAAGGGCATGCACAAGACTAAAATGGACAAGTCGGTTATAGCTTTCCTTTGCTCCCTTATTAAGCTGGGCTTTTACCTATTGATTATTCTGGTAGATGTTACGATTCTTGGAGTAGGTTCAGCATCTGTTATAGCGCTCTTAGGATCCCTGGGTCTTACTGTTGGTCTTTCTTTGCAGGGATCATTAAGTAATTTCGCAGGTGGTGTACTGATACTTATTCTTCGTCCTTTTAACGTAGGCGATTATATTATATCAAATGGTACAGAGGGCACGGTTACAGCCATAGATATTTTCTATACCAAGCTGCGCACACCGGATTTTAAGGATATAGTAGTACCAAATGGTGCTCTTTCCAATTCGGTTATTACCAATGTATCCCGTGAGAAAAAAAGACGTCTGGATATACCTGCCAGTGCGTCTTACTCAGCCGACATTGATCATGTAAAGCGCGTCCTTATGGGACTTGTGGAAAACAATGAGCTGGTGCTTCAGGATGAGGCAATGGACGTATTTATCAGCCAGTATGGAGCTTCTTCCGTAGACTATAATCTTCGTTTCTGGGTAAAGGCTGAGGACTACTGGGCTGCCAAATTTGCAGTTACCGAAGCTATTAAGAAGACCTTTGATGCTGAAGGCATAGAGATTCCATTTACCCAGATGGATGTTACCATAAAGCAGAATTAATATACATAAAGAAAGAGGACATAAATATGTCAGAATCCATCCAGGATATTTTCGGTATTGACGTTTTTAACGAGACAGTAATGAAGGAAGTGCTTCCGGAGACTGTATTCAACTCACTTAAAAAGACTATGGAGACCCAGGCCGAGCTGGATCCTGCTATTGCAGATGTAGTAGCAGAGGCTATGAAAAAATGGGCTATAAGTAAGGGAGCTACCCATTATACCCACTGGTTCCATCCTATGACAGGTATCACTGCTGAAAAGCACGATTCCTTTATTGCCCCTGCAGCAGGTGGTAAAGTTATAATGGAATTTTCCGGTAAGGAGCTTATCAAGGGAGAGAGTGATGCGTCTTCCTTCCCTTCAGGAGGCCTTCGTGCCACTTTTGAAGCCAGAGGATATACAGCATGGGACTGCACCAGCCCGGCGTTTGTAAAAGAGGATGCCGCAGGCGTTACCCTTTGCATACCGACTGCTTTCTGCTCCTATACAGGAGAAGCCCTGGATAAAAAGACTCCATTACTTCGTTCTATGGATGCCCTGTCTTCCCAGGCCACCAGAATCCTGCATCTTTTTGGCAAAACAAATGTAGAGAATGTTTCCTGTTCTGTTGGACCTGAACAGGAGTACTTCCTTGTGGATCATAAAAAGTATATGCAGAGAGAGGACCTGATTTTGACAGGTCGTACCCTCTTTGGTGCTCCTGCTCCCAAAGGCCAGGAAATGGATGATCACTACTATGGCACTATCAAAGAGCGTATCGCAGCCTTCATGAAGGAGCTGAATACTGAGCTTTGGAAGCTGGGAGTACTGGCGAAGACTCAGCATAACGAAGTAGCTCCTGCTCAGCATGAGCTGGCACCGATTTTTACTACTGCCAATATTGCAGTTGACCATAATCAGATTGTTATGGATGTTATGAAGAAAGTGGCAAAGCGTCACGGCATGGAATGCCTTCTTCACGAGAAGCCTTTTGCAGGAGTAAATGGCTCAGGTAAGCACGACAACTGGTCCATGGTATCTTCTGAGGGAGAGAATCTCTTAAAGCCGGGATCTGAGCCCAATAAGAATATTCAGTTCTTACTGTTTTTATCAGCAGTTATTGCTGCTGTTGACAAGCATGCCATGATGCTACGCTGCTCAGCTTCCACACCGGGTAATGACTTGCGACTGGGTGGCAACGAAGCACCGCCTACCATTATCTCCATTTTCCTGGGAGAGCAGCTGGATGATATTGTTCGCCAGATTATTGAGACAGGAGAGGCTAAGACCTGTAAGAAAAAAGCGGTAATGAATATGGGGGCTCATTCTCTGCCTGCACTTAATAAGGACGTTACCGACAGAAATCGTACCTCACCTTTTGCTTTTACAGGTAATAAATTTGAATTCCGTACAGTCAGCAGCCAGCAGTCCATCGCAGGCCCCAATACCGTACTGAATACTATTGTGGCAGAAGAGCTTATGCTTGCGGCTGACAGGCTGGAAAAGGCAGATAAAAAGAACTTTGAAAAAGAGGCCCTTAAGTATATAAGAGAGCTGCTCACCAGTCACCAGCGCGTTATTTTTAACGGTGATGGCTATTCCAAGGAATGGAATGCAGAGGCTAAAAAACGAGGCCTTCCTTCTGCCAAGTCTATGGTATATGCTAATGCAGCATACACATATCCTGAGACAGTCGATGTATTTGGCAGACACAAGGTACTTAGCTATGTTGAGCTGGCATCCAGAGAGGAAATCAATTACGAGATCTACTCAAAGACCATTAATATTGAGGCTCGTACCATGACTGAAATGGCATCAAGACTTTATATCCCTTCAGTTATCAGATATTCAAAGCGTCTGGCAGAGACTATCAATGAGATAAATAAAACTGGACTGGGACTTTCTGTTAAGGTTCAGGCCAAGCTGCTTACAGAGATTATAGATCTTATTGAAAAGGCTGAAGAGGCCAAGGAAGCTCTGACTGTAGAGATTGAAAAAGCTGCTAAGGTAAAAGATCAGAAAAAGAAGGCAATATACTATTTCGAGCATGTTGTTCCTGCCATGAATACCTTAAGAGCTACAGTAGATGCTCTTGAAGTCAGAGTAGATAAGAGATTCTGGCCGGTACCTACTTACGAAGATTTAATGTTTGAAGTATAAAGAATACTTCAAAGACATAAGTATCATATATTAAAGAGTTAGAAAGGTTTTTTACAAATGATTCAGGCAAGTAATATTACACTTCGTCTTGGAAAGCGTGCGCTTTTCGAGGACGTAAACATCAAATTTACAGAGGGAAACTGCTATGGTATTATCGGCGCCAATGGTGCCGGCAAGTCCACATTCCTTAAGATTCTTTCAGGCCAGCTGGAGTCTACCAATGGTGATATCATTATCACTCCCGGCCAGAGACTTTCTTTCCTGCAGCAGGACCACTTCAAGTACGATGCATATACAGTACTTGATACCGTAATTATGGGAAATAAGCGCCTTTATGACATCATGAAGGAAAAGGATGCTATTTATGCAAAAGAGGATTTCACAGAAGAAGATGGTATCAAGGCATCTGAGCTGGAAACAGAATTTGCAGAAATGAACGGCTGGGAAGCTGAAAGTGACGCAGCTACACTTCTTAATGGTCTGGGAGTATCAGATGAGTTCCATTACCAGATGATGGCAGATCTTACAGGTCCTCTTAAGGTAAAGGTGCTCTTGGCCCAGGCTCTTTTCGGCAATCCTGATATTCTTCTCCTGGACGAGCCTACCAACCATCTGGATCTGGATGCTATTGCATGGCTGGAAGAGTTCCTTATTAATTTTGACAATACCGTCATTGTAGTATCTCATGACAGATACTTCCTTAACAAGGTATGTACACATATTGCTGATATTGACTATGCAAAGATTCAGCTGTATGCGGGTAACTACGACTTCTGGTATGAGTCATCCCAGCTCATGGTACGCCAGATGAAGGAAGCTAATAAGAAGAAAGAAGAGAAGATTAAAGAACTTCAGGAGTTCATTCAGAGATTCTCTGCTAATGCTTCCAAGTCCAAGCAGGCTACTTCACGTAAGAGAGCCCTGGAAAAAATTGAGCTGGACGAGATCAGACCATCCAGCAGAAAATATCCGTATATCGACTTTAGACCGGCTCGTGAAATCGGTAATGAAGTACTGGAGATTAAGCATCTTAGCAAGACTATCAACGGCGTAAAAGTACTGGATGACATTAATATGGTAGTAGGCCGCAACGATAAGATTGCCTTTGTAGGCGGAAATACTCTGGCAGCTACTACTCTTTTCAAGATTCTTATGGGTGAGATGGAGCCTGATTCAGGATCCTTTAAGTGGGGCATTACCACATCCCAGAGCTATTTCCCCAAGGACAACACAGAGATCTTTGCAGGTAGCGAGAATATTGTTGAGCATCTCATGCCATATTCACCTGTGGACGACGTTACATATGTTCGTGGTTTCCTGGGACGTATGCTTTTTGCAGGAGAAGAAGGCGTTAAGAAGGTTAATGTACTTTCCGGTGGTGAAAAGGTAAGAGTAATGCTGTCCAAGATGATGATTCAGGCCGGCAATGTGCTGGTTATGGACGAGCCTACCAACCATCTGGATATGGAAAGCATTACATCTTTAAATAATGCCCTTATCAAATTCCAGGGAGTAGTACTTTTTACAGCTCTGGACCACCAGTTTATTCAGACTGTTGCCAATCGTATTGTAGAGATCGTTCCGGGCGGTAGCATGATTGATAAAGTTACTACTTATGATGATTATCTTGAAAGCGATGAGATGGCTAGAAAGCGTCAGGTACTTACTTCTGAGGTAGAAGAGGAAGACTAATAAATAATTATAAGTTTTCTTACGAAAGAAGGATAAAAGATGAACAAAAGATACTGTGATCAAACGGTTTTGGACTGTTATAGACCATTTCCGGGAGCTGCCATAAAAGATAAAGGTATTTTATTTTCTATAAGCATTCCCGGAGGAAAAAATGTTTTTTTGCGGCTTTTCAACAAAAATGGAGAAAAGCTTTGTGAGATTCCATGCCGTAGAGACAAACAGTATCTTTTTTCAGCCTTTGCAAATAAAAACAGTCTTTCAGAAGTTTATTCTTACGACTATCTGGCAGATGGTGTGAGGAAAAATGATCCCAATGCATATGGCGTTACCGGCCGAAGTGTGTTTGGGGAGACAGCTGTAGATGATTATGTAAGAGCATTACTGCCGGATGCAGGGCTCTCTCAGCCTCAGCCTTATGATATGCATGACGAAAAAGAGCTTATTCTTTATAAGCTGCATGTCAGAAGCTTTACCATGGGAAAAGGGGCTAAAGTAAAGCATCCCGGAACTTTTAGCGCAGTGGCTGAAAAGGCACCGTATCTGAAAAAGCTGGGGATTACAGCTATTATGCTCCAGCCGGTATTTGATTTTAACGAGCATATGAGTGACGGGCGGATTAATCAGTGGGGCTACAACTGTAGAAAAAGCTTCCTTTTTGCTCCTAAGGCCAGCTACGCAGTAGATGAAAATCTGGCTCAGCGTGAATTCTTCGATATGGTTCAGACCTGCCATAAAAATGGTCTGGATGTTTATATGGAGCTTATTGACAATCTTTATCCGGCCGGCAGCTACAGCATAAAAAGTGCCATGCGTTATTATGCAGGTATTTATGGCGTGGATGGATTTAGAGTAAGCGAGGAGACAGTAGGGCTTAAGGATATTAATAATGACCCGATACTGGCATCCTGCCGTATATTTGCCGGAAGTAATGAGGGTGAAGCCTTTTGCTATCAGGATGCATTCCAGAATGATATGCGCAGGTACTTAAAGGGGGATGAAGGCGAAACAGCATTTTTGGCAGCTGACATTAAGGATCGCCAGACAAGAAGAGTGTCCTTTATATCAGATAACAATGGATTTACTCTCCACGATCTCTTTACCTACGATTATAAGCATAATGAAGACAACGGGGAAAAGGGGAAGGACGGCACGGACTTTAATTTTTCCTGGAATTGCGGCGTTGAAGGCGAAACAAAGATAAAGAAGATAAATGCTCTTCGCCTTAAATGTATGAAAAATGCCATAGCCGGTCTTTTCCTGTCAGGAGGTATCCCTGAGATACTTTTTGGCGATGAAATGGGACACAGTAAGGCAGGTAATAACAATTCCTTTTGTCAGGATAATGAAATATCATATCCGGACTGGGAAAAAATAAAAAAGAATAAGGAAATATACGATTTCTACTGTTTCCTTATAGAATTCAGGAAGTCTCATCCTTTATTTAACATGAGACATAAGCTGCACGAAGCAGACTTTGCGGGGGTAGGAATGCCGGAGATATCTGTTCATTCTGAAGAGCCTTGGAAAATGGACTACAGCCCCTATAAAAGAGTTATTGCTTTTTACTTTGCAGGCAGGTATGTAAAACAGAATCTTATGGATTACGAAAATGACTACTATCTGGTGTATAATATGCACTGGGAAGGTCATACTCTGGCTCTGCCTGTGACTAATGCAAAGGGCAGAGTGGTATTTGATACCGATGATAAAAAGCGTAAGGATCAGGAGATTGGGGATAATATTACTGTGGCACCGCGCTCCATGGTGCTGGTAGAGTTAGAACGTAAGAAATAATATGATTATAGATGTTAATGATGATTTTGACCTTTTAAAAACCGGTGACTGCGGTCAGGCTTTTCGATGGAATTTCATAAATGAGAATGAGGTAAGAGTAAGAGCAGGGGACAAAGAGACTGTCATATCCATGCTTAGTCCCGGGAAATTTGAAATAAAATGTCCCGGTGAGGAAGAGGCTTTTTGGCAAAATTACCTGGATTTATCTACTTCTTACAGGGAGATTTCAGGTCTTGTAAGTAAGAGTGATAAGCATCTTTTAGAATGTGCAGACAGGGCCAGAGGTATCAGGATATTACAACAGGATCCCTTTGAAATGCTTATTACCTTTATTATTTCTCAGAGAAAGTCCATGCCTGCCATCAGGACTTCAGTGGAAAGGCTGTGCGAAGCCTGTGGTGGTACCGCTTTTCCTGAAGCGATTAAGATTGCAGGACTAAGCGATGAACAATTAAAAGCCTGCGGTCTGGGCTATAGAGCAGAGTATGTTCGATTGGCGGCAGAAAAGGTGGCTGCAGGAGAAATTGATTTACAAAGTTTTTACAGTCTGCCTGATGAGGAATTAAAGGCAAGGCTTATGGACATAAGGGGCGTTGGAGAAAAGGTGGCCAGCTGTATTATGCTGTTTGGCTATCACAGGCTGAATGCTTTTCCGAAAGATGTATGGATTAACAGGGAGCTGGCAGCTTTTTACCCGGATGGCTTTGATTATAAGAAATATGAGCCTTACTGCGGGGTTATGCAGCAGTATTTATTTTATGGGGCGACGCACAGGGAGTTCTAGGAGATAGGATGAAGCAGTATTCTTTTAAAAAGACTTTTTACTCAGGCTTTGTGTTGAAAATAATATCGACTATTCTTTTTGTTGCCGGCAGAGTCCTGTTGGAGCTGGACTTTGCAAAAGCAGGCATTAGGTATATTGCCGGGAATATTATGACATATATGTCTTTACCTGTTATTGCATTTCTGGCAGTAGAAGGTTACAGATATACCAAAAGCTCCAGGAAGTACCTGCTTCGTATTCTTCTTGTAGGACTGATAACAGAGCTTGTTGTTGACTATGCTTTATTTGGTAATAATATAAAACGCTATATGAATGGTAATAACCTGAATATTTTTCTGACGCTGGCTTTTGGCATAGGGATGATTATGTGGCTGGATCTGGTCAGAGGTTATTATAAACAAAAACCGGTGCCCCGTAATCTCCTCACGATTCTGCTTATAATATTTTTTACAGGTCTGGCTACAGTTGCAGGAGCTGAGCAGGCAGGTGGGATTATTTTTACCATGGCAGCCATGTATCTTTTTTACGGCAATCCTTTTCTTATACTGATTGCAGTAGCAGCCATACAGATTATTATCCTTGGTAGCGTAAGCAATACATTTCTGCTTTATGCTCCGGTGCTGGGGGTCATTATCACCTGGTTTTATAATGGCAAAAGGGGATATCAAAGCATAGCTTCAAGAGGATTCTTTTACGTGGTATATCCTATCACATATTTTATTATCACTATGATAATTAAGTCGGGACTCTGATAAAGAGGACCTGTACAAGAGGTGGAAAGTGACTGAGCTTTGTATAACAGAAATAAACAGATTTATGGGAGTCCTGTTAAAAAGTGAAGCTTTTGACGGCTTTCTGTTAAGAGAAGGCCTGGTAAGGACTTATATGGATTTTTCCTTTGATGGGACCCTGCAGGCTGCATATTATGACACTGATGAAACAGCTTCGTTACAAAAATATGTTCAGTGGGGGCAGATACGTGAACATATTTTTGAGCTGATTAAAGGGAAAAGAACGCCGCTTTTAATAAGGCTATCTCTGGTTATGGGGGACAGTAATGCCAGGGCGATAATGAAAGAAAAGGGCGTTAATATAGCGGATACTGAGCAAATGCTACTAGGTATCAATATCACCTATTCCAATGGTGAAATGAGAGTGGTAACAGGCGTTTTCAGAAGTGCTTTTACCATAGGGCACGAGATGGACCATGCCTGGGATGAGTGGACTAGCGAATATTTAAAAAAAATGGGAATTGCTATTAACTAAGGAGAAGAGTTATGGAAATAAAAATGTGGCGAGAACTGTTAGAACCCTATTCATTGGCGGTAGATGAGCTTGTTGTTAAGTTCAGGCATATGATCGAAGCCAAGAGAAATCAGGGGGAGTATTCATCTATTGAGAGAGTAGATGGACGAGTAAAGAAGATATCCAGTATTTTGGAAAAATGCCAGAAAAAGGGCATTCCTTTTGATGAATTTGAGGTTTATCTGGAGGATATAGCAGGTATCCGAATTATCTGCCAGTTTGTGGAAGATATCTATGATGTGGTTAATCTTATCCATCTGCGTTCGGACATGAGAGTGATAGAGGAAAAGGATTACATTAAAAATCGTAAAGATTCAGGCTACAGGAGCTACCACCTTATAGTAAAGTATACTGTAGAGACGGAAAAAGGGCCCAGAGAAATCAAAGTGGAGATACAGATAAGAACTTTGGCTATGAATTTCTGGGCGACTATTGAGCACTCTCTTCAGTACAAGTATAAAATGAATATGCCGGAAGATATAAGTCAGCGACTTAAGGGAGCAGCAGAAGCAATAGTACTTCTTGATCAGGAAATGTCATCAGTGCGTGAAGAAATCCTTGACTCTCAGGCGTCCTTTAATCTCAAGGCTAATATTACCGCAGATATCCTTAACAATATTCAGAATCTCTACAAGCATATGAATCAGACCGATGTGGAAAAAATCCAGAGGGAGTTTTTCCAGGTTTACTCCTCCGGAGATTTGAGACTGCTTATTAAATTCTCCAGAGAGCTGGATATTATATCTGAGTCTTACAGAGCCCAGACGCTGCACTGAGCATACTAAGTAAATACCAATAGATAAAACTGACTGATGGAGAAAAGCTTCTGAAGAGTGGTGAGGATTAATGATACAGAAATTACCGGAAAAATTTGAAAATAAGATGAAGGAACTGCTGGGAGATGAATTTCAGGCCTTTCTTGATGGCTTCAAGGATGAGCGTTACGGCGGCGTACGATTTAACCGTATGAAGACGGAAAAGTCAGCTTTTGAAGGTATGGTTCCCTTTAAGGTGGAGGAAGTGGCCTGGATTGATAATGGCTATTACTACGATTTATCAGATACTCCTTCAAAGGACCCTTACTACTATGCAGGCCTTTACTATATTCAGGAGCCTTCAGCCATGACTCCTGCCAATATGCTTCCTGTTAATCCGGGAGATAAAGTATTGGATATATGTGCGGCTCCGGGAGGAAAGAGTACCGAGCTTTCAGCCAAGCTTAATGATACCGGAGTGCTGGTATCCAATGATATTTCTGCATCTCGTGCCAAGGCCTTACTTAAGAATCTGGAAGTATTCGGTACTAAAAATGCACTTATTATGTCAGAAGCCCCTTCCAAGATGACGGACAAATTCAGAGGCTACTTTGACAAGATTCTTATAGATGCACCATGTAGTGGTGAAGGCATGTTCAGAAAAAGCCCTGCCATCATGAAAAACTGGGAACAGTATGGAGTGGAATATTATCACAAGCTGCAGCTGGAAATACTGGAGGCGGTACTTCCCATGCTGGCCCCCGGCGGCATGCTTCTTTATTCCACCTGTACCTTTGATCCCTCCGAAGATGAAGGGTCACTACAGTGGATATTGGAGCATTACCCGGATTTCCATGTGGTCAAGTCAGATCTTACCTATGATGGCTTTGATCATGGACATCCGGAATACATCGGCAGTGACAAGGATGAAATCAGAAATGCCATCAGGCTTTGGCCACATCGCTTAAAGGGTGAGGGGCATTTCTTCGCACTTTTGCAAAGAGCTCCCGGAGATAATACAGGCTTTGTGCCTTATAGAAAAAAGAGTGATAAGATCCCTGCCTGTGTAGGGGACTTTTTCAAGCATGTGAAAATGGAATTACCCCAGGAGAGACTGGAGCTTCGAGGAGAGTATCTGTGCCTGATACCGGATGGTATTCCGGATATTTCAGGTCTTCGTATCATGCGTACAGGACTTTTGCTGGGAGAAGTTAAAAAGGACCGCTTTGAGCCGTCACAGGCTTTGGCTATGGCCCTTAAGGCTTCGGAATATGATAACGTTTATTCCCTTTCCCACGACGATGAGGATGTGACAAAATACCTTAAATGTGAGACAATTGAAGCAAAGTATGACGTGCCGGACGGCTGGGTACTGGTATGCGTGGATAATTTGCCACTGGGCTGGGCCAAGGCGCAGCGCAACACCCTTAAAAATAAGCTTCTTCCCGGCTGGAGGATGATGTAATGGACAGGCTGGATAAATTTTTGGCGGAAAATACGGATCTGTCCAGAAGCGATGCCAAGAATGCCATAAAAAAAGGCAGGGTAGAAGTAGACGGTGTCAAGGCCAAAAGCCCTGAAATGAAGGTGGGAGAAGGCAATGCGATTACTCTGGATGGTAATGAGATTGGCGCCACCGGTATGATTTATATTATGCTAAACAAGCCTCAGGGAGTCCTTTCTGCCACAGAAGACGGAAGGACCAAAACTGTTATAGATTTAGTCCGTGAAGATGAAAAAATAATGGAAAAGGTGAGAAAAACAGAACTTTTTCCCATAGGACGACTGGATAAAGATACTGAGGGCTTGATTTTTCTCACAAATGATGGTATGCTAACACACCAACTTTTAAGTCCTAAGCACCATGTGGAAAAGATTTACTATGCTGAATGTGATGGGACACTTTCAGAAGATGCTGTAAAGCTTTTCGCCGAAGGTCTTATGGTTGGAGAGGATTACAGAGCTTTGCCTGCTGTATTGGAGGTCCTGGAAAAAGGCCCCGACAGTTGCAAGCTCAGCATAACATTAACAGAAGGGAAATTTCATCAGGTAAAGAGAATGTGCCATGAGGTAGGTGTGGAAGTGACCTATCTTAAGCGCGTGGAGTTCGGAGGCATTCCTTTGGACCCTGAGTTACCTGTAGGTGAAATGCGGTTTTTGACAGAAGATGAAATTAGACGACTTACTGAAAGATAAGGATGCTGTTATTTTTGATCTGGATGGCACTCTTATTGACTCCATGGGATTATGGGCAGACATTGACAGGCAGTACTTTGGCAGATTCAACATAGATTTGCCAGAGGACTATCAGGGCGCTATAGCCGGTATGAGCTTTTTGGAAACAGCTGTTTATAGCAAAGAGAGATTTAATCTCGCAGATTCTGTGGAAAAGATTATGCAGGATTGGAATGATATGGCTATGGACATGTATGCAAATAACATTCCCCTTAAAAATGGAGTGAGAGAATTTTTGCCTGCTCTTAAGAGAAGAGGGATTTTGACCGGCATTGCCACATCCAATTCCATAGAGCTGGTAGAGGCCTGCCTGGATCATTTGGGAGTAAGACACTTTTTTGATGAGGTGCATACTTCAAGTGAAGTGGCTCACGGAAAGCCATCTCCGGATATCTACCTTTTGGTGGCAAAGGAGCTGGGAGTTGATCCTAAACGCTGCATCTGCTTTGAGGATATCCCTGAGGGGCTTACAGCAGGGCTTTCTGCAGGTATGATGACAGTGGCAGTAGATG
This sequence comes from Lachnospiraceae bacterium, assembly GCA_045616485.1. Lineage (GTDB taxonomy): Bacteria > Bacillota > Clostridia > Lachnospirales > Lachnospiraceae > RGIG3528. The sequence continues at coordinate 24,464 of JAZLGU010000055.1, forward strand.
ATGAGTACTCAAAAAAATTAATAGATGAAAAGAAAAAATTAAGTACATATTTCATTAAGGACTATAAGGATTTTGAACTGTAGTATCAGAGTCCTTAAAATATCAGGGGGTAATAAAAATGGCAGATTTTACCGGTTACGGAAAGTACATTGCAGAAAAGACAGGTGAGCTTATAGGTATTGACAGTCCTACAGGCTACACGGAAAATGCTGCTAAGTATGTGCAGGAGACCTTTGAGTCCCTGGGTTATGTAGCTACCATCACCAGAAAAGGTGGCGTTATTGTAGACCTGGGCGGAAGAGACAGCGAAAACGCTATTTTGCTGGAAGCACATATGGATACCTTGGGCGGCATGGTAAGAGAGATTACCGGCGAGGGCAGACTTAAGCTTACCAATCTGGGTGGCATGAATCCCAATAATGCAGAGGCTGAAAATGTCCGGGTAGTGACCAAATTTAATGGTATCTACGAGGGTACGTTACAGCTGGCCAATGCTTCAGTTCACGTAAATGGAGAGTATAGCGATACCAAGCGTGAATGGAAGGTTATGGAAGTAGTACTGGATGAGAAGGTTGCTTCCAAAGAAGATGTGAAAAAGCTGGGAATCTCTGTAGGAGATATTGTTTGCTTTGAGCCACGCTTCAGAGTCACGGAAAAAGGCTTTATTAAGAGCCGTTTCCTGGATGACAAGCTGTCTGTAGGTATACTTATGGGATTTGCCAAGTACCTTAAAGATGAAGATATCGAAACAGACAGAAGGATTTACCTGCATATCACTTCATATGAAGAGGTGGGGCATGGGGGCTCAGCATCAGTACCTGCAGGAGTTACAGACGCTATTTCAGTGGATATGGGCTGCGTAGGCACAGGTCTTGAATGCAAAGAGACAGACGTTTCCATCTGTGCCAAGGATTCAGGCGGTCCCTATGATTACAGCCTGGTAAAAGAGCTTATTGCAGCTGCAAAGAAGATGGAAGCTTCCTATGCAGTAGATGTATATCCTTTCTACGGATCAGACGTAGAGGCGACTCTTCGCTCAGGAAATGATATCCGTCATGGTCTTATAGGTGCAGGTGTATATGCCAGCCATGGATACGAGAGAAGCCATGTGGAGGGCGCTGTGAATACACTTAAAACCTTAATAGGATTACTTGCGTAACAGTTGCAGTAGTATTTTATTACTATTTCTGCTGGAATTAAGTTGCTAATCTTTATTGTTTCACAGGAGGTATTTATGCAGGAAGTTTACGAGTTTTTAAAGAAATGTGGCACCTATTATCTTGCTACAGTTGAGGGCGATCAGCCCAGAGTGCGCCCTTTTGGCACTATTGATGTTTTTGAAGGTAAGCTTTATATCCAGACCGGCAAAATAAAAGCTGTATCAAAGCAGATTCAGGCCAATGCCAAGGTAGAGATCTGTGGATTTGCAGAAGGCAAATGGGTAAGAGTAGCAGGTAAGCTTAGACGTGATGACAGAGTAGAAGCAAAGAAGCATATGCTGGATGCTTATCCCAGCCTTCAGAGCATGTATAGAGCTGAGGATGATAATACTGAAGTCCTTTATTTTGAGGATGCAGTAGCTACTTTCTCATCTTTTGGCGGAGAGCCTAAAGTAGTTAAGTTTTGATGATTAGGGACGTTTCTCTTAGGTGATACAAAATAATAGGGTTGATGCCTGCTCGTCAGTCAGAAATGGCTGGCGAGTTTTTTTCTTTTCCGGGTAACAGGCACTCCCGGGGCTCATCAGGACCCCTGTCTTTATTATTTTTACTTCAAACTATTGATAATAATGTCGAAAATGATAGAATAAAATCAGGTAAAAATATAATTGTTTGCCTGAATAAATGAAACGAGGAATTACATGGCAAAACTTGAACGGGGCGCTTATGGATATTTAGCCCAAAGAAGAAAAAAAGGTATTATTTTATTTTTTAGCATTGTCATTGGTGCTATCGCTATTTTATTTTTAGGATTAGCCTTAAATAAATGGGAGATTACCAATATATTTACAGTAGCGGCCATAGTTATGGTCTTACCTGCTACCAAGGTTCTGATTCCTATTATCGTCATTGCACCTTTTAAAGGCATTTCCAAGGAAGAATATGAAAAATTAGCTGCCCTTAAGGGGGCTAATGACAGCCTATATGTAGATGTATGCTTTACCTCAGGCAGTGAGTTTACTCCCATGCATCTTGATGCTGTTTATGTGCAGAATCATCAGATTATCGGCTACCTTAGGGACATGAAGCAAAAGGATGAAAAAACAAAAAAGAGAACCAATCCTGATAAGGTCAGGGACTATTTTAAAAAAGAGTTGGAAGCCAGACAGTTAAACATGGTGTTCTTTTTGGCTGATTCTGAAAAGAGTCTTAAAAACAGAATGAGCATGAAAGGTGAGGACGAAGAGGGAAAGCCTGCAGACCGCCTGGAAGCTGAGGAATTTATTAAAACAGCTATCGTTTAGGAGAGTGACAGAATATGGTTTCGTTTAATGTATCTAAAAATGAATCCGGACAGCGTTTGGACAAGCTGCTTATGAAGGTGTTAAACAAAGCACCTTCTTCCTTTGTCTATAAAATGCTTAGAAAAAAGAATATTACCCTTAACGGGAAAAAAGCGGATGGTTCAGAAAAAACAGTGGCAGGAGATGAAATAAAGCTTTTTCTTTCTGACGAGACCCTGGCAGGCTTTTCTGACAGGGATTTTTCAAAGGAAGTTTCTGCGGGTCGAAGTGATGCAGCCATAGCGCCTAAAGACGCTGCTGATAATTCGATTCCACCACTTAAGCCTGAGCTTATCGTGTATGAAGATGAGGATATAATAGTAGTAAATAAGCCATTGGGCGTATTATCCCAGAAGGCGGCGCCTACAGATATCTCCATAAACGAAACTATAGTGGAGTATCTTAAAGGGAAAGGTATAGGGGTAAATGAAGCCTTTACCCCCGGCGTCTGCAACCGTATAGACCGCAATACTTCAGGCCTTATTATTGCAGGCAAGTCCATGGCAGGCCTTCAGGATATGGCAGAGCTTCTTAAGTCACATGAGGTAGAAAAGTATTATCTTTGCATAGTCTGGGGACATATGTTCAGACCGAAGCACATAAAGGCTTATTTCCTGAAAGATACGGAAAAAAATAAGGTTTGTATTTCTGAAGTGGCTAAAGAGGGCTACGAAGAAATAGAGGCAGAATACATTCCTATATTAAATTCCATAGACTGTCCTTTAGGAGACTTTGCCCTGTTAGCTGTAAAGCTTATAACAGGTAAGCCGCACCAGATAAGAGCCCACCTGGGATCACTTAATCACCCGCTGGTAGGCGACAGTAAGTATGGCTATAGAAATATTACCGGTATTAATGCCAAGTATCAGCAGCTTCATTCCTTCATGCTGGTGTTCCCGAAAGACACTATGAGACTTAAAGGAATATCCGGTAAAAAGATGTACTGCATGCCGGGTACAACTTTTAAAAATACCTGCGGCAAAATTTTTGGAGAAGAGGGCTATAAGCATGCCATCATGGAATTCCAGAGGTCTAAGGGGTTCAGGCCTGGAGGAGCTCATTAATCTTACTATAGAAAAATACAGAGATACGGGACTGGCGGTTATTCAGAAAATTCCCACACCCATTACACCTGTGCAGATGGACAATCAAAGTAAGCACATTACTTTAGCATACTTTGATAAAAAAAGTACGGTGGACTATATAGGCGCGGTACAGGGGCTGCCTGTATGTTTTGATGCCAAGGAGTGTCAGTTTGACACTTTTACCTTAAATAATATTCATGAACATCAGATGAATTTCATGAAAGATTTTGAGGCGCAGGGTGGGATAGCCTTTTTCCTGATTAAATATACAAAAAAAGATTTGCTTTATTATATGAGATATCGCGAAATTGCCACCTACTGGGAGCGTAAGGAAAAGGGGGGCAGGAAGAGCTTTTGTTTTGATGAACTTTCAAAGGAGTGGTTTTTTAAGGAAAATAAGGGGGTATTTATCCCATTTTTGCCTATGATTCAGAAGGATTTGGACGAAAATGAAATTGATGAAAAAAGTATTTGACATCGATTACATTTTTAGGTATAATCCTAGGACAATTTCATTTGGTAGCGAATTAGCAAATTAGCAATTTAAAGCACTAAAGTGTTTTTTTCCAAAGGAAGATACGAAAAAGGAATAATTATTTATGGGAAACAAATTATTACACACACCTGCAGGCGTTAGGGATATTTATGGGGAAGCCTGCATAAGAAAAGAAAGAGCAGAAATAGCCATTAAGCGCGAGATGCGTGAATATGGCTTTCTTGAGATTAAGACTCCCGGACTGGAATATTTTGATATATTCAATTCCGAAAGAGGCACTGTATCCTCCAGGGATATGTACAAATTTACAGATCGTGATGGTGAGACTCTGGTGCTTCGTCCGGATATCACGCCACAGGTAGCCAGATGTATAGCCAAGTATTATAGAGAGAATACCATGCCCATTCGTCTTTTTTACCAGGGTAATACCTTTGTGAATAATGACGGACTTAAGGGTAAATTAAAAGAAATTACCCAGATTGGTGCTGAGCTGGTTAATGCACCGGATCCCACTGCAGATGCGGAAATGATTGCGCTAACCATTGATTCTCTTAAGGCACTGGGGCTTACAAAATTTCAGATTGAAATTGGTAATGCAGACTTTTTCAGGGGATTATCTGAGACAGCAGGCTTTTCTCAGGAAGAAACAGAAGAGCTCAGAAGCCTTATTTCTCATAAGAATCTTTTTGGCGTGGAACAGCTTTTATCCAGCAAGGATATTGATGATGAACTGAAAATTATCTTTACCAGCCTGCCTCTTCAATTTGGCGGTATAGATTTTATTAAAGCATACAAAGAGAAAACCACATCTGATAAGGCTATTAATGCCCTTACCAGATTGGAAGAGATTTACGAAAAGCTTTGCCTCTACGGGATGGAAAGCTATATTTCTTTCGATTTAGGTATGCTTTCCCAGTATGATTACTATACAGGGGTGGTTTTCAAAGCATATACTCATAAGACAGGTGAGCCTGTAGCCGCAGGTGGCAGATATGACAAGCTTCTTTCTCAGTTTGGCAAGCCTGCACCGGCTATTGGTATTGCTATATATGTGGACTACGCTCTTAATGCCATGATGCGTCAGGGCATATTAAAGCCGGTAGTGCATGATTCGACTTTGATTCTTTATGATGAAGAATATGAAGCTAAGGCTATTGCCATAGCTGGCTCCTTAAGAGCTGATTATCTTAAGGTTATTCTTGTTAAGAGAGATCATAATACCTCTGAGGAGGATTATGAAGCTTTTGCAGACAGTATTTTGGCCGGTGGCATACTGTATGTAGATGCTACAGATTCTATTCGTATAAAGGATTTGGCTACACGTGAGATTCATGAGAAGAGAATGTAGCCCTGCGGCAAAGGAGAAAACAAGGACACGCTTTCTTACGAAAGCTAATGATAGTACTCGCCGTACAGGCCCCCATTGCCTGCGGCAAAGGAGACAGCATGGAATATATAACATTTGCCCTGGCGAAGGGGCGACTGGCTTACCAGACTCTGGACTTTCTGGAGAAGATTGGCATCACCTGTGAGGAGATGAAGGACAAAGAGTCCAGAAAGTTGATTTTTACCAATGAAGAATTAAAATTACGTTTTTTCCTGGCAAAGGCCTCTGACGTACCTACATATGTTGAGTATGGCGCTGCCGATATAGGAGTAGTGGGTAAGGACACAATTTTAGAAGAAAACAGAGATATCTACGAAGTAATGGACTTGGGAGTAGGAAAGTGCAGAATGTGTGTTGCAGGTCCTGCCAAAGCAGCGCCCCTTCTTTCTTCCGGAGAGCTCATCCGTGTGGCTACCAAGTATCCTCATATAGCCAAGGACTATTTTTTCAATAAGAAGCATCAGACAGTAGAGATAATAAAGCTTCACGGCTCCATCGAGCTGGCACCTATTGTTGGTCTTTCTGAAGTGATTGTGGATATTGTAGAGACCGGTACTACACTTAAAGAAAACGGGCTGCAGGTACTGGAAGAGATTTATCCACTGTCTGCCCGCATGGTAGTAAATCAGGTATCCATGAAGGTGGAAAGAGAGCGAATTAATTCAATTATTGAACGTCTCAGGGGGGCACTACTTTGAAAAAGGTTAAATTAAACGCGGAAAACAAGAAAAATCTTTTGGAAGAGCTTTTGAAAAGAAGTCCTAATCAGTATACGGAGTATGCTGAGAGAGTACAGGCTATTCTTGACAATGTACGTGAACAGGGCGATAAGGCTGTATTTGAATATACTGAAAAATTTGATAAGGCAGTTCTTACTGCTGATACAATTAAAGTAACAGAAGCCGAGATTGAAGAGGCATATAAAAAGCTTCCTGCTGACATTCTGGCAGTAATCAGAAAATCTGCAGAAAACATACGTGCATATCACCAGAAGCAGAAGCAGTACTCCTGGTTTGATTCTGAAGAAAGCGGCATTATTCTGGGCCAGAAGGTGACTGCGATTGAAGCTGTGGGTGTATATGTACCCGGCGGCAAGGCTGCCTACCCTTCTTCAGTGCTTATGAATGTTATCCCGGCACAGGTGGCAGGAGTTAAGCGTATTGCCATGACTACCCCATGTAATGCTGAGGGCGTAGTATATGAGGGCACTCTGGTGGCAGCTCACGAGGCAGGTGTTACAGAGATTTATAAGGTGGGCGGAGCACAGGCAATTGCTGCCCTGGCTTATGGCACCCAGACCATTAAAAAGGTGGATAAAATAGTAGGACCCGGTAATATTTATGTGGCTCTGGCCAAAAAGGCTGTATATGGCTCTGTAGCCATTGATTCTGTAGCAGGACCTTCAGAGGTAATGGTGCTGGCTGACGAAACAGCCAATCCCCGCTATGTGGCAGCAGATTTGCTTTCTCAGGCAGAGCATGACGAGCTGGCCAGTGCTATTTTAGTTACTACAGATGAAGAGCTGGCAGAAAAGGTGGAAAAGGAAATCGAAGGCTTCCTTCAGGTGCTGTCCAGACGTACTATTCTGGAAAAATCCCTTAATAATTATGGCTATATTCTTATAGCTGATAATATGGAAGATGCTTTGGATGCAGTGAATTCTGTGGCTTCAGAGCATTTGGAGATACTTACCCGTGATCCTTTCCAGACTATGACCAAGGTAAGAAATGCAGGAGCTATTTTCCTGGGAGAGTACTCTTCAGAGCCTTTGGGCGACTACTATGCAGGGCCCAATCATGTACTTCCTACTAATGGTACAGCTAAATTTTTCTCACCTCTTTCGGTAGATGATTTTATAAAAAAGAGCAGCATAATTTCCTATTCACAGGAGGCACTTCTTGCTGCTTCAGACGATATAATTGCTTTTGCCAAGGCTGAAGGCCTTACTGCACATGCCAATTCAATTGCAGTAAGATTTGGCAAGGAAGCTCAGGTTTATCCTGTAAAATAAAGGGTAATGCATAAAAGTAGGAGATCATATGCGAGACGCTAAAATCGAGAGGAATACAAAAGAAACGCAGATTACCTGTTACCTCAATCTTGATGGTACCGGTAAAAGTGAAGTAGATACGGGTATAGGCTTTTTTGACCACATGCTGTCTGCTTTTGCCCGTCATGGCTTTTTTGACTTAAAGCTTACCTGTAAGGGGGACCTGTACGTAGACTGTCATCATACCATAGAGGATTGCGGTATAGTGCTGGGACAGGCTGTTAAGGAGGCCCTGGGAGACAAGATGGGGATTAAAAGATATGGTAATTTCCTTCTTCCCATGGATGAAACTCTTGTGCTATGTGCCATAGATCTTTCCGGCAGGCCCTATCTTAATTTCTCTATTTCTTTTGATACAGAGAGAGTGGGATATTTTGATACAGAGATGGTAAAAGAATTTTTCTATGCTGTTTCCTATTCGGCAGGCATGAATCTCCACCTGCAGGAGATGGCAGGCAGCAATTCACACCATAAAATAGAGGCTGCTTTTAAGGGCTTTTCCAAGGCCCTGTCAGAGGCAGTTACTGTAGATGCCCGTATAGATGGCACACTTTCAACAAAAGGGACTTTGGCATAATATTTACTGAGGTGCGATTAATGAAACTTTTTCCTGCAATTGATATTAGAAGTGGTAGGGCTGTTCGCCTGAAACAGGGTGACTACGACCAGCAGACCGTATATTATGAAGAGCCTTACAAGGCAGCTGTCGACTTTGAGCTGGCAGGTGCCAGGTATATTCATGTGGTGGACCTGGACGGCGCCAAAGCCGGATGCCCTCAGAATATAGAGGTTATAGATAAGATTATCAGTAATGTTCATATCCCTATTGAGGTGGGCGGCGGTATCCGTACCATGGAAGATATAGAGACCCGCCTGTCCAGAGGAGTGGACAGGGTTATTCTGGGTACGGCTGCTGTTAAGAATCCTGATTTTTTAAAGGCCGCCATTGAAAAATACGGTCCTGAAAAAATCGTGGCAGGTATAGATGCAAGAGATGGTGTAGTTATGATTTCCGGCTGGGAAAAGTCCGGTGACATTACTGCTGTTGATCTGGCTCTTCAGATGAAAAAAATAGGAGCTTCCACCATAATCTATACGGATATCTCCAGAGATGGCATGATGGTAGGCTCCAATGTAGAAAAGACCAGGGAGCTGGCAGATATTACAGGTATGAATATTATAGCTTCCGGCGGTATTTCCTCCATGGATGACCTGGCAGAGCTTAATGAAGCCCATGTATACGGAGCGGTATTTGGTAAGGCTATATACGAAAGAAAAATTAATCTACGGGAGGCTGTGAGACTCTTTGAATAATTCAGATGAAAATTTCAAAAAAATAATAGCATCCATTGATGCTGAAAACGAAACAAGAGAAGCTGTACTGAAACTTGTAGCTGACTATGATGATGCAGGCTGTGACGGGCTTTATATCTACAACTATTCCAAAAGCTTTGAGGAAAGAGAGGCTTTTATATCTACTCTGCGTCTTGTAAGAGACCGCACTGATATTCCTTTTATGGTGGGAGTATATGTGGACCGCTTAGAGGATGTTAAGAAGGCATATTATTCAGGTGCATCCAAGGTATGTGTAAATATGGAAGCTATTTCTTCACCTGAGCTTCTGGCTGATGCCTGCAAAAAAATAGGTGGAGACAATGTTTTTGCCTGTGTGAATTTTGGCTACAATTACAAAGAGGAAGTGCTGACAGAAGTAGGATTGGAGTGCCTGGAGCTGCTTAAGACAGGTATATGCGGTATCTTAGCCAAGCATGTGAATATTACTCCTCGTATTATACATTTCCTTGAGAAAAATGAATGCAAGGTTATTATTCAGGATTCTCTTAACAGAAATACAATAACAAGCCTGCTGGAGCTGCCCAACGTATCCGGTATCGCTACAAATTACTATGAAGGAAAGAATATTTTCTCCGTGAAAAAAGCCCTGGCAGGACAGGGACTTCAGGTCTCCATTAACAGTGCAGGTCTTGCTTTTGCTGACATGAAGAAAAATGAAGCGGGCCTTGTGCCTTGTATTGTACAGGATTATAAGACCAATCAGGTACTTATGATGGCTTATATGAATGAGGAATCTTACAATAAAACTCTTGAAACAGGTATTATGACATATTTTTCCAGAAGCCGTAATGAGCTTTGGATAAAGGGTGAAACATCAGGACATTATCAGTATGTAAAGTCCATGTCCATAGACTGCGATTCTGACACCTTGTTAGCAAAAGTAAAGCAGATAGGGGCTGCCTGTCATACCGGCAATTATTCCTGTTTCTTTACTGATGTTTTCTCAACCGGAGCAGATACCAGGGATATAAGTGCTGTGCTCACCGATGTGTATTCTGTTATTGCTGACAGAAAAGTACATCCAAAGGAAGGCAGCTATACCAATTATCTTTTTGACAAAGGCATTGATAAGATTTTGAAAAAGTGCGGCGAGGAAGCTACAGAAATAGTTATTGCTGCCAAGAATCCTGATGCGGAAGAGCTTAGATATGAGATAGCAGATTTCCTCTATCACTGCATGGTACTTATGGTAGAATGCGGTCTTGACTGGGATGATATAGGAAGAGAGCTGGCTTCCAGAGAATAAATCCTTTGACATTACTGCTGCTTACCTTTTTTAATTTTTTAATATTACTTTATGGATATTTATTGAAGAATAGTGTATAATCAAGGATAACAGTGATTTTATGCAGACATTGCAAAATTCTTTGGAGGATTTTAATATGGATTATGTTAATCAGTTATTTAATGCTACTATTCAGTATATCCTGACAGCTGTTGTATGCACAGGCTGTGCATTTTTAGGTATCAGACTGCGTCAGCTTAAAAATAAAAGAGATGCAGCTAAGGCAGAACAGTAGTAACAGTCATAGAATTGGGACGGGAGGATTTTACCATGAATATGGAAAGTATACATGTACAAAGTAAGGAAGGATTTACATCTGATGTAAAGATTTCCAGTGATGTTATAGCTACTATAGTAGCTCTGGCTGTGACTGAGGCTGAGGGTATTGCAGCTTTGTCCGGCAATCTTACCAATGAATTTATCGGAAGACTTGGGATTAAGAATGTTTCAAAGGGCGTACAGATAGCATTTGCAGAGGACAGAAAAAGTCTTTCATGCTCCATTGATGCAGTTATGAAGTATGGCTATTCTATTCCTGATACTTCCAGACTTGTTCAGGAAAAGGTAAAGAGCGCAGTAGAGTCTATGGTAGGCGTTAAGGTTGATTCTGTAAATCTTAACATTGTAGGCGTTAATACAGATGCTGAATAATTATTTTTAAAGCACCTTGAAAAAATCAGGTCGGACTGACCAAGTTACGACTTCTCCGCATGGAAAAAGCCTGTGGATTGACATAAGAGAGGAATTTATATGACTAAGCATGAACAAAGAGAAAAGCTGTTCCAGCTGATTTTCGAGCTGGACTTCCATGAAAAGCAGGAAAAGGAGGAACAGATGGACCTCTTTAGACGTCTTTACATGGCTCAGAGCCCTGAGGATTTTGAGCTGGTAAAGGCCAGATGTGAGAAAGTGCTGGCGCTGTTGGGTGAGATCGACATGGTGATTTCCGAGATTTCCACAGGCTGGTCTATCGGACGTTTAGGTAAAGCTGAGCTTGCCATCCTTCGTGTAGCTGTTTACGAGATACTTCATGATGATGAAGTACCTGCCAGCGTAGCTATCAATGAGGCTGTCGAGCTGTCCAAGGCTTACGGTAGTGATAATGCTCATAGTTTTGTAAATGGTGTTTTAGCAAAGCTTGCTAAATAGAAAAGTAGGGAAAAGTGCAAAATCAAACCTTAACTGTCACCGAGTACACCAGGTATATAAAGAATGTGCTGGAAAGCGATTTTCTTTTAAAGACCTGTTTCGTAAAAGGTGAAGTATCCAATTGCAAATATCATTCCTCCGGTCATATATATTTTACACTGAAAGATAGTGGTGCTCAGGTACCATGTGTAATGTTTGCCGGTCGTAGGACCGGCATTTCTTTTGTTCTGAAAGATGGACAAAGTGTCATTGTAGGCGGGACTACCGGCCTCTATGAGCCTCAGGGTAAATATCAGATATATGCTGAAGTAATCAGACTGGATGGCGAAGGCAGCCTTTACGAAGAGTATGAAAGGCTTAAAAAGAAGCTGAGTGCCGAGGGGCTTTTTGACAGTGATCACAAAAAGCCTATTCCAAAGTATGTTAAAACAGTAGGAATTGTTACTGCATCCACGGGAGCTGCTATTCGGGATATATGCCAGATTAGTAAAAGACGTAATCCTTATGTGCAGCTTATACTGTATCCTGCCAAGGTACAGGGAGAAGGCTCCGCTGAAAGCGTAGTTCGTGGCATTAAAGCCCTGGACGGAAAAGCAGACGTTATTATCGTTGGACGTGGTGGTGGCTCTATTGAGGACCTCTGGGCCTTTAATGAAGAAATCACAGCCAGGGCTATTTATGACTGTAAGACGCCTATTATTTCTGCAGTAGGTCATGAGACAGATACGACTATTGCAGATTATGTTTCTGACCTTCGGGCACCTACACCTTCTGCAGGTGCAGAGCTTTGTGTATTTCAGATAAACGATCTGGAGCAGAGACTTGCTCTTTATCATGAAGATCTGGCGGGGGCTATGCTGAATGCTATTCAGCTTTATCGTAACAAGATAGAAAAAAGAGGCCTGAGACTTCAAAGAATGAGTCCCAAGCAGCAGCTTATGCTGAAAAAACAGAAGGCGGAAAATTACGATAAAAGACTTAAAAATGCCATGAACAGCCTGATCAATAAGAGAAAGCAGGCATTGTCCGCAGCAGCAGGCAGACTGGATGCCTTAAGCCCTGTAAAAAGGCTGGAAAGCGGTTTTTCTTATGTGAGCAGGGAAGATAATAAGACTGTTACCAAGGTGTCTGAAGTAAAGGTGGGAGATACCTTAAAGATTCAGGTTACCGACGGTGTGATCAGTGCAGAAGTTTCAGATATAACAGGAGTATGATATGGCTTCAAAAAAAGCAGACGAAGAATTAAGCCTTGAGCAGCTTATGGAAGAGCTGGACGAGACTATAGAAAAACTGGAAGGCGCAGAGATGCCGCTATCCCAGTCCTTTGAGCTTTATAAAAAGGGCTGTGACCTTTTGGTAAAGTGTAATGGAGAGATAGACAGAGTTGAAAAAGAGCTTATGGTGCTGGAGGGCAATTAATAAGCTCGGAGGAGATTGTTTTGGATTTTAGGGCAGAATATGATAAAAGGTATAAGTATGTCCAGGAGGTGCTGGAAAGCTTTTTGCCTGAAGAAGAAGGCTATCAGAAAATAATGTTTGAGGCCATGAACTATTCCATAAGAGTAGGAGGAAAGAGGCTTCGTCCCATTTTTGTTTATGAGCTTTACAGAATATTTCAGCTGAAGGCAGGAATAAAAGAAGAGGATATTGATTTCTCCAGAGTAGAGCCCTTTATGGCGGCTATAGAAATGATCCATACCTATTCACTGGTACATGATGATTTGCCTGCCATGGATAATGACGACCTGCGTCGGGGACACCCTACCACACATAAAAAATTTGGTCATGCCATGGGGATTCTTGCGGGAGATTCTTTATTAAATTATGCCATGGAGACAGCGTGTAAGGCCTTTAGCGATGGCGTGTACGGCTCTGAGCCTGTATATGATGATGTTTCCGATGAAGAATGGAATCGCCGTGTGGCAAAGGCCATGAAGGTATTTTTTACCAGAAGCGGTGTCTATGGTATGATAGGTGGTCAGACTGTAGATGTACTTAAAAATGGCGAGAATCTTACAGAAGATGAAATAGAATTTGTATATCAGTTAAAGACCTGTGCTCTTATTTCAGCTTCTATCCTGGGGGGAGCTATCTTAGGTGGAGCTAAAATCAGAGATATAGAAGCTTTGGAGCCTCTGGGATATTATATCGGTATGGCGTTTCAGATAAAGGATGATATCTTAGATATCACTGCTGATGAAGCTGTACTGGGCAAGCCTGTAGGCTCAGATGAAAGAAATGGTAAGATTACATATGTGACCTTACACGGTATGAAAGGTGCAGAAGAGAAGGTGAAAGAGTTTACTGACAAGGCCGCCGAAATTGCTGACAGCCTCAGTGAATCTGAGTTCTTAAAAGAGCTTATATTAAGCCTTCTTACGCGAAACAAATAATGAAAGAATATCCACTGATTGGACAAATTAAAAAAGCCAATGATGTAAAAAATATACCGGAAGGGGAGCTTCATGCCCTTTGCAGGGAGATACGCTCTTTTTTGCTGGAAAAAGTTTCAGAAACAGGTGGTCATCTCTCATCAAATCTTGGTGTGGTAGAGCTTACTGTTGCCCTTCATCGTTTTTTGGACCTGCCTCATGATAAGATAGTATTTGACGTGGGGCATCAGGCCTATGTGCATAAGATGCTTACAGGAAGACAGGATTTTTCACGCTTGCGTAAGCTGGGAGGGCTGTCAGGCTTCCCCAAAATCGCTGAAAGTGATTGTGATTCCTTTAATGTAGGTCATTCCAGTACATCCCTTTCCATTGCAGCAGGCCTGCAGACTGCCAGAGATCTTAATGGTGAGAATCATAAAATTGTGGCAGTAATAGGAGACGGAGCCCTGGGAGGCGGTATGGCCTATGAGGCTCTTAACAATATCGGAAAAACAAAGAGCAACGTTATTATTATATTAAATGATAACGAGATGTCCATAGATGCCAATGTGGGCGGTATGGCCAATTATCTTGGTGCTATCCGTACCAACAATTCCTATACTAATTTTAAGAACAATCTCCAGCATACTTTGGAGAGTGTGCCCTATGTAGGTGAAGGCATTGTAAAAAGAATGCGTCATCAGCGAGATAACATTAAAGCGCTGGTGGTGGGCGGCATGTTTTTTGAGGATTTGGGTTTTATGTATATCGGACCTATTGATGGTCATGATATTGCCAGTATTTCCAAAGCGCTGGAAAGTGCTTCCCATGCCCATAAGCCGGTTATTATTCATTGTCTCACCAAAAAGGGAAAGGGGTATGCTCCTGCAGAGAAAAATCCCGGTAAATTCCACGGTATTGCCCCATTTGATATTGCTACCGGCAAGATAAAGCAGCAGGGAAACGGAAAAAGCTATACCAGTGCTTTTTCTGAAAAGATGACTGAGCTGGGAGAAAAGCATAAAAACGTAGTAGCTATTACTGCAGCCATGGTTTTTGGTACAGGACTTAATGAGTTTTCCAAGAAATATCCTGACAGGTTTTTTGACGTGGGTATAGCTGAACAGCACGCTGTAACCTTCGCGTCGGCTATGGCCAAATCAGGCTACAGGCCTTTTGTTGCTATTTATTCCAGCTTCTTACAGAGAAGTTATGATCAGATACTGCATGATGTATGCATTACAAAACAGCCTGTAACTTTTATGATTGACAGGGCAGGCATAGTAGGAGCAGATGGTGAGACTCACCAGGGTATTTTCGACTTGTCATATCTGTCCCATATGCCCGGGATGACCATAATGACTCCGAAAAACTGTGAAGAACTGGAGATGATGATGGATTTTTCCATGACTATTCCGGGGCCTTGTGCCATCAGATACCCCAGAGGTGCTGAGAATTCCCTTGTTTCCGGCCTTACATCGGCCCCTATAGAATACGGCCGTTCCGAGGAAATTGTATCAGGTGATACGGTGGCCATTTTCTCAGTAGGTTCTGTTCTGGATAAGGCCATGGAGCTGTGCGAGAGGCTTACAGAGGCAGGTATCAGTACTACGGTAATTAATGCCAGATTTGTAAGTCCTGTGGACAGTGACAGGATTAATGAGGCAGCAGAAAAGTATAAAGTTATTGTATCCATGGAGGAAAATGTGACAGCAGGTGGCTATGGAGAGCATCTGGCGTCTGCTTTACTTTCCCATGGGTGCAGGGCAGCTTTTATAAATGCAGCTCTGGACAATGCCTTTATTGAACATGGTAGCAGAGACGAGCTGATGAAGCTTCACGGTATAGATACAGATAAGATTTACAATGAGATTAGACATATATTTGGTTGAAAATAATATAGCCACAGGGCGCGACAGGGCGAAAGAAATGATTGCCGGCAATCAGATCCTGGTTAACGGAAAGACTGTGGAAAAGCCTGCGTTCGATGTGGGAGCTGATGATAAAGTAGAAGTGGCAGGAGAAGTACTTCGATATGTCAGCAGAGGCGGACTGAAGCTGGAAAAAGCCATTAATGATTTTTCTCTGGATCTTTCCGACAGGGTATGTATGGACATAGGAGCTTCTACCGGTGGTTTTACCGACTGCATGCTGCAGAATGGGGCAAGATATGTGTATGCCATTGATGTAGGCAGAGATCAGCTGGCAGATAAGCTCTTAAATGACCCAAGAGTAGAAAACAGGGAGCAGACCAATGCCAGGGAGCTTGAACAGGCAGATTTTCCTATACTGCCGGATTTTGCCTCCTGTGATGTGTCCTTTATTTCGCTTACCAAGATACTTCCTGCCATATACAGGTCTTTAGCTGATAATGGCAAGGGTGTTTGCCTGATTAAGCCTCAGTTTGAGGCAGGGCCCAAAAATCTTAATAAAAAAGGTGTAGTAAAGGATAAAAAAGTTAGGGATAAAGTGGTGGAGGATATAAAGGCTTTTGCAGGTGATTTAGGCTTTAAGCATATAAGAATCACTGAATCGCCCATCACCGGACCGGAAGGAAATGTTGAGTATTTAATGTATATGGAAAAATAATTTTCTTTCATGGGGTTTAATATGAAAAAATATTTGATACTGGCCAATAAAGACAGAGATGCCAATGGTAATTTTGTGGAACGTACCAAAAGGGCAGTGGAGAGCCTGGGGCATGAGGCTGTGGAATATCAGGAAAGTCATGACTATGGCGACTGTGTTGCTGCTATTATCTTAGGTGGAGATGGGACACTTATAAGAGCAGCATCTACACTAAAGCGTTTCGATATTCCTTTACTTGGTATTAATACCGGGACTGTAGGATACCTTACCGCGGCAGAAAATACTGAGCTGGAACAGGCAGTGGAACGCCTTATTAAAGGTGACTTCAGGATAAAAAAACGAATGATGCTTGATGTATCTTTAAACGGTGAAGAAGCAGTGACCATACTGAACGATGTGGTAGTATCCAGAAGCGGCTTTTCCAGAATGATTAAGCTTTTGTTATTTATTAATGATGAGCTGATAGATGAAGTATCAGGAGATGGCATAATAGTAGCCACGCCCACAGGCTCAACAGGTTACAATCTGTCTGCAGGTGGAGCTGTATGTGTGCCCGAGGCTGAAGTTATACTTGTGACACCTATATGCGCCCACTCCGTATCTACCAGGGGGATTATTTCCAGCCCTACTGATGAAATTAAAATAATGGTTATAGACAGACGTAATCCACAGGTGATGGATATAGGTCTTACGACTGACGGTAATGGATTTGCGTCATTAAAAACAGGCGATACCATTGTTATAAAAAAGTCGGATTATTCCACAAAGCTTATTGAAATCTCCGGCAAGTCATTTTTTGACACGGTAAAAAAGAAACTTTCATAAACAGTACATCGAAAAAAGGATAGAAGAAGATGGCAGATAAGAGAACAGAAAGACTTGAAGCAATTAAAAATATAATCAGAAATGAAGTGGTAACTACCCAGGAAGAGCTGGTGGCTCATCTTAATGATATGGGATACCTTGTTACTCAGGCTACCATATCACGTGACATCAGAGAGCTGGGGCTGACCAAATTTACTTCAGCTAACGGTGATCTTCAGTACAGGCTTCCTGATGAAGGTGTGGTAGTAGACCGTACCAAGTACGTTAGAATATTAAAGGAATCCCTGGTATCCATGGAGGATGCCCAGAATATCCTTGTAATAAAAACTGTATCCGGTATGGCTATGGCGGCAGCAGCAGCTCTGGATTCATTAAAGGTACCATATTTAGTCGGCTGTATTGCAGGTGATGATACGGTAATGTGCGTCATAAAGAAAACAGAATACGTATCTGTAGTTATGGACACTTTAGAGCAGCTTATCAGGTAGATTGGGCTTTGCTCCAGTTTTTTCTTGACCAAATATAAGTTCTCTGCTAAAATCTTAAAGGTTATTTTTAAGATTGAAGCCATAGAGACGGCTTTATAATTAGATTTTAATGTATTAAGGAAGGTTTTTTATGTCAGGTCATTCAAAATTTGCAAACATTAAGCACAAGAAAGAGAAGAACGATGCAGCAAAGGGTAAGATTTTTACCAAGCTTGGTCGTGAAATCGCAGTAGCAGTTAAGGAGGGCGGTTCAGCTGATCCTAATAACAATTCCAGACTTAAGGATGTTATTGCAAAGGCAAAGGCTAATAACATGTCCAATGATACCATTGAGCGTTCTATTAAGAAGGCTGCAGGTGAGGGCGCAGGCGTTAACTACGAATATGTTTCCTACGAAGGATATGGTCCTTCAGGTATTGCCATTATCGTAGAAGGTCTTACAGATAATAAAAACAGAACAGCTGCCAATGTTCGTTCTGCTTTTACAAAGGGTAAGGGCAATATCGGTACTCAGGGCTGCGTTAGCTATATGTTTGACAAGAAGGGCCAGATTATCATCGATAAAGAAGAGTGTGATATGGCTGCTGACGATCTTATGATGATCGTGCTGGATGCAGGCGCAGAGGATTTTTCTGAGGAAGAGGATTCCTTTGAGGTTATTACAGCTCCTGAAGATTTCTCCAAGGTAGTTGAGGCTCTTGAAGGCGAGAAGATTAAGATGGCTGAGGCTAATATCACTATGATTCCTCAGACATATGGTACTCTTACCAATGAAGAAGATATTAAGTGCATGAACAGAATCCTTGATCTCCTTGATGAGGATGATGATGTTCAGGAAGTATACCACAACTGGGAAGAGAATTAATTATGAATTTTATGGGATGGGTTTCGACTCATCCCTTTTTTATTTCTATTCCACTTAAGTCTCCACAATATATGCCGATAAATATGATGAGGAATAACCACATATAGAGGAGAAGATTCATGCGTAAAAATATAAGTAACATTTTATGCTTTGCCATAGTTATTTGCCTTCTGGCTACCAGCTCAATTACGGATTTTTCCATGAGCTATGGCCTTACTACCATCCAGGAGGCAGTATCCGTAGAAAGCACAAAGGACGATGCACCGAAGCGCACTGCCGCCTCGGTTTTTGCCAGTGTGTTCGGAGCTACAGGCTTTAATAAAGATATTTTCAAATCAAATAATCCATTGTGGGGTAATAAAAATGTACTGGCTGCCGGCGATGGTACCATACTTGTGGCACAGGGCTTTGCCGATAATCAGTATGCTTATGCCAACAGTACCAAGGAATTGACACAGTCAGATCTTACCATTGGTATTACCAAGGTCAATCCCGATGGCTCACCGGCCCCATTCTATTGTGACGGTGTTACTTTTTCCTCATCTAACAGCAATGTAGTCTCTATTGTTGATAATGATACGTCAGATCTTACAGGTACCCTGCATAGAGAAGGCCCCGGTACTACAGCTATTACAGCGACTTTCGTAGAGATAGATGAAAATGGTAAAAAGCAGTTTACAGTATTCCAGTTTAATGTGCATGTAGAGTTTACCCTGCTTAAGACCGGCTCAGAGTGGGTATCCACAGGTCTCGACGCAGCCAATTCCAAAATCCTTGTTCTGGATACGGAAAAATGGCCTGTTGGATCTGAGTACCCTCTTGATATTAAATACGTAGATAGAGCCAATATTAATACAGAGGTTATTGACGTTGTAGCTGAAAATCCCAACTATGATGATCAGGTAGTAAAATACGATAATGGTAAATTGAAAATAGTGGGAGCGGGCTTTACCGAAGTTACGTTATCCACCCAGGATGACAATCCTGATACCTGTACATTCAGTGTACTGGTTACTCCTAAGGGCTCCCTTAAGGAAAATAACCCCGGCTATCCTTACAGACAGACAATCAGCGGTCAGGAAGGACGTATAGAAGGCACTAAATATTTTACCCTTTATACCAACACTGCTCAGGCCAACAATCTTATCTGGAAAGTATATTCAGTGACTCAGGATGGCACAGAAAAGCTTCTTGGAGTTACTCAGAAAAATGTTTCGGGCACAGATAAGCTGTCCTTTGTAGCTAAGGATGCTTCAGGTAATGTTATTTTGGAGTTTGAGGTATCAGATCAGTCCGGCGTAGTACATTTTAGAAATGTTAAGGCAGGTACTTATAAGATACTGGCTCTTTCCAATGACAAATTTGACCTGACCTTTAAGGAAAGCTATATTGAGTATGATATTACAGTACTTCTTTCCCTTAAGGATGATCACATCTACATGAATGTAGGTGATGTCTACAGTATGCTGGACAATACCAACATTCCTGTAGCAGTATTTAAAAACATATATACAGTTACTTCTTCCAATACTGCAGTAGCTGATATTGATACAAATACAGGTATTATCACGGCTTATGCACTGGGACGTACATACATTAAGCTTAAGTATAATTCCCAGTCCGGCGCAGCTATTTTTGACGGAGATGACAATAATATACCGGAAGTTACCTATACGATAGATGTTATTGATGCTATTTCCATTAATGATTCCAAGATAGGATCAGGTAATTCTCCTGCATTTGAAATGTATGTGGGAGGAGACTTCAGGCTGTATGCCAATGTTACCAATACTGACTATGATGTATACTGGAAGACTTCGGATCCATCTGTAGCCACTGTTGAAGACTTTGGCTCAGGCTCTGCTATAGTTAAGGCTCTTAAAAAGGGTAAAGTAACCATTACGGCTTTCCAGATTATTGAGGGCGTAGAAAAAACTGCTACATGTACTATTACCATAAAGGAAAGCATCACCAATGTGAAGCTGGATCCCAATCTGGTGGAAGTAGAAGTAGGCGATTATAAGACTATTGTAGCCAGAGTAACAGGAGATGCTTCTGAGCTTAGATGGGTATCTTCAGACAGCTCTATTTTCAACTTTGTAGATGGTGTAGACAAGGGAAGCAGTGTTACTATTCAGGCTCTTAAGCCCGGTAAAGCCATGCTTACCTGTATTAATCCTGACAATATAGTATGCGGTTACTGTGAAGTAACAGTATTCCAGAATGTTACCGGACTTAATTTGTCAGAGTCCAAGCTTACTCTTAAGGAAAACGCACCGGATTACCAGCTTTATGCCTATGTACTTCCTGAAAGTGCCAGCGATTCCTCAGTAGTATGGTCTACTACCAATCCGGGAGTCGTTACAGTGGATGAACATGGTAAGCTGCATGTTGTAGCAGCCGGTGAAGCTGTTATTGTATGTCAGTCAGTGCTGAATCCTGAATTTATCGCATATTGTAATGTAACAGTCCTTAAATCTGTTACCGGTATAAGCTTTGATAAACATGCCATTGAGCTGTACAAAGGAGAGGATTACAGACTTTCCTATGTCATTCGTCCTACACAGGCATCCAATATTAAAGTCAGCCTTTCCACCTTCGATGCTTCTGTAGCTACAGCTACAGTTTCCGAGGATTACTCCATTATAGTAAGAGCGGTAGCTGCCGGTACCACCAATATTATGATAATGACAGATGATGGAAAGTACTGGGATCTGGTAGAAGTTACCGTAAAGCAGGTGGCAACAGGGGTTAAGATGAACTATACAGATGTAACTATGTCTGTTGGCGAGTTTTTTGACATGAGTGTTACCCTTACTCCTGCCGATGCTACAGAGCGTTCCCTTACATGGGAGTCTTTGACACCTGAAGTGGCTTCCGTTTCTTCTACAGGACGTATTACAGGTCTCAAGGCAGGTAATGCCATTATCCTTGTAAAGACTCAGAATGGTCAGATGGCTTACTGTAACGTTACTGTTGTGGAGTCAGCCATTGCCCTTAGACTGGATCCTCCTATGGCTACCATAGAGCCTGGTGAAACTTTAAAGATTGATCCTATTTTTACACCTGAAGGTACTACCAACAAAACAGTAGTATGGACCAGCTCAGATCCTTCCGTAGCTACAGTAAATGCGGCAGGTATGGTTACAGGTATTAAGGGTGGTGTTACAGTTATTGAATGTAAGACTGAGGACGGCGGCTATTCAGCTTTCTGTCTCTTAAAGGTTGAAGAGCCTATAGTAGATATTACGGTTATTCCGGAAGAGTATATACTGGGTATAGGTAAATATATTAAGCTTCAGTATGAGATCAGTAACAGCTCTACAGCTTCAAATCTCGAAGTGGAGTGGTACTCTACCAATGAGAAAATAGCTACTGTAGATAAATCCGGCAAGGTATTTGGCGTAGGCCTTGGCGAGTGTGACATCGTTATTGAAGCCGTAAATGGCTATGCAAAAGCTATGTGCCATATTCAGGTCGTAAAGGAAGTTTCCAAGATAAAGCTTAATTATTCCACCATGACTATCCTGGTGGGACATAACTTCACATTAAAATCTACAGTTTATCCTGAAGATGCTACATATAAAGACGTGACATATGAGGCTTCTGATGATACAATAGTAATGGTAGACAGTGATGGAGTGGTTACCGGACTTAAAGCCGGTACTGCTTGGGTTACTGCCTCTGCACAGGACAATTCAGGAAAATACGCTAAATGTTACGTTACCGTAATTAATGAGATTCCGGCTACCGGCATTACTTTATCAGACACTGAGCTTATCATGCTGCCGGGTGAAAAGAAGACAGTTAATGCCACACTTAAGCCTACCAATTCTACAGATGGTATGACATGGATATCCAGCAATGATCAGGTGGCTACGGTTAATTCCAATGGTACTATTACTGCAAAAGCAGTAGGTACAGCTACTATTACGGTTATGAGTACATCAGGCAAGACAGCCACCATCAGCGTTACGGTTCTCGGACTAAGCCGTACCTATCTGGAGATGAAGGTCTACACTCAGTACAGCAGCTTAGAGGTATTTGGAGCTACAGGTGCTGTTAAGTGGGATGTTGATGATGTGACTATCTGCGATGTAAACAATGGTGTTATTACTGCCAGAAAGGTAGGTACCACCAAGATTACAGCTACTTACAACGGGCGTAAGTTGTCCTGCACGATTAAGGTTGTCGCCAATTAACCTTAGGAGGACCAACATTGTTTAAAAGGCTTTATGTAAAAAATTACGCCATCATTGATGAAACAGAGGTAATTTTTAAAGACAAACTTAATATCCTCACCGGTGAGACCGGTGCAGGAAAATCAATATTAATCGGCTCCGTTAATGCTGCGCTTGGTGGTAAAGTCACCAAAGACGTAATCAGACACGGGGCTGATTATGCTGTCATAGAGATTACTTTTGACAAGCTTTCCCAGCGTATAAAAGATGCCCTGGCAGAAGATGACATATATACAGATGATGGCGAGCTTATACTTTCCAGAAAAATAACCGGCCAGGGCAAAAATACCTGCAAGATTAATGGGGAGACTGTATCCCAGGCTACCTTGAAAAGCGTAGCCGGCAGGCTTTTGGATATCCATGGCCAGCATGAGCATCATTCACTTTTATCGCCGGACTCTCATATGCACTATGTTGACAAGTTTGCAGGATATGAACTGTCTGTAAAGCTGGATGAGCTGGCAGAGGCTTATGCCCGGTGGAAAAAAGAAAAGCAGGCGCTAAAAGAGGCAGAAAGCCTTTCTTCCGGACCGGAAGGAGACGCAGGCTATTTAGAGTACGTAGTTAATGAAATCAGTGCTGCAGAGCTTAAAGATGATGAAGATATAAATCTGGAAGAGGAATTCAGGACTTTGTCCAATTCCAAGCTGCTTATAGATTCCTTAAGTGCAGCAGTTTCCTTCGTGACAGAAGGCGATGAAGCTGCAGAAAGCCTGCTTTCCCAGGCGTTAAGGTCTATGAAAAAGGCAGCAGATGTAGATGCCAAAATAAGCGATATGCAGGAGGGGCTTGTTACAGCCCTGGACCTTATTTCCGATTTTTCCAGAGAGGCTTCAGACTACATAGAGGACCTTTCAGGATCAGAGGAGCGATTTCACTTTGTTTCAGAGAGACTGGATTTAATTAATACTCTTAAGAAAAAATATGTAGGGGTTAATGGATCCATAAAAGAGCTTAATGATTTTTGTTTTTCCTGTCAGGAAAAGCTGTTAAAGATATCTGACCTGGAAGGCTATATCGAAAAGCTTAAAGTAGAGGTGGAGAAGGCTCAAAAGACCTGCCTTAAGCTGTGCGCAGATATTAGTCAGCTTAGAGAAAAGGCCTGCAGGGAGCTGAGCGAAAGGGTACAGGCTTCTCTTTTGGATCTGAACTTTTTACAGGTTACCTTTATGGCTGTTCAGAAGGAAAAGCCTTTTGATGCCACCGGAGCTGATGAGATAGAATTTATGATATCCCTGAATCCCGGAGAGCCCCTTAAGCCCCTTACCAAAATCGCATCCGGCGGTGAGCTTTCCCGTATCATGCTGGGCCTTAAGAGCGTACTGGCTGACAAGGACGAGATCCCTACTTTGATTTTTGATGAGATTGATACAGGTATTTCAGGTCGCACTGCTCAAAAGGTATCTGAACATCTGGGCAGGCTGGGACAGGATCATCAGGTTATATGTATCACCCATCTGGCTCAGATAGCAGCTATGGCTGACAGTCATTATCTCATTGAAAAAACAGGAAACGAAAATAAGGTTTCCACTGAGATCAGAGAGCTGGTTGACAGAGAACGTACTCTGGAGATTGCCAGAATTCTTTCAGGTGCTGAGGTGACTGAAAGTGTAATAAACAGCGCAGAGGAAATGATTACCTTGGCGCAAAAGATAAAGACAGAGGCGTAATTTTTATGAAGAATATCCTTTTTGTAGCATCAGAATGTGTACCATTTATTAAAACCGGCGGATTGGCAGATGTTGTAGGCGAATTACCAAAGTATATTGACAAGGAACAATTCGACTGCAGAGTTATTTTACCTAATTATAAGGCTATTCCTGAAAAATATAAAAAGGATATGACCTTTATCACCAGCTTTTATATGGAGCTTAGCTGGAGACAGCAGTATGTAGGCGTAATGCAGTATATTAAAGATGGCATTACATTTTATCTCATTGACAACGAGTACTATTTTAACGGTGATAAGCCTTATGGGAATATCTATGAAGATATTGAGAAGTTTGCATTTTTCAACCGTGCAGTTTTGTCAGCGCTGCCCCTTTTGAATTTCAGACCTGACATTATTCACTGTAATGACTGGCAGACAGGACTTTTACCTGTATACTTAAAGGATTCTTTTGCAGGCGGCGAGTTCTACAGAGGTATTAAGACTGTCATGACTATTCATAATCTTAAATTCCAGGGTATCTGGGACAAGAAGACTGTTATGGATATTACAGGACTTTCACCTTATTATTTTACCAATGACAAGCTGGAAGCTTATGGCGATGCCAATTATCTGAAGGGTGGTATTGTCTATGCTGATAAAGTAACTACGGTTTCTGAAAGCTATGCTGAAGAAATTAAAATGCCTTACTATGGTGAGGGACTTGATGGCCTTATGAGAGCCAGAAGTAATTCACTTTCAGGTATTGTAAACGGTATAGATTATAACGAATACAATCCTGCTAATGATGAATACATAATTAAAAACTACACTGTTGATACCTTCCGTAAAGATAAGTCCAAGAACAAAATAGCTCTTCAGAAAGAGCTGGGCATGGAAGTAAATGAAAAGAAGTTTATGGTAGGCATTGTATCCAGACTTACGGATCAAAAGGGCTTGGATCTTATAGAATGCGTTATTGAACAGATATGTGCAGAGAATCTTCAGCTGGTTATTCTGGGTACAGGAGATCCTAAGTACGAAAATCTTTTCCGCCACTATGAGTGGAAGTATAAAGACAGGGTATCTGCTTCCATATGCTATAGCAATGAAAGAGCCCACAGGATTTATGCAAGCTGCGACGCTTTTCTTATGCCATCCTTATTCGAGCCATGTGGACTTTCCCAGATTATGTCCATGCGGTATGGTACAGTACCTATTGTACGAGAGACCGGCGGACTTAGGGATACTGTCGAGCCATACAACGAGTACGAAAATAAGGGTACAGGCTTCTCTTTTGCCAATTATAATGCGCATGAGATGCTGAATGCCATAAGATACGCTCTGCAGGTATACTATAACAAAAAAAGAGCATGGAACTGTATTGCTGAACGTGGCATGAGAAAGGACTTTTCCTGGACTGCCAGTGCCGGGGCATACCAGGAGCTTTATCTTTCCATGTTATAAAAGCAAGGCAGGATCAGATGGTTTTTGCAGACATTATCGTGGATATTTCCCACGAAAACATCGACAAAGCATTTCAATATATTATACCGCCTGAGCTGGTATCTCAGGTGAAGGTGGGAGATCGGGTAGATATTCCTTTTGGCAATCGCAAGGATATGACAGGATACATAGTCGGTTTTTCACAAAAGCCTCAGATAGATGAAAGCAGGCTCAAGCCTATATGGGGACTATCTTCCAAGGCGGTGGCCCTTGAAGGCAGAAGTATAATGCTGGCAGAGTGGATCAGGGCTCATTTCGGTGGGACTATGAACGAATGCCTAAAGACAGTACTTCCGGTGAAAAAGACTGTCAGGCCTGTAGTGAAGAAAGAAGTTGTAGCAGCAGTGGACAAAGATGCTATTAATGCGGCTGCTATGGAGGCGGCAAAAAAGAAGCATGTTGCCAAGGAACGACTGCTGAATGCTTTATTATCAGGGCAGCCTATAGACTACAGCCTCATCAAGGATAAGCTTAATATTTCTCCTCAGACCTTGACATCCTTGGAAAAAGCAGGCATTATAAAGATTATTTCTACCAGAATGGATAGGGGAGCTGTTTTTTCTGAATATGAGAAAAAACAAAAGCCTGTTCTGAATGAAGAACAGCAGCAGGCAGTCCGGACTTTTACAGAAGATTACGACGCAGGAAAAAGAGGTACTTACCTTTTACATGGCGTAACAGGAAGCGGCAAAACAGAAGTTTATCTGGAAATGATAGAGTATGTGGTAGCTCAGGGGAAGCAGGCTATTGTTCTGATACCTGAGATATCCCTGACATTTCAGACTATAAGAAGATTTACTGAAAGATTCGGTGACAGGGTAGCCTATTTTAATTCAAGATTATCTGCCGGAGAACGTTTTGACCAGTACATGAAAGCAAAAGAGGGCGATATAGATATTATTATTGGCCCTCGTTCGGCTTTGTTTACTCCTTTTAAGAATCCCGGTATTATTATCATCGACGAAGAGCATGAAGGCTCTTACAAGTCAGAAGGGGCACCTAAGTATCATGCCAGGGAAGTAGCCATAGAGCTGGCTGGGATGACAGAGGCTTCTGTGGTTTTGGGCAGTGCCACACCATCTGTGGAAAGCTATAAAAGGGCAAAAGATGGTACTTACACCCTGCTTACCATGAAGAAAAGAGCCAAGGAAGCATCTCTTCCTACAGTATCGGTAGTAGATATGAGGGAAGAGCTTAAGAAGAAAAACAGGACCATTTTTTCGACGGAGCTGGCAAGCCTTATGGCTGACAGACTTGCCAAAAATCAGCAGATAATGTTATTCTTAAACAGAAGGGGCTATTCAGGCTTTGTTTCCTGCAGAGCCTGCGGAGAAGCTATAAAATGCCCTCACTGTGAGGTGACCCTTACTGAGCATTATGATGGTAAAATGCGCTGTCACTATTGTGGCTATACCATTATAAAGCCCAGGACCTGTCCGAAGTGCCAGTCTACATATATAGGCGCCTTTGGAACAGGCACTCAGAAAATAGAAGAAGGGGTGCATAAGCTTTTCCCTGAGGCAAAGGTGCTTCGTATGGATGCAGATACTACCAGGGAAAAGGATAGCTATGACAAGATACTTTCAGCTTTTCAGGACAGGGAGGCCGATATCCTTATTGGTACCCAGATGATTGTAAAGGGCCACGATTTTCCGGGAGTGACTCTTATGGGAGTCCTGGCTGCGGATCTTTCTCTGTTTGCATCAGACTACAGAGCTCCTGAAAAGACCTTTCAGCTTTTGGCTCAGGCCGCAGGAAGAGCAGGCAGAGACAAGCTGCCGGGGAATGTAGTTATCCAGACATATCAGCCTGAGCACTATGCAGTAATAAATGCAGCTGCCCAGGATTATGAAAGTTTTTATAATCAGGAAATAGGCTTTAGAAGACTTATGAAATATCCTCCGGAAGGACACATTATTTCAGTGCTTTTTGAAGGCAAGTCTGAAGACAGATGCAGAAAAGCCTGCACCGATCTGGCAGCAGAGCTTATGTTATTGATTAAAGAAAGGCAGGAAGAGAGAGGTCTTACTGTCCTTGGGCCTTCGCCTGCAGGAATATCAAAGATAAATGATGTATACAGATGCGTCATTTACTATAAACACAAAAATGAAGAAGTGCTGCAAAAAATTTCCAGGGACTTTTTCGAAAAAAGAGAAACACTTTTAAAAACAGGCGTTCAGATTACAGTTGATATGGACCCTATGAATGTTTACTAAAAAGTATATCGAGGTAATGATTATGGCAATCAGACAGATTCGTGAGATGGGCGACCCTTGTCTCACCAAGGAATGCAAGACAATTGACAAGATGACAGAGAGACTTCAGATTCTTATTGAAGACATGCTGGATACTATGTATGAGGCCGGCGGCGTAGGTCTGGCAGGGCCCCAGGTAGGTATTCTTAAGCAGATTTGTGTTATTGATGTATCTGAAGAGGGCGACCAGCCCCTGGTACTTATCAATCCTGTTATAGTAGAGCAGGATGGCTCTCAGACAGGTGAAGAGGGCTGCCTTTCTTTACCGGGACGTCAGGGTACGGTAACAAGACCCAACCACGTTATAGTAGAGTGCCTTAATGAAAATATGGAGCCTGTGACTATTGAAGGTACTGAGCTTTTGGCCCGTGCCCTTTGTCACGAGATTGACCACCTTCACGGCCATATGTATGTAGAGCATGTTGAGGGTGAGCTTAAGGATACGAGAGTACAGCAATGAGAATAGTATACATGGGTACGCCGGAGATAGCGGCTACAGTTTTAACAGAAATAATAACATCAGGTAAGCATCAGGTGCTGGCAGTGGTGACTCAGACTGACAAGCCCAAGGGCCGTGGCATGGAGATGGTTTATTCCGATGTAAAAAAAGAGGCTTTAAAGTATGGCATTCCCGTACTTCAGCCGGAAAAAGCATCCGATCCTGCTTTCATTCAGAAAATAAGAGATCTTCAGCCGGACATTATAGTAGTTACTGCTTACGGTAAAATCCTTAAGCCGGCTTTACTTGAGATACCAAAGTATGGATGCATAAATGTTCATGCGTCACTACTTCCCAAGTACAGAGGCGCCAGCCCTATTCAGTGGGCAGTCATCAATGGAGAAAAAGAATCCGGTGTCACCATTATGTATATGGCGGAAGGTCTGGATACGGGAGATATGATTCTTCAAAAGGAGCTGATACTGGATGAAAAGGAGACTGCGGGCTCCCTTCATGACCGTCTGGCAGCTATTGGAGGCCCTGCGGTCCTTGAAGCTATGGATATGATAGAGGCAGGTATTGCTCCACGCATTCCTCAGGAAGAAGCCTTGGCCAATTATGTTACTACTATTGATAAATCTTTTGGCAAGATTAAATTTTCCGATGATGCGGTCCTTTATGAAAGATTAATCAGAGGCCTGAATCCATGGCCTGGGACTTTTACTTATGTTGATGGGAAAATGTTAAAGATTTGGGATGCTGAAGTGATTAGTGACTACAAGGTATCTAAAGATTTGGCCAATATCCCCGGACTTATTGCTGAAGTCAATAAGGACAATTTCGTGGTCCTTTGCGGAAAAGGAGCATTAAGAGTTAAAAAGGTGCAGCTGGAAGGCAAAAAACAGATGGATGCAGCAGATTTCCTTCGAGGCTTCAAAATGGAAACAGGTAAAGTGTTAGGTGAGTAATATACTGTGAATGCAAGAGAAGTTGCTTTTAATTTAATATTTGATATTTTAGAGAAAAAAGAAAAATCCGGAGATGCACTGACAGCGACCTTAGAGGCATCAGGACTGGACAGGAGAGACAGAGCCTTTGCCCACAGGCTTACTCTTTCTTCTGTGGAAAGAGCGGTTACCATTGATTTCTTTATTGATCAGGTGTCAAAAGTAAAAGTAAATAAGCAAAAGCCTGTTATTAGAACAGCACTTCGTATGGGAGTCTGCCAGATATTTTATATGGACCGAGTCCCGGACTCAGCGGCTGTTAATGAGACTGTTAAGCTGGTTAGAAAAAGAGGCTTTTCCGGTCTTTCCGGCTTTGTAAATGGTGTACTTAGAGAAATATTAAGGCAAAAGGATAGCCTGCTTCTTAGGTCTATGGAGGAAAGGTATATAAAATACTCCTGTCCTCAGTGGCTGTGCAGCTTTTTTATAAAAAATTACGGGGAAGAGTCTGCTGAAAAAATACTATCAGGACTTCTTCGTAATCCCCCTCTTACTATCAGGGTAAATACCGGCAGGATCAGCCTTGATTCCTATGAAAAGCTTTTAATATCTCAGGGGATAAATTATAAAAAAGGTGACATTCATGAAAATGCCATTATAATCCAGGACGCTGAGGTAACAGGGCTGCCCGGGTTTTTTGAAGGCTATTTTCAGGTGCAGGATGAAAGCTCCATGTGTGTAGCTGCGAAGGCAGGCCTTAAAATGGGTGATGTTGTTATAGATGTATGTGCAGCTCCCGGAGGAAAAAGCCTTCATGCTGCTGACATTTTGGCCTCCCTGGGAGGAGGACGGGTGATAGCCCGGGATCTTACCGAGAAGAAAGTGGCTTTGGTACAGGAAAATATCCTTAGAAGTGGCTTTTCTGACATAACAGCCGAAGTGGGAGATGCCACTGTCCTGGATGAACGCTATATAAATAAAGCAGATGTTCTTATTGCAGATCTGCCTTGTTCAGGCCTTGGCATCATTGGAAAGAAGCCTGACATTAAGTATAATATTACAGAGACTACACTTGTAGAATTAGCCGAGCTGCAAAGGCAGATTTTACAGACCGTTGACAAGTATTTAAAAAAGGGCGGTACACTTATGTACAGCACCTGCACTATTAATAAAGGCGAAAATGAGGAAAATGTAGATTTTATCTGTGACAGGCTGGGATATAAGCTGATTGAAATGAAACAGCTGCTGCCCGGAGAGCCTTGTGATGGATTTTTCTACGCAAAACTTGTAAAATTATAGACTATGGATACAAAAAGAGATATAAAATCATTAAATATTGAAGAGCTTAAGGAAGTACTGAAGGAAATGGGCGAGCCTTTATTCAGGGCAGGACAGATTTTTTCCTGGCTGCATGAAAAAAAGGTTACGGATTTTTCCCAGATGACCAATCTGTCAAAAGACTTAAGAGAAAAGCTTAAATTGAATTTTGATCTGGTGGCATTAAAAGTGGCAGGCAAGCTGGAATCCGAGGATGGCACAGTAAAATTCCTCTTTGAG
Organism: Lachnospiraceae bacterium; assembly: GCA_045616485.1. Classification (GTDB taxonomy): domain Bacteria; phylum Bacillota; class Clostridia; order Lachnospirales; family Lachnospiraceae; genus RGIG3528. Next base: position 55,507 of record JAZLGU010000055.1, read on the forward strand.
CTTTCGGATGGACAGATTATTGAATCTGTACTTATGTGCTACAAGCATGGTTATTCTGTCTGCGTTTCTTCCCAGGTGGGCTGCCGCATGGGATGCAAATTCTGCGCATCAACTATTGACGGTGTTATTAGAAATCTCACCGCTTCAGAGATACTGGATCAGGTATACAGTATAGAGCGCATATGTGAAGTCACCGTATCCAATGTGGTTATTATGGGTAGCGGTGAGCCTATGGATAATTATGAGAATTGTATCAGATTTATCAGGCTTATATCTGATGAAAAGGGTAAAAACATGTCTGCAAGAAATGTGACGGTTTCTACCTGCGGACTGATTCCCGGCATTAACAGGCTGGCAGAGGAGGGGCTCCCTGTAACACTGGCTCTGTCTTTGCACGCACCTAATGATGAGCTTAGAAAAACCATCATGCCGGTGGCAAATTCTTATAAAATTAATGATGTTATTGCAGCATGCGACAACTACTTTGAAAAAACATCAAGACGAATGACTTACGAATACAGTATGATAGATGGAGTAAATGATACGGATAAATGTGCCATGGAGCTGGCAGGGCTTCTTAAAGGCAAGAATTGTCATGTAAATCTTATTCCCATTAACTCTATAAAAGAACGTGATTTTATTAAAGCCAGCGACATGCGGATAACCAAATTTAAAAATTTACTTGAAAAATCAGGGATTAATGTTACTATAAGAAGAAGTATGGGTTCTGATATTGATGCTGCATGTGGTCAGCTGAGAAGAAGATTCCTTGGAGGCGAGATTTGAATTCATTTGCAATAACTGACATGGGTAGTGTCCGTGAAATGAATCAGGATTATGTATTTAACAGCGATGAAGCTATCGGCACTTTGCCCAATCTTTATATCGTTGCAGACGGTATGGGCGGTCATAAAGCCGGTGACTACGCATCGCGTTTTTGCGTATCTGAATTTGTAAAAGAAGTCAAAGCCAATCCAATGCTTACATTAATAGGGACTATGGACAGCGCTATTAATGCTGTAAATAACCGGTTAATAGCAGTCGCTCAGGATTCGCCGGAGCTAAATGGAATGGGTACCACTTTTGTATCCTGCGTGGTGGTTGGAGATACTGCAATAGTTATGAATATTGGTGACAGCAGACTGTACCTGTATTCTGCTGACACCGGACTCAGGCAGATTACTCAGGACCATTCACTGGTAGAAACGCTTATTAAAAGTGGTGAGCTGGACAGAAGAAATGCAGCGCATCATCCTAAAAAAAATGTAATCACAAGAGCCATGGGAGTGGAAGAATCAGCAGTCCCTGACTTTTTTGAAATAGATATTACACCAGGAGATAAAATTTTGCTTTGCTCAGACGGACTGACCAATATGGTTACTGATGAGACTATTGAAAATATTATCAATACCGGAGACGCTGATCTGGAAAAGATTGGCAGACAACTGGTAGACCTGGCAAACGAGAAAGGAGGCAAGGACAATATTTCTGTAGTCCTTGTTGAGGTATAATGGCAGATATTGGAATGCTTATTAGCGGCAGATATGAAATAATTGAAAAAATTGGTACAGGTGGCATGGCAGAAGTCTACAAGGCTAAAGATGCCAGACTGAACCGTATGGTGGCTATCAAAATTCTGAAGGCAGAGTTCTCCAATGACAAAGGCTTTATTACCCGTTTTAAAAATGAAGCTCAGTCAGCAGCAGGACTTTCACATCCAAATATTGTCAGTGTCTTTGACGTAGGGGATGATGACGGCTATCACTACATTGTTATGGAGCTGGTAGAGGGCATCACTCTTAAGCGCTTTATCGAAAAGAAAAGAGTGCTGGAGGTCAGAGAGGCTGTAGGTATCGGTATTCAGATAGCTCAGGGTATGGAAGCCGCTCATAACAATCATATTATTCATAGAGATATTAAGCCTCAGAATATAATGATTTCCAGAGACGGTAAGGTAAAGGTTGCGGATTTTGGTATAGCAAAAGTCGTGTCTTCAGATACCTTTACTCAGACTGCTGTAGGTTCTGTTCATTATCTTTCTCCTGAGCAGGCGAGAGGCGGATATTCAGATGAGAGATCCGATATCTATTCCCTTGGTGTTACTCTTTATGAGATGCTTACAGGACAGCTGCCTTTCTTTGGCGAAAGTGAGGTTACTGTAGCACTTCAGCATATTCAGGCAGAGGCAAAGCCCGTAAAAGAAATTAATCCGGCGATCCCTTATGCTTTGGATAAGGTGATTCAGAAGTGTATGCAGAAGCATCCGGAAAACAGATACGGCAGTGCTTCTGAGCTTATTATGGATTTAAAACATTCCATTACCAATCCGGATGGCAATTTTGTTCATATTAGTGATGGTATGGAAAAAGTATCCGATCCTACCAGGACATTTACTGAAGATGAAATAAATGAGATTAAAAATGCTACTGTGGCATCTACATTATTCCGTGAGCCCAGAAAAGACTCCCAGATTATCCGTAAAGAAAAAGAAGAGCTGGATACAGTAGATTCCGTATGGGAGAAGGCCATTGTTATCTTAAGTATTCTGGCCTGCATCGCTCTTACAGGCGGTATTGTATTTTTGGCTGTAAGATTTTTCGGTATCAGTAAAATAGGCGACTTAAGGCCACAGCTTTCTACGACTCCTATTGTTGGAGTAAGTAATACTCCTGTACCTTCACAGCCCGCTGATAATTCAGCCACTCCGATTCCTACTGCACCACTTAAGCAGACCATGCCTTTACTTATAGGTATGACCTTTGAAGAGGCCAAGGAAGTACTTAAGGGATACGGCAATTATGATGTTAGAAGAGTAGATGAGTATTCGTCTACAGTGGAAAATAAGATTTATCAGCAGTCACCTTCTGCATATGGAGACCTGGTGGAGGGACAGACTGTAATACTTACTGTTTCTGTGGGACTTGAAGCTATACCTGTTCCCGATATTGTTACCCTTACTCAGGAAGAAGCAAAGCTGTCATTAACCAGTATGGGATTTAATCCTGTGTTCTTATTTGAAGCTTCATCTACAGTGGAAGCAGGGTTTGTTATTGACACAGAGCCCCGTTTTGGAGAATCCCTTAGGAGAGGCGAAGATATCATAGTTAAAATATCCAGAGGGCCTGAGCTTAGCTCATTTACTATGATCAGCCTTATTGGAAAACAGCTTGAAGATGCTATTTCCACTTTGGAAGAGCTGGGACTGGTAGTAGGAGACATTACAAGAACTCCTATTAAGAAGGCAGGCCAGGTGGAAAATGCAGTATACAGACAGAGTGTTACTCAGGGTACCCAGGTAAAGGAAGGTACATATATTAATCTTTCTATATATGTTGCTCCTTCACCAACACCTACACCAAGTAATACTCCTGCACCTACCCCAACAGCAGAGCCTACCAAGACACCTACACCGGTGCCTACCAAGGCTCCTACACAAGAGCCTACCAAAGCTCCTACACCGGAGCCTACCAAAGCTCCAACAGCAGAGCCTACCAAGGCTCCTACACAAGAGCCTACCAAGACTCCTACACCGGAGCCGACAGCGGTACCTACACCAGAGCCCACCAAGACTCCTACGCCTACTCCTGATGCGGGTCCTACACCAGAGCCGGAAGGTGGGGACGGAGGCGGTCAGTCAGCTTCCGTAGATACGCTTTTGGATCAGATAATTAACTTGATATGGCATGGCGGAGATAATTAAGTGCAGGGAAGAATAGTAAAATTGCTGGGAGGACTTTATTTTGTCCTCTCAGAAGGAAAAATATATGAATGTAAGCCAAAAGGGGTTTTTCGTAAAAAAAACGTAAAGCCCCTTGTTGGCGATTTTGTATCGCTCGAGTTGTTACCTGACGGCTCGGGCCTTATTTTGGATGTGCTTGAGAGAAGGTCCGCATTGATACGTCCGGAAGTAGCCAATGCAGATCATGCCCTTTTGTTTTTTGCCGCAGCGTCTCCCAATCCTTCCCTGAATCTGGCTGATCGCTTTCTTATCAACATGCAGGCCTATCATTTGCCTGTAACGGTTGCCTTTAATAAGTGCGATCTTATTGATGAAGCCGAGGAAAAAAGACTTAGGGATGCATTTGCAGGCTCAGGCTATAATGTGCTTTTTCTGTCACTTAAAGAAGATATCGGTGTCCGGGAAGTCCTGTCTGTATTAAAGGGACATACTACGGTAATGGCCGGGCCATCAGGCGTAGGCAAGTCCTCTTTTGTCAACAGGGCGCTGGGATTAGATAAATGCGAGACCGGTGATATATCGGAAAAGATAGGCAGAGGAAAAAATACTACCAGACATTCAGAGCTTATGCAGATAGATGAGGAAAGCTGGATATTTGACACACCCGGATTTACTTCTTTTGATGTTACGGATATAGAGGCATCCGATCTGCAGCATTACTATCCTGAAATGGCAGAGGTCTTTGGAGAATGCCGTTTTACCGGCTGTGTGCACATTAATGAGCCGGACTGCGCAGTGAAGGAAAAGCTTAAAAACGGCGGTCTTTCCGCTGTCAGATATGAAAATTACAAAATGCTTTATGAAGAATTAAAGAAAAGAAGGAAGTATTAAATGAACATTTTATCACCATCTATTTTAGCTGCTGACTTTGCAAAGCTGGGAGAAGATATAGCACAGGTTGAACAGGCAGGAGTACCTTACCTTCACATTGATGTTATGGATGGCCTTTTTGTGCCTAGTATTTCTTTTGGCATGCCGGTTATAAAGAGTATCAGAAAAAAGTCTAAGATGTTTTTTGATGTGCATCTTATGATAAATGAGCCTATACGCTATGTAAAGGACTTTAAAGATGCAGGGGCTGATCTTCTTACCATTCATGTGGAAGCTTGTGAAGATGTTAAGGCAACTATACAAGCTATCAGGGATAATGGCATGAAAGTGGGTATTTCATTAAATCCTGAGACCGATGTTAAAGAAGTACTGCCCTTTATTAAGGATGTTGATATGGTGCTCGTTATGTCAGTACATCCGGGCTTTGGCGGACAGAAATTTATACCTGAGACTTTGACCAAAATGCAAGAAATCAGAAAAGTCATAAATGAAGTCAATCCTTCTTGCGATCTGGAAGCAGACGGAGGCATTAATTTGGGAAATGTTGATACCGTATTAGAAGCCGGAGTTAATGTAATTGTTGCAGGCACTGCAGTTTTTGCAGGTGATATCAATGAAAATGTAGCAGGTTTTAGAGAGAAGATGCTGTAAATATTTGTGGAAATTGAGGCCACAGATGTGGTATAGTATGCAGTAGACTTTATTTATAAAATAATTTTTAAGGAGATATATTTTTATGAAGCTCGGTATAGTCGGACTTCCGAATGTAGGAAAATCCACACTTTTTAACGCTATTACAGGTACAGCCAATGCACAGGCTGCCAATTATCCATTCTGTACAATAGAGCCCAATAACGGTATCGTAGCAGTACCGGATGAGAGACTGGACAAGCTTTCAGACTATTGGAAGACAGATAAGAAGACGCCTGCCGTAGTAGAGTTTGTAGATATAGCAGGCCTTGTAAAGGGCGCTTCCAAGGGCGCAGGTCTTGGTAATAAATTTCTGGGTCATATCAGAGAGTGTGATGCTATTATCCACGTAGTAAGATGTTTTGATAATGATAATATCATGCATGTTGTGGAGGATGCTACCAAGGCTGTTGCCGTAGATCCTGCAGGAGACATGGAATGTATCGATATGGAGCTTATTTTTGCGGATCTGGACATGGTGATCAATCGTATTGCCAAGGTGGAAAAATATGCAAAGAGCGGCAACAAGGCAGCCAAGGAAGAAGTAGAGTGGCTTACTCAGCTTAAAGGTCATCTTGAGGCCGGTAAAAATGCCAGAAATTTTTCCTTTGATGCAGATAATGAGATGATGGCTAATGCCTGGAAGGAAATGGGACTTCTTTCCGCAAAGCCTATTATCTATGCATGTAACATGGATGACGACGGCGTAGCAGATCCTGAAAATGTTAAGTACTTCCAGATAGTAAAAGCAAAGGCTGAGTCAGAAGGCGCACAGGTACTTCCTATATGTGCAAAGACAGAGGAAGAGCTGTCTGAGCTGGATGACGAGGAACGCCAGATGTTTATGGAAGACCTGGGCATAAAAGAATCCGGTCTTGACAGACTTATTCGTGCCAGCTATAAGCTTCTCGGTCTTATTTCCTTCCTTACCGATGGTAAAAAGGAGTGCAGAGCCTGGACTATTAAGGCAGGTACCAAGGCACCTCAGGCGGCAGGTAAGATTCACTCAGACTTTGAGAGAGGTTTTATCAGAGCACAGGTTATTGCATATAATGATTTAGAGGCTGTAAATTTTGACTATCAGGCTGTAAAAGCAAAAGGCCAGCAGAGAACAGAAGGAAAAGAGTATGTTGTAAATGATGGGGATATAATCGAATTCCTCTTTAATGTATGATTACATAGAAAAGTTCATAATAAAAGAAATAAGAGACGCTTGCGGATCATTAAAGGTCGCAGGCGCCTCTTTTTTTCATAAATTTTTCCTTAAATCCTGAAAAGCACCTTAATTTTGGTTGCAAAAAACATTGAAGTGGTGTAAAATGGTGGCAAAGGGATGTCAAATGGTGTAAAGTGGTGGAGAACATCATAGAAAAACACCGGAAAGGAGGAGCCGGCTTATGTTCATGGGAGAGTACGAACATGCCATAGATGACAAGGGAAGAATAATTATTCCTACCAAATTTCGTGAACAGCTGGGAGAGCATTTTGTGTTGACTCTGGGATCTGACGGCTGCCTCTATATTTATCCTATGCAGGACTGGGAGGAATTTGCAGCAAAGTTAAAAGATCTTCCGGGAACTAAAGAAGCAAGAATGGCCCAGAGATATTTCCTGGCGGGGGCTGTGGAATGCGAGCCTGATAAGCAGGGAAGAGTGGGCATTCCCCAGAGACTGCGAGAGCATGCAGGTATTACAAAAGAAGTGGTTTCCGTGGGCATGCTTAATAAAATAGAGATCTGGAGCAAGGAAAAATGGGATGAAAGTAATTCCCTGGAGTCAATAGACAGTATCACAGATAATCTTGCAAGCTTCGGACTTAAGTTTTAAAAAATTATGAAAGGGTGAAGGATATGGAATTCAAACACTATTCAGTCCTTTTCAACGAAACCGTTGATGGACTTATGGTAAAAGAAAATGGAATATACGTTGATGGCACCCTGGGGGGCGCAGGACATGCAAAAGAGGTGTGCAGAAGACTTAATGGCACAGGAAGATTTGTAGGCATAGATCAGGACAAGGATGCTATAGCGGTAGCTCATGAGAGGCTTTCAGAGTTTGACAATGTGACTATTGTTCGCAGTAATTATGAAAATATGACTCAGGTGCTGGATGAGTTAAATATCCCACAGGTGTCCGGCATTGTGCTGGATCTGGGAGTTTCATCCTACCAGCTGGATACAGCAGAAAGAGGCTTCTCCTACAAGGCAGATGCTCCTTTAGACATGAGAATGGATGACCGGTCAGACAGAACAGCCAGAGATATAGTTAACGGTTATTCCGAGGGGCAGCTTTTCAGAATAATAAAAGATTATGGTGAGGACCAATTCGCCAAGAACATAGCCAAGCACATCTGCATTGCCAGAGAAAAGGCACCTATTGAGACCACGCTTCAGCTGGCTGATATTATCGATGGCGCTATACCGGCTAAGATGAAGCAGGGAAAAGGACATCCTGCCAAGAAAACATTTCAGGCAATAAGAATTGAATTAAACAGAGAGCTGGAAGTACTGACCAATTCCATTGACTCTATGATAGACAGACTGGAGCCGGGGGGGAGACTTTGTATTATTACTTTCCACTCCCTGGAAGACAGGATAGTAAAGACGGCATTTAAGAAAAATGAGAATCCCTGCACCTGTCCACCGGACTTTCCGGTATGTGTATGCGGTAAGAAAAGTAAGGGAAAGGTAATTACCAATAAGCCTATTCTTCCTTCTGAAGAGGAGCTTATGGAAAATTCCAGATCTAAGTCGGCAAAGCTTAGAATTTTTGAAAAAACAGAATGATTTAAAGTGGTTAAGGGCAACGAAGGAACGGAGCCTGGGGAGAAATAAGTTATGGAAGACAAAGTAAAGAAAAAATATAATACCGAAGCTTTTGACGGTAATGCAGTAAGAAAGACCAGGACGCTGGAAGTGCCTGAGCGTCAGGAATATGAATATATCAGATCTACTGTTACGGAAAAGACTAAAAAGCGCCCTCATGTTCGCATTAGCCAGGGCATGGATCTTTTTTCACTGATTATTCTGGTAGCTGCCATAGCTGCTACATTTATTATCTGCTTTCGTTATTTACAAATTCGTGCAGATATTGTAGACTTGGAGAAGAAAGTATCAAGCATGAGTGCACAGTATACTGCACAGCTTACTGAAAATGATGCTATGGAAAGTGCATTATCTGCTAATGCCATAGATCTTAATTATGTATATAAGACTGCTGTAGGCACACTCGGCATGGTATTTCCTAATAATAATACAGTTTACTATTACTCCGGCGATCAGAATTCTTTCTATCATCAGTACGGAGATATACCGGAATAAATATATGAGTGAAACAGTTAAAAAAAAGAAACGAAAAGATATAAGGAGCGAACTTATGGAGTCCACATATCCCCGCCTTATGGGGCTGTTTGTGGCACTGGTGATGCTCCTTGTTTTCTTTATCGGCAGAATAGCGTACATAAATATTCATAGTAAATATGCTCAGAATGCCCTTGCTTTAAGAAGCTATGTTTCTTCAGAGCTGGCATATAAGAGAGGAGATATACTGGATAGGAACGGTAATCTTCTTGCTACATCAGAGACGCAGTACAATCTGGTTATTGATCCCAAGGTTATCTTGTACAGTGACAGCTACATGGAGCCTACAGTGTATGCTCTTTGCCGGAATTTTGATGTTAATGAAAATGAAATAAGAGAGATGATTAGTAAAAAATCATCCAGCTCTTATGTGGTAGTATTAAAAAATCTTTCTTATGAGGACAAAACAAAATTCACTAAATTTGTGGACAGCTATGAAAATGGCAAATATGTAAAGGGCGTATGGTTTGAAGAAGACTATAAGCGACACTATTTATATAATGATTTAGGCAGCCATATTATTGGATTTACCGTATCCAGAGATGAAGGCACTTACGGTATAGAGCAGGCCTACAATTCATATTTATGCGGTGTCAATGGACGTTCTTACGGATATTATGATGCAGAGCTGAATCTGGTGGAGACTGTAAAGCCTGCGGTTAATGGTAATAACGTGGTTTCTACCATAGATATAAACGTGCAGAGAGTGCTGCAGGAAGTACTTCATAAGTTTTTGGATGAAGTAGGGGCAAAAAACTGTGCTGCAGTTGTACTTGATGCCAATTCCGGTGAGATACTGGGGATGCAGTCCAATTATTCCTATGACTTAAACAATCCCAGAGATCTTTCCAAGTATTTTTCTGAGGCTGAAGTGGAAAAAATGACTGACAGTCAGCAGCTGGAGGCCCTTTTCGATATGTGGCGTAATTTTTGCATATCGGATGCTTATGAGCCGGGCTCTGTTTTCAAGCCGTTTACGCTTTCAGCAGCTCTTGAAGAAAATCTTGTTAAGCTGGACAGTACCTGGGTGTGTGATGGTAAAGAGACTTTTCCCGGGGATATTACCATAAGATGCCATAATCTAAGAGGACATGGTAAGATCTCCCTGCCTCAGACTATCATGATGTCCTGTAATGACGCTCTTATGCAGATTGTAGCCATAGAAGGTAAGGAGGTATTCAATAAATACCAGCAGTCCTTCCGTTTTGGTAATTTTACCGGAATTGATATTCCGGGCGAGGCGTCCGGTGGTATTTTTACCCTGGACCAGCTGAATCCTACTGAGCTTGCCACCTGCTCTTTCGGACAGGGCCTTACTGTTACAATGATGCAGATGATTTCAGGCTTTGCTTCTCTTATCAATGGTGGCAGCTACTATGAGCCTCATGTGGTAAAGAAAATTGTTAATTCTGACGGAGCCACCGTAAATACAATTGCTCCCAAAGTAGTAAATAATACCATATCCGAAGAGACATCTGAATTTTTAAAAGAGGCTTTATACCTTACAGTTACCGGTGGTACTGCAAAGTATTCAAAAATAGAAGGATACAAGATAGGCGGAAAGACCGGTACAGCTCAGAAGCTTCCCCGTGATGCCGAGAAGTATCTTGTATCATTTATGGGCTTTGCTGAAAATGAAACATCAAAGTATATCTGCTATGTTATAGTTGATGAATGTGCAGATGCAAATGAGATGAATCACTCTACAGTGGCGCAGAAGCTTTTTGTTGAGATTATGGACAGGATTCTTCCTATTCTTAAGATATATCCTGAAGGCGAGATTAACTATCATATAGACATGATCCCTGAAGATCAGATAGGTGTGGATCCTGATAATACCCAGTATGATCCAAATGAAGATGAAGGCAATATAAATTCTATTACACATAACTAATTTAAGCAGGTTTAATATGGCAGAGACAATGACTACGGTTACAAAAGTACCGGGCAAGGAAAATGCAAGAAAGAAAACTTCATATGTGACATATGATAAAAGTCTGTTTTTCCTTACGATTTTCATCGTAGGTATTGGGCTTGTTCTTTTGTATTCTACCAGCAGTTATTATTCTCAGATAAAATTTGGCAACAGCACTTATTTTTTCAAAAGACAGTTTGTATTTTCTGCCATGGGTATTATGGCTATGGTCATAATTTCCTTTATTGATTACAGGAATTTTATGAAGCCCCTGCCTGTTATCGGGTTAAGACCTGATTTGTTATTCTACATATTATGCGTAGGACTTCAGGTGCTGGTACTTATTGTAGGTGAGGAAAGATACGGAGCGAAAAGATGGATTGACGTGCCTGTTATTGGCTCTTTCCAGCCTTCGGAATTTACCAAAATCGCCGTTATAATGTTTGTGGCATCTTCTGTATATTATGCCCCGAAGCTTTTAAAGAATTTTGTGGGGTATGCATATCTTTTTATTGTGGTAGGAATATCCATTGCACTGGTAGCAAAGGAAGACCTTAGTACAGGTGTGGTAATAGCAGGTATTTTTACCATCATGTGTTTCGCAGCAGGAGAAAAGTGGTATTACTTACCCGGCACTGTTATCATGGGTGTAATAGCTGCTGCGGCCTACATAGTTTATGGTGACGGCTTCAGAGGCGACAGAATAGAAGGATGGCTTAATATAGACAGTGCGGCAGGCTCTTACCAGATAAGACGTGGCCTCTATGCCATTGCTTCAGGCGGACTTACAGGCAAAGGACTGGGTGAAAGCTCTATGAAGCTGGGCTTTGTACCGGAAGCTCACAACGATATGGTATTTTCCATTATTTGTGAAGAGCTGGGGATTCTTGGGGCTATGGCCATCATTTTCCTCTACATACTTCTTTGCTGGAGGATACTGGTAGTAGCTGTAAATGCTCCAGACCTGTATGGCAGGCTTATTTGTGTGGGTGTTTTATGTCATATTGCACTGCAGCTTATTATGAATATAGCTGTAGTTACCAATACCATTCCCGCTACAGGTATAGCCCTTCCGTTTATCAGCTATGGAGGCACAGCGCTTACCTTGCTTATGTGTGAGATGGGACTGGTGCTTTCGGTATCTTTCCATATTGAGAAAAGAGATATAGCAGGATGAATTTTATTGCAAAACATAAGAATATTATAATTTTTCTGGCGGTTCTTGTTTTTCTGGCTTTTGGCGTGGCGATTTTTATGAATTTTACCACCATGTCGGAAGTAGAGACTGAAGGGCTCACAGCTTATGAGAGAAAGGAATTTCTAAAGAAAACAGGATATAACGATTCCTTTGGAAATACATACATATATTATTTTAAAAACAAATTTAAGGATCATCCGGAAATAGCTTTTATAGAAAAATATGAAGTGACTATAGTAAACAAGAATAAAGTCATGATTACGGTGTACGAAAATGATATTCTTGGCGCTGTTAAGGTTATGAGTAATTACTTTTACTTTAACAGGGAAGGGGTTATTATAGCTACCAGTGTGGACAGGAAAAAGGATGTTCCATTGGTAAAGGGACTGGAATTTACGGAAGTTGTTGTGCATGAGCCCTTAAAGACTCAGAAAAATACAATATTTGAAAGTATAATGGAGATATCCAATCTCCTTACAAAATATAGTATTCAGGTATCTGAGATTATATATGATGATAACAATAATATTTCTTTGGTTTCAGGTAATCTTATCATTATAATGGGGACCAAGGCGACTTATGAGCGGCAGCTGGGAGCTATAGCAGAGATTTACGAAAGAGCGGCTCTTACCGGCGGTACCATAGATCTTAGAAATTATTCCGAGACAAATACTACAATTATTTTGAAATGAGTGTTTACAGAAAACTTCTTATTTTAGCACCGGTGTGGATAATAAGAGCAGTTTCTGAAAAAAGTTTAAAAAATATCTTGATTTTATATAGTATAATATATATTATATACATAGGTTAGTGGATAACTTGAAATACAAGCACTAGATATTGTTATTAGCATCGTTGTATGAGAGCTGGGATTTAGCAGCTATGATGCTCTTGGGGGATACCAAGATTTGTGCTTTTTGATTTATAAGGAGGGTGGGACCTTGCTTGAGATTACTAGTGATTATTCAGATAGCAACGCACGTATTGTTGTAGTTGGTGTAGGTGGTGCAGGTAATAATGCCATCAATCGTATGATTGAGGATAATATTAACGGCATTGAATTTGTTTGTGCCAATACAGATAAGCAGCAGCTGACAGACAGCAAAGCTGAGACATGTATTCAGATTGGTGAGAAGCTTACAAAAGGACTGGGTTGTGGCGCTGATCCTGAAAAGGGTGAAAAGAGTGCTGAAGAGAGCCGCGAGGAGCTGGCAGAGGTGGTTCGTGGTGCAGACATGGTATTTGTTACCTGTGGTATGGGTGGCGGTACCGGTACAGGTGCAGCACCTGTTGTAGCACAGATAGCTAAAGAGATGGGTATACTGACTGTAGGTATTGTTACAAAGCCTTTTAGTTTTGAGGGTAAGGTGCGTATGGACAATGCCAATAGCGGTATTGAAAGACTTCGTCATAATGTAGATACTATTATTGTTATACCTAATGATAAAATTCTTTCCATTTCAGATAAGAGATGTTCTCTTTCCCAGGCTCTTAAAAAGGCTGATGAAGTACTGAAGCAGTCTGTTCAGGGTATTACAGATCTAATGAATAAAAATGGTCTTATCAATCTTGACTTTGCGGATGTTTCCCGTGTCATGAAAGATAAGGGCGTAGCCCATATAGGTATCGGCTATGGTTCCGGCGAGGATAAGTGTCTTAAGGCACTGGAGGCAGCTATTTCCAGTCCTCTTCTTGAGACTACCATCAAAGGTGCCAAGGATATCATCATCAACTTTACCGGTGATATTACTCTCTTTGAGGCTTATGAAGCAGCTGAGAAGGCTAAGGATATGGCAGATCGTGACGCCAATATTATCTTTGGTGCCCGTGAAGACTTTGATATGAAGGATACAGTATCCATTACCGTTATTGCTACAGGTATTGAAGCCAATGGCATGTCATCCTTTAATGCCAGCAAGTTCGGTTCTTATATAGGTAAGCCTTCAGGAAGTGATGTTCAGCCTCAGCAGACTCAGACATCTACTTTCCAGGGAGCGTCCCTTGGAGTACCAAGCTTTATGAAAAAGAGCCTTAATTCTGTTCAGGGACAGCCGACAGGCGCAGCTCCCAGACCTCAGGCTCCACAGATGCAGCCTCAGGCACGTCCACAGTCAGGACTTTCACAGCCTGTTCGCCCTCAGACTAATGTATCTCAGAGCTTTGCCACACCAAGCAATGCTGAGAAGTCGGATAGGGAAGGCATAAAGATTCCTGAATTCCTCAAAAAGAATAAATAGGACATTTATACAGGCACCTGCAGATCGAAAGATGGCGGCAGGTGCTTTCTTTTGGGCAAAATACGAAAATTAGTATAGAAGCTACTGCTAATTTAGAATTTATATATTGTTTTTATTTCAAATGACGATATAATATTTGAGGTAAATTTATTTAGACTAGATAATAAAAAGAGAGGCATTATATGTTTTTTATTCTTTTATTGTTGTGGATTATATTTAATGGCAGATTCACTCTGGAAATTCTTGTTTTCGGTCTGGTGATTTCCGCAGCACTCTATCTGTTTCTATGGAAATTCATGGGCTTCTCACCCAAAAAAGAACTTCAGACTTTTCTTAAAATTCCCAAGGGAGTTATGTATTTACTGGGACTTTTAGTAGAAATTATAAAAGCAAACTGCATGGTGCTTTACTACATCTTCAATCCAAAGATGGAAGTAGAGCCTGTTATTGTGCGCTTTAAGGGCAAACTTAAGGAGGAGGCACATAAGAGTACTCTGGCCAATTCCATTACCCTGACTCCCGGTACCATAACAGTTGATCTTACCGGTGACGAGTATATGGTGCACTGTCTGGACAAGGATCTGGCTCCGGGACTTGATTCCAGCTCTTTTGTAGAACGCTTGGAAAAAATGGAAGATAATAAAGTAAACAGGAAAGGAAGGGCATAAAATGAGCACGTTTTTTCAGATAACATTAATAGCAGTTATGATTGTTCTGGCTGTGTGTATGCTTTTTGCCATGATTCGCGCTATCAAAGGCCCTTCATCCACAGACCGAATGGTAGCAGTAAATATGATTGGCACCATGACAATGGTGGTTATTATTCTTTTAGCTATTTTTCTGGGTGAGGACTACCTGGTGGACGTAGCTATAGTATATGCAATGCTTTCTTTCCTTGCAGTTATTGTACTGGCAAAAGTGTTTATGGGTGTATACAGGGAAAAGCATCCTCTTACAGATAAGGAGGAAAACAAATGATGGCTCGGGAAATTATAGCAGCTGTTTGTTTTATACTGGCAGCACTGGTTTATATATGTGTGGTAATCGGTACCAATAAATTTAAATATGTATTAAACAGAATGCATGCGGCAGCTATGGGAGATACCCTTGGGATTCTTCTGGTAGTTATAGGCGCAGTAGTTTACTTTGGCTTTACCTTTGCCAGCCTTAAATGCATTCTTGTATTAGCGTTCTTATGGTTTTCAAGCCCTGTTTCATCTCACCTGATAGCCAAGCTGGAGGTGACTACCCATCCTGAGAAAAAGGGAACGGAGTATGAGATAGTAGAGCTTAGTGAGCTGGAAAAAGAGTATGAAGAAAAGGAGAAGATGCAATGACAACAGCTTTTATGTACATTCTGTTAGGTTTACTTGTGATTTGTGCTATTGCTACATGTCTCAATAGAAATCTTCTTACATCGATTATTATTTTCATGTCATATAGTGTGATTATGTCCATTATCTGGATGCTTTTGGAGTCTCCGGACCTGGCTATTACAGAAGCTGCTGTAGGAGCAGGTATTACTACAGTTCTTTTCTTTGTAACCCTTAAAAAGATACATGCTATGACAGATAAAGACAAGGAGGCAGAAGATGAGCAAGACCAGATCTGATTATGAAAATACCTTCTGGAGAAGGCTGGTACGCTTTGTCAATGGTACCTCTGACAGCCTGTCTGAGAATAGCGGATACGAGGTAGATACTACTGAGACAGAAAAGCGTGTACGCGATGACTTCTTCATTAAAGAGGAGAAAGAGAAAAAGAAA
Source organism: Lachnospiraceae bacterium (assembly GCA_045616485.1). GTDB lineage: Bacteria > Bacillota > Clostridia > Lachnospirales > Lachnospiraceae > RGIG3528. The sequence continues at coordinate 71,241 of JAZLGU010000055.1, forward strand.
AGAGAGAGAGCCGAGTATATATCCCGCTACAGTGAGTGGGCAGATACAAAGGGCGTTAAGCATTACAACAGATTTTATAGACTTATGGCTGTAGTAATGTGTCTGGGTATCATCGGAGTTCTTTTATTCACAGTAGTAGAGCTTCCTAAATTTGGCAGCCCGGACAATCCTGTTAATAACGAAGTAGCAGACCGCTACATAGAAAAGGGCATGGAAGAGACCGGAGCGGTAAATATCGTAGCCGGAATGATCCTGGATTACAGAGCTTTCGATACATTAGGTGAGTCTCATGTACTTTTTATAGCTACTGTATGTGTTCTTATTCTCCTTCGTATAGATAAGGGAGATGAAAAGGAAAAAGAAGAAGCGAACGACAGAGAGCTGGAGCCTAAGAATCTCACAATTCTTCAGCATTCAGCCAAGGTACTGGTACCGGTTATTATTCTTTTTGGTATATATGTAGTGCTTAATGGTCACCTGTCACCGGGAGGCGGCTTCTCAGGTGGTGCCATTATAGGTGCAGGTCTTATCCTTTATGTTAATGCTTATGGCTTTAAAAAGACTGAAAAGTTCTTTACTTACAGGACATTTAAGACTGTCAGTGTGACCGCACTTTTATTCTACTCCTTAAGTAAGACATACTCTTTCTTTACCGGAGCCAATGATCTTCACAGCATTATCCCTAAGGGCACTCCGGGGGATATCCTTTCATCAGGACTTATTTTACCGCTTAATATTGCAGTAGGTGCTGTTGTTGCCTGCACTATTTACGCATTCTATACTTTATTCAGAAAAGGAGGCATGTGATGGACGCTATTTTTTCCTGCCTTTCTTCAAATTTGGTAGAAGGAGTGTCCATGATACTTTTTGGTATCGGATTTACCACACTTTTCCTCCATCCCAATATGATTAAGAAAATCATGGGCTTCAATATTATGGATACAGCTGTATATCTCTTTTTAGCTGCAAAGGGCTATATTTTCGGAAGAAAAGCTCCTATTGTAGTAGATGGCAATACAGATGTTACAGCTTACATTAATCCTATTCCTGCAGGTCTGGTACTTACAGGCATCGTAGTATCAGTCAGCGTTACTGCAGTAATGCTTTCACTGACCATAAAGCTCTATAAGCGCTATCATTCACTGGATATTGATGAGATATCCAGAATGGTGCGAAAGGAGGGTAAATAATGGATTTTTTCAGGAATTTTCCCTTCTTTTCCATAGTTTTATGCTTGATGAGCGGTGTTATTTCATCCATACTGCCTAAGAAAGCAGCAAGGATTCTTTCATATACAGTGACAGTAATTCTTACGGCTTTTTCAGTATGTACTTTGATTTATACCCTTCAGACTGACAGCTTTTTCGTATACCGTATGGGTCACTTTGATGCTCCTTGGGGTAATGAAATCAGAGCGGGACAGCTGGAAGGACTTATGGCTACCTTTTTCTGCATTATTATGTTCCTGTCTCTCATAGCAGGTGAAAAATATATTGACAGGGATATAAAAGATAGCAAGGGCAATCTCTACTATGCGCTTACCAATCTGATGATGAGCTCACTTCTTTCACTGGTATATACCAATGACCTTTTCACAGCTTACGTTTTTGTAGAGATTAATACTATTTCTGCCTGTGGTCTTATTGCCATAAGAGGCAATGGACGCTCACTGGTGGCTTCTGCAAAATACATGATCATGAGCCTTTTAGGCTCCGGTCTTATACTTATTGGTATTACACTTTTGTATGATGTTACAGGACATCTTCTTATGTCCAATATTAAGGAAAGTGTATCAGAGCTGGTAGCGAAGGGGACATATTCAGAGCCTCTTACAATAATTATAGCTCTGCTTACCATAGGTCTTGCCATTAAAAGTGCGCTGTTTCCTTTTCACTCATGGCTTCCTGAGGCTTACGGATATGCGACAGCATCATCTTCATCCATACTTTCATCATTGGTATCCAAGGCCTACATTTTTGTACTGATTAAGATTTTCTATCGTGTAATAGGTATAGATGTTATAAGAAGCAGTAAGATTACCAATATTATTTTCGTATTTGGCCTTATTGGTATGATTGTGGGCTCTGTATTTGCTATATTACAAAAAGATATTAAGCGTATGATTGCTTATTCTTCAGTAGCTCAGATAGGATATATATTTATGGGCTTTGGTATAGGCACAGAGCTGGGTATGATAGCAGCTGTTTATCACATTTTTATGCATGCCAGCACCAAATCCATGCTCTTTATGTCTTTTGAAGGACTTCGCCTGGTATCTGATGATAAAACGGAACTTTCAGACATTAAGGGCTCAGGCTACAGAAATAAAATGGCCGGTATCACCTTTGCTATCGGTTCATTTTCCATGGTAGGTATACCTCTTTTTGCAGGCTTTGTTGCAAAGATCACCTTTGCCAATGCTGCTACAAATGTAGATACTGCGAAAATGCTGATTATTATGATTACTCTGGCCATAAGTACAGTGCTTAATGCTATTTATTTCTTTAGAGCGTTAATCAGTATTTATACACCGGGCGACCATCTGGAGGCTGGTGCTGTAGCTAAAAATCATGAGGCAGTGGTTACAATGGGCAGAGGACTTGCTTTGGCAGGCTTCATTGCAGTCAATATTCTTATTGGAACCTTTGGTAGCAGAGTGCTGGACCTCATAGAGGCAGGCCTTAAAATGTTTGGTTGAGTAAAATAAAGGAATAAATTATGGATGCATTCAAAATAATTCTTAATATTTTGCCTATTGTGGTGCCTATAATTATAGGTATTTTAATGGCAGTAATAAAAAAAGATGAAAGACATAAACATTCCTTCTCCAAGATAGCAGTTATTGTCTCAGCTTGTGCAGAGACAGTTCTTGTATTACTTTATGCCTTCTTTGGAGCCGAAGAGTTTACGCTTTTTACCATTACTGACAGAATATCCTTTGCTCTTGGAAGGGATGAGCTGTCTATAGGCTTTTCAGTTCTGTTAAGCTGTATGTTCCTTGCATCTTCAGTATTTGCAACGGATTATATGAAACATGAAGATCAAAAAGAGGAAGAGGAGCAGCACACCAAGACCCTTAGTGCGGCTACATTTTTCGGTGTATTTCTTATAGTCTGGGGAGTTCTGGTAGGGCTTGCCCAGAGTAGGAATCTGCTTACTTTCTATCTTTTCTATGAGCTTATGACCCTATCATCGGCTTTACTTGTTATACATGACATGACAAAAGAAGCCATATTTGCCACAAAAAAATACATCTATTATTCAATAGGTGGTGCCAGCATGGCGGTTTTTGGCCTGGCAGTACTGGCATTTACAGGCTCTGGCCTTAGCTTTGTGGCAGGGGGAGAGCTTTCACAGCATATTACTGAAGGTAATACAGGCATTGTCCTTGTAGCCATATTCCTTATGATCCTGGGCTTCGGTACCAAGGCAGGTATGTTCCCTATGCATTCTTGGCTGCCCTCTGCCCATCCTGTAGCTCCTGCACCTGCATCTGCAGTGCTTTCGGCTATTATTACCAAGGCAGGTGTTCTTGGTATACTGAGAGTAATTTTCTATGTAGCAGGCCCTAGCCTTATTGCAGGTACCTGGGTACAGTTCGCATTTATCGGACTGTCTTTAATTACAGTATTTATGGGATCCCTCCTGGCCTACAAAGAAGATATACTTAAAAAAAGACTGGCATATTCTACTGTCAGCCAGGTTTCATACGTTTTATTCGGAATAGCATGTTTACATCCGGTGGCTTTGGTAGGAGCGCTGCTTCATGTTATTTTCCACGCAGTACTTAAGACTACCTTGTTCCTTAATGCAGGAGCTGTTATTTATTCTACCCATAAAACAAAGGTTTCCCAGCTTCTTGGTATAGGCAAGATGGCTCCATTAACCATGCTTTCCTTTACTTTTGCAGCCCTTGGTCTGGTAGGTATTCCTCCTGTATGCGGATTTGTAAGTAAATGGTATCTCTGCCTGGGCGCTCTGGAGTTACAGGTTAGCTGGCTGGGATATGTGGGAGTAGCAGTACTTTTGCTTTCAGCTTTACTTACAGCAGGATATTTGCTTTCACTTACCATTGCCGGATTCTTCCCGGGAGAGCATTTCGAAAATGAAGAAGGCAATCTGGAAGCAAATAATACTATTAAAAAGGGCATGATTATTGTTCAGTGCGTTTTAGCTGTAGTAGCAGTACTTATTGGTATTTTTGCATCACCTGTTTATGAGAGCATTCTTAGTACAATAACGAAATTGTTTTAAAGGACTAATAATATGATTGCATTAGCATTAATTCCTGTATTTTTCCCTATCCTTGTAGGTGTTTTCACAGGACTTGTGGGATTTAAAAACAGAAGAGCCCGGGAAATTTTCCTGCTGGTTACCACAACCTTAAATTCTCTGCTTATATTTGCAGTACTTTTTGCCAGTCCTTCCGGAGAAAGTTTTGTCTTTTTCCATATTACGGATAGTCTTCCTATAGCTATACAGGTAGACGGTTTAAGCAAAATGTTTGCAGGGCTTATAGCCTTTCTGTGGCCTTTTGCCATCAGCTATTCCTTGGAATATATGAAAATAGAAGGCTCTGAGGATCCGTTTTACGCATATTATATGATAACCTACGGTGTTACCTGCGGTATTGCTTTTTCAGCAAATCTCATGTCGCTGTATCTTTTCTACGAATTCCTGACACTGGTGACCCTGCCTATAGTAATGCATGGCATGAAGGAGAAAAATACTGCTGCGGGAAGAAAGTATGTGCGATACTCCATAGGCGGAGCAGCCTTTGCCTTTATTGGCATGATGGTAACTGCAGCCTTTGGCGGAGCAGCAGATTTTACATATGGTGGCAGCATTACATCAGCAGCACCTCTTACAGTGCTTCGTCTGGTTTATGTATTTGCCTTCTTCGGCTTTGGCGTTAAGGCAGCTGTTTTTCCTTTCCATGCATGGCTTCCTACAGCGTCTATAGCACCTACTCCGGTTACAGCGCTTTTGCATGCCGTAGCTGTAGTTAACTGCGGAGCCTTCTCCATAATTCGTATTACCTACTATGTATTTGGTACTCAGATACTTAGAGGCTCATGGGCTCAGTATACTGTCATGGCCGCTGCCATGATTACGATTCTTTACGGATCCAGTATGGCCCTTAAGGAGCAGCATTTTAAGAGGAGACTGGCTTACTCTACCATTTCCAATTTGTCATACATGCTGCTGGGAGCGGCGCTCATGTCTCCGGAAGGACTTACCGGAAGCCTGGCTCACTTTATTTTCCACGGCATCATAAAGATCACACTTTTCTTTGTGGCAGGTATAATGCTTAATAAGTATGAGATTGCCTATGTTAATGATCTCTTTGGTATGGGAAGAAAGATGAAAGTTACCTTTGCCTGCTTTACGGTAGCAGCTCTGGGACTTATGGGTGTTCCGCCTACCATCGGCTTTATAAGTAAGTGGAAGCTGCTTACGGCGGCTGCTGGCCTTGAAGAGCCTATGGGATATGCAGCTATGGCGGTTATTCTTATTTCAGCTATTCTGACAGCTATGTATTTACTGTCTGTTATTGTTAAGCTTTATTTCCCGGGACCATCTTTTAACTGGGATAGTGTAAAAGACGCAAAGGATCCAAACGGATTCATGACAGTTCCCCTTATTGTACTTGCATTTGTAGTAGTGGCGCTGGGTATTTTCTCCACACCCCTTATTGAGTTTATTGGCCGCGTGGCAGGAGGTTTAGTATGAATCTGTTAGATACTTTCTGTTCCATCGGACTGTCCTTTACTTATGACGGCTTCCGTCTGGTATATGCCATTATTACCAGCTTTGTATTCCTTATGTGCACATTTTTCTGCAGGGAATATCTGGCAGGTGGTCATGCCAATAAAAGATTTTATACATTTTGGGTAATTACATATCTGGCAGTTATAGGACTTCTCTTTTCAGGAGATTTCTTCACACTGTTTATGTTTTTTGAGACTATGTCTTTTGCTTCCACCTTCTGGGTACTTCATGAAGAAGATGAAGGCAGCGACTATGCAGGCCGTCTCTACCTTAGAATTTCGGTTATCTGTGGCCTGGTTATGCTTTACGGCATATTCCTGGTACAGCACATTTTTGACACCGTTTCCTTTAAAGAGCTTTTAGCTATTACAGGTAAAGAAGGCTTTATGCTTACACGTGAAATGTATGCAGCAGCTTTCCTTCTCTTTGTAGGCTTTGGTGCCAAGGCCGGTGCCTTCCTTTTACATGTATGGCTTCCAAGAGCCCATACAGTTGCACCTGCACCGGCATCAGCAGTGCTTTCCGGTATTTTGACCAAGACAGGTATTATGGGTATTATCATTACCTCCACTACGCTTGGTCTTATGGACAATAAGATATGGGGCAATTTCCTTATGTTTATGGGTGGCGCCACCATGTTTACAGGAGCTTTTCTGGCAATTTTCTCTACCAACCTTAAGAAAACTCTTGCTTGTTCCTCTGTATCACAGATCGGATTTATCCTGACAGGTATTTCCTGCATGGTGCTTCTGGCAGAAGAGGGTGAAGCCCTGGCCTTTGCATACACAGGCACTCTGCTTCATATGATTAACCATTCCATGATTAAGCTGGTGCTTTTCCTTATTGCGGGTGGTGTTCTTAAGAAGACAGGCAGCCTTGCTCTTAATGATATTAAGGGCTATGGCAATAATAAGCCGTTTTTGTCTATACCTTTCGCTGTGGGTGCTCTGTCTATTTCCGGCGTACCGGGCTTTTCAGGATATATATCCAAGACTCTTATTCATGAAGCAGTAGAAGAGGTAGCTCATTCAGAGCTTGCCCATGCAGTAGGTATAGTATTTACCATTACCGGTGGTATGACTCTCTGCTATATGACCAAGCTTTTTATCTGCCTTTTCATTGAAAAAGGACCTGCATCTGAGAAAAAGGGCCTTAAGCCCCTTAGCTATATGGCTGTATGGTGTCCTGCTATTATTCTTTTTGCCATGGGCATTTTGCCAAAAATTTTTGCCAAGATTCCTGTGCTGGCAGCTTTTACTGAGACAGGTATTTCAGCTGATTCTTATGAAAAGGTCGAGGCTATGCAATGGTTCGCTTTCCATACCATGAAGGGCGGCCTTATATCCATAGCTATTGGCATAGCTCTTTACCTCCTGGTAGTAAGACTACTGCTTATGAAGAAGTCTTCGGAAGGACGCATTTACAGAGACGCACTTCCCAAGTGGTTTGATTTGGAAAAATATATTTACAGACCTGTTGTTTTATATGCTTTGCCATTTGTACTTGCCATTCCTTTCAGAGCTTTGGATAAGCTTGTGGATACCCTGGCCTTTGTTACCAGAACATATATTCTTAACCCTCTTCATTACAAAGGGAAAAGGAGAGGAAGAAGATATGATGACTTTACAAAGAGGGTGGCTTTGTTTGGTGCTGAGAGCGCAGATTTATTTAAAATTCTTGAAAGAAGCATAAGCTTTTCCATGCTTTTATTCTCTGTTGGTCTTATTATTACATTATTTGTAATGTTGTTCTGATTAAGACCTTAATTCTACAATTGGTTTATTTGGGGTAAAATGAAGAAAATAAAGAAAATTCTTACTAACAGAATATCGATGGTAGCTTTTGCTGCCCTTGTTCAGGTTGCCTGGATGATCGCTTTGATCATCTGGGCTTCTGACGAATTTGTCGCAATTAATATAGCCTTTAGAGGTTTTTCTCTGCTTATGTTTTTGTACGCATACCACAGGGAATGGCATCCGGACTACAGACTGGCGTGGACTGCCATTATCCTGGCCTTCCCTTTAGGTGGTGGCCTTTTGTACTTTGCTTTTGGTAATGCGGCTACTACCAGACGTATCAGTAAAAAATTAAGCAAAACCACAAAGGAGCTTATTCCTTATATTCCTCAGGATAAGCAAATTCTGGCAGATATTCACGACCTTGACAGATCAGCTTTTGGTATTGCCAATTACCTTGAAATCACTCAGAATTTTCCGGCTTACAATAATTCTTCCGTAAAGTACTATCCTTCAGGAGAAGCGATTTTTCCGGATATGCTTACAGAGCTTAGAAAGGCCAAGCGTTTTATCTTTATGGAGTATTTCATAGTGGATAAGGGCTCTATGTGGGATCAGGTATTTGAGATCCTTATAGAAAAAGCAAAGGCCGGAGTAGAGGTCAGATTTATGTATGATGACTTTGGCTGCGTTATGACCATGCCGCCTAAGTTTTATCTCATGCTGGAAGAAAAAGGCATAAAGGCTGCCTGCTTTAATGAGCTTAAGCCCTTTATTTCTGCCTTTGTTAATAACAGAGATCATAGAAAAATTACTGTTATTGATGGCAATGTGGCTGTTAATGGCGGCTTCAATCTGGCTGACGAATATATTAATAAAAAAGAACGTTTTGGCTACTGGAAAGATTCGGGAGTTATTGTAAAAGGTGCTGCGGTAGAGAGCTTTACCTATATGTTTCTTACTGTATGGAATGCCATTACCAATCAGTCTACCAGTGACTTTTATATGTACACGCCGGATAAAGAGGCTTATCCTCAGGAGGCTGCAGGCTATGTACAGCCTTTTTCCGATTCGCCTCTTGATAAAGAGGCTGTGGCTGTGACGGTTATTTGCGATATGATAAATGCAGCCCAGAAGTATGTATATCTTTCCACGCCTTATCTTATTCCTGACTCTTATCTTTTGAATTCTCTTAAGAATGCAGCCAGAAGAGGAGTGGATGTACGACTTATTACACCGGGTATACCTGACAAAAAGATGGCTTATACCCTGACAAAAAGTTATTACTTTACTTTATTGGAAGCAGGTGTTAGGATATATCAGTTTGCACCGGGCTTTATACATGCTAAAAATATAGTCTGTGATGACAAGATGGCTATGTGCTCTACTATAAATCTGGACTACAGAAGTTTGTTTTTACACTTTGAATGTGGTACACTTTTTATGTACAATGCTGCTGTTGATCAGGTTAAAAAGGATATGCTTAGTACTTTTGGGCTTTGTGATGTCATTACCAAATCCAGTGTAAACAGAACTGTATTTGTAAGACTGTTTATGAGTGTTTTACGAGTATTTGCACCATTATTTTAAAAATGAGGTTTTATTTATGGAATTAATCGATGGAAAGCTTATATCACAGCAGATTAAGGATGAGGTAAAAGCTGAAACGGAAAAGCTTTGCAGACTGGGCAGGAGACCTTGCCTTGCAGTTATTCTGGTAGGTGACGACCCTGCTTCTTCCGTATATGTAAATAACAAGAAGAAGGGATGCGAATATTGCGGTTTTGACTCAATTTCCATAGAATTACCGGAGGAAACTACAGAAAATGAGCTGCTTTTACGCATACAGGAATTAAATGATGATCCTCAGGTAAATGGTATTCTGGTACAGCTGCCCTTGCCTAAGCATATAAATGAAGATGCTGTCATATCAGCCATTGATCCACGTAAAGACGTAGACGGTTTCCATCCGGTTAACGTAGGCAATCTCCTTATAGGAAGACCCGGGATGGTCAGCTGTACTCCTGCAGGCATTATTCAGCTTCTTAAAAGAAGTGATGTTGATATAGCAGGTAAAAAATGCGTAGTAGTAGGCAGAAGCAATATCGTAGGTAAGCCCATGGCGGTGCTTATGTTACGTGAAAATGCCACAGTTACCATAAGCCACTCTCATACAAAGGATTTGCAGGCAGTGTGCCGTGATGCGGATATACTTATTGTTGCTGTTGGAAAGCCTAAAATGATAACTGCCGAGTATGTAAAAGAAGGTGCAGTAGTAATAGATGTAGGCATCCACAGACTTCAGGACAAAAAGCTTTGCGGAGATGTGGATTTTGATGATGTGGCTCCAAAGTGTGCCAAGATTACTCCGGTACCCGGCGGTGTAGGTCCTATGACCATAGCTATGCTTATGAAAAACTGTTTGGAGGCTTTTAAGAGACAGAATGGTTAAAGTAATGTTTATTTCTCTGGGCTGTGACAAGAATTCAGTTGATACGGAATTTATGCTGGGGCAGCTTAGAGATGCCGGTTATTCTATTACCAACAGTGAAGAAGAGGCAGATGTAGCAGTTATCAATACCTGTGCTTTTATTGAAGATGCCCAGGAGGAAAGTGTACAGACTATCCTTGAAATGGCTGAATATAAAAAGGCAGGATCGCTGTCAAAGCTTATTGTGGCAGGCTGTCTGGCTCAGCGCTACAAAGATCAGATAATGTCTGAGATACCGGAAGTGGATGCAGTTGTTGGTACTACAGCCATAGACAAAATAATAGAAGCGATTACGGACGGCGGCAATTTTATAATGGATGTAGACCGTCTGCCTTTACCTGAAACAAAAAGAGTGTCTACTACAGGCGGATATTTCGAGTACCTTAAAATATCAGAAGGCTGTGACAAGCATTGTACTTACTGCAGAATACCTTCATTAAGAGGCTGCTACAGAAGTATTCCTATGGAGCGTCTTTTGGAAGAAGCGGCCTTTTTGGCTGAAGGCGGTACAAAAGAGCTTTGCCTGGTGGCCCAGGAGACTACTTTGTACGGTAAGGATATCTACGGAAAAAAGTGCCTGCCTGAGCTTATCGGCAGGCTGTCAGAAATAGACGGCATAGAGTGGATTCGTATTCTTTACTGTTATCCTGAAGAAATCGATGATGAATTAATAGAGTGCATAGCAAATAATCCTAAGGTTTGTCACTATCTGGATATGCCTATTCAGCACAGCGCTGATAATATCCTTAAAAAAATGGGAAGGCGCACAAGCCGTAAGGATCTGGATGCCATTATAAAAAAGCTTAGGGACAGAATCCCTGATATTGCTATTCGAACTACACTTATAGCAGGCTTCCCGGGAGAAACAGATGAAGATCAGGCAGATGTTTTAGACTTTATCAGAAAGTCACGTTTTACCCGACTGGGCTGCTTTACTTACTCTAAAGAAGATGGTACTGCAGCTGCCCGTATGAAAGAGCAGGTCCCAAAGCGTATTAAAGTTAAGAGGCAGAAAGAAATCATGCTGACACAGCAGGAAATCTCAGCAGCTTTTTCTGAGTCTTGCGTAGGTAGGGAGCTTTCTGTTATCATAGAGGGGAAGCTGCCGGAGGATGATATCTGGATAGGCAGAAGCTATATGGATGCTCCGGGTATTGACGGATATGTATTTGTTGCCTCCCCGGATTCCTACCTGTCAGGCGAGATTATAAAGGCTAAGGTGGTAAAAGCTGAAGCTTATGATCTTTATGCCGAAGCAATAATTGATTAATTGGAGATTATTATGAATTTACCTAACAAGCTTACAATATTAAGAGTAGCACTTATTCCGTTTTTCGTATTTTTCTTTCTTACGACCGGTATTCCCGGACATAATTATATTGCTGTTGCTATCTACGCAGTAGCCTGCATTACTGACTGGTTTGACGGTAAGATTGCAAGAAAATACAATCTGGTAACAAATTTTGGTAAATTTATGGATCCTTTGGCAGATAAGGTACTGGTTATTACAGCCATGATTCTTTTTGTGGCTAACGGTTCCATGAATCCCATTGCTCTTATTATCATTGTAGCCAGAGAGTTTATTATCTCAGGTTTTCGTCTTATTGCAGCAGAAAAAGGCATCGTTATTGCGGCAGGCTGGTGGGGAAAGGTTAAGACTGCAGTTACAATGGTCATGACTATTGTAGTTATACTCCATCTGAATTTTACCTGGTATTACTGGACTGAGCAGGTGCTTATCTGGATATCCGTAGCCCTTACTATTATTTCACTGGTTGACTATATGGCTAAAAATGCCAAAAATGTACTGTCTGATAAGTAAAAAATATGACTAATATATGCGTTATAGGTGGTGGGGCTGCCGGCATGATGGCTGCTATTTCAGCAGCTGAAAATGGGGCAAAGGTTACCATCATTGAAAAAAATGAAAAATTAGGAAAAAAGCTGTTTATTACCGGAAAAGGCAGATGCAATCTTACAAATGCCTGCGACCGTGAGGGATTTTTTAAAAATGTATTCGGTAATAACAAGTTTTTATATTCCAGTTTTGACGGCTTTGACAATCAGGCTGTTTTTGACTGGTTTGAAGCCCATGGCTGCAAGTGCAAAGTGGAAAGAGGCAACAGAGTTTTTCCTGTAAGCGATAAATCCTCTGATGTTATAAAGGCTCTTAAAGATGAGCTTCAGAGACTGCATGTGGCAGTTTACCTGAATTGCAGCTGTATATCCTTGGAGACTGCTGAGAGGGGCTTTAGTGTTACCACTATGGAAAACGGCAGAAAAAGGCAGCTTGGCTTTGACAAAGTCATTGTGTGTACCGGAGGCCTTTCCTATCCACAGACCGGCTCTACCGGTGACGGATATAAATTCGCAGAGAATTTGGGGCATTCCCTTACTCCCACGGTTCCATCCCTGGTGGCTGTAGAGACAGAAGAGGATTTCCCCAGAAGGCTTATGGGGCTTTCCCTCAAAAATGTTTCCCTGACTCTTGTGCAAAAAAACAAAAAGATATATAAAGAATTAGGAGAAATGCTGTTTACCCATTTTGGTGTAAGCGGTCCTCTGGTGCTTACTGCCAGCTGCTATATCGCTGATGCAAAGAGATATGACAAGGAAATACCTGTATTACAGCTGGACATGAAGCCGGGGATGAGTGTGGATGAGCTGGATGCCAGAATACTTAAGGATTTTTCCAAGCAGGAAAATAAAAACTTTGAGAATTCTCTGGATGGTCTGCTGCCACAGAGTATGGTGACGGAAGTGGTAAAGCTTTCAGGGATAGATCCCTACAAGAAAGTTAATTCTGTTACCAAAGAGGAAAGACGCCGTTTGGCTGAGCTGCTTAAAAATATTGAGCTTCATGTGGCGGGACTTCGTTCCTTTCCGGAAGCCATTATTACAAAGGGTGGGGTATCATTAAAAGAAATTAATCCAAAGACTATGGAGTCCAAGCTTTGTCCGGGGCTTTATTTTGCCGGCGAAGTAATGGATCTGGATGCGGTAACAGGAGGATTTAATCTTCAGATAGCCTGGTCCACCGCATATGCTGCAGGCTTGTCAGCTGCAGAAGAGTATTAAAAATAGTGAGGTCTTTATGTTATTATCAATCGCAATCGACGGACCTGCAGGGGCAGGAAAAAGTACAATTGCCAAAAGGGTAGCCAGAGAAAAGGGCTTTGTGTATGTAGACACAGGGGCTATGTACAGAGCCATGGCTTTATACTTCCTGCGCCGAGGCGGCACAGCGGAGAATGTACAGGATATTGCCAAAATGGTGGAAGATATTGATGTTACCATTGAGTATATTAATAACGAGCAGCAGGTTATACTTAACGGAGAAAATGTAAGTACTGTTATTCGTACCCAGGAAGTAGGCAATATGGCCTCCCAGGTAGCTGTAGTTGCTGAAGTACGTACAAAAATGAGTACCCTTCAGAGAAAGCTTGCAGAGACCAGATCAGTGGTTATGGATGGCCGTGATATAGGCACTGTTGTATTAAAAGACGCTGCATTAAAGATTTATCTTGATGCTTCTGTAAATGAGCGTGCCCGTCGCAGACAGGAAGAGTACAGGGCTGCCGGAAAGCCTGTTTCAGATATAGAGACACTGAAAAAGGAAATAATGGAAAGAGATGAGAGGGATATGAATAGAGAAATCGCTCCCTTAAAGAGGGCTGAGGATGCTATTTATCTTGATTCTTCAGAGCTTTCCGTAGAGGAAGTGGTAGCAGTTATTGCAAAGCTTTCTTCAGAAAGAGGAATGTGATTTGAGAAAAGTTGATTTGGCTAAGTCTGCAGGCTTTTGCTTCGGTGTAAAAAGAGCTGTAGAAACTGTAGAGGCAGAGCTGTCAAAAAATAAGAAGGTCTACACCTTTGGCCCTATTATCCACAACGAAGAAGTGGTAAATGATTTAAAGGCAAGAGGAGTTGAGATAATAGATACCCCTGCACAGCTTAAAGGGAAAAAAGAGGGCTGCCTTATCATAAGATCTCATGGTGTTGACAGGGCTACTTATGAAGAGCTTATTGCATCAGGACATGAGATTGTGGACGCCACCTGTCCTTTTGTAAAGAAAATACATAAGATTGTATCTGATGAATCAGAAAAAGGAAACTACATTTTAATCGTGGGAGACAGCAATCATCCGGAGGTAAAAGCCATATCCGGATGGTGTAAAGGACCGTTTACCATACTTCAAAATCTTGAAGAAGCGCAAAATTTTGAGCCGATTTCGGATAAAAGTTATGTTTTAGTGGCTCAGACAACATTTAATACAAATATTTTTGAAGAAATTGTTGCACTTTTAACGAATAAAGTTTATTATATATCTGTTGTGAACACTATTTGCAGTGCTACTGAAGTCAGACAGAAGGAAGCACGTGAGTTTGCCGAGACCCACGATGCCATGATTGTCATAGGTAGTGCCGGCAGTTCAAACACACGTAAGCTGTTCGATATTTGTAAGCAGCGCTGCGCAAGTACTTACTTTATACAGAAACCCGTTGACCTGGATCTTAGTCAGTTTGGATCCAATTGCTGTGTAGGTATTACTGCAGGGGCTTCGACCCCAAACAAAATTATCAAGGAGGTTCTTACTCTAATGGAAGAAAGTTTTGAACAATTGATGGAGGAGTCACTTAAGCAGGTACATACCGGACATGTTGTAGATGGCACAGTAATTGCAGTTAAGGAAGATGAAATTATCCTTAACATCGGCTATAAGTCCGATGCTACTGTTACCCGCTATGAGTACACAAACACTCCAAACGTAGATCTTACAAAGGTTGTTAATGTCGGCGATCCAATGACCGTTAAGATTCTTAAGGTAGATGATCGTGAGGGCGTTGTCCTTGCATCCTACAAGAGACTGGCTGCTGAGCGTACCAGCAAGGTACTTGAAGAGGCATTTGAGAACAAGACAGTTCTTAAGGCTGTAGTTACAGAAGTACTTTCAGGTGGCCTTATTGTTGTAGTGGATGAGACCAGAATCTTTATCCCTGCAAGCCTTGTATCTGATGTTTTTGAGAGAGATCTCACAAAGTATCAGGGACAGGAAATCGAGTTCGTACTCACCGAGTTCAACGTTAAGAGACGTCGTGTTATCGGTGACAGAAAGCAGATTGTTTCTGCTGAGAAGGAAACAAAGAAAAAGGCACTCTTAGAGAAGATCGCTGTTGGCGATACTGTTGAGGGTGTAGTTAAGAATGTTACTGATTTCGGTGCATTCGTAGATATCGGTGGTATCGATGGTCTTCTTCACATCTCTGAGATGAGTTGGGGCCGTATCGAGAATCCTAAGAAGGTATTTAAGTCCGGTGATAATGTTCGCGCATTCATCAAAGAGATTTCCGGTGAGAAGGTTGCTCTTTCCATGAAGTTTGCTGATCAGAATCCTTGGGCAAATGCTGATGAGGATTTCGCTATTGGTAATGTTATCCGTGGTAAGGTTGCCAGAATGGCGGATTTCGGTGCTTTCATCGAGATTATCCCTGGCGTTGATGCATTACTTCATGTATCACAGATTTCCAGAAAGCGTATTGAGAAGCCTTCAGATGTTCTGAAGGTAGGTCAGGAAATTGAGGCTCAGATCGTTGATTTCAATTATGACGAGAAGAAGATTTCCCTTTCCATGAGAGCTCTTGAGGAGCCTAGCGCTGAGGAAGAGGAAGCAGAAGTTATAGAAGCACCTGCTACTGAAGAATAATTTAATAAAACATTAACTTTACAGCGGCCTTAGTGTCGCTGTAAAGTATATTATGAGAAGAAATTTATAATTTTTTAAGGTTTACGTATATCTATAATTCTATGGGGGAAATATGGACGACTACGAGCAGTTTAAAAAAGACATATTTGCGCTTACTCAGATTGATTTAAACGCATATAAAGAAAAGCAGATGCGCCGTCGTATCGATTCTCTTATTCAGAAAAACGGCGTAAAGACATATAAGGAATACGTTGCTGCCATTAAGTCTGACCGCAACCTTTTTGAGGAATTTGTCAACTACCTTACCATTAATGTCTCTGAATTTTTCCGAAATCCTGAGCAGTGGACTATTCTTGAAAAGGAGCTTTTGCCGGACATACTTGCTAAGAGCAAGTCTCCAAAGATTTGGAGCGCTGCATGCTCTACCGGTGACGAGCCTTATACTATTGTTATGCTTTTATCCAGGTACCTGCCTTTATCCCAGATAAAGATTATCGCCACAGATATTGACAAGCAGGTAATAGAAAAAGCAAAAGCCGGACTTTATAATGACAAGAGTCTTAAGTGTATACCGAAGGATCTTTTCCAGAAGTATTTCACTCAGGTTAATGAATATACCTATAAGATATCAGATGATATTAAGAGATGCGTTGAATTTAAGAATGCCAATTTATTAAAGGATCCGTATCCCGATAACTGTGATCTTATAGTTTGCAGAAATGTTCTTATTTACTTCACTGAGGAAGCTAAAAACGAAATCTACAAAAAATTTAATACCGCACTTAAAAAGGACGGTATTTTATTCGTAGGATCTACAGAGCAGATTATTCAGGCTTATACAATGAATTATTCTACTGTTAAGTCTTTCTTCTACAAGAGGACTACCTGATCTTATTACTAGTTAGGAGTGTGTTATGGAAGATAAGGTTGTTGTATCCGTAGATGCAATGGGTGGAGATAATGCGCCGGCCGAGATTGTGAAGGGCTGCATTGAGGCTGTTTTACTGGAGCAGAGATTATTTGTTAAGCTGGTAGGAAAGGAAGCTCTTATTTCAAAAGAGCTGGACAAATATCAGTACGACAAAAGTAGAATCGAAGTTATAAATGCTGACGAAGTTATTAACTTTAATGAGGCTCCCGTTAATGCCATAAGAAGGAAAAAGGATTCCTCCATTGTGGTGGGACTGAATCTTGTTAAGAACGGTCAGGCTGATGCATTTTTATCAGCAGGGTCTACCGGTGCCATACTGGTAGGAGCCCAGCTTATTGTAGGACGTATTAAAGGGGTAGAAAGACCACCTCTTGCTTCATTAATTCCGACTTTGAAGGGAGTGTCCCTTTTGGTGGATTGTGGAGCCAATGTTGATGCAAGGTCTAATCATCTTGTGCAGTTTGCCAAGATGGGTAGCATATATTTTGAAAATGCCATGGGAGTTAAAAATCCCAAAGTTGGTATAGTAAATATCGGTGTAGAGGAAGAAAAAGGCAATCAGCTGGTTAAAGAGACTTTCCCTATACTGAAGGATCAGAGAGACATTAATTTTATCGGCAGCGTGGAGGCTCGTGATATCCCTGCCGGTGATGTGGATGTTATTGTATGCGAAGGCTTTACGGGCAATGTTATACTGAAGCTTTACGAGGGTACATCCAATGCTCTTTTAGCCAAAATAAAACAGGCATTTTATTCTAATCTTCGTTCCAAAATAGGAGCACTTTTAGTAAAGCCTGCCATGAAAAAAACTCTTAAGTCTATGGACACTTCCAATTATGGCAGTGCACCTATGCTGGGACTTAACAGTCTTGTACTTAAGACGCATGGTAGCGCCAAAGCAAAGGAAGTTAAGAATTCCCTGCTTCAGGCAGTTACTTTTAAAGACATGAATATAGCGGAAAAGATTAGAGCAAATATCAGTAGTGACATATGGGAGGAATAAAATGGAATTTGAGAAAATAAGAGCTATTATTGCTGAAGTACTTAATATCAGTGAGGATGAGGTAACATTAGAGTCTACTTTCATTGGTGATCTGGGCGCTGATTCTTTGGATGTTTTCCAGATTATTATGGGTATCGAAGAGGAGTTTGATATTGAGATTCCCAACGAAGTAGCTGAAAAGATTGTAACAGTAAATGACGCTGTTGAGCAGATTAAGGCTGTTCTGTAATTACAGTCCTCGCAGGTATACGGCATGTCTTTTGACATGATATAAATGTGAACTTAGCACTTCTGCTATGGGGCATAGCAGAAGTGTTTTTTTAGCAAATATAATTAACAGGAAGTACTTATGGAAATTAATTCAAATCTGTCTGTACTTGAGGAAAGTATAGGCTATACATTTAAGGACATATCATTATTGGAGCTGGCAGTTACTCATTCATCCGTTGCCCATGAGCGCTCCATTAATAGAAGTCAGTATAATGAGCGTATTGAATTTCTGGGCGACTCTGTACTTGAGCTGGTGTCATCAGAGTTTCTTTACCTGAATTTTCCTGAAAAAAAGGAAGGTGAGCTTACCAAGCTTAGGGCTTCTCTGGTGTCAGAGATTCCTTTGGCGGCTTCAGCAAGAGAGATAGGTCTGGGGGATTTTTTAAAGCTGGGTGTAGGTGAAGATAAGACCGGTGGCAGATATCGTGATTCTATTTTGTCCGATGCTTTTGAGGCGGTTATTGGTGCCATATATATGGATGGCGGGCTGGAGCCTGCCAAGACCTTTATTCTGAAATATGTACTTACTGACATAGAAAACAAAACTCTTTTTTCTGACAGTAAGTCTGTACTTCAGGAGTTTACCCAGGATAAATTAAAATCCGAGGTGAATTATCGCATCATAAGTGAGACCGGACCGGACCATGACAAGCATTTCGTGGCTGTGGCATGTGTAGGAGAACGAGTACTGGGGCAGGGCGAGGGCCGTAGCAAGAAGGCGGCTGAACAGGCAGCTGCGTATGCAGCACTTCTTGATTTAAAATTAAAATAAAGGCGTAAGAAACAATGTATCTTAAATCGATTGAAATACATGGCTTCAAGTCATTTGCAAATAAAATATTTTTTAAGTTTAATGATGGTATTACAGCTATAGTAGGACCTAACGGATCCGGTAAAAGTAATGTAGCTGATGCAGTAAGATGGGTACTGGGTGAACAGTCTGCCAAGCAGCTTAGAGGCTCCAAAATGGAGGATGTTATTTTCTCTGGCACACAGCTTCGTAAGCCTATGGGCTATGCCTATGTTTCCATTACATTTGATAATTCTGACAGGGCTTTAAATATTGATTATGAAGAGGTTACAGTAGCCCGCCGTGTATACAGATCCGGCGAGTCTGAGTACCTTTTAAACGGTAATGCCTGCAGATTACGTGATGTGCAGGAGCTGTTTTTTGATACCGGTATCGGTAAAGAAGGCTACTCTATCATCGGACAGGGCCAGATCGATAAGATTCTTTCCGGCAAGCCTGAGGACAGAAGAGAGCTTTTTGACGAGGCGGCAGGTATCGTTAAGTTTAAGAAAAGAAAGAATGCTGCTGAAAAGGAGCTGGAAGCTGAGCATTTAAATCTTTCCCGTATTACGGATATCTTATCTGAAATAGAAAAACAGGTAGGTCCCCTGGAACGTCAGTCTGAAAAGGCAAAGGAATACCTGAAGCTGAAAGAGGCTCTTAAAAAGCAGGAAATCAACGCCTTCCTTATGGATTACGATAAAAAGGCTGCTGAAAAAGAAGAGAATCAGAAGGCTCAGACTATTTTACAGAATGATACTGAAAGTGCAGAAAAAGAATACGAGGACATAAAGTTAAAGTATGACCACGTAGAAAATGAAATGCAGTCTCTATCTGAAAAGATTGATCAGCAGAAGGAAAAGAAAAGCCAGCTTTTAGTAGGTGTAGAAAAGCTGGAAGGTGATATCAGACTTATGGAAGAGCAGAAAAAGTCTCTCTTCCAGTCCAATGCCCACTATGAGCAGAGAAAGTCTACCATAGATGCAGACATTAATTCCAGAAAAGACGAAATAAAAGCACAGCAGGTCCTCAGAGCAGAAAAAGAAGGACAGCTGGCAGAGCTTAAACAGAGCCGTGAAAAATCCGGAGATAATCATAATGATATCCAGAATCGTATAAAGGATATTCTGGCAGAGATAGAAGAATGCAATCAAAAGAGCCTGGCTCTTATGAACAGTGATACTGAGCTTAAGACTAATATTTCCCGACTGGAGGCTCTTTCTGAGCAGAATAATATTAAAAAAGCCCAGCTTACCAAGACTCTTTTATCAAATCAGAATTTTGAATCAGAGTATGAGACAGCTGTAGAAATATTCTCCAGAGAGTATGATGAAATAACGGAAAGCATTAATCAGTTAAATCAGATTATTGCAAAAAAGGAGCTGGAATCAGGCAAGCTTCGTGAAAGACTTGAAGAGACAGCCGGATTTTTGGACAAATACGAGAAAGAAAAGATTGAATTCGAATCCCGTAACAAAATGCTGCTTGACCTGGTGGAAAAGTATGATGGTTATGGCAACAGTATTAAGAAGATCATGGAGCGTAAGCCCTATGAAAAGGGTATTGTAGGCACAGTTGCAGATATTATTACAGTTGAGCCTAAATATGAGACTGCCATAGAGACAGCTCTCGGCGGTAATATTCAGAATATCGTTACCAAAGATGAAGCTACAGCCAAGAGACTTATTGAGTTTTTAAAGACAAATAAGGCCGGCCGAGCTACATTTTTACCAATGGACGCGGTTACAGGTCGTGAAGTAGAGACTGATGAGGCCCTTCTTAAAGAGGAAGGTATCATCAACTATGCTGATAAGCTTATAAAGGCCGGCAAGGAATACTCCGGTGTGCTTAAGCATCTTATAGGTCGAGTGCTTGTATGCGACACTATGGATAATGCTCTTAAGCTGGCCAAAAAGAAAAACTATTCCCTTCGTATAGTTACTCTTGAAGGAGAAAATCTTACTCCCGGCGGTACTTTGTCCGGTGGTTCCTTCAAGAATAACAATAATCTTCTGGGGCGTAAAAGAGAGGCTGAAGAGCTGGAAAAGAAGGCTAAAGAGCTGGGAATTAAGGTATCAGCTTTGTCTCGTGAGCGCGATGAATTTAAGATTAAGCGTGACAGATTAAGAAATGAGATAAATGCTGAGACAGCAGAGCTTAATAAAGCTACACTGGCCCAGAATACTCTTAAGATGAAGCTGGAAAAGGAGAAGGAGCGTATAAGCGCTACCAAACAGGAATTCTCCGTAATCGAGCTGGAGCTTAAGGATCTGGAAGAAAAGGTGCTGCTTAATAATACGAAAGCTACTGAATTCCAGCAGAGCCTTGCAGACAACTTGGAAAAACGTGAGGCTATTTCCGAGTCCGTAGCACACCTTAATGCCAAGCTGGATGAAGAAAGACGCCTGGAGAGATACTCTAATGAAAATTCCCAGGCTATTATGGTGGAAGTTTCCTCACTGGAGCAGGCTATTGAATTTGTGGACGAGACTATACTTCGTCTGGAGAATGAAATAGAAAAACTGAACGAGGAAAAGGATTCTCTGGCTGAGAACAGTGAAAATACTGAAAATTCTCTTAGAGATATTGAAGATGCCATTAAGCAGGCAGCCGGTGATATAGTTGACAATAAAGCTACTATTGCTGCCTTGGATAAGGACATCCAGGATCTTGATGAGAAGAAGAATCAGTTTAATAAAGAGCATAAAGACTTCTTTGACAAGCGTGAAGGTCTGTCCAATCATCTGATGGAGCTGAGTAAGGAGGCCTTCAGACTGCAGAATCAGATGGAGCGCATAGAAGGACTTATCACTGAGCAGTGTGCATATATGTTTACAGAGTACGAGATTACGGTAGACGTAGCCAGAGCACAGTTTGATCCTGATATGGGAACTTATACGGCTATCAAAAATATGGTTAAGGACACTAAGGCCCAGATTAAAGGTCTTGGAGATGTTAATGTTAATGCCATTGAGCAGTATAAGGAAGTATCAGAGCGTTATGAGCTTTATACCACTCAGCGCAATGATATTGTGGCAGCTGAGGATAAGCTTAAGGGCATTATTGCTGAGCTGGAAGGCGAAATGAGAAAGCAGTTTGAAGAAAAATTTGCTTACATTAAGTCTGAGTTTGACGTGGTATTTAAGGAGCTTTTCGGCGGTGGTCAGGGTACACTGGAGCTGACTGAGGATGAAGATATTCTTACAGCGGGCATTAAGATTAACGCACAGCCACCGGGAAAGAAGCTGCAGAATATGATGATGCTTTCAGGTGGTGAAAGAGCGTTGACAGCTATAGCATTACTTTTTGCCATCCAGAATCTTAAGCCATCACCTTTCTGTCTCCTGGACGAAATAGAGGCGGCTCTTGATGACAGCAACGTAGGACGTTACGCCAAGTATCTTCACAAGCTTACAGATCACACTCAGTTTATCGTTATTACCCATAGACGTGGTACCATGGCTTCAGCTGACAGCCTGTACGGTATTACCATGCAGGAAAAGGGTGTATCTGCTCTGGTATCAGTAAGCCTTATTGAAAACAGCTTAAGCAACTAGATTAGAAGGAAGTATTATATAAATGGCAGGATTTTTTTCAAAGCTTAAAAATCTTTTTACGGGGTCTGATATTACAGATGATTTTTACGAGGAAATCGAAGAGCATCTGGTAATGGCTGACTGTGGTATATATACTACAGAGCGTATTATTGACTCTCTTAAGGAAAAAGTTAAGAAAAATCACATAAAGTCTACCGCTGAATGCAAACAGGCTCTTATGGAGTCTATGGCTGAGCAGATGTTTGTGCCGGATGATGCATATGATTTTGAGAAGCAGACATCAGTGGTACTGCTTATAGGCGTTAATGGTGTAGGTAAGACTACTACCATAGGCAAGCTGGCCATGCAGCTTAAATCCCAGGGGAAAAAGGTGCTTATATGCGCTGCTGATACCTTCCGTGCAGCAGCTATTGAACAGCTGGGCGCCTGGGCAGACAGAGCAGGAGTGGAAATGATTTCCCAGCATGAAGGCTCTGATCCTGCTGCTGTAGTATTCGACGCCATAAATGCAGCCAAGGCAAGAAATGTAGATGTGGTACTATGCGATACTGCAGGCAGATTACAGAATAAAAAGAATCTCATGGAAGAGCTGGGCAAAATTAACCGTATTATTGATAACGGTATGCCCGATGCCAAAAGGGAGACACTGGTAGTACTGGATGGTACTACAGGCCAGAATGCTCTGGTACAGGCCAGAGAGTTTAATTCTGTTGCTCCAGTCACCGGTATTGTAATAACAAAGCTGGACGGATCTGCCAAAGGCGGTGTGGCTGTAGCAGTGCAGGCCGAGCTTAATGTACCTGTAAAATACATAGGCGTTGGTGAGAAAATCGAGGATCTCATAAAGTTCAATCCTGAAAATTATGTAAAGTCATTATTCGAGGAATAAGTAAAGAAATTCAATAAAATCAACTATCCGAGGGCATTTTTGTCCTCGGATTCTTATTATACAAAATATATAAAAATCGTGGTCATTTTTCTACACACGAAAGTGCAAAAAGCATCTTGTAATTTGTTTCCATATTTGCTAAAATCTAAATATATTAGAAATATGGGTTAAGAGATGGCGATTTTAATCCGATTCTATAATATGATTTTACAAAGAAGGAGTTAATTATATGGCAGCAGAAAATGATAAATTAAAAGCTCTTGATGCGGCTCTTGCTCAGATTGAAAAGTCCTATGGTAAGGGCGCTGTTATGAAGCTGGGTGATACAAATGCTATGACTGTGGAGGCTGTACCTACAGGCTCTCTTTCTCTTGACCTGGCACTTGGAGTGGGTGGCGTTCCAAAGGGACGTATTATTGAGATTTACGGACCCGAGTCTTCAGGTAAGACTACAGTTGCTCTTCATATGGTAGCAGAGGTACAGAAGCTGGGCGGTATTGCCGGCTTTATCGATGCTGAGCACGCCCTGGATCCTGCATATGCAAAAAATATTGGTGTAGACATTGATAATCTTTATATTTCTCAGCCGGACAATGGTGAGCAGGCGCTGGAGATTACAGAGACTATGGTGCGTTCCGGTGCAGTAGACATTATCATTGTGGATTCCGTAGCAGCCCTTGTACCAAAGGCTGAGATAGAGGGAGATATGGGTGATCCTCAGATGGGTTTTCAGGCTCGTCTTATGTCCCAGGCTCTTCGTAAGCTTACAGCAGCTATTTCCAGATCTAATTGCGTTGTTATCTTCATCAATCAGCTCAGAGAAAAGCTGGGAGTTATGTTTGGCAATCCTGAGACTACTACCGGTGGTAAGGCTCTTAAGTTCTACTCCTCAGTTCGTATGGATGTACGTCGTATTGAGTCTATTAAGGCTTCCGGTGAGGTTATTGGTAACAGGACCAGAGTAAAAATTGTTAAGAATAAAGTAGCACCGCCATTCAGAGAGGCTGAATTTGATATTATGTTCGGTAAGGGTATTTCCAAAATCGGCGATATTCTGGATCTTGCCTGTGACTGCAATGTAGTAGTTAAGTCCGGTGCATGGTTCTCATACAATGGAGAAAAGATCGGTCAGGGCAGAGAAAATGCCAAGGCATTTTTCGAGCAGAATCCTGCTATCTTAGACGAAGTTGAGGACAAGGTACGTGAGATAAACGGTTTTGGCCCCAAAGCTAAATAATTCTATCTATTAGGTCAGGGATATTATGAAGATCACTGAAATTACGGAATTTTCCAAGTCCAAGGTAAAGCTTCTTTTGGAGGACAATTCTTATCTTGTAGTATATAAAGGCATGGTTGATACGGCATCCGAGGATATATCGGATGCCGATTTACTGCGTCTTACAAAGGATATGACTTCCTATGCCAAAAAAAGAGCCATGAATCTTTTGTTAAAGAGGGATTATGCCATATCTGCCATGAGAGAAAAGCTTCATGAGGATGGTTATAACGAAGGTATCGTTGATACAGTTATGACTTTTCTCACAGACAGGCATTTTATCGATGATGACCGTACAGCGGAGCATATAGTTAGGCAGTATAAGGGATACAAAAGCAGAAGAGAGCTGGCTATGATACTTCGGAGAAAAGATATTCCGGAGGATATAGCTTTTAGAGCTCTGGAAAGCTTCTATGTGACAGATGATTTTGAATTTCTGGAGGAGGGAGAAGAAAGGGATACTCCACAGGAGCTTTTAGTTATTGAAAAGACCTTGAGAAAGCTAAAAATTACACCGGAAAGCTTCCGTGAGATGGACTATCAGGAGCGGCAGAAAATTTTAGCAAAACTTTATAGAAAAGGCTTTGAGTCCGGGTTAATTAACAAAGCTTTAAATATATGAAAATTAATAATAAGCAACTGGTTAAATTTTTATCAAAATGTAAGTTTTTACCCGTTGCTTTTTTTATGCTTTTAGTATAGTATTATAATCGAGAGAAATTTGGATTTACATGCTTGAAAGCATTTACATCCATAAAAAATAATATAGGAGGCACCCATATATGAACAGCTTTGTTGTATTAGCAGCTGAGACGAAGACAATGGGAGAGACCCTGGCTGAGGCTGGTGTTAATTCCCTTATTGGTATTGTTATCGTATTTGTTTCACTGCTTCTCATGTCTTTTATTATCTCTGGCTTTAGCATTATCTACAAGATACAGCAGAAGAGCGCAGAAAAGAAGAGTGAGGCCAATCTTACAGCGCAGGGTATTCAGAACACAGTATCCCAGATCGCTGCAAACGAGCTTTCAATCGATAATTTTGAGCTTACAGCTATCATTACTGCAGCTATTAGCGAGTATGAAGAGGCTCAGGGCAATTATTTCACCAATGGAATGGTAGTACGTTCCATCAAGAAGATTAACTAATTCGGAGGAAAACAAAATGAAGAATTATACAATTACAGTTAACGGTAATGTTTATGCTGTTACAGTTGAAGAAGGTAACGGCGCAGGCGTAGCACAGGCAGCAGCTCCTGCAGCAGCAGTAGCACCTGCTGCTCCAGCAGCAGGTCAGGGCGCAGTAAAGATCGTAGCACCTATGGGCGGTAAGATCCTTGCTATCAAGGCTCCTCAGGGTACAGTAGTAAAGAAGGGTCAGCCTATTCTTACTTTCGAGGCTATGAAGATGGAGAATGAAGTTGTAGCTTCTCAGGATGGTACAGTAGCTTCTATCAACTGCGCAGTTAATGATAAGGTTGAGGCCGGCGCAGTACTTGCAACACTTAACTAATAAATAGAGAGGTAACTTTAATGGAAGGTATTCTCGAAACATTAAAAAATCTTGCAGGTCAGACCGCATTTGCAAGCCTTGGCTGGCGCAACTGGGTTATGATCGCTGTGGCTCTTTTCTTCCTGTATCTTGGTATCAGACATAAGTTCGAGCCACTTCTTCTTGTACCGATTGCATTCGGTATGCTCCTTGTTAATATTTATCCTGCTATTATGGCAGCTCCATTTGTAGATGAAAATGGTATTGAGCAGGCCGGCGGCCTTCTTTACTATTTCTTCAAGCTGGATGAGTGGTCTATATTCCCATCACTTATTTTCCTGGGTGTTGGTGCATCTACAGACTTTGGCCCTCTGATTTCCAATCCTAAGTCTTTCTTACTTGGTGCAGCAGCTCAGCTGGGTATCTTCGTAGCTTACTTCCTTGCAATTCTTTTTGGATTCGGTGGCGATGCAGCAGCAGCTATTTCCATTATCGGTGGTGCTGATGGTCCTACTTCCATTTTCCTTGCAGGCAAGCTTCATCAGACAGAGCTTATGGGACCTATCGCAGTAGCAGCATATACTTATATGTCTCTGGTGCCTATTATTCAGCCACCTATTATGAAGCTTCTTACTACAGAGAAGGAAAGAAAGATCAAGATGGAGCAGCTTCGTCCTGTATCCAAGCTGGAGAAGATTCTTTTCCCTATTATCGTAACACTTGTAGTATGTATTGCCCTTCCTTCTACAGCACCTCTTGTAGGTATGCTTATGCTGGGGAATCTCTTCAAAGAGTGCGGCGTTACAGAGCATCTTTCCGATACAGCACAGAATGCACTTATGTACATCGTAGTTATTATGCTTGGTACATCTGTAGGTGCTTCTACTTCCGGTGAGGCATTCCTTCAGATTAATACTCTTAAGATCGTTCTTCTTGGCGTTATCGCATTTGCATTCGGTACCGCAGGCGGTGTGCTCTTAGGCAAGCTTATGTGTGTGCTTACTCACGGTAAGATCAATCCGCTTATCGGTTCTGCAGGCGTTTCCGCAGTACCTATGGCAGCACGTGTATCACAGAAGGTGGGCGCAGAGGCAGATCCTACCAACTTCCTTCTTATGCACGCTATGGGTCCTAACGTAGCAGGCGTTATCGGTACAGCAGTTACAGCTGGCGTATTTATGGCTATTTTCGGCGTTTAATAATCGGAGGAATATAAAAAATGGCAGAGATTCAGAAAAAACCTATCGGTATTACTGAGACCATTCTCCGTGATGCCCATCAGTCACTTATAGCTACCCGTATGACTACAGAGCAGATGCTTCCTATCATCGAAAAGATGGATAAGGTAGGCTATCATTCAGTAGAGTGCTGGGGTGGTGCTACATTCGATGCTTCCCTTCGTTTCCTTCATGAGGATCCATGGGAGCGTCTTAGAAAGCTTCGTGCAGGCTTTAAGAATACAAAGCTTCAGATGCTTTTCCGTGGTCAGAATATCTTAGGATACAATCATTATTCTGACGATGTAGTTGAGTACTTCGTACAGAAGTCTCTCTACAATGGTATTGATATTATTCGTATCTTTGACTGCTTCAATGATCTTCGTAATCTTCAGACAGCAGTTAATGCTACCAATAAAGAAAAAGCAAACTATGCAGCAGGACAGAAGCAGTCTCAGATTGCTCTTTCCTACACACTTGGTGATGCTTATACTCTTGATTACTGGAAAGATATGGCAAAGCGTATCGAGGATATGGGCGCAGACTCTATCTGTATTAAGGATATGGCAGGCCTCCTTCTTCCTTACCAGGCTACAGAGCTTGTTACAGCTCTTAAGGAAAGCACAAGCCTTCCTATTCAGCTTCATACTCATTACACTTCCGGTGTAGCTGCCATGACATATCTTAAGGCAGTAGAGGCTGGTGTAGATGTTATTGATACAGCTATGTCACCTTTCTCCATGGGTACTTCACAGCCTGCTACAGAAGTTATGGTTGAGACTTTCAAGGGCACAGAGTATGATACAGGCTTTGACCAGAATCTTCTGGCAGAGATTGCTGATTACTTCAGACCTATGCAGGAAAATGCTCTTAAGACCGGCCTCCTGAATCCTAAGGTTATGGGTGTAAATATTAAGACCCTTCTTTATCAGGTACCTGGCGGTATGCTTAGTAACCTTGTTTCCCAGCTTAAGGAAGCAAATGCAGAGGATAAGTACTATGATGTACTTAAGGAAATCCCTAACGTTCGTAAGGACTTTGGTGAGCCACCTCTTGTTACACCTTCATCTCAGATTGTTGGTACTCAGGCTGTTATGAACGTTCTCTCAGGAGAGAGATACAAGATGGTATCCAAAGAGTCCAAGAAGATCCTTGCCGGTGAATTTGGTGAGACTGTTAAGCCTTTCAATCCTGAAGTTCAGAAGAAGGCTATTGGGGACCAGAAGCCTATTACCTGCAGACCTGCAGACCTGCTTGAGCCATCTCTTGACAGATTCAGAGATGAGTGCAAGGAGTGGATCCAGCAGGATGAGGACGTGCTTTCCTATGCACTTTTCCCTGCAGTAGCTACAGAGTTCTTCAAGTATCGTAAAGAAGAGCAGGAGAATCCGGGTTGCCATAATGCACCGATAGCTCCAAAGGCTCCTGAAGGAAATGACAGAAAGCTTTCTGTTACACTGGCAGCTGACGCATTTAAATAAAAATATGACTCTTTACCGGATGAAAATATCCGGTAAAGAGTTTTTTTTATTTTTAAAAACTTTGTGTTTGCAATTATAAAGTAATGTGCTAGAATAATTACAATAATGCTTAAAGAAAAAGCAAGCACAATTGGGAGGTTACTATGGGTTTATTTAGTGATGCAAAGAACGAGCTGAATAAGGAAAACGAGCTGGAGAATGAGGATATTTTTGCTACTACAGAAGATGATGTAGATGCTGCTGATATTGATACAGCTTTACTTGATAGCATTTTAGAGGAGTCAGCTGAAGAAGAGGAGACAGTAGTAGAAGAGGCACCTGTCAGCACACCTGTAGTTCCTCAGGTAGCTGAGAGAAAGCAGGCAGAGGCTAAGGAAGATATTGGTGCTGTTACTGTTATTACAAAGGGTACCACTATCAATGGTTCTATTATTTCCGACTGCTCTTTAGAGGTTATGGGTACTATTAATGGCGATATTGAGTGCCTGGGCAAGCTTACTATTACAGGTAGAGTTACCGGTAATTCCAGAGCTTCTGAGGTATTTGTTAATACAGACAGACTTGAGGGCTCCATCACTTCCGAAGGTTGCGTAAAGATTGGCCTGGGAACAGTTGTTATTGGTGATATTACAGCCAATTCCGCTGTTTTTGCCGGCGCTGTTAAGGGCGAAGTAGATGTAAATGGCCCTGTAGTACTTGACTCTACAGCTATAGTAAAGGGTAATGTTAAGGCTAAGGCTGTTCAGATGAACAATGGTGCTGTTCTTGACGGTTTCTGCTCACTTTCATATGCAGATCTGGATGTAGAAAGCATTTTTGAATAATATTATTAAATAAGAGGTTAAAATATGGCTTACAAAAGAGTTCTTTTAAAGCTTTCCGGTGAGGCTCTTGCCGGTGAGAAAAAGACTGGCTTTGATGAGGCAACATGCATCAAAGTAGGCGAGCAGGTAAAAAAGCTGGTTGAGTCCGGTGTACAGGTAGCAATTGTTATTGGTGGTGGTAATTTCTGGAGAGGACGTTCCTCTGAGACCATTGACAGAGTTAAGGCAGATCAGATTGGCATGCTGGCTACAGTTATGAACTGTATTTATGTAGGCGATATTTTCAGATATTTGGGTATGCAGACCACAGTATATACTCAGTTTGCATGTGGAGATATGTCCAAGCTTTTCAATAAAGATGATGCTATGGCAGATCTTAATGCCGGCAAAGTTATTTTCCTGGCCGGTGGTACCGGACATCCTTATTTCTCCACAGATTCCGCCACATCTCTTCGTGCTATTGAGCTGGAGTGTGATGTTATTCTTATGGCTAAGGCTATTGATGGCGTATATGATTCTGATCCTAAGAAGAATCCTAATGCTAAGAAGTATGACAAGATGTCCATTTCTACCATCATTGATAATAAGCTGGGCGTTATTGACATGACATCTGCTGTTCTTTGCTATGAGAATAAAATGCCACTTTTCATTTTCTCATTGTTAGAAGAAAATGGTATTGTAAATGCAGCCACAGGTAAGGCCAGCGGTACAGTTATTACTGCCGACTGATTTAATAAACGAAAGGATATACTTTTATAAAATGAACGAGAGAGTTAAACCATTTGAAGAAAAAATGAATAAGACAGTTGATGTTTTATGCGAGGAGTTTGCTAATATTCGTGCAGGTCGTGCCAATCCTCATCTTTTAGACAAGCTGAGAGTAGATTATTATGGTACACCTACATCTATCCAGGGCGTTGCCAATGTATCCGTACCTGAGGCTCGTGTTATCCAGATTCAGCCTTGGGAGTCCAAGATGATCAAAGAGATCGAGAAGGCTATTTTAGCATCAGAGATCGGTATTACACCAGGTAATGATGGTAAGGTTATCCGCCTTGTATTCCCTGAGCTTACAGAGGATCGTCGTAAGGAGATCTGCAAGGACATCAAGAAAAATGCTGAGAGTGCTCGTGTAGCTATCAGAAATATTCGCCGTGATGCCAATGACGCTATTAAGAAGGCAGCTAAGGCAGATGGTATCTCAGAAGATGAGCAGAAGTCCATTGAGGATGAGATCCAGAAGATGACTGATAAGTTCATTGCTACCATTGATAAAGCATCTGCTGATAAAGAAAAAGAAATCATGACAGTATAAAAAAATGCAGGATTTATTCCTGCTTTTTTTATACCTTAATTACCTGCCTTTACTTGCTTAAAAGGGGGCAATGGGATATAATAATATTATCTTTACATTGAGGATGGAAATGATAAATGAATGAGAATTCTATGATTCCACGCCACGTAGCAATTATTCTTGATGGTAATGGCAGATGGGCTAAAAAGCGCGGTCTTCCCCGCACTGCAGGTCATACGGCAGGGGCCAAGACTGTGGAGCAGATATGTGAAGATGCCTATAATCTTGGCATTGAGTATTTGACAGTGTATGCTTTTTCTACTGAGAACTGGAGCAGACCTCAGGAAGAGGTATTCATGCTTATGGATCTGCTTCGTAATTATCTAAAGAATTGTATTAAGAGATCCATGAAAAACAACATGAAGGTTCGTGTTATCGGTGATAAGAGCCGTTTGGACCAGGACCTTCAGGATAAAATAGCTGAGCTGGAGGATGTGACCTCCGTTAATACAGGTCTTAAATTCCAAATTGCATTGAATTATGGCGGTCAGGACGAGATAGTCAGGACTATGAAAAAAATAGCAGCGAAAGTTGAGAGCGGTGAGATAAAAGCTTCCGACATATCAAAAGAAATGGTGGAAGAAAATTTGGATACCGCCGGTATTCCTGCTCCGGATCTCCTTATTCGTACCTCTAAAGAGGTGAGGATTTCCAATTTTATGCTTTGGCAGCTTGCTTATGCTGAAATGTATTTCCCGGATGTTTTGTGGCCGGATTTTTCCAAGAAAGATCTTATTGATGCCATTGATTATTATAATTCGAGAGACAGACGTTATGGAGGAATTAAGGCCTAATGGAAAAAAATAAAAAAACAAAAAGTTCTTTTGTGATTAGAAGTATAAGTGCAGTATTTCTGCTGGTAGGCACCATCCTTATGCTTCATTTTGCAGAGACTATGATAGGCAATTGGATATTCCGTATTTTTAATTATTTTATAGCCCTTGTAGGCACCATGGAATTATTAAGAGTAGTAGGATGCCATAAGTCAGTGCTGGCTATTGCCAATTATATTGCAATTACTGCATTGTATGTATTTATATATCTGGATCAGCAGCAGTATCTTGTACCACTTATTATTATGTTTTTAATTTTCTTATTTGCAGTTATGGTTATCTGCTTCCCAAGATTTACACCGGAGCAGATATTTACTGCTTTTATTTGTATAATTTATGTTGGTCTGGGGCTTTCATATCTTTATCAGACAAGAATGAATATTGAAAAAGGCAGATTTGTAGTCTGGTTTATATTTGCAGCATCCTGGGGCAGTGATACTTTTGCTTATCTTGTAGGCGTGACTATGGGAAAACATCATCCCTTTCCACATTTGTCACCTAAAAAGTCCATTGAGGGATGCATTGGCGGTATAGCAGCTTCAGCTATACTTACCTGGATTTTCTGTCTTGTTCTTGAGCATGGCTTTGGTATTTGGATTATGAGGCCATGGAAGGCTGCCATTGTTTGTGGTGCAGGAGCTGTGATTTCCCAGCTGGGTGATCTGGCAGCTTCAGCCATTAAGCGTCATTACAGCATTAAAGACTATGGTCATCTGATCCCCGGTCATGGTGGTATTTTGGACAGATTTGATTCCATGATTTTTGTAGCACCTATAGTTTATTATCTTACGGAGCTTATTAAATGAAAGTAATTTCCATACTTGGTTCTACAGGCTCTATCGGCACTCAGACTCTGGATGTTGTCAGACAGAATCCCGATATGAAGGTGGTGGCTCTTGCTGCCAATTCCAATATAGAGCTTATATTTAATCAGATTAAAGAATTTAGTCCGAGGCTTGTATGCATGTACAGTGAAGAAGCTGCCATTATGCTGCAGAAAAGGCTGTCGGAAGAGCAGGTGAAGTGTGAGGTCGTGACCGGTATGGACGGCCTCATTTCCTGTGCTACCATTGCGGAAGCTGAGATAGTGGTGACAGCATTTGTGGGTATGATAGGCATAAGACCTACGGTAGAAGCCATAAAGTGTAAAAAGGACATTGCTCTTGCCAATAAAGAGACTATGGTTACGGCAGGTCATATTATTATCCCTCTGGCAGAGAAAATGGGAGTAAAGATTTTACCTGTTGATTCTGAGCATTCGGCTATTTTTCAGTGCCTTCAGGGGGCTGCCGGGAATAAGTTGAGCAGGATACTTCTTACTGCTTCCGGAGGTCCTTTCAGAGGCAGAAGCAGGGCGGAGCTTAAGAATATTCAGGTAGAGGACGCTCTTAAGCATCCTAACTGGTCTATGGGTAGAAAAATTACCATTGATTCTTCTACCATGGTCAATAAAGGGCTGGAAGTAATGGAAGCCAAGTGGCTTTTTGGAGTAGAGGCTTCTGATATAGAGGTTGTTATTCAGCCACAGTCTATTATTCATTCCATGATTGAATTTACTGACGGGGCTGTCATTGCCCAGCTGGGAGTGCCGGATATGAAGCTGCCTATTCAATATGCGCTTACATATCCTGAGAGAAGAATGCCTACAGCCAGGAGGCTGGATTTCAGGACTTTCAGCTCTATAGAGATAGCTACTCCGGATCCTGATAATTTTCCGGGCCTTCCTTTGGCTTATAAAGCTTTGGAAGCAGGCGGCTCCATGCCTACAGTGTATAATGCTGTAAACGAGGCCTGTGTAGCGGCATTTTTAGACAGAAAGATAGGCTATCTCGATATTACAGATACTATTGAAAGAGAAATGGAAGCCCATAAGCTGCTTCCCTGTCCGACTCTTGATGAAATTATAGATTTACAAAACGAGATTATGTCCAGACTCAGCTTCAAATAACTGGTCATTTCTCTAAGGAGAACTAATGAAATTCGTAGGTATTTTACTGGCAATATTAATTTTTTCACTGATTATCATATCTCACGAAGCCGGCCATATGCTGGTGGCTAAGAGAAATGGTATCAATGTTATTGAATTTGCCATTGGCTTTGGGCCTGATCTGGTCCACAAGACAATAAAAGGCACAAAGTATTCCATAAAGCTTTTACCTTTTGGCGGTGCCTGTATTATGCAGGGGCTGGATGAAGAAAACGGCGCGGATAATCCTGAAAAGGGTTCGTATTTTGCAGCTACCGTATGGCAGAGAATGGCCTCTATTTTTGCAGGTCCTTTAGCCAATCTTTTAGTAGCTTTTGTGCTTTCAATCATTCTTACTGCCGGCGCAGGTATTGATCCTGCCAGAGTAGCAGACGTTATTGACAAGTCTGCGGCAGATGTTGCAGGCCTTCAGGAAGGAGATATTATCACTTCCATTAATGGCTCCAGAGTAGGAGTAGGCCGAGATATTTATACCTTCTTTACCTTTACTCAGATTGATGAAAAGCCCATTAAGCTGACAGTAAGGAGAGACGGTGAAAAGGTAAATATTGTCCTTAATCCTGAAAAAATAAATAAATATCTGCTGGGATTTTCCTATACCCCCAGTGACGAGACTACCAACAAAGGGGGATGCGAGATTTCATCTCTTACAGAAGGCTATCCTGTAGCTGAGTCAGGTATTAAGGCAGGGGATATAATCACAGCTATTGATGGACATAAAGTATCATCATCAAAAGAACTGAATGAATATCTTAATGCGAATCCTTTAGATGGTTCGCCGGTAGCATTTACCTATAGGCATGGCGACAATGAGCAGACAGTTACCCTTACTCCCAAGCCATATTCTGCATATGATGTGGGCTTTTCCTATAATTTAGGACGTGAAAAGACAAGCTTTCCGGGAGTTATTAAAGGAGCCTATGAGGAAGTAAGATACTGGGTTGTAATTACTGTTAAAAACCTGGGTATGCTCTTTACAGGCAAGCTTACTGCCAATGATTTGGGCGGGGCAGTAGCTATAGTTGATATGATTGGTGACTCATATACAGAGACTGTTGATGCAGGCGGCAGTGCGTTAGATGTTGTACTGCAGCTTATGTACATTACCATTCTTATTTCTGCAGATCTTTTCATTATGAATCTGCTGCCTATCCCGGCTCTTGATGGCGGCAAGCTGCTGCAGCTTATAGTAGAGGCTATTACGAGAAAGCCTCTTAACAGAAAAGTAGAGGCTGTAGTGAATTTTGTGGGCCTTATGTTTTTACTTATGCTGATGGTATTTGTATTCTTTAATGATATTAGAAGAATAGTTACCGGATTTTAACTTTTAAGACGCCGGTAATATCAATGCAGGAGATTTTTTATGGTAAATACCAGAATGAAGACCAATACGGTTAAAATCGGAAATGTTACTATTGGTGGTGACAATCCTATTGCTATTCAGTCCATGTGTAATACCAAGACTGAGGACATAATTGCTACTATTAATCAGATAAAACTGCTGGAAAATGCCGGCTGCGAGATTATAAGATGCGCAGTGCCTACCATGGAAGCTGCTTTGGCCTTTAAAGACATAAAAAAAGAAATTAATATTCCTCTGGTAGCTGATATTCATTTTGATTATCGCCTGGCTATTGCAGCTATGGAAAATGGAGCTGATAAGGTAAGAATAAATCCCGGTAATATAGGCTCTATTGATAGAGTAAGGGAAGTGGTAAAATGTGCTACTGAGCGTCAGATACCTCTTAGAGTCGGTGTAAATTCCGGATCCCTTGAAAAAGAATTTTTACAGAAATATGGCTCAGTTACTGCTGAAGGACTGGTAGAATCAGCTCTCAGGCAGGCATCCATTATAGAGGATATGGGCTATGACAATCTGGTTATTTCCATTAAATCATCAGATGTGCTTATGTGTGTAGCAGCTCACGAGCTTATAAAGGATAAGACTCATCATCCTCTTCATGTAGGTATTACTGAGGCAGGCACATTGAAGAATGGATTAATCAAGTCCTCTGCAGGTCTCGCCATGATATTAGGTCAGGGAATAGGAGATACTATCAGAGTTTCTCTTACTGCGGATCCATCAGAGGAGGTCTTTGCAGCCAAGGAAATCCTTAAGACTTTAGGCCTTAGAAAAGGTGGCATCGAGGTGGTGTCCTGTCCTACATGTGGACGTACCAGAATAAATCTTATAGGTCTTGCCGAGCAGGTAACAGAGGCTGTTAAGGATTATAATTTAGATATAAAGGTGGCAGTAATGGGCTGTGCGGTTAATGGCCCGGGTGAGGCCAGAGAGGCTGATATAGGCATAGCAGGTGGTAATGGAGAGGGTATTATCATTAAAAAGGGCGAGATTATCAGAAAATGTTCTGAGGATCAGCTGCTCTCAGAGCTTTTAAAGGAGCTGGATGCTATGCAGGCATGATGCAAGGGGAGTTTTCATGACAGTATTTGAAACATTTGACGGGCTGGAGGTCAAAAACGCTCTGGCCCGAGCTTTTTCAGACGTGGAAGTCACTGATGTTAAGGCATCCAAGTCGAAAAAATTAGTGACAGTTGTTTTATCTTCCAATCATCTTATAGAATACAATGATCTTAAGGACATGGAAGCAGAGATGGATTGCCAGTTTTTCAAAAAAATGGGTATGAGATCCTGCCTCCAGGTAGTTTATTCTCTTTCTTCACACTATAGTCCGGAAGCAGTATGGGATGTATATAAAGGCAGCCTGATGGCTGAGCTTTCTGCCACATCCAGCATGAATGCGGCTTTTCTGGATAATTCCAATGTATATTTTGAAAAAGATGAAAATGGCGTATCTTCCCTTGTTATTGAAGCGGAGGATAACTTTATATACCAAGAAATCTCTAAAGAAATTGCCTTGTTTTTAAGGCAGATTTTCGCAGAAAGATTTCATACTGACTTAATCATAAAGAATGTATGGCTGGAGCCTCAGCAAAGAGAGTTTAAGGAGCCTGAGGTATATAGCTGGGATTCTATGCCAAAAACAAAAGAGGAAAGCCGGGAAAATAAGGAACGTAAAGTCTTTTCTGCAGAAAAAGCTACTGTGGTGGGAGGACAGGAGGAGACCGGGGAAAAGGCCAATGAAAAGGCTAAAGATCTTAAAGAAAAGGCTGCGACTGCAAATAACGTTTCCCGTAATACCAATAACGACAAATTTGTTAAAAAGACCTTTAAAGCAGGCTTCAACAAAGTTAAGCTGGAGGACTGCCCTGATCTTTTCTATGGAAATCCCTATGACTTTAGTGAAAAGCCTACTCCTATTATGGAGATTGAAGAAGGTTTCTCACCTATTGTTATAAGAGGTAAAGTCCTTAAAGTAGATGATCCTAAGCAGACTAAGAAGGGCGACAAATATATAATAAAATTTGCAGTTACGGATCTTTCCGACTCTATATATGCCAAGCTTTTTATTCCTACAGATGATAAAGATGAATTTATGGGCTATATTAAAGCCGGCAACTGTGTAGAGGTATGTGGTATTCCGGAGTATGACACTTTTGATAAAGAGATGGAGATATCCAGAATTACCGGCATTAAATCCATACCGGAGATTACAAAAAAACGTAAGGATAATGCCGAAGTAAAGCGAGTCGAGCTTCATGCCCATACCATGATGAGTGAAATGGACGCTGTTATCGATCCGGGAGTCCTGGTAAAGACTGCTTTCAACTGGGGGATGCCGGCTGTAGCCATTACAGATCATGGCGTTGTGCAGGGTTATACTGATGCTTATCATACTCTGCAGAAGCTGCAGGGGGATAAAAATGAGGAAATAAAGGCCAGAGCCAAGGCTTTTAAAATAATATACGGCTGTGAGATCTACCTTGTAGATGATGAAGTGGACGTAGTAGCCAGAGAAAAGGGGCAGATATTTACGGATGACTGTGTGGTTTTTGATATCGAGACCACAGGTTTTAATAGGAAAACTGATAAAATCATTGAAATAGGTGCAGTAAAAATTGAAGGAGGAAAGGTGACAGAGCGCTTTTCTGAATTTATAAATCCGGAGATGCCTATTCCGCCTCGTATAGTTTCCCTTACCCATATCACAGACGACATGGTCAAGGATGCAGAGACTATAGATAAGGTGCTGCCCAGATTTTTAGCCTTTGTAGGGGACAGATTTGTTGTAGGACATAATGTTAAATTTGACGCAGGCTTTATTGAGGAGAAGAGCAGACAGCTGGGATATTCTTTTTCAAATTCCTGGGTGGATACGGTAGGAATTTCCAGGTCAGTGCTGTCGGGACTTAGAAATTACAAGCTGGATACAGTGGCTGCAGAGCTGGGAGTAAAGCTGGATGGCCATCACAGGGCTGTAAATGATGCTGAATGCACCATGGAAATATATTTGAAGCTTTGTGCAATACTGGATAAGAGGGATATCTATACCTTGGCTGAGGCACACGCGCGACTTAAGCCTTCAGATGAAGCCATTAGAAATATGCATCCATATCATTGTATAGTACTTTGTAAAAATGATACCGGACGTGTAAACCTTTATAAAATGGTATCTGCCAGCCATCTGCGCTACTATAAGCAGAGACCAAAAGTGCCGAAGAGCATGCTGAGAGACATGCATGAGGGCATAATTATAGGATCTGCCTGTGAGCAGGGAGAGCTTTTTAAGGCTATCCTGGAAGATGCTGAGCCGGATAGAATAGCCTCCTTATGCGAATTTTATGACTATTATGAGATACAGCCTCTGGGCAACAATCGCTTTATGATTGACGAAGAGAAGATTACTGAAGTAACCGGGGAAAAGGATCTGATACGCTTAAATCAAAGGATCGTGGAGCTGGGAGAACAGTATGATAAGCCGGTAGTGGCCACCTGTGACTCACATTTTCTGAATCCTGAGGATGAAGTCTACAGACGTCTCATGATGCATTCCAAAGGCTTTAAAGATGCAGATAATCAGGCTCCGCTTTTCTTTAGGACTACTGAAGAAATGCTGGAGGAGTTCCAGTACTTGGGCAGTAAAAAAGCGAAAGAAGTGGTCATTGATAATACACTGGCTATCTGCAGACAAATAGATAAAATTGAGCCTGTTCGTCCTGACAAGGCGCCGCCTGTAATTGATCATGCAGAAGAGACTCTGGCTCAGATTTGTCATGACAAAGCTCATTCCATGTATGGTGAGCAGCTGCCCAAGGTAGTAGAAGACCGACTGGAAAGAGAGCTTACTTCCATTATTAAAAATGGATATGCGGTAATGTATATTATCGCTCAGAAGCTGGTATGGAAGTCCAATGAGGACGGCTATCTGGTAGGATCCAGAGGCTCTGTTGGTTCTTCCTTTGTTGCCACTATGTCGGGTATTACAGAGATCAATCCTTTGCCAGCCCATTATTACTGTCCGGAGTGCCATTATGCAGATTTTGACTCGGATTTTGTAAGGCCTTATCAAAAAAATGCCATCTGCGGTTTCGATATGCCGGATAGAGACTGTCCTGTATGCGGACATAAGCTTATAAAAGATGGCTGTGATATTCCTTTTGAGACCTTCCTTGGATTTAACTGTGACAAGGAGCCGGATATTGACCTGAATTTCTCAGGAGAGTATCAGTCAAAGGCTCATGACTATACAGAAGTTATTTTCGGCAAGGGTCAGACTTTTAAAGCCGGCACTGTTCAGGGTGTTGCTGATAAAACTGCTCTGGGCTATGCACTTAAATATGATGAAGACCATCATAACGGCAGCCGCACCAAGAGGATAGTGGAGTTGGAGCGCCAGTCTATGGGCTGTATTGGTGTTAGAAGATCTACCGGTCAGCATCCCGGCGGCATAGTTGTTTTGCCTGTGGGAGAGGACATTGATACCTTTACTCCGGTGCAGCGACCTGCCAATGATGTTACATCCAACGTTACTACCACTCATTTCGATTATCATTCCATCGATCATAACCTGCTGAAGCTGGATATCCTGGGACACGATGATCCTACCATGATTAAACGTCTGGAGGAGCTTACAGGCATTGATGCCAAGACGATTCCCATGGATGACAAAAAGGTGGTTTCACTTTTCCATGGTACTGAAGCCATGGGGATTACCAAGGAAGATCTGGACGGTATAGATATGGGCTCCTTGGGACTTCCGGAGCTGGGTACCGATAATGCCATGAACATGTTGCGAGAGACCAAGCCTGACTGTTTTTCCGACATGGTGCGCATCTCCGGCCTTTCTCACGGTACCGATGTTTATGCCAATAATGCTCAGGTGCTGATTGCAGAAGGGACCTGTACCCTTAAAAATGCCATCTGTACCAGAGACGATATCATGCTTTACTTAATTAATCAGAATGTTGAGCCGGGACATGCCTTCAAGATTATGGAGTCTGTACGTAAAGGCAAAGGCCTTACAGAAGACTGGGAAAAAGAAATGAAGGATCATGGTGTACCTGACTGGTATATCTGGTCCTGCAAAAAGATTCAGTATATGTTCCCCAAGGCTCACGCCTGTGCTTATATTATGATGGCCTTTCGTGTGGCCTGGTTTAAGGTATATCATCCTCTGGCATATTATGCCGCATTTTTCGGTATAAGAGCCGCAGCCTTTGACTATGAGACCATGTGTCTGGGCAAAGATGCACTGAAGCGCAACATGGAAGCTATTAAGGAAAAAGTGAAAAATCACCAGGCTACTGCCAAAGAAGAAACCTCCTACATGAATATGAAGAGCGTTCTGGAAATGTATGCAAGAGGCCTGGAATTTATGCCTATTGATATTTTTGTTGCTAAGCCTCATTCTTTCCAGATTATAGATGGTAAGCTTATGCCGGCTCTGGATACTATAGAAGGACTAGGCGAAAAAGCTGCCGACTTGGTATTTGAAGCCTGCAAAGGTGGTCCATTTACATCTAAGGAAAACTTTAAGCTTAGGTCCAAGGCTACACAGTCAGCTATAGATACTATGGCAAGGCTTGGAATACTGGGCAATCTTCCTGATACTGACCAGAT
Source organism: Lachnospiraceae bacterium (assembly GCA_045616485.1). Taxonomy (GTDB): domain Bacteria; phylum Bacillota; class Clostridia; order Lachnospirales; family Lachnospiraceae; genus RGIG3528. The sequence continues at coordinate 111,830 of JAZLGU010000055.1, forward strand.
GTCTCTTATGGATTTATTTGATTTATAATTTTATGTCGATAAAGTCGACACTTCAGAGCAGATGGCGAACGCCATCTGCTCTGTTATTGTATAAATAATTTAAATAGTTTGAAATATTCAGACAATTTGCATAAAATTTCTTTAAAATTAGTCTTGCTTTTTTGAGGAAAAGGATGTATCATATCCATTGTTCTGTTGAACATATGGCTCGTTAGTCAAGCGGCTAAGACGTCGCCCTCTCACGGCGAAG
>JAZLGU010000056.1:0-11079 GCA_045616485.1 Lachnospiraceae bacterium
GTCTGAAATGGCGAAAAATGGGGTGTAGGGGCCTCCAATTTTCGCCATTTATTCCTTAAAAACAATAACAGAGCAGATGGCGAATGCCATCTGCTCTGAAGTGTCGACTTTGTCGACACGCTAAGCACCTCACAAATGTGAGGTGCTTTCTTACTAAATACAGGTCGTTACATTATTTTGGTATGTAAACGCTCAATAGCGCATACCTTTCTTTGAACCTTGATTTCTGCGACAATGATTGATACCAAGTTGCACAACTTGTGCAACACAAATAATGGAGGTAGCAATCATGAACGCTAAACAAATAAAACGTAACAACAGCCTTGCCCGCTGGGCTGTGCTTCTTAAGGAATGTAAGGAAAGCGGGCTTCAGGTAAGGGAGTGGCTTGCACAAACACTTAGAAAGAATTATATAAATCCGGCCATCGAATTGGGAGTTTTGAGAATGACGATACCGGATAATTTATTCATCGAAAAAAAAACACTTGACATTTTACTCGAATTGCATACTATTAAATAGTGCGCAATTTAAGGAGGGCAAAATGTTATTTTTTGAAGAGTATTCATATAACAAGTTAATAGAGTATATGCCGCTTTTGAAGGAAAGCCCGTTTCTTTGCAATGATTTTTCGCTGGGCTCGCTTCTTATGTGGAATCGTGGCACTGATACGCAGTTCGCAGTTTACAAAAATACATTGATTATTCGACAGATGATAGGTGATGAGCCGGCATTTTCTTATCCTTTTGGGGAGGACCCTGATGGAGCGATGGCTGAGCTTATAGAGTATGTGAATACAAATAATCTGTCGCTGCTTCTTTTCGGCGTCCCGGAGGATTCTTTGGCGCGTATAAAACTTGATACGAGATATAAAAGTGTGCATGCCAATTATGACAGAAGGTGGAGCGATTATTTGTATTCCTTCGACGAGATGGAGAGCTTTGCCGGTAAGAAATTTAATGGGCAGCGTAATCACATTAACAGATTCAAAAAGAATTACGGAGAGCCGGTTTTTTCACCGATTCGTCCTGAGGATTACGACGATATCAGGGATTTTCTGCTCATTTACCACGAAGAACATAGTGGAAACGAGATAGAAGAGCATGAATACCAAAAAACATACGAGCTTCTAGCTCATTTTGAGGAGCTGGGTATGTATGGCATCGTTTTAAGAGTGGAAGGCTCAGTGGCTGGTTTTACCATCGGGGAGATGATTGGTGATATGCTGATCGTTCATGTGGAAAAGGCGCTCCGAGCGTACGAAGGGGCCTACCCCACTCTGTTCAACGGTTTTATGAAGTATATGAGGAGTGTGCTGGGAGATAGGATTCGGCTGGTCAACAGGGAGGATGATTCGGGGGATATAGGGCTTCGGACTTCCAAAAATCAGTACCATCCGGTGATGCTGCTCCACAAGTATATAGTGCGAATCGACTCTCCGGTGGATGACAGACCGAAGCTGGTATTCGATGGTGGTGTGCTAAACGCTATCCGTGACATGGATAAGGCAAATTATTATGCACTTTGTACTGACAAGGACAATGATCGTTACTGGGGTTATGATTACGAGGAAGACGAAAGCATTACTGAGGTGAATGAAGACGTATTCTACGATTCTCAGGAGTTCGATTATTCCCTGGGGTCATCTGTGAACTTCGCAGTGCGTAAGTGTAAGGACTGTGAGCTAATCGGCGAGACCATAGTGTATCATTTCACATCGAATGGTTACGCTGAGATAGGCGGGCGAATAGCCAAAAAGTGGCAGGGACAGGGCCTTGGGACAAAAGCTTTTGCGGCTACGGCTGATTTTGCAGAGCGTCAGCTTCACGTGAAGACCAAGGCCAGGTGCTACAAAGAGAATATACCTTCTTACCACATGATTACTTCAGCGGGTTTTCATAAGGTTAATGAGGATAATGTATTTTATTATTTTGAGAGATAGGAGACAGAGACAATGGCAGATTTTAATCTTAAAGAAGTGGTTGAGAAAAGATACAGTGTGAGAACTTTCAACGACAGACCGATAGATCCTGAAGTAAAGGAAATGGTGCTGCAGTATGCGGAGAGGCTCAATAATCCCCTGGGACCACATATCAGAGTGCAGTGGCTGGAAAAGGAAACAGCACAGGGCGGCGAGAAACTGGGTACATACGGCATTATAAAGGGTGCGAAAAATTTCCTGGGAGTGACTGTTCCCAATGAGCCTTTTGCCATGGAAGCGCTGGGCTATGAATTTGAAATGCTGGTGCTTTACGCCACAAGCCTTTCTTTGGGTACCTGCTGGATGGGAGGCACCTTTGACAAGAATGCTTTCACAAGCGCCTTGACTATTGAGAAAAACGAACTTTTTCCTATTATTTCCCCTATCGGCTATCCTACTGAGAAGAAGCGAATGGGTGAAAGGGTGTTCAGACGCTCATTAAATGCAGACAATCGTATCCCGGGGGAGAAGCTGTTTTTCAAAAATGACTTTGCTACTCCGATGACCGACGAGGATATGGGGGAGTACAGGGAGGCTCTCGAGATGGTGAGACAGGCTCCTTCTGCAGTCAATGCTCAGCCCTGGCGTATTGTGTGGAAGGATGGGGCTTTTCATTTTTTTGAAAAGCATACAATGAAGAGCGAAGGCCCTATCGACATGCAGAGGATCGATCTGGGAATAGCTGCATGCCATTTCCAGCTGTGTGCGCAGGAATTGGGCTTGTCCGGCGAATTTGTAAGGCTGGATGATACCGAAATCGATGCGCCGGCTGATACCACATATATTGTCTCTTGGAGACGGGGTTAACGGTTCATAATTCAATTGGTGCAATTTTCCATAATGAGACTATGCTTATGGCAAACATTAATACCGTTATACTTGCTTTGTAAAGAAAGATGAATACGTCTGAGCATTCTTCCAATTCACGGTCCAAGTACCAGTGAGTAAAATGGAATATGAAGTCCGGCCTCCAGAAAGCAAATGATAAACATAACAAAAGCAAAGAAGTCACAAGAGTGAACTTCCAATCAAATTCACCATAGGTAGAATATATCACTGTTGTGGATATATATAATATAGCAGCAATTACATTAAATATAATCTTCTTTATCATAACGACCCCTTTAACTTGCTTTTCTTAAAGAAAAAATCCTATAGTACTTGTAAAAGTGATATTATAACCTTATTATACTTTATCATACACATATCACAATTGTCCAGTAACCATCAGCAGGCACTTAAGATATGATGGAGCGAAATAATAAAAATGAAATTACCTATTGACATGGTAGGTAAATAGTGTTATCTTACAATCACCTACTAAGGAAGTGGGTGAAAGGACGTGGCGTTATGACACACATTTTTGTGAAACTTGTTAGAATCAATTATAGATATGGTCGAATGTGTAGCTCCTTCTGTTGTACCAGATAATATTTCACTTCGTTCAATAAAAGGAGAATTAACATGGCTAAATATAAATTTGAGACATTACAGTTACATGTTGGACAGGAAAATCCAGACCCGGCTACAGATGCCAGAGCAGTACCTATTTATCAGACCACATCCTATGTATTTAAGAATTCCGCACATGCGGCTGCCAGATTCGGACTGGAGGACGCAGGCAATATATATGGCAGACTTACCAATAGCACTCAGGGGGTTTTTGAGGAGCGTATAGCAGCGCTGGAAGGCGGAGTAGCAGCCCTGGCGGTGGCATCCGGTGCAGCTGCTATTACATATACCATACAGGCACTGGCTACTGCAGGAGAGCATATCGTAGCACAGAAGACTATTTACGGAGGCAGCAGCAATCTTCTTGCTCATACCCTTCCTCTTTACGGAGTCAGCACCACTTTTGTTAATGTTCACGATCTGGCTGAAGTAGAAAACGCTATCAGAGACAATACAAAAGCTATTTATATAGAGACTTTGGGAAATCCAAATTCTGATATACCTGACATTGACGCTATTGCAGAGATTGCGCACAAGCATGGCCTGCCACTGGTTATAGATAATACCTTCGGTACACCGTATCTTATTCGCCCTATCGAGCATGGTGCCGATGTCGTAGTTCATTCTGCTACCAAGTTTATCGGTGGACATGGCACTACTCTTGGCGGCATTATCGTAGATGGCGGCAGCTTTGACTTTGCAGGTTCAGGCAGATATCCATGGATATCAGAGCCAAATCCCAGCTACCACGGTGTGAGATTTACCGAAGCAGCGGGCAAGGCAGCTTTTGCTACCTATATCAGAGCCATTCTGCTTCGTGATACCGGTGCTACCATATCTCCATTCAATGCATTTCTCCTCTTACAGGGCACTGAGACCTTGAGCCTTCGTCTGGACAGACATGGGGAAAATACAAAGAAAGTAGTGGACTACCTGCAGCAGCATCCACTGGTAGAAAAGGTGAATCATCCCAGCCTTCCGGATCATCCGGATCATGAGCTTTATACAAAGTATTTCCCAAATGGTGGTGGATCCATTTTCACCTTTGAGATTAAGGGTGGCAGAGAAGAAGCCTTCAAGTTTATCGATCATCTGGAGATATTTTCATTGCTGGCCAATGTGGCTGATGTAAAGTCTCTGGTTATCCATCCTGCTTCGACTACACATTCCCAGCTGACAGATGAGGAACTGAAGGATGTGGGCATTCACCAGAATACTATCAGACTTTCTATTGGTACTGAGCATATTGATGACATTATCGCAGACCTGGAAAAAGGCTTTGCGGCTATACAATAAATGACTAATAAGGAGAAAAATTATGGCAAGAATATACAAAACAGCAGACGAGCTTATAGGTGGCACACCACTTTTGGAGCTGTCACATATTGAAAAAGAAGAGAATTTAAAGGCTACTATATATGCAAAGTTGGAATACTTTAACCCGGCAGGCTCTGTAAAGGACAGAGTGGCAAAGTCCATTATCGAGGATGCTGAAAAAAGCGGTAAGCTCACAAAGGAGTCTGTTATTATCGAGCCTACCAGCGGTAATACCGGCATAGGACTGGCAGCGGTAGCAGCGGCCAGAGGTTACAGGATTATTATTGTTATGCCTGATACCATGAGTGTGGAAAGACGTGCGCTTATTAAGGCTTATGGCGCAGAGCTGGTGCTGACAGAGGGCGCCAAGGGCATGAAGGGCGCTATAGCTAGGGCAGAAGAGCTGGCCAAGGAGATTCCTAATGCATTTATTGCAGGTCAGTTTATAAATCCTGCCAATCCAAAGGCTCATTTTGAGACTACAGGTCCTGAGATATGGGCTGATACTGATGGCCAGGTAGATATTTTTGTAGCCGGTGTAGGTACAGGCGGCACTATCACAGGTGCAGGCGAGTACTTAAAGTCAAAAAATAAGGATATCAAGGTAGTAGCAGTAGAGCCTGCATCTTCGGCAGTGCTTTCTACAGGTACTCCGGGTGCTCACAAAATACAGGGCATCGGAGCCGGCTTTGTACCGGATGTACTGAATACTAAAATCTATGATGAGATTATAACCATAGAAAATGATGACGCTTTTGCATTTGGCAAATATTTTGCGAAAAAGGAAGGCGTACTGGTGGGTATTTCATCAGGCGCAGCCATTAAGGCAGCAATAGATCTGGCAAAGAGACCTGAGAATGAAGGAAAGAAGATCGTAGTTCTTTTACCGGATACAGGTGACAGATACTTATCTACTCCGCTTTTTGCAGAGTAATACGAGCTTGTCAGGCTGGTAAACTAGTCAGGTTTTAAGGAGATAGTAATTGTGGACAGATTAATATATATGGACAATGCGGCCACTACAGCAGTGAGACCGGAAGTATTTGAGGCTATGCGCCCGTATTTTACAGAAGTTTATGGTAATGCAGCCAGTATTTACAGCTTTGCCGGACAGGCAACAAAGGCAGTAGATAACAGTAGAGCGTTGATAGCAGACTATCTGGGTGCCAAGCCGAGAGAGATATACTTTACCGGTGGTGGCAGTGAGTCAGATAACTGGGCCATAAAGGCAGTAGCGGATGCCTGTAAAAACAAGGGAAAGCATATTATCACCAGCAAAATTGAGCATCATGCCATTCTGAACACCTGTGAATATCTGGAAAAAAACGGATATGAAATCACATATCTGGATGTTGATGCAGAGGGACAGGTGGATCTGGAGCAGCTTAAGGCTAGCATACGAAAAGACACTATTCTTATTTCCGTAATGTTTGCAAATAATGAAATAGGAACTATTGAGCCTATAAAGGAAATAGGCATTATAGCCAAGGAAAATGGGGTTATTTTTCATACAGATGCGGTACAGGCATTTGGACATCTGGCTATAAATGTGGATGAGCTGGGCATCGATTTGCTCAGTGCCAGCGGTCACAAGCTGGGTGGTCCCAAGGGGGTTGGAATCCTTTATATAAGGGATTCTGTTAAGATTGGGGCTTTTATCCATGGCGGAGCTCAAGAGCGTGGCAGAAGAGCAGGTACCCACAATACACCTGGTATCGTAGGTATGGCGGCTGCTGTTCAGTATGCAAAGGAGCACCAGCAGGAGATCACAGCAGAGGAAACAAAGCTTAGAGATTATCTGATCGAGAGAGTGCTTAAAGAGATTCCTTACACTAAGTTAAATGGTCATCCTACCAAAAGACTGTCTAATAACGTTAATTTCAGCTTTAGATTTGTGGAGGGTGAGTCCCTGCTTATTATGCTGGATCAGGCCGGCATCTGTGGCTCCAGTGGCTCTGCCTGTACATCCGGATCTCTGGATCCCTCCCATGTACTTTTAGCTATAGGACTGCCTCATGAGATTGCCCATGGTTCATTAAGACTTTCTTTATCTGAGAAAAACACTGTGGAAGACGTTGATTATACAGTAGACAAGCTGAAAAATATTGTAGAGAGACTTAGAAGTTTTTCACCATTATACGAGGATTTTGTGAAGGAGAACAAGGCATGAGTCAGGTATTAGAGTATAGCGAAAAGGTAATGGACCACTTTACCAATCCCAGAAATGTAGGAGAAATAGAGGCTGCTGCCGGAGTAGGAACAGTAGGAAATGCCAAGTGTGGCGATATCATGAGAATGTATCTGGATATCAAAGATGGGGTGATAGAAGATGCAAAATTTAAGACCTTTGGCTGCGGAGCAGCCATTGCTACCAGCAGTATGGCTACCGAGCTGGTAAAGGGAAAGAGCATAGAGGAGGCTCTTCAGGTGACTAATAAGGCCGTTATGGAAGCTTTGGACGGTCTCCCACCTGTAAAAATTCACTGTTCTCTGCTGGCTGAAGAGGCTATTCATGCAGCTTTATGGGACTACTCCGAAAAAACCGGAGTGGCCATAGAAGGCTTAAAGAAGCCTGTTGCCGATGTAGGTGAGCTGGAAGCGTAATATCAAATAAGAACAGAGCAGATGGCGAATGCCATCTGCTCTGAAGTGTCAACTTTGTCGACACGCTAAAAGGACCTGTTACAGCAGGTCCTTTATTGTTATTTTGGAAAAATATTCTTTTGTTAAGTCGTTGTAGCCTCTCCACATAGAGATGGTCTTGCATATATCGGCCTGGGGACATTTTTCGGCACCTGCTTCCAGACAGGCTACGCTGGAAAGGGAGCCCTCTGTCAGCTCTAATATGTCCAGGATGCGATATTCGGCGGGATCCTTGGTAAGAAAGTATCCGCCACCCTTACCGCTGGTACCTTTTACCAGCTTGCCCTGCACCAGAAGCTTCACTATGCTTTCCAGATATTTTTTTGATATATTCTGCCTGGTGGCAATGGCATCCAAAGTAACAGGCGCAGCAGTCTTGTTTTCTGCCAGGTCTATCATAAGTCTTATGGCATAACGCCCTTTTGTTGAAATCATCAGCAATTCCTCCCTTACATAACGCCCATTTAACTAATAGGTTAATAGGAATTATAGCCCTTAACATCAAAAAAGTAAATACCGGCATACTTGTATTTTTTATAAGAAAGTTGTAGTGTAAACATATAGCAGTCTGCAAAAAAGTTATACATAAGAAGGAGAGCATCATGCAGCATTATTTGTTTGTACATTTTAAAGAAAAGAGGACACCGGATGGAGAGCAGGTGTATTTTGCTATTAGTAAGGATGGATTTCATTGGGATGCCATAAACAATGGACAGCCGGTGCTTTGGAGCATGCTGGGTGAAAAAGGTGTAAGAGACTTTACCATAATCAGATCCAATGAAGGGAAATTTTATATTATTGCCACGGATCTCAGCCTGTCTTATTCTATGAGCAGAAAGTACGGAAATTCCTGGAAAAGGGTGCAGGTAGAAGGCAGCAATAATTTTATGATGTGGGAGTCCACAGACCTGTGCCACTGGTCCGAGGAAAAGGAACTGCCTGTAAGACAGCCGGGAGATGGCTGTTGTTGGGCACCGGATGCCATTCAGGACAAAAAGACCGGCGAATTTTTGATACACTGGTCCTCGCCTGATTTTTCGGATAATGATGGAAAAATGAAGATATATTATACCAGGACTAAGGACTTTAAGAATTTTACTCCTGCCAAAGTGCTTTTTGAAAAAGAGGATGCGGGAGTCATAGATTCATGTATGGTAGAAGAAAAGGGCAAATTTTACCTCTGGATAAAAAGCGACAGGGAGCCTTGCTCCGTGCTTTTGTATGAATCAGATAATATTACAGGACCTTTTACCAGAAAAAGAGAATTTGAGCCGGAGATGGAAAGATTGGCAGGAGGGGCTGGAGCTTATGAGGCGCCTACAGCCTGCAGGCTGGAAGATGGCAGCTACAATCTTTTTCTGGATTTCTTTGGCGTAAGAGGGGCAGGACAGGGCTACGTGCCTTTCCATACAGAGGATATAGCAACAGGAGTTTTTAAAAGGTGTGACGAGGATTGTTCCACGCCCTACGGCTTTAAGCACGGTACCATTCTTCCTATATCCGAGGAAGAATATGAGCGAATAAACTCTTTTGACTTTAATGAATGGAATTAATCACAGATGACCTAACACCAGATATCAGGGAGATGCTATGGAGACACTGATTGAGCTTTATGATGAAAGAGCTATAGAAAATATTTTGGGACCGGAGATATTTAAGCCTAAGAAAATAATCTATATTTGTCCGCCGGATGTGGTTAAGGATACTAAAAAGCAGGAAGTGCTTACGGCATTTTTTGCCTCCAGAGGCTACAGTTTTTCCATAGAATTTGTGGAAAGCAGTCTCTACAAGGCAGATAAGATATACGAGCAGCTTTTATCAATAGCGGCAAAATATCCTGACTGCGCATTAGATGTTACCGGTGGCACAGATGCAGCCCTTATAGCTTCAGGTATGTTTTGCCTGAAGACCGGTCTGCCTACTTTTACATATTCTCGTAGACAGAATAAATTTTATGATATATCCAATGCGCCATTTGCAGATGAAAAGCCCTGCCTGCTTCACTATAAGGTGGAAGACTTTTTTAAAATGGCAGGTGGAAGACTGCGTCAGGGCAGAGTGGATAATAGCATATTAAAGAGTCACTCCAAGGACCTGGATGTGTTTTTCGAGATTTTTCTCAGGTATAGAAAAGAGTGGCCGGAGGTGGTTACCTTTTTTCAAAGGATATCAAAATGTGAAAAAGGGGAAAAACCCTGCCTTAAGGTAAGGGGAAGCCTGGATCAGAAGGGAGATCATGGAAGCAGAGTAAGAGGAAATACCTGGCTACTTAAAGCTCTTTCTTCGATAGGATATATAAAAGAGCTGGAAATAGAAGATGACGAGGTGAGCTTTACCTTTAAAGATGAGCTGGTAAGGGGGTGGCTGCGAGATGTGGGCAGTGCTCTGGAGCTTTATATGTACAAAATCTGCAGGGAGTCAGGCATATTTGAAGATGTGTACAGCTCTGCAGTAGTGGACTGGGACGACAAGACCGGTAGGGAAAATGTAAGTAACGAAATAGATGTAGTAGCAGCCAGAGGAGTAACACCGATTTTTATAAGCTGTAAAGCCTGCGACGTCAGAACTGAAGCCCTGAATGAGCTTGCAGTCATCAGAGACCGTTTCGGTGGTAAAGGTGCTAAAGCTGTGATTGTGACCACCGAGCTGGTAAATGCAGCAGCCAGACATAGGGCTTCTCAGCTGGGCATAGCAGTTATAGACCTGGAAGAAATAGAGAATGGGGCTGTAGCTGAGCGTCTTAAAGTTATCATGAAATTGAAGAGCGAGTTTGGGAAGTACTAAAAATTTTTTAAAAATGAAAATTAATGCTTGACAAAATGGTTAGTTTATACTAACCTATATACAGGAGTTAGGAATAACTAACCAAACGTGATTAAGCTTTTTAAATATAGTGGTAGCTACAGACCTTATTGTAGGCAGAAAGGAATATATGGAAGCAGCTGTAAATATGTTAAAGAAAAAATTGAAGTCAGCAGGCATTATGTATACCATATGCGCTGTCTTTGTGATAGTCTCCGGCGTTATTCTTTAGTTGTCACAGGGACGTTTCTCACTGTCAACTTTTTGTCACGGGGACGTTTCTCTCTGTCAACTTTTGAGCTCCGCTTGCTCCCTGGGCTCGCCCCATTCTTTTCTTTAAAGCCAAGGCAGTGATTGGAGTTATTTAAGTTATTATTAAGTGACATAAAAATAAACCGACCTCATTCTGCTCGAGGTTGACCATTCGCGGACGGTCACTAACTGCTATGCCCTGCGAGTTCCGGGCTGGAACCGGAACTCGCGACGTTCATACCAGTAAGTGCCGTAGCCCACTCAGGTCAAAGCTCGCAGGGCTGAGGTCAGTTTTTTTTATATCACTTTATTCACGTTGTTACCAATCCTGCCTTGGCTTTAAACAGACTCATGGGGATGCCGCCAGGAAACTGTGCTACGCATTGTCACAGGGACGTTTCTCACTGTCAACTTTTTGTCACGGGGACGTTTCTCACTGTCAACTTTTTGTCACGGGGACGTTTTCGAGTGACATACCTCCTGCGGAGCGCACCTTCCTGGCGGTATCTGTGTCGGGCCGGGCGGATGAGGTGTATGCTGCGGCATGAGAACAAAAATAAGCCGCGCCGACAAAGTACTCAACTACTGGTAGAGGGAGTGCTTTGCAGCGTGGCTTATATTATTATTAATTATC
>JAZLGU010000057.1:0-7408 GCA_045616485.1 Lachnospiraceae bacterium
TGGAAAGAAGAAAGATTCTGATGCAGAGAAATCTGCTGATGATAAATGTAACTAAAGAATAAGAAAGAGGATATCACCAGCAAGGCTTATGTAGAGGCAACTCTACTTATTAGTGTCCTTGACATGGGGTACAGTTTATAAAATTAAAAAATTTAACTATTAATAAATTCAAATAATAATATACGTTCAATTTATTTTTCATATATATCATTTGTCACTTTTATATTACGACTACTCAATATTTGCAAAGGAAAAAAGATGAACGAGAATAAACTTGTTAGCATCATAATACCGGTTTATAATGCTGAAAAATATATAGAAGAAGTATTGAGAAGTGTTTGTAGTCAAACATATTCAAACCTACAAATTATTGTTGTTAATGATGGTTCCACTGATGCCTCAGATAGGATAATAAGTAATTTTTTAGATTCAAGAATTTTATATATAAAAAAAGAAAATGGTGGTGTATCTAGTGCTCGAAATATAGGATTAGCTCACGCCACTGGTGACTATATTCGGTTTGTTGATGCAGATGATGACGTACCAATGAATTCAATCGAACAAATGATAAATCCCTTTCTATCAAATTCGAATATAGATTTAGTTATTGGTAATTTTAATTATGAGGCATCATATAATTTATTTAATGAGAATTATTATTTAAACGAATCAATTGATATCCAGACGTTTTCAAAATTATTATGTCGAGCACCAAAATCATTTTATTATGGTGCTCCTTGGAATAAATTGTATAAAAAAAATATTATAGATAAACACAGTATAAGATTTGACGAAAAACTTAGATGGTGTGAAGATTTCGTCTTTAATCTTGAGTATTACTCTCACTGTAATAGTATATATAATCTTTATGATAAAGATTCTATATATATTTATAAAGACAATGATCATAGTATAACTAAAAGATTACAAACATTTTCCGATGAAGAAATGAGTTTCATTAATGAAAGAAGATTAACTTCTTTTAAGAATTATTTATCAATCGTTGATTTTGATAATGATATGATATACTGCTGGAATGGAGCTGATTTATATTCAAAAATTAGCATTATTACAAAAAGAAAAAATGCCCCCAAAGGTCTTATTGCAAAGTATAGATTATTTAGTCAAATTCTCTCTGATGAAGGTATGTATAAGTTTATATCATTTATGACGAGAGAATTCAAGAATACTCAAATATGGCATATATTAAAGTGGTCTATTGAAAAAAAAGCCTTGTACATTGCCTTTACTTTTTTTACTATTAAAGGATTATATGTAAATACAATATCAAACTTTTTGCCATCTAGTTTCAATAAAAAATTAAGGCGTAGTATTCCAAAATCGATCTAAACCACATATATATTCACTTTATATCAAAGTTATGCACCTCATTAATAATACAAAATATAATATATCCATTATCATCCCAATTTACAACGTTGCCCCCTACCTCTCTAAAAGCCTGAATTCAGTCATATCTCAGACATACAAAGACTATGAGGTAATCCTAATTAACGACGGCTCTACAGATGATTCACTTAAGATAGCAGAAGAGTTCTCTGGCAAGTATTCAAATTTTCATCTGTACTCCCAGACCAATCAAGGTCTGTCAGCTGCCAGAAATTATGGTGCATCTTTAGCTAAAGGGGAATATATATGCTTTTTAGATTCAGATGACTATTTAGAGCAGGACTATTTAGAAAAGATGGTCGTTGAAGCTCAGAGATCTAATAGCGATATGCTTATTTGTGACTATTATAATGTTAACGAAACAGGTGATAGACAAAATATAACAATGACTTGCCCTTATCCAAATGGGATAGTCGACAAAGGTCTATTATATGAAGCCTTGACAAAAGTCGGCGAGAATCATTTCGCTACAGCTATAGTAGTAGCATGGAATAAATTAATTAGGGCAGATATAATTAAAAGTATTCCCTATCCTGTTGGTAAAATACATGAAGATGAATTCATCATATTTGATTTAATTACCAGATGTAATCAAATATCCTGGATATCAGATACTTTATATGCATACGTTACCAGAAGTAATGGCATTATGCATACATTAAGTTATGAAGCTATATTGAAAAGACTTAATGTGCTGGATGCTTATTCCGATAGAATAGGAAAGTCCTACGATGTCAATCCTGAAATGTCTGCAAGCTTTTGGAGAGCCTATTATCATAATTGCAGATTATATTTATCCTGGTTTTCAGAGGAATGTGAATCATATCAAAATCAAATAAGAAAGAATATTAGTAAGAGATACTTTAAGACATACAGCAAGTATTTTAAATACTTATCCTTTAAGAATAAAATCATATATTTATTAAGAGGCATTAAAAATATTACTTTTTACAGCGCAAAATAGGAGCATAACTATGTCTCAAACCTGGAAAACAATAATTATACCAAAATATCGTTTTGGTGAATACGACCTTAAAGAGCTTTGGGGGTATAGAGACCTCTGCTTTATGTTCGTTAAAAAAAATTATATAACCAGATATAAGCAGACCATCTTTGGTCCGCTTTACATATTCTTAGGCCCGATACTTACCAGTGGCCTGTTTTCTGTTATTTTTGGAACAGTAGCAGGCATCAATACTAATGGAGTACCGACCTTTCTTTTTTATATGATTAGTAACCTGGCTTGGGGCTTCTTTTCAGGCAGCCTGAGTAGTAATAAAGATATATTTACAGGAAACGCCTATATTATGGGAAAGGTTTATTTCCCTAGACTTGTAGTACCGATTTCCAATCTGATCACATCATTCCTTCATTTTCTTTTCCAGCTGCTTATTTTTGTAGTAGCACTTATTAGTTTTAAGGTAACCGGAAGTGATTTTACAACCAGTGCCTGGGTTCTTTTGGTGCCTTTTATATTTATTGAACTTGGTATCATGGGCCTAGGGGCCGGTCTTATAGTTTCATCATTATCCATAAGATACAAGGATATAAGCGTTATCGTTGGCTTCGGCATGAGCCTCCTTATGTATGCAACTCCTGTCATATATCCTCTTGCCAATCTTTCAGATCCCCTTTATACACTTATGTTATTTAATCCTGTAGCAATGCCCTTGGAAGTGATAAGATATGCTTTCTTTAGATCAGGAAGTATAAATATATGGTCTATGCTGTATAGTGTTATTTTTAGTCTAGCTATATTTTTCGTAGGTACCCTTTTATTTAATAAGGTGGAGAAAACCTTTATTGATACTATCTAATCAGGAGTCAGCTATGCGATTTAGCATTATAATACCTATTTACAACGTTGAAAAATATCTGGAAAAATGCCTTGACTCCGTTGTAAAGCAGTCATATAAAGACTATGAAATTATACTGATAGACGATGGCTCTACAGATAAAAGTGGTGAAATAGCAGATGGATACAAAACTAATTATCGGAACAAGGATATTACGGTTATTCATCAAAAAAATAGAGGATTGGCAGGAGCTAGAAATAAAGGCTTAGATACAGCAAAAGGAGAATGGATAATATTTGTAGATAGTGATGACTATATATCAACTGATGCTATAGAACGTATTTCTAACTATATAGATAAAAATTCCAGTGATTTATACAGCTTTAATAGTGTTCTTATTGACGAAGATGACAAAATTATTTCTAAACAAATATTTGTACCTGAGAAAACAATTAATGAATTTAAATCTTCAAAAGATAAATTAGATTTTCTTGAAAACAAATTTATGCAATATAAATGTGGTTGGGAAGCATGGTCCAGGGTATATAATAAAGCCATAATAGATAAGAATAATTTGCGCTTCATGAATACTAAAGACGTCTTGGCAGAAGATTATTTGTTTTCAATTCAGTACCTCTTTTATGTAGATAAATATGTACAAATATGTGATTTACTATATTTCTATCGCCAAAGAGAGGGATCATTAATACATAATGTTAATTATGAGCAGGTATTACCTAAGCTTTTGAACTGGAGTAATATAGCCTATAAAACATTTAAAAAGGATAATATTCTTCGACGTAATTTTTACCGGATCTTTTTCTGCTTAATAAACTATCATATCCAGTATATGCTTAGTCCCTTATCCGATAATAAACTGGCTCCAATTTTTAAGTCACTAAAAATTCCTGCCAGATGGCGTAAGGAAATTAAAAATAATAAAGAGTATATTTCTAAGTATATGTTACATAGAGACTGGCTTTCACTACTGTAATAGGGCTTTCAAATAAATTATAAGAGGAATTAACCATGGAAAAAATGCTAATTGCAAATGATCTCTTACGTGGCGGCGGTGTCGAAAAACTCATGCTGGATTTGGTTTGGGCTTGGCATGACAAATATGACATCACTATAGTAACTGACAATCTTGAAGATGGATTTTATGATCTGTATCCAGCTAATGTAAGATACATTGCAAGGAATCCCCAGCATAAAAATAGCTCAGGACGTATTATCAGAAAGCTTAACCATATACTTGACAAATTCAAAATTAAGTTTCTCCATCAAGGCATTAATGACAGAATCGCTAAAGAAAACTATGATCTTCTTATAGTAATTAAAGAAGGCTGGAAGATGATAGATGGTCTTAACTATAAAGCTAAACGTAAATATGCTTGGGTACATACAGATTATTCAGCATATAACTATACATATGGAATTTTTAAAAGCCATGAAAATGAGTTGAAATGTATGCAACAGTATGACTCTGTTATATGTGTTGCCGAACAAATAAAAAATAGTATCATAAATATCGTAGGTGATCCGGGAAATCTCGTAGTTAAACTGAATCCAATTGATATAGAGCAGGTTATAAAAAAAGCAGATGAGCCCGTAGTAGATATTGATAAAAAAGAAGATGAGCCACTTTTTATTACTGTTGGACGATTAAATTATCAGAAAGGCTTTGATTTGCTTTTAGAAGCCTGCCACATGTTAGAAATAGATGGCTACAAATTCCAAGTAAAGATTATAGGCGCTGAAGAACCTTGGGGTAATGAGCATTATAGACTATACAATGCAGCCAAAAGAATGAAGCTCTCCAGTGTTGAATTTATGGGTGGACGTAAGAACCCTTATAAATATATGAAATATACAGATTGGTTCCTTTCGTCATCTATTTTTGAAGGATATTCACTGGTAAGCCAGGAGGCTGCTTTGCTTGATACTCCAATGCTGCTCACTGATTGTTCAGGCGTAAGAGAATTTTTGGGTGACAGCGAGTACGGTTTAGTTATGGACATTTCTGTTTATGGCATTTATCAGGGTATGAAGAAAGTACTTGATAATCCATCACTACACAGCTTCTATAAGGATAAGATAAAAGAACGTAAGCAAATCATTAAGTATCAGGAAAGAATTGACGAGATTGAAAACTTATGGGCAACGACGAATTAATTATTAAAGTTGAAAATGTATGTAAGGAATATAAACTTGGCAGTCTGAACGCTCAGTCTTTTCGTGATGAAGTTTTTAAGAAAAAGAAAAATGCTCAGCCTGATAAGATATTGAAAGCCCTGGATAATGTAAATTTTGAAATAAAAAAAGGTGAAACAGTAGGACTTATCGGCTCTAATGGTGCTGGAAAATCCACTATACTTAAGATTTTATCCAGAGTAACTGCACCGACTTCGGGACAGGTATATTTAAATGGTTCTCTTTCCAGTATGCTTGAAGTAGGTACAGGTTTTCATCAGGAGCTGACAGGCCGTGAAAATATCTATATTAACGGTACTATTTTAGGTATGAAAAAGAAGGAGATAGATGCCAAGATAGAAGATATTATAGAATTTTCTGAATGTAGAGAGTTTATTGATACACCTGTTAAAAGGTATTCTTCCGGTATGTATGTGAAGCTTGCCTTTTCTGTCTCTGCTTTTTTGGAATCAGACATACTTATTCTTGACGAAGTTTTGGCAGTTGGCGATATGAAATTCCAGAATAAGTGCCTGGAGAAGATGAAAGAATTATCCTCTAAAGAAGGACGTACTATTCTTTGTGTTAGCCATAATATGACTACTATCAGCAAACTGTGTAATCGGTGTATAGTACTTGATCATGGTAAAGTGAAATTTGATGGTGATACTCCTACAGCTATAAAAGAGTATTTCGGCGAAGCCAAAATTAATAATCTTGAAATGGACTATACAAATACAAATCGTTTTCTTTGGCTTCAGAGAGATGATGTCCGTCTTGAACATGTCTCCTTTATTGATAAAGATGAACCTGTGTTCTGGGAAGATGAAAAGATTAAAATGCATTTTGACTTCCGTTATCAAAAGCCTGTGGTAAAGCTGGGACTTCGTATAGAAATAGTATATGAAGTAGAACACGGTGTTGCAACAGCTATGCTTTATGAATTCAGTTCCGGTGAACCTGGCGAAAGCGATGGCGTTGATGTGGAAATGGACATTTCCTATCTTCGTGCCGGGCAGTACGAAATGGTATATACCTTATTTGTGCTTGATCAAATGAATGAGAGTGTTGATTTGGACTGTGTTTCCGGACTCAGCTTTGAGAAAAAAGTGGTAGCAGAGCAAAAGATTGTCTGGAAGAATAAGCAGTGGGGAAGTGTGGAATTGCCTGAGCTTAAGCTTATTTAATGTGACCTGAAAGGATATTTTAGATGACATACGAGAGAAAAAACAGTATCGGGATGTTTAATCAATTCAAAGGAGTTGGTATATTACTAGTTATTTTATTCCACACTGCAGGCCTATACGATTATATGAATTTTACCTCATCTTTAGTTATACGAGGAGTCTTTGGATTAATATTAATGGTTGGTTCTTTAACTATACCTGTATTTTTTATTGTTAGCGGGTATGGTTTTTCTGAAAAAAAAGGTATAAAAAAAGTACTTCAAATAACGTTGCCATCCTTTGCAAAGCCTTTTATATTTACATTTATTGTAATATGCATATTGAATCCTCTTGTTCATTACTCAATGTTTAGATATTGGCCCGGCGCAATAAAGGAAACTTTACATGTAGGCTTAGGTTTTTTGTTAGTTCTTCCTCAAACAACCACAATTTTTGGTAAGATGGCCTATTCCGTAGGTCCTATATGGTACTTATTTACCTTAGCAATTGCATGGTTAATAGTATCTTTAATAGTATCTTTATTTAATAATATTAAAATACAGGTTCTATTAGTCTTATTATGTTTAATAGCCGGATGGTGTATAGGATTACTGAACTTTAATTATTTTTGCATTCCTCAGGTATTAATTGCTGTAGCTTTCATATATTGTGGATTTATAATAAAGAAATACAATTTATTAATGCGTAAATGGAATCTGTATGAGTATTTTCTTGAGTTTTTAAGTTTTATATTACTATTTATTTCTGCCATTTATTCTCAAAAAATTGATAATATAGCTGAAGGTGATTGGAATTTTGGGATAATCAGCATAATAAATGATA
>JAZLGU010000058.1:0-31056 GCA_045616485.1 Lachnospiraceae bacterium
TCGCAGGACACGTCTGTTAGTGCCTGTCCGCGAGTGGTCAACTAATGGTAGAGGGGAGTGCTTTGCAGCATGGCTTATATTATTATTTATTATCAATTTGCCGTAGCATACATCTCATGCGCCCGGCCGGATACAGCGAGCCCAGGGAGCAAGCGGAGCTAAAAAGTTGACAGCGAGAAACGTCCCTCTGACAAAAAGTTGACAGTGAGAAACGTCCCCGTGACAATTATTTCACTATCCATCCGTCCGGTAAAGTCCAGGATGTGTTCGCCAGCATAAGGGAAGCGCTGGCCATGAGGTAATCATCTTCGTAGTACATGCAGGCACTGCTGCCTCCATCAATGTTGAAAGCATTTACTGCGCCATAATCCTGCATTACTTCAATGAGATCTGCTGCTGATGCACCAAGATGAGAGCCACTGCCTCTTCCGTCAGTCACCAGCATAAGAATGGAGCCATCCGCTCTCTGACCTATACAGGTACGAGGATTCATACCGCTTCCGGTACCCTGGATCTCACGCGGAATATTATTTACAATAAGAGGCACAAAATGATCCAATTTTCTCTGCTGTTCCTCCTGGAAGCAGATAGCATCTCTTATGCCTTCTTTTTTTACAAAATCTTCCACGTCCTTGGTGCTCCAGCCATCTATGGAAGTGTAGAAAAGAATGTTTTTATCAGTCATATAAATAAGAACTATGCCCTGACCGTCATCCGGTCTGTTCAGTAATATCTTTCCACCACTGATTACCACTCCCATAGGTCGGCCGTTACCGGTCATGGAACTGTTTTTATAGAGGCCACCATTTACACCTGCCACAGCACCGTACTTTTCACAGATTGTCTTTAAATCAAAATTCCTGTTATAGTCACAGTAAGGTGCTGCCACGGACACTCTTGAAGGATCCTTTATAATCATCATGGTAGCGAAAAAAGTCCTGGCTGTTATAGTCTCTATCTCAATATCTTTTGTTTCTACAGGCTCTGTAGGCCCCTGCCCCGATATTTCGGTCTGATTGCCACCGGCTCCGCCTGCATTTCCCCCGGCTCCGGTATTGGCTTCAATTTTGATTAATGAAGAATCAATAGACAAATCGAAAGGCTCTCTCTTATTGCCAGCCATGATTTGCTCTATTTCTTCACCTGAGAGAAATACGCTGGGCATCCAGGTCAGGGCTCCTGTCTCCAACATAGTGGATACAAATACCTTTCTGGCCTCGTCGGACTTGCCCTTACATACCATCCCAACAAAACCCATTAATAAAACTACTACCAGTACTGCGGCTGTTAATACAGAAATAAGGACACGCAATACTATTGTTCTTATCTTTTTTCCCATATCAGTCTCCTTAACTTTTTAGTTCCTTAAAGCTCAACGTAACTACTGTCTTCAGAGACTTTTACATCTACCAGCTTCCATTTTCCATTTACTTTATAGAAATAATAGGTATCGTTGGACTTTCCTTCTGTTCTAAGAGGCTTTATTCCATCTTCTCCGTAGAAGGTAAGAATTTTTCTTATATACACATCACATGCCACCAGCTTGTCTGAAAAAACGACTATGCTTTTTACATAATTTTCCTTGGTGGAATGACCGTGAGGAGATATTCTGCCTATATCACCATTGGTAAGTGATATATATGCTGCATTGTACAGGTATGAATCCTTAATAAGATGCTGAGCCACCTTGTTGAATGTGGCCTTATCAGCTCCGAGATTGCCCTGGGAATAATCATTCCACATAAGCGCAATAGTCTTGGCATCAAGATCTTTAAACTCATCCGGCACCTCTGTATAGCCTGCCTGCTTGTCTATAACAAGATTGTATTTGTCATAGCTGTATTCGCATACCTGTCCTAAATTGTCAATAATTTCAAATTCAGGCTGAGTTACCAGCTCCGGTATGGTATACATACAATTTTCCGGCATGGTTACAGAGCCTTCTCCCAAAGTCTCATTTAGCTGAAGAACATACTTATAAAGCTTATTGGCTTCTTTACCCTTAAAATACTTATTAAGGTCCACATCCTTGTAGGAAATGCTGTAATTGTCAGGAATAGTCACATTGACGTCTCTTATTATAAGCTCTTCATCCTTATGATACTTAATGGTCTGTCCCAAAGCATCAGTAAGCTCAATACAGTCATTTAGTGTGCCTACCAGATATTTTATCTTGGTATCATCTGCCTCGTTGGGCTCACCTGCTACATCTACGCCTCCATCTGTAACCTTTATGGACTTGGGCAGTACCATGGAGTAATAGGTAAGATTATCTACAGATACATAACCTTCTTTTGATGTAATCTGGCATATATTACCCTGTCTGTCTGTGACCTCCACCTGAGGCAGCTTAAACAGATCTGATATTTCATATATCATATTACCGTTTTTATAGGTCTTTTTTACTCCAGCTTCAGACTCGGATATACGTACGCCGTTAGCTGTAGCTGAGAAGCCTTTGGGGATATCAACAGTAAGCGTATAGGTACTAAGCTTAGTTACCGGTGTAAGGCTCTGCTTTTCCCAGTCATTTACTGCCAGCATAAAAAGAGCAATACTGCTATGCTTATTAGTCAATTTAAGATAAGCCAAAAGCTCGCCATCACCAAAAATACCATATACCATTTCTTTAGTACTGGTAACTCCGGAATTGACTTTGTAGCTCCATTCCTTAACTTTGCTTATTTTTTCTGCATGCTGGTCAAAAACATCATCTTCTGAAGCATCATACACAGATAATTCCATGTCCGGATACTCTATGATGTTTTTACCACTTTTTAATTCTTCTATGACTGCTTCTGCAATATGTTCCGGCAGGGCTCTGTCGTATCTGTCAATATCTCTTCCTGCTAATACCAGTAATATAATAATAACAATGACAGCTACGCCCACCACTATCCCATATATCTTCCAAAAACCAAATTTCTTCAAGCTTTCACCCAAACCTTTCTAAAAGCTTCTTATTTTGTCAGCCGAATCATCATTCGTATTCATAAGCTCCTTTATTACCGCAATATATGAATACGTGGGACTGACCTGTATCTCTACCCGATCTCCTACTTTATGCCCAAGGAGTGCTTTCCCCATAGGAGATTCTACCGAAATAAGATTATTTAAAGGATCATGGCGAACAGTGGTCACTATTCTGTAAGTTTCTTCACAATCATCTTCTTCAATATATAGCACTACGGTATTATTGATACCTACCTCATCGTCCTTGGAGGAATCATCAATGATCTCTGCAGTTCTGATCATTCTCTCCAGGTAACGAATACGGCTTTCGTTTTTATTTTTATCCTTTTTTGCAGCGTAATACTCAAAATTCTCAGACAGGTCGCCCTGAGCTCTGGCTTCTTTAACATGCTCCAGCAGCTCATGCCTTGTAACGACCTTTCTTTCTTCTATCTCCGCTTTCATTTTGTCCACATCGGACTGTGTCAACTGGTTGTGCATTTTATATCTTTTCCTATAACATTATATATTTTCTCTATTAAAGCACCTATTAAAAAACGTTGGCCTTAATATCTTCTCTCATTGCTATTGCTGCAGCTCTTGCAGCATCTGCAAATCCGGCCTCACCGTAAGACGCATATGCCTCCTGCTTATATGCTGCAATAATGCCACGTGAAGAATTAATAATAGCTCCCAGACCATCCTCATTAAAGAATGCCTTAAGGTCGGACCCCTTACCACCCTGTGCACCATACCCCGGTACCAGAATGTAGGTCTTTGGCATCAGCTTTCTAAGAGTGGCTCCCATTTCCGGATATGTAGCACCTACTACAGCGCCTACATTGGAGTAGTCGCCATCCATAGAGCTCTCTCCCCATTCCTTTACCTTAAGAGCAACATGCTCGTAAAGAGGACGTCCATCTACCAGTCTGTCCTGGAATTCACCTGAAGAAGGGTTGGAAGTCTTAACAAGAATAAAAATACCCTTGTCGAATTCATTACAGCAATCAATAAAAGGCTTTATGCCATCTGTGCCCAGATATGGATTTACTGTAGCAAAATCATTACCAAAAGGCTGGAATTCATTGGCGCCAATCTTTATTTTTCCCAACTGACCTGTAGCGTATGCAGCTGATGTAGATCCAATATCACCACGCTTTACATCGCCTATAACAATAAGTCCCTTTTCCTTGGCATACTGAACAGTCTTTATATATGCTTCAATACCCGGAAGTCCAAACTGCTCATACATGGCAATCTGCGGCTTTACAGCAGGCACTATATCCGCTACTGCATCCATAATCATTCTGTTGGAGCGGTAAATAGCATCTGCTACACCCTCAAGAGTCTCACCGAATTCTTCAAAAGAATTTCTTTTAATGTACTCAGGAATATAAGAAAGCATAGGATCCAGTCCTACTACAATAGGTGCTTCCTTCTTCTTAATCTCTGTTACAAGCTTTGAAATCATACTGTCTGTCCTCCGCAAATTGTTAATATATGTTTACCGTACAGTTTTTTACCTGCAAATGGAGTATTTACTCCTTTAGACCGGAATAATCCCGGATCTACAGTTATAAGTGTTTCAAGATCAAATATGGTAAGATCTGCCACACTCCCCGGCTTCAAGGTGCCTCTGTCACTTTTTAGTATTCTGGCCGGCTTACAGCTCATACTGTCTATCAGCTGCGAAATTGTCATGTCACCATTTACGCAAAGTACTGAATAGCACACAGGGAAAGATGTCTCCAGGCCTACAATACCAAAAGGGCTGCCATTGAAGCCATTTTTCTTTTCCTCAGCAGAGTGCGGAGCATGATCTGTAGCTATTACATCCATCTCCCCATGGGTCACAGCCTCCTGTAATCTCGCCCTGTCCTTTTCAGCACGCAATGGCGGATTCATTTTGAAATTGGCATCATCCCCGGGTATATCATCTTCTGAAAGCGCTATATAATGCGGACCTGTCTCCCCTGTAGCCCTGGCGCCTTTTTCTTTATATTCTGCCAAAATCCCGACAGATTCAAAAGTCGAGCAGTGGCAAAGATGAATCTGAGCTCCTGTTTCCAGGGCTATCCTAAGGTCTCTTTCTTCTATGGAATTTTCCACTTCGTTGGTAATGCCTTTAAGTCCCAGCTCCTGGGCTCTTCGACCGGCATTCATAACACCACCTCTGACCATATTTATATCCTCGCAATGGTCAAAAACAGGAATATCCACTTCTTTTGCTATCTGCATGGCCTTTTTCATAAGCTCTGCATCCATTACGGACTTTCCATCCTCAGAGATAGCACATGCTCCGGCTTCCTTCATGCCCTTTATGTCACAAAGCTCACTACCGGACTGTCCCAGAGTAATGGCGCCAATAGGAAGAACATTGATGACAGCTGTTTCCCTGGCTCTCTCCACTGCCCATTTTACTCTTTCAGGAGTATCAATAGAGGGCTTGGTATTGGGCATCATGCATACAGTGGTAAATCCACCGGCAGCGGCAGCTCGGCTGCCTGTTTCTATAGTTTCTTTATATTCCAGCCCCGGCTCCCTGAAATGTACATGCAGATCAATAAAGCCCGGAAAAACATAATAGCCTTTAGCCTCTATTACTTCGTCAAACTCTCCTGCAGGTACCTCATCGTAAATTCCTGTAATTTTGTCATCAGTAATAACAATATTGCAGACCTTACTGATATTTTGTGAAGGATCCACCAGATAGCCCTGCTTAATCAGCTTAGTCATACTTTACCTCCGCCAGAAAAAGTCCTTTTGCATCAATCGCTTCAGGCAGCAAATCTCTGTCTTTAGTCTCCAGTACTTTATTCACCAGACTTCTGTCATTTTCTCCGGTACCTATGGAAACCAGAAGAGCCACAATATTTCTTACCATATTAGGCCAAAAATCATCGCCTTCAACAGTAATGGATATTTCATTGCCGCCATCATATATGTCTATTGCCCTAATATCACGGACTGTACTTTTTTTCATACGCTTATTGTCAGAAAAGCCTGCAAAATCGTGGCTGCCCAGCATATCAGATGCAGCCTCTTTCATAAGCTTAACCTGAGGCTTTTTAAAACAGTAATAATTATATTTTCTGTCAAAAACAGAAGGTACATCACCTACTGTCAGGTGATATTCAAATACAAAGCCCTTTGCCGCAAAGCCGGGATGGAATCTTTCGTCACACTCTGTACAGTCAAGTACTGCAATATCTCTGGGCAAATATCTGTTCAGATATTGTTTAATCTCAAGAGTACGCTTTTTGGATTCTGTCTTAAATGTACATATTTGTTTATAAGCATGAGCTCCTGCCTCTGTCCTGATAGCTCCGATAAGATCTACAGGAGCATCCTCCATTTGCCTGAGCACCTCAGATATTTTATCTGAAACGCTGCCATTTTTGCTCTTTCCATGAGTCTGGGAAGCTACCCAGCCTTCATAACGGCTGCCATCATATTCAACTGTCAATTTTATGTTTCTCATTATCTATTCCTTTATTACTTCAAAAAAGCATCTATAGAGTCGCAGATGCAGGCAGTAATGGTCTGCTGGTATTCAGCAGTCTGTAATAAACCATCCTCTTCTTTGTTGCTGGCGTATCCCAGAGTCAGAATAACTGTAGGCATCTTGGCCCAGTTAATCTCTGCCAGCCTGTCAGTAGGTCTGGTGCCTTTATCTTCAGCATTTGTTTTGCTGATAAGGCTTTTATGTATCATCTCCCCCAATACCTTTGAGCCATCAATGCTGTCCATAGGTACATAAGGGTTACTTGCTGATGCATACTGGGTATACATTCCCTTAATGGAAGTGTTACTGGAGGCGTCCAGCTGAATGCCGATAAACACATCTGCTTTGGCTTCATTAGCTATCTGAGCACGCTCCGAATTGGAGATATTGTCCTGGTCAGCTTCTCTTACAAGCACTACTTCGTAGTCTCTGGCCTCCAGCTCTGCTCTGATAAGCTCTGCCATACGCATGGTCCAGAGGTACTCACGCTCCTTTGTATTGATACTTGTAGCACCATAGCTCATTTTTTCAACTGTAGTGGACGCACCGGGACCTATAGGCTCAAGATTTCTGTCCTGAGACTTCTGCTGCCCCGGATCTATAGCCACAATAAGCTTTTTGCTAGGCTCAGGTGTGGGCTCGGGTGTAACCTCGCCACTGGCAATGTCAGTAGGCTTTGGCGTGCCACTCAGCTCTGCCATCTGTGACGGTACCGGATCATTTCTGTTTAATTCCCCCTTGCCAGCCTTAACAGCCGTGGTAATACCCAGTACAATAGTAACCAAAAGCAAAGCAGCCACGCTGCCAAACATAATTTTAGAAAAAATGCTTAATTCCCTAAACATTTTGCTCTCCTTTTATCCCTCAATCAGTTATCTTTTCGAAACAGTCATAACTATCCACTATCAATTTTAACATATTGACGGTAGCTTAACAACAAAAAGTGAAACAAAAAAAATAAAGTTTAAATTATTTAAATTATTTTCCCTGCGAAAAGCGATTGACATTCACTTCCATCTATGGTATCATATCGCCTTGTCGAGAGGATTGGAAGACGGTGCACTTAGAGCTCTGTTTTCACCTTCTTTCGGAGTATCAACGTTTTTTTACATTGATATGCGCTGCCTTGGCTCAGCTGGTAGAGCGTCGCCTTGGTAAGGCGGAGGTCGGCAGTTCAAATCTGCTAGGCAGCTTAAAAAATCGCACCTTTACAGGTGCGATTTTTTTATTTGAATTCTCTTTGTCTCACTATTTCATAAGCCAGGACTCCCATAGCTACGGAAGCATTCAATGAGTCTATCTGACCTTTCATAGGAATTTTTGTAATAAAATCACAGTTTTCCTTAACTAAACGGCTGACGCCCTCACCTTCGTTGCCAATGACAAGCCCGATAGGTCCTGTAAGATTCTGCTTATACATAAGTTCGCCATCCATATCAGCACATACAAACCAAAGTCCCTTTTCCTTAAGCTCCTTCATGGTCTGCACCATATTGGTGACCTTGGCTACAGGTGTATAGTTAAGTGCTCCTGCCGATGTACGGGCAACGGTAGCTGTAAGTCCTACTGCTCTGTGCTTGGGTATAATGACACCGTGTGCCCCTGCCTGATTGGCAGTACGGATAATGGCTCCCAGATTGTGAGGATCCTCAATACCATCCAGAAGGATAATAAAAGGTGCCTCTCCTCTCTCCGCTGCCAGCGCCAGGATATCATCCACCTCAGCATAATCGTATGCTGCTGCAATACCAATAACACCCTGATGCTTGCCTGTCTCAGACATCTGATCCAGTCTCTCTTTTGCAACAAAATTGATTATGGTATCGCCCTTTCTGGCCTCGCGTACAATAGTCTGTACCGGCCCGTCTTTACAGCCGTCCAGCACAAAAAGTTTATCGATGGTCTTACCTGAGCGCATAGCCTCTAAAAGAGCATTACGTCCTTCTATTTTTGTTTCATTAACCATCTCCGTGTTTTTCTTTTCTTTATCAGACATCTTCATTTTCCTCAGTTTCTTTCTTTTCTTCACTTATTGTATCCGACTTGTCATCTTTCAAAGCATTCCAGCCCATATTAATTATACTGTACATGCGCTCATATTCTTTTTTCAGATACAGATATCCTATAAGTGCCTCAAAGCCGGTGGCTCTGTGATAATCGCCCAAAGTGGCATTTTTCGCAGGAGAATAGCTCTTGGCATTACGTCCTCTCTTATATACAGCCAATTCTTCTTCTGACAGCATATCCATTATACCGGTAATCATCCTGGCCTGTGTAACCGCCTTGGCCAGATTGGAGGCCTTGCGGTTCAGCTTGTCCACAGACTGAGCCCCCTCTGCCAGCAGGCATGTCCTGATGCTAAGCTCGTATACGCAGTCTCCTATATATGCCAGATCCAAAGGCGGGTACTGATTAACATCGGAAAACTCCAGATTAAATTGTTTATAAAGCTCTTCTATCATGAACTATCCTTCTTATACCAGCTCCCATACTGTGCCTTCACGGGTATCCTTAATGGCAACACCCTTTTCCAAAAGCTCTGCACGAATAGCATCTGCCTTGGCAAAATCTTTTTCCTGCTTGGCAGCCTTACGCTCACTAATCTTGGCCAGAACAAAAGCTTCCAGCTCGGAGTCAACCGCAGCCTTCTCCTCCGCTCTCTCTGCAACCAGATTCAGTGAAAGAACATAATCAAATGCAGCAACTATCAAAAGCTTTGTAACTGCATCCACATCAGCCTTAAGTACATCGTAAAGAACAGTAATACCCATGGAAGAATTCACGTCATTGGCCATAGCATCAGCAAATGTATTTACCCATGTAATATACGCATTCTTATCAAAAACGACAGCTGTACTGTCTGCAATGGCAGCAGTCATTTTATCCATATCACTGCTGTTAGCACCTGCATTAACAGCCTGACGGCGAGCATGCTCTATTTTCTCAGATGCAGACAGAATATCGCTTACCTTAAATCCCTGTTTTTCAGCCTCTTTCTGAAGCTCGTTTATACGCTTAATCAGCTTATCGTAAGCGGACTGCACATTGGAAAGGGCTTCATATGAAAATTCCAGCGGCTTTCTGTAGTGGGACTGCAGGCAGAACATTCTGTAAATCATAGGATCAAACCCATTTTCCTTCAGTACGGAGACTGTAAGGAAGGCTCCCTTGGACTTACTCATCTTGCCTGTGCGGTCATTTAAATGATGAACATGGAACCAGGTATTGCACCACTTATGTCCCAGGTAGCTCTCAGACTGGGCAATCTCATTGGTATGGTGAGGGAACATATTGTCGACACCGCCGCAATGAATATCCATATACTCTCCCAGATGCTTCATGGAGATGCAGGAGCACTCTATATGCCAGCCGGGGTAGCCTACTCCCCATGGGCTGTCCCATTTAAGGGCCTGATCCTCAAACTTTGACTTGGTAAACCACAGTACAAAGTCATTTTTATTTCTTTTATTTGTATCCTCGGTAACATCATCACGAACGCCTACCATAAGCTCTTCTTCGCTCTGATTACCAAAAACGTAATACTCTTTAAGCTTACTGGTATCAAAATAAACATTATCTCCTGCAACATAGGCAAAGCCTTTTTCCAAGAGCACCTGAACCATATGGATAAATTCATCAATACAGTTGGTGGCAGGCTCCACTACATCCGGACGTTTAATGTTAAGGTCGGCACAGTCCTGCATAAAAGCGTCAGTATAAAACTTCGCTATTTCCATAACAGTCTTGTTTTCACGTTTCGCGCCTTTAAGCATCTTATCCTCACCTGTATCTGCATCAGAGGAAAGGTGGCCCACATCGGTGATATTCATAACACGCTTTACATCGTATCCTACAAAACGCAGGGTCTTTTCCAGAATATCCTCGCAAATATAGGATCTGAGATTGCCAATATGTGCAAAGTGATACACTGTAGGACCGCAGGTATACATAGCTATTTTGCCGTCTACATTAGGTACTATATTTTCCACTCTTCTTGTGAGTGTATTAAAAAGCTGAACTTTATTTTCCATTTTTCATTTCCTTTTCCGATTAATTATTGGTAAGCGCCTTTATTACTTCTTTTAACTGGCCAACCTCTTTTTTTAGACCTTCTATATCATTCATGACAGGGTCAGGCAAATGCACCTGGTCCATGTCTTCTCTGGGAATACGCACATTGTCGCGCTTAACCACACGTCCCGGAACGCCTACTACAGTGGAATTCGGTGGCACTTCCGAAAGTACTACTGAGCCTGCTCCTATCTTGGAATTGTCACCTACGGTAAAGCTGCCAAGCACCTTGGCACCGGCAGAAATCATAACATTATTGCCAATAGTAGGATGTCTCTTCCCCTGCTCTTTACCTGTACCACCCAGAGTAACTCCCTGATACAGCGTTACATTATCTCCAATAACAGTAGTCTCACCTATAATGACACCATTACCATGGTCGATAAACAATCCTTTTCCTATGGTAGCTCCCGGATGAATCTCTATACCGGTCTTTCTGGCTGTACGCTGGGAATACCATCTGGCCAGGAAATACAATTTATGCTCATAGAGAAAATGCGCGCGACGGTGACGAAGAATAGCCTTAAAGGAAGGGTACAAAAGTACCTCCCAGCAGGATTTTATGGCTGGATCACGCTCCATTATAACCTGCATCTCTTCTTTGATAAACTTTATGTAGCCCATTATTTTAGTCGAAAACTCCTTTCAAATTGTCATAGGGTTAATCTTGACTCCCGCTACAACAATTAGGACAGCCTCCGCACTGTCTGGCATTCATATTGCATCCTGTAACCTCACCATTACTTTCAAAAGAGTAAAGTCCTGAAGTTCCGGGACCATAGCCCATATCACGAACATTTTCCAAAAGGCATACAGCCTGCGCTGCTATACCAAGACCTGCTCCGGTGAAGCCCAGGCCTTCTTCTGTAGTAGCTTTTATATTTACCTGGCTCTCATCCAAGCCCAGAGTCTCAGCCACATTTTTCTTCATCTCCGGTATATAAGGCAAAAGCTTAGGACGCTGACAGATAATAGTGGCATCAATATTCTCCACAATTAAAAGCTCCTGTTCCAAAAGGCCCTTTACCTCTGATAAAAGAGCCAGACTGGAAATCCCCTTATACTTCTGATCAGTGTCCGGAAAATGCTTTCCTATATCGCCTAGCGCAGCAGCTCCCAGCAGAGCATCCATAATAGCGTGCAATAACACGTCTGCGTCAGAGTGTCCCAAAAGACCTTTTTCGTAAGGGATGGTGACTCCGCCTAAAATCAGCGCCCGCTCCTCTACCAATTTATGAACATCATATCCTGTTCCAATTCTCATAATAAACCCTCTTCTCTTAACAGGCCATAATAAACCTACTATAACTATATAATTATGCCATAACAGCCTGCTTTTGGCAAGAAAAAAGGGGTATAGGGGCCTATAATTTCGCCCCTTATTCCTCTTCTTCCGTAAGATAGTCACAGGAAAAGGCTGCGTTACACTCTGCTATCTCCTTTTCCCCATCTATGTAATCTCTGTACAGCTCCCAGAGATCCACATCACCACTGCCATCCATCACCTCGTCTTCAGGTATCCAGGACCTGATAAGCTCAATGCGTTCCTGTTTGGTGGTATTTTTAATCAAATATTTGTCCATTTATGCCAAAAGCTCCTTCATCAGAGTCTCCACTTCTCTCTTGTGGTCCCCGTAGAAAATAACGTGATGATTGCCACAGGGATTTTTTAACAGCTCTGTCACATCACTATCCATCTTTACCACAATCTGGGTACGACAAAGATTTTTTTCATGAGGGGTATCAATAATAGTGCCTGTGGTCACGTAAAAATCACGGATATTACTGCTCATACGGAAAACAGTAACCTTTTCTTTTCTCATTTCTCCTGCAATAGCAACACCGGTACCACTTTCAAAATGAGTGTCCAGCTTGAAATCCGTAAGCATATCAGTAGGCACTGTGCAATGAGCAAAAGTGATGCACCCCTTTTCAGTATCTATCCTGGAGGGATTGGCCTGGAAAGAGCTCTGTCCGGTAAGGCAGCGTACTACGTGCATGGAAAGCATAGTGGCTATATCGCCTTCACATGATCCGATAAATCCCGTATCATTCAGATGGGAAAGTCCAAGGCAGCCTGTAGTGCCTGTCGGCCCCAGCAGATCAAAGCATCTGATGGTAAGCCCCTTCAGATCGTTTTCGGCAATGACTTCATCCATTACCGTCCTGACACCTTCCGCCTTCTTCATTTCCATCTGCTGCAATGCTCTAAGGTTCCAATTGGATGGTGACTGTGGCTCCGGCATAGCTATAGCTTTTTCCCTAAACTTTTCCAGGGACAGATCTACCAGCTCTACGCCCAGCTTTTCTTTCACTTTGAGATAGTCCGGAACAGAGGCTATAAGCCAGTCTGAAGGATTACCTATTACTCCCAGCCTGCTGCCGGCCAGCTTACGCTTAGCTCCCGCCACCAGGGCCAGCTCTTTGATTCTGCCTGCAATATATGCGGCATCTCCATGAAGTATCTCACCCTTTTTGCCATTTTGGCATATCCAGGTCATAATCTCCAAAGAAGCCGCCAGGGAATTATTGCCGCCATTGGTCAATAGATAATAAGGCTCCCGCAGCTCCTCCAAAGCTTCCAAAAACAAGCCTTCCGAGCCACCGGTCTCCACAAATATAAGCTTCAGATCACAGTCATAATCGGTAAACTCCGCAAACTGTAACCACTCTCCCAAAGACTTTTCTATATCGGAAATAAATGAATTTTTCTCCTGAACAAAAGTATCGGAGTGTCGAAGCAATGATTTTAAAGATGATACTTTAACCGTCATTTTTCACCATCCAGTTTATTTATTCTTTTTTCTTTTTAAAAAGTAAAAAGTAAGAGCTGCTGCTACAAGAAAGGTAATTATTACCGTAATGATAATTATGGGCACTATTCCTAAGCCTTTCGCCTCATCCAGCTCCGGAAGAGGAGCATATGTAGGCTGAGGCTGATCAGAATTGTCAGGAATAATATCCACTGCATCTTTATCAGTTAGCACCTCCAGTGTAATGGTGTACTCCGCTGTATATCCAAACGTTCCGTCCACCTCCATATGCATGTTGTCTGTTCCTACGCCCACATTTTTATAGGTACGATTATCATGCGGCGTACTATCACCTTCCACAATACATTCCGGCATATTATCCGCATCTATATAATTCAGTGCCTTCTGCGCTGCTCGCTCTTCTACCTGACTTATGTATTGGGCCACCAGATCAGCCACATTGTTTACCGTAACCACCACTGATGCATCTACATTGGGATAAATATCCTCCTGATACAGGATATCCCCGGTATTTTTGTTTTTTATAATAAGCTTACCCACAACGCTAACAGAGCTGTCATCATAGCTGTTGTCTACTGTAATGCCAATGTTGACGCCTATACCATCACCCACTTCAGTGGCCATGGCATTATTGGATACTGTCTGGAAAATAAGTGCCAAGGCTAAACCCAGAGCAAAAAGCTTCTTTTTCATCATAATCTCCTTATTTGTTTACTCTATCTGCTGCTTCAAACACCGGTAAATCATATCTCCGGCACATTTCTCTTAATCACAGGTGTAAGACTCCTCTTTCCCCAAAGTCAGTACTATTTATTTCGGCTATTATACTACTAATTTGTGTAATTTTAAAGAGCGGTTTAAAACAAAAGAGTGACCGGGCCCCACTATAGTCGGCCCAATCACTCCCTTTATCTTACTCCTGTCCGTTCCAGCAGTAAGTGCACATTTTACATTTATCAATGCCTACAGCATCCAGCATATCATCCAGTCTGTTAAATCTTAAGCTGGTAAAGTGAAGCTCTTTTCTTATCTCTTCTACCATCTGCTCGTACTTTTCAGAATCAGGATCTGCATACTCTTTAAGGACTTCATCTGTCACATTGCCATTTTCAAGACGCGCGATAACACGTCTTGTAATCAGATCCATCTCGCTGGTAGATCTGGAAAAATTCAGGTATTTGCAGCCATACAGCAGTGGCGGACAGGCAGGTCTTATATGCACTTCCCTTGCTCCGCTTTCATATAAAAACTCTGTAGTCTCCCTCAGCTGTGTACCACGTACTATACTGTCATCAATAAGCAGAAGGCTTTGTCCCTCAATAAGATCATCTACCGCCAAAAGCTTCATCTTGGCGATCAGGTTTCTCTGACTCTGAATGGTAGGCATGAAAGATCTGGGCCAGGTAGGAGTATACTTAATAAAAGGTCTGGAAAAAGGCACTCCTGACTCATTGGCATAGCCTACTGCATGTGCAGTACCCGAGTCCGGTACACCTGCTACAATATCAGGCTTTGCATTATCACGTCTTGCCATGCGCTTACCACACTCATAACGCATTTTTTCTACACTGATACCCTCGTAAGAGCTGCTGGGATAGCCGTAATAAATCCAAAGGAAGGTACAGATCTTCATATCTGTGCCGGGCTTTCTGAGTGTCACGCAATTATCTGCTGTAACGCAAACGATTTCCCCCGGTCCCAACTCCTTATATGGCTTATAGCCCAGGTTTTTGAATGAGAAATTTTCAAAAGCGGTGCAGAAAGCCCCATCCTTTTTACCAACAACCACAGGTGTTCTGCCCTTATTATCGCGGGCTGCATATATACCTTTTTCATTTAAAAGCAAAAGGGAAAGTGAGCCATCAACCATCTCCAGTGCATAGCTGATACCCTCAATCAGATTGTCTTTTTGATTGATGAGAGCAGCTACAAGCTCTGTAGCATTGATATCACCACCACTCATCTCAAGGAAATGAGACTGTCCGGTAGTAAAAACTTTGTCTACAAGCTCTGTAACATTGTTAATCTTGGAAACTGTAGTAAGAGCATAGGTGCCATGGTGAGAGCGAACCGTAAGGGGCTGTGGCTCAAAGTCAGAAATACAGCCAATACCCATATTACCCTTCATATTTTGTACTTCTTTATCAAACTTGGTACGGAAAGGAGCATTCTCTATATTGTGAATGGCACGGTTAAACCCGTTTTCTCCAAGTACTGCCATACCGCCTCTTCTTGTACCCAGATGTGAATGATAGTCAATACCAAAAAACAAATCAAATACGCAATCCTCTTTAGATGCAACGCCAAAAAATCCGCCCATAAATATTCCTTTCTGTTCATATTCGGTCTGTCAAAAGAAACATTACCCGAATTATAATACAAAAAGTATATATTCAACGGACGGATTTTGCAATCAATTCTGTCTTATAAAACTTATAAAAAATCGTTAAGTTACGGCTACCGTTAAGTAAAAGGGAAGTTCACCATCTGTACCTGAATTGGGTGAAAACTCAGGAGTTGCAAAAATCCTTCTCTTAAAAGGGCCTGCATATAGCTTCCGGTGGCTCTGCCATTCGCAATTTCCTTTAATAAATATTTACTCAACCATATTCTTTTCGACGACAGTATAGTTATTTGTCTGGCGTTCAATCTCTAAATTGTAAAGCTCTTCAAGAGTCCTGTATCCGTAAAAGTAATAAGAAGATCCGGTAGGCTTCCATGAATTCTCTGAAAGTTTGCTACCAAACTTACCACCCAGAAAATCTCCGTTTACAGTATAACCTACATTTGCATATCTGACATATTTATAATAAGAGTACTCAACGCCTGCCCTGGAACAATCCACTTTATAGATCATATAAAGTACATTATTTTCCTTTAATGTTTCTGCCTCAGGCTTCTTACTTAATATAATGCTGCCGGCGTAGTTGAGACCATGCAGGTCACCACCACCATCCCATTTGCCTTCATATATAAGCCAGAAATTAGATATTCTTTCCTTGGAATCCAGATTTAACATCTCAAATGAGTCTTTATCAAGAGCCTCAATAGATTCTATGTATTTAGCCGTTTTCTCTATATTGTTATAACATGCAACGAACTTGCTCCGACCACCTGCTAAATACATTTGACCATCTTCTGCAAAAATAGGTGGTACATCTTGAGTTTTAATAATTCCGTCAAGGCTTCCATCGGGTTTATATACAAAAGTTGCACTTCTTACATACATTTTTACTTTGTTTGAATAAGTTTCCCAATATTGGAAAATTCCTGTCTCCTCATCGTAGGGAATAACATAGTATACATTAACTTTGCTTTTCCCTCCAGCACATAATATGGTCGATTGTAAAGCATCGAAGCATCGTCAAAGTACAATAGGGAATTGTTATAATTCACCTGATTAGTACCTTCAATATATCCGTTACTGTTTAAGTACTCAATAAACTGTTCTCTGGATAATCCACTGACATCGCTTACATTTTTCATACCTGCTTCATAAAACATTTCAGGTTTCAGTATCATAATGCCATTTAAATAACATACCTCATTATACAAAATCCATTGAAACTCGCATAATTTTTCATCATTCAAATATACAGCATTAATAACTACTTCTTCGCTACCTTCGTTCTCTAAAAAAGCACTATAAACGATTGCGAATTCTTCTTCATATTTGAATTCATATTTTGAATTATCCAGCGCTTTTTTAACCTCAGGTTCAGTCATTGCATGATGATAATTTAAAATAATATCACCCATTTGAACCTTGAAATCTGCCAGGGACCCTGATTTGATTTCAGGTAAAATAGTTAAAGTTCCGATAGGAGTTTCCGTCGGATTTTCTGTGGGATTTTCTGTGGGATTTTTGGTAGGAGTTCCGGCAGTGTTTTCATTGTCATTTGTTACTGTATGAGTAGGGGTGGAGTCCGGAGTTTTAGTAGGCTTAACAGTAGACTGATTAGTATCCTTTTCTCCGCAGCCCATGAGCATAATTAATGACATAATCATTACCATACCAAGTGTTAAAATTCTTTTCCTCATAGTTACATTCCTTTCGTTTTCACTTCTCTAATGTGTCACTAAATACCTAGTGTTTATTCTACGATTGACTCTGATGCTGCAGCCAATTTACGAGCCTTTTTCATCCTTGACTTGGTAACGATAAGCGCGATTGAAGCTACAAACAGAGTAACAACCACCACATACATCACAGGAATACCGATACCGGAAGTATAGGCTTCTTCCCCAAACACCAGTACGTTTTTGGAGTGTTTTTAATCTTCATAAATTCTCCTCTCTCAATTTTGATTAATAAATTTTTTTCGTTAAATTCATCACTGTCTTTTCACTCAACCATGTTCTTTTAGACAGTATATTTTTTTATCAGTGACGAGTTGTTCATACCAATACCTGTCCCTGTAATATCGACAAGTAGTATAAACAATTCCCCCCCCGCACAATTATTTTCAGATAATTTTTCCCTTAAAAATCAGTAAAGTAAAGTTGACAGAGGGGGATTTGAACCCTCTCTCCAAAACTCTTCGCTCCGCTTGAGTTTTTTCGCATCCACATCCCAAGGATGTGGATAGGCACTGCGGGCGCTGTCGCAAGGTGGCTGCTTCGCAGCCGGATCCCTTGCGACATCAGTCGACCAAGTGCTTGCACTTGGTCGCATACCCACTGGGAAGGGGGTATGCAAATCCCCCTCCCGCTACACGCAAAAAAAAATCCGATAAAATCGGACTTTTTTTGCGTGTAGCGAGAGGGGGATTTGAACCCTCGACACTGCGGGTATGAACCGCATGCTCTAGCCAACTGAGCTACCTCGCCATCTCTACCTTGCTTCAAGGCACTCGCATATATTACCAAAGAGTGGGCGCATTGTCAAGAACAATTTTAAACTTTCTTTATATTTTTGCAAAGATTTTTCTGCTGTCTTTTATTCGGAAGGCTTTTTGGCAGATGTCCTGACCGTATGTATCTCTCCTTTGGTAAAAATATATCCTCTTATAGCCATATAAGCCAGATATCCAATTATCAAAACAAGCATAAACATAACATATATTGAAACCTCATCGGCATCTTCAAAAGTGGTGTTAAAGGAAAATCTCCGGGCTTTCCCGGTGGTTTTCTTAAGTGCCTCTGCAAAGGCTCCCCCTACTTCCTTTTTTCCCAGCTCATTATAAAACTGCTGATTAAAATAATTGGTAAGATTATAGGTCAAAACAGGGTCTGTATTGTCCCCCTGCATCCCGTGAAAAGCCCACTTACCGGTCGTTGCTGAAGGAGCGGCGTCACTATACTTGGAGTAAAGAATGAGCCACTCATTTTCTGTATCAAAATACTCCAAATACATGTGATAGGCCTGTTGTGACATTGACGCGTCTGACAATGGCATATCACTTTCTGTAGCTACAAAATAAATCGGAATGCCCGTTTTATCATAAAATTTTTCCATAGCCTCCATGGCTTCGCTTTGGTCAGCAATGATATGATTATTATCGATTATTCTGGGCCTGTATGTAGAATTTATTTTCTCCGGGACACCTGCATATTGAAAAAATATAATCAACAGAAGGGCAAGACAGGCTATACTGCCCAGCATATAAGCTACCCAGTGACCGGCCTGCCCTACAATATCATAGTCAGCGTATACTGAATGTAGTGATCCTCTATAGTAATAATGAAAGTGTCTGCATCCCGGGAAATAGTTACGTGAAAACTGCTTTCCGGCCCTACCTCCTGAACTTCCGTGAAAACTCCCGCCGTGGAATCCCCCGCCATGAAAACCGCCTCCGGATGAATGTGGCATAAAAATCCCCCCTAATCTTTTCTGAATGAATATATACTATCATATAATCATTCATGTAAAAAGGGTGATTAGGGGGAATTAGTATATTTATATTTTATTTTTCAGAAGAAATAGCACCTGTTCTATAGATGAACTTAACGCATCCCTTCATACCGTCTGCAAGTCCTGAGTAATTATTGTATGTCTTTGATACTTCTATTGTATTGTTAAGTCTGTCGAAAACAGTAACAAGATTATCAGATAACTCAAGTATAAGCTTGTTTGCCTCATCATTAATTGCATCCAAAGCCTCGGAAAGAGTCTTGGCACCATCTGTCAGCTTATCTGTACCTGAAAGAAGCTGATCTATACCTGCCATTAAGCTCTCTGTACCTGCTGACAGCTGACCTGCACCGGAATTAAGTGCATCTGTGCCCTCTACCAGACTGCCGGCCCCTGTTACCAGCTGATTTGTTCCGGCTACCAGATCTCCCAAGCCTGTTGCCAGCTGATTGCTGCCTGTTGCCAGCTGTCCTGCACCTAAAGCTGCCTGATCTACGCCCTGAGTATAAGCATTTAAACCGCTATAGAAAGCATTTACTGAATCAAGCTGAGTCTTTACTGCTGTTACCTGCTGGCTGGCAGTTTCCATACCTACGCTCATAAGGTAAGCTGCTGTATTGTTAAGTACCACTTCGTAATTTTCAATAGTAAGCTGTTCCACAGGAACACCTGCAGCCTGCAGCTGACTGGTAGCATTATTAAGTAATGACTCGAAAATCTGCTTTGCTCCTGCATTTAAATTGGCGGAATTCTGTGTAAGTGTATTAAGACCTGCATTTAAAGCTGCTGCGCCATTGCTTACCTGATTAGCTCCTGCAGACAGCTGGCCGGCGCCTGTATTCACCTGACCGATACCGGCCTGCAGCTGACCTGCTCCGGCCAAAAGGCTGCCTGCACCTGTATGAAGGGCATTTGCACCACACTCAAGACTTGTAGCACCTTCTTTAAGAGCTTCCATACCTGCTTTAAGCTCTACCAGACCATTGTAAATAGCCTTAGCTCCGTCTGTAAGCTGAGAAGCTGCATCCTTAAGCTGTGCTACTACATCTGCGCAGCCTGCAGGATTTTTTGTATCAATACCGGTAAGATCAACCTTTGTAAATGGCTCATTAGTCACCATTGACATAGTGGTAAGAAGCTCAAAATTTGTAACATCTGCGCTTATTTCAAAATACTCAGGTATATTCAGGGTATCATCTGACACTCCAAGATCTGCTTTAAGACCAGGCAGGGCAATACCTACACAATAAGCTCTGTCTCCATCATCAACTACACGGCCATTTGTTACTTCAATGTTTTTAAAAGTATCTGTATCCAGGAAAGTACCTGTCATGGCTACGAACGGAACATAATACTCTTCATTACTGCCCTTAAGGGTTACGTAAAGATTGTTCTCATACTCAAATCTGATGGTTACATGACCATTAGCACCAGCCATATCTGCAGCATTCTTTTCTTCACCATTCAGATAATACTTAATCTTTATAGTAACCGGTACTGCCTTCTCAGATACGCCCTGGTAGTAAATATTATTTCCCTGGGCATTCCATGTGAGCTGATTACCATTAGCTGTAAAATCCTCGTAGCCCTTCATGTTTATAATATCCTTAAGATCAGATACATCGTTCAGCTTGTCATCTTTTCCAATATTGTAAAGATGATTACTTACAATAACCTTATTTACGGAGCCGGCTGCATCTGTAATAACATATACAGTTTCCTCCTTGTCAGCCTGACTGCCTGCCACTATAACCCCTGACAGCTGCTCCTTTATAGCTTCTTTATCAATCTTATCTGCCAGTTTGTCTTCAGCATACAGCTTTACTGCTCCGAATGTGGTCAGTACCACTGTACTTACTACTGCAACTGCAATGCCTTTAAATAAGTGCTTATTCATCTTTCTACCTCCATTTTATCTTGCTGTCTGAGCAGTTAATTCCTCAATAATCTCAGACTCATATTCCTTGTCTTTTTTTCTTTTTACAAATCCGATACTGGTGTGGATGATTAACTTATCCATTACTCTAAGGAGATTTGGAAGCACCAGAATAACTGCTGTCATAGATACGATAGCTCCTCTTGCCATCAGATTACACATGGTACCGATAATATCAACTTCTGAGTAAATACCTACACCGATAGTAGCTGCGAAAAATCCCAGGGCGGATACCATGATAGATGGCATGGAAGCTGCAAGGGCATTTTTAGATGCTGTACGGGCATCATTGCCTGCTCTTCTCTCATCTCTGTACTTGGTAGTCATGAGAATCGCATAGTCAACTGTAGCTCCCAGCTGAATAGTGCTGATACATATAGGTGCCACAAATACCAGCGGTGTTCCTGTATATGCAGGTATACCTAAATTGATGAAAATAGCAAATTCTATAACAGATACCAGAAGTACCGGAAGTGAAATACTCTTAAATACTATAGCAATGATAATGAAAATAGCTGCTATGGAAAGCCAGCTTACTACTGTGAAATCCTTGTCAGTAACCTCTATAAGGTCCTTCATACAAGGCGCTTCACCTATCAGCATGGCACTGGAATCGTACTTCTTCATAGTGTCATATATAGCTGCTACCTGCTCATTAACATTATCAGAAGCCACTTTATACTCGGAGCTGATTACCAGCATCTCATACTTGTCACTTCTAAGAACAGATGTGATAGACTCAGGCAGCATCTCATCAGGTATCATAGTGCCCACAATAGACTCCAGCCCCAGACAGGCCTTTACACCGGTGATTTTTTCTATTTCCTTAATCATAAGGTGCTTATCACGGGCAGGCAGCTTGGAATCCATAAGTATCATGTGTGTGGATCCCATTTCAAATTCTTCTGAAAGCTTTGAATTGGCAATAACTACTGCCATATCCTTTGGAAGGGAATCGCCCATATCGTAATATTTTTCTGTATTTCTGTAGCCGTGAACTGCAGGTACCATTACTATGGCAAAAATCAGCAGGAAGATCACAGGATACTTTGTAATACCTGAAGCTACCTTATCCATCCTTGGCAGTAAAGCTTTATGCTTTGTTTTTTCGATGGCTTTATCGAAAATAAGGATAAGTGCAGGAAGAGTGGTGACACAACCGATTACTCCAAATACTACGCCCTTGGCCATTACAAGTCCCAGATCCTTGCCCAGTGTAAAGCTCATGAAGCAAAGTGCCAGGAAGCCGGCTACTGTTGTAATAGATGATCCAATAACTGATGTCAGTGTGTTGGAAATGGCCTTAGCCATAGCATCGTTTTTCTCCAGCCCGTTTTTCTTTTCTGCTGAGTATGCATGCCAGAGGAAAATGGAGTAATCCATGGTAACGCCCAGCTGCAATACTGCCGACAATGCTTTAGTTATATATGATATCTCTCCAAAGAAGTAATTGGTACCCATATTCCACATGATGGCTATGCCGATACTTCCCAGGAAAATAAGGGGTACCAGGAAAGAATCCATAAATATCATCATGGCTACCAGTGCACAGGCTACTGCAAGTCCTACATACACAGGCTCTTCCTTTTCGCAAAGATCCTTAAGATCCGTAACCAGAGCTGACATACCGGTCACGAAGCATTTTTCTCCGCAGACCTTACGCACCTCTCTTATTGCATCCATAGTCTCATCTGCTGATGTAGCTGAATCGAAGAAAACTGCCACCAGCGTAGCGTCGCCTTTATTAAAAGCGTTGTAATATTTATCAGGTATAACCTCTACCGGAATAGTCAGGTGAGACACTGAATCATAAGAAACCACTGTCGCTACGTGATTTACCTTTTCTATTTTTTCTCTAAGAGCAGCTACGTCCTTCTGCTCCATGCCTTCAACTATGATAATGGAAAAAGCTCCTTTTCCAAAATCCTCCAGGAGTATCTCCTGTCCTTGTACAGTCTCCATATCCCCGGGCAGATAGTCCAGCATATCATAATTGATACGTGTATTTATCATGCCGAAAAAGCAGGGAATCATTAAGACCAAAGCCGCAATAAATATAGGCCATTTTAGTTTAACTACTTTTTCACCGAATTTCTTCATATCTGTTCCTTTCTCTAGCACTTTGTTAGCACTCGTCTTTCTTGATTGCTAACACGTATTATACTCACAAATTATGCAAAGAAAACAGACGAAAAAAGACTCGTGCCCAATTTTTAGGCACGAGTCCAAATGTGTTCAATTTTTACTTTTGAACTGCCAGAACACTACGTCTTATAGTGCCCTTGCACAAAGTCTCCAGTCTGGATACAGTATCACCAAAGTCCGCTTCCATACCGGACTTCAGCCAGTCAATAACAATGCCCTCGCATCCATGAATATAAAATGATGTAAGAAGATTGATATCTGACTCATCAACATTAAGGCCGGACAATTCATTTTTTACAAAGTCCTTCATACAGTCGGTAGCTACATGTAATACATAATTCTCTACAGTCTCACGACCTTTGGAATTATATATATGATATACCGCTCTTCTATGATCCAAAGCAAATTTAATGCCCAGCTTAAAGCTTTCTTCCCAGTCCTCACGGGTAGGATGAGGCGCTACTATACGCTCTGCTTCTTCTTTAAATATATCTTCCATTACTTCATAGATATCCTGATAGTGGTAATAAAAGGTATTACGGTTAATGCCGCATTCAGCAGTAATGTCCTTAACAGTAATCTTATCTACTGTTCTTTCATCCACCAGCTTTAAAAAGGAATCTATAATGGCTCTTCTGGTCAATTCTTTTGCCATAGGCTACTTCTCTTCAGGCATTACGATAGCTATATGAGCTTCCTTAAGCTGCTTTTCTGAAACCTCTGCAGGAGCGCCCATCATAACGTCCTGTGCAGTCTTGTTCATAGGGAATGGAATAATCTCTCTGATAGACTCCTCGCCCAGAATAAGCATAACCATACGGTCTACACCCGGAGCAATACCACCGTGTGGCGGTGCGCCATAGCAGAAAGCATTGTACATAGCAGGGAATTTGGCCTTTACATCCTCTTCACCCAGACGTACCAGCTTAAATGCCTCGATCATAATCTCAGGATTATGATTACGGATAGCGCCGGATGAAAGCTCTACACCATTAACTACCAGATCGTACTGGTAAGCAAGGATATCCAGAGGATCCTGAGTCTTCAGTGCTTCCAGGCCGCCCTGTGGCATAGAGAAAGGATTGTGACAGAACTCCAGCTCGCCTGACTCCTCACCAATCTCATACATAGGGAAGTCAACGATCCAGCAGAATTCATAACGTTCTTTATCCATATGGCCCTCAGCTGCTGCGCCAAGAAGCTTTCTCATAACGCCGGCTGTCTTCTGTGCTGTAAGCAGATCACCTGCAGCAAAGCCCACGAAATCACCATTCTTAAGGCCAAGAGCCTCAATAACTGCCTGCTTTCTGTCCTGAAGGAACTTGGCAATACCGCCAACAAATTCCCCATTCTCATCCAGTCTTACCCAGAATGTCTTCTGAGCTGTAGCCACCTCTACTTCAGCAATCATAGCATCAATCTGCTTACGGGTAGCATTATATCTGTCACATACTACAGCCTTAACCACCTTGCCCTCAAAAGGACCAAAGCCGCAGCCCTTAACTACTTCTGTTGCGTC
This sequence comes from Lachnospiraceae bacterium, assembly GCA_045616485.1. Classification (GTDB taxonomy): domain Bacteria; phylum Bacillota; class Clostridia; order Lachnospirales; family Lachnospiraceae; genus RGIG3528. The sequence continues at coordinate 24,757 of JAZLGU010000058.1, forward strand.
CTGGAGTACCAGGTCGATACGAAGATCAGGCTTGTCAGAACCGTACTTATCCATAGCTGTACGATATGGAATACGTGTAAATGGAGCCTGGGATGCTGTCTTATATACGCCATACTTGGCAAAAATAGGAGGAAGTACATCCTCGATAACGGCAAAAACGTCCTCCTGGGATGCAAATGCCATCTCCATATCCATCTGATAGAACTCACCTGGGCTTCTGTCTGCTCTGGCGTCCTCATCGCGGAAGCAAGGAGCGATCTGGAAATATCTGTCAAATCCTGAGGTCATAAGCAGCTGCTTGAACTGCTGAGGAGCCTGAGGAAGAGCATAAAACTTGCCGGGATGATTTCTGGCAGGTACCAGATAGTCACGCGCACCTTCAGGTGATGAACATGTAAGAATAGGTGTAGTAATCTCAAGGAAGTCATGAGCTGTCATAGCAGCACGAAGCTCTGCTACAATTTTAGATCTCATAACAATATTTTTCTTAACTGCAGGATTCCTTAAGTCAAGATATCTATACTTAAGACGGGCATTCTCATCAGCCTCACGGGATTTATTGATCTCAAAAGGCAGAGCATTGTAGATACACTTACCTAAAATCTCAATAGATGAAGGAACAACTTCTATATCACCGGTAGGAAGATTAGCATTTTTAGCTGAACGCTCACGTACCACTCCTGTAACGGAAATAGTGGTTTCCTTGTTAACAGAGTCAATAACTTCCATCATTTCTTCTGTCTCAACAACTACCTGGGTAGTGCCATAAAAGTCACGGATTACCAGGAAGCCAAGGTTTTTGCTGACTTTACGGATGTTCTCATACCATCCCACAAGTGTAACGGTCTCGCCAACATGCTGCAGACGAAGCTCATTACAATTATGTGTTCTTGATTGTGTCATTGTAATTACCTTACTTTCTTATTTTTTAAAAGGTCTGAACCTTTTACACTAACATACGATTATAATCGAAATAAGGCTAAAAATCAATATGTCCCCGCTTTAATCAATCTTCACGATCCACTTGTGCTCGTCTGCTGCCTTACCCCACTGAATGGATGTAAGGGAATCATAAAGCATCTGAGTGGTCTTACCGATCTCAAAATTATTTATCTGGTACTTCTCCCCTTTGTATGCCAGCTCACCGATAGGAGAAACAACAGCTGCTGTACCTGTACCCCAGGCCTCTTCCAGTCTGCCCTCACAAAGTGCTGTGAAAAGCTCATCAGCAGATATTCTGCGCTCCTCTACCTTGTAGCCCTTGGACTTAAGAAGCTCGATACAGCTCTTTCTGGTAATACCAGGCAAAACTGATCCTAAAAGCTCAGGAGTAACCACTACGCCATCAATCTTAAACATAACATTCATGGCGCCTACTTCTTCGATATACTTTCTTTCTACGCCGTCCAGCCAAAGTACCTGGGAGTAGCCCATTTTCTCAGCTTTTGCACCTGCTCTGTAGCTGGCTGCATAGTTACCGCCACATTTTGCGTAGCCTGTACCACCGCGAACGGCACGTACGTCTTCGTCCTCAATCATAATCTTTACAGGTGCCAGTCCCTCTGCATAGTAGCTGCCTGAAGGGGAAGCTATTATAACAAACATACATTCATGAAGAGTATGAACGCCCAGCTTTGGATCGACTCCGATAAGGAATGGACGAATATAAAGAGATGTACCCTCAGAATGAGGTACCCAGTCTTTTTCAGTCTCTACAAATTTGGTAATGCAGGAAAGCATCTCTGCCTCGTCCATGGTAGGCATGCAAAGACGCTCTGCTGAGGTATTCATTCTGCGAACATTTTCAATAGGGCGGAAAAGCTGTACATTACCTTCTGCTGTTCTGTAAGCCTTAAGACCTTCAAAAATCTCTGCACCGTAGTGGAAAACAGCACAGGCAGGGCTTAATGAAAAATTCTCAAATTCCTTAATCTCAGGATCTTCCCATCCCTTTTCTGCTGACCATTTTCTAACAAGCATATGATCTGTAAAAATTGCACCGAAACCAAGCTTTGATTCATCCTGTGGCTTAGCCTTCTTATTGGCAACTAAATTCATTTTAAATTCCATAGCACTTACTCCTTTTACAATTTAATTCGCTAAAGTCTATAGGGCATATAATATACCCAAAGGTGGCATATGTCCACTGTTTTTTTACTAAAAATTGAATACTTTTCAGCCATTTGTATCCATAAAAACCGGACCATTTTCATTTAACTTAGCCTGAGTCTTGTAATACTGGGAAGCTGTCTTCTGGGATACCTTAACATTCTTTATGCCCTGGCGTCTTGTGTTCACACGCTGGTCAAAGGTCTCCCTGTTTTTCTTTTCCAGTACCTGGATAGCAGCCTGAAGCTCTGTCACGTCCTTTATTAAATCCTGAATAATAGTAATATCTCCCTCATGCTCAGCTGCCCGATCCTTCATGGATGAAGAAATGCGCTTGTATATCACCTGAAAAGCATCATCAGACTCATTTACCTTATCTATTAAATCCGTCTTTTTGTTAACGGTAGCAGTAAATGCCTCATCGTCCAATTCGCCGGCATGCAGCAAATAATCCTGCTCTTTCGTAATGGTAAGTAAATCCTGCAAGAAGGCCTTTTTTCTTCTAAGTACATCCTGCATCATACGTAAAAATGTGGAAAGATTCTGTTCCATAATATTATCCTCCTGTGAAGATATATAGGTATAGGGTATCATTTTGAACAGGTAGAGTCAAGAGTGGTGCAAGAACCTATTTGTGCGAATGCGAGTAATGCCCAGCCTTTACGGCTGATTAAAAAAACAGAGCACCTTACAAATAAATTTGCAGGTGCTCATTTTTTTTATTAATCACAAATAGTTTCTATTTAACGTACATGTGGTTCTTTTTCATGATTTCTTTCCAAAGGTCACGCATTTCACGAATCTGAACCAGCGCCTGATTAAGGTATTCAGCGTCTTTCTTAACGTTAGCCTGAAGGAGAAGACCTGAAATGTATTCGTACACAATGTCAAAATCCTTGGCTGTGGAATACTTAAAATCAAGAGTAGCTCTGAACTCTGTAATAATGTTCTGTACCTTGATGATATTGTTATTTACCTTTTCATAATCATTGGTTTCAAAACCCAGCATTGCTATATTGCAAAACTTGATTGCACCTTCGTAAAGCATAAGAGTAAGCTCTGCAGGTGAAGCGGTATTGATTTTTGTTCCCTGATAAAGTGTAGCTGCATTAGTAGCCATAATAGTACCTCCTTGTTAGATCAGCCTTTCTTCCTCTTACTTTATTTATCGGTTTTTTTCAAAGGAACTTAAGCGGTTTATACTTTTTTTATTACTTATTCTGGTTATTGTTCAATCCCAGCATATTAGACAAGGAAGCGGTCTGACTCTGAAGTGTAGCCATAGCTTTTTCCATTGCAGTGAACTGTTTATAATATCTTTCTTCCAGCTTGGCAATCTTTTCTTCCATAGTTGAAAGCTGTTTCTCGTAAGCTGTCAGATCCTTCTTATACTGCTTATCATTATAGAAGGTAAGTGCAGAAGAAAGAGTTGTCTTAGCACATTTATCTGACATTGTATTGTAAAGATTACCGAAAATGCCGGACAAAGCTTCCATAACATCATCAGGATTTTCAGCCAGTGCTTTTTTCAGACGATCATCATATGTAGCAAAAGTGTTGTCGTCGCTGTCACCATAGATGTGAAGCTTACCGCGCTCAGTATAAATACCGGTAGAAATACCAAAGCTTGCAAGAGAATAGGTATTACCACTCTCAGTAGTAACACTGCTCTGTAAAGATGTTCTCATAGCGGAAAGCAGACTGCCGAGAGAGGAATCATTACGAAGCAAAGCACTCTTAATCTTGTTTTCCCAGTTCTCAATCTCCTTTTCGGACATTGACTCTTTCTGTTCATCAGTAAGAGGCTTATAGGTACGTGCACTGTCAGCATAATAAAGCTCGTTCATTTCATCTAAAAGCTTATTGTATTCTGTAAGTGCTTCTTTTACTGTATTGTAAATACTGTCAGTATCCTTGGTAACACTTATGGTAACAGGCTCTGTAGTCTCTGCGATAACATCTATCGTAAGGCCATTTACGGATACAGTGTTGCCACTGCCTGTCATGGTGGCACCATCAAGTACTACCTCGCTGTCAGATGCTGCTACAACTACCATTGACTTATTGCCATTGCCATCTACTGTTTCTGACTTGGCACTGCCATCGATCTCGCCCAGACCCAGGGAGCTCAGAGCGCCCAGCTCTCTGCCTGATGCAGCCATTGTTGCTAATGCTGCATCGATGGAAGAAGTCACAGCTGCTACTCCTGCGGACGGTGTCTCCTTATTCAGAATGGCAACGTCAGCTACTTCTTCATCGTAATGCTCTCTATAGCCTTCTGTATTATAAAGCTCTGCCTTTACAGCCTTGTTAAAATCAGAATGATACTTATCAAGATCCCTGTTGTACTCCTCCAAGGCCTCATTGTATTCATCCTCTGTCTTGTCATCGCCTTCTGCGGCTTTGTATGTCTCATAGTCTGTAAGCTTGGCTGCACGCTCTGCCAATTCAGCCTCACGCTCATCATAGCTGGGGATTTTTGTTCTGACCTCGGCTACAATATCAGCCATCTTGAAGCTTGTGCCATCCTTATCAAAAGTGATTTCACCATTTGTAAGATCTGCAAGTGCAGCATTCTCTTTATTCTTTACATACTCTACCGCTTCTTTTTCCGCCTGCTGATTAACAGCTATTGATTTTACAGTCTTAATGGCGTCAAAAAGCTCTTTTTCATCATCTGTAGCTGCTGCCGGATCAAATCCTCCTGCTGTAACAGTTGATAAAAGATCACTCTTTGCAGAAATGGTATCTATAGCATTGTTGTATGCAGTAAGCTCACCGCCCTCAAGCTTTGTGCTGTCTACTGTTCTGGCAATATCATAAAAAGCACTGGTAGAGTCAGCAGTAAGCTTGCTGGAAGTAATAGTAAACTTATTGTTTGTGCCGGATTCAGCAGAACTTATGAAAAATCTTCTCTGATTGGAATCGTAGCTGGCTGTAAGTCCGGCGTCTTTCATAGCCTTGTTAAAATCAGCAATGGTGGTTTTTTCATCAATCTTAAAATCCACCACCTTTTCTTTAGCACTGCCTGCATTGCCGGTAATAGTAATAGTAGTACCTACCAGGCTGGAATCAATGGCAGAAAGTCTGCTGCCTGCATTATACTCAGTAGTGCCTGCTATACGTGAGCCGGTCACATACTGGGAGCTGGCAAGAGCCTTTACCTCAAGGGTATGGCTGCCTGCAGCTGCACTGCTGGTGGCACTTACCTTAACAGCCTTCTCATCAGATGATGAGGCCGACTTAGTCATGTATGAACTTTTTAAACGAAGCTTTGATGCAAAAGAAGTATAGAAATTATAAATCTTCTTATTAAGACCTGACCACGCTTCAGTAGTCCATTTATTAGTCTGAATATTACCTGATATTTTATTTTTCTTATTGGTCTGACTGCCTACCATTGCCTTTACAATAGCATCAGTATCCAGACCTGATATCATACCTGATAAACCTATACCCATAAAAACCTCCCTGCGTCATCCTTGACAAATTGCATCCTGTATTAATTATCTTGATTCATCTACCAGAATACCGGCCACTTCCCACATCTTGGAAAGCATATCTAATGCCTCTTCCGGTGGAATTTCTCTGATAACTTCATCAGTATCAGAGTTAATAACCTTTATAGATACTCTTTTTGTATCCTCATGGTAAGAAAATTCGCACTTTGTATGCTCTGTAAGCTTTGAATTCACTTCGGCGATTCTGTTTCTTACCTTCTGGCTCTTTTCTATATTTTCTTCCAAAGTACTCTCACTATCCTGTCTCTGAACAGCTTTTGGTTGTACTTTAGGCTGCGGCTTTGGCTCCGGTTTTGCTACTTCCGGCACCTCCTGAACTTTCTTGGCTTCCGTGCCCTGAGCAATGGACTGAGGCTTCTGCACGTTATTGTACAGGCTGTTACCTACTGATGAAATGTTATCAATTCCCATGGTTACTCCCTTCCTTTCTCAATTTGCATCCATGCTTTTTTTCACATACTATCTCGTTATATAAAGATAGTTTTATCTCAATAATTATATCGTCATATCCGCATCAAAAGTTAGTCAAAAAGAATTAAGTTTTTATAAACTTTTTGTTCGATCAAAAATTGTCACGGGGACGTTTCTCACTGTCAAATTTTTTTTCCCGGGGAGGGTCTCCGTGACAAAAAATTGATAGTGAGAAAAGTCCCCCTGTCAAAAAATTATA
>JAZLGU010000059.1:0-11562 GCA_045616485.1 Lachnospiraceae bacterium
AAATAGCGCGATATGACACCGCTCCCCGTGACAATGCCGGTTCCAGCCCGGAACTTGCAGGGCATAGCAGTTAGTGACCGTCCGCGAATGGTCAACCTCGAGCAGAATGAGGTCAGCTTTTTTTATATCACTTAATATTAACTTAAATAACTCAAATCACTGCCTTGGCTTTAAAGAGAGGAATGGGGCGAGCCAGGGAGCAAGCGGAGCAAAAAAATTGTCACGGAGAAACGTCCCCGTGACAATTTTTAAATTATGAATTGCGCTTAATCTTCATGGTATGAGTCTTAAGGAAAGGCTCTGTACGCATCTCATAGGTCTCGATGTATTTATACTTATGCTGGTCACGATTGGTATCAACTATTACCTGCTTCAGTATAGCATCGGCCTCTTCCTTGGTCATCTTGGTCAGAGCTTCGCAGTAGATATCTGCATGGATCTTACCGTTCTTTTCACGAACTACTACTTCATCTACATATTCGGATCGCATAAGATTGGTCTCCAGCTCCTCAGGAGAGACATTCTCACCATTGGATAAGATAATAAGATTCTTAATACGGCCTGTGATGTAAATATAGCCCTTATCATCTATCTCTCCCAGATCTCCGGTCTTAAACCATCCATCCTCAAAAACAGCCTCAGTAGCTGCAGGGTCACCATAGTATCCCACCATGATATTGTCGCCCTTTATCTGTATCTCTCCGTCCTGTACACGTACTTCGTTACACGGCGCAGCCACACCGATACTGCCCTTTCTATGACTTCTTTCGGTATTAACAGAGCTGAAGGTGGCTGTCTCAGTAAGGCCATAGCCTATATAAACAGATATACCTATATCGTCGAAAAACTGAGCTATATCACTATCAAGGAAAGCTCCTCCGCTAATCATGACTTTAAGATTGCCACCCAGAGCCTCAAGTATCTTGGCAAAAATGCCCTGTCTTCTATCAATACCTATTTTACGCAGGCCATTGGAATACTTTCTGGCTGTGCCAAACTTCCCTACCAGATTCTGCTTTTTCAGGGTATGATTAATATTTTTATATATAGCCTCCATCATCATAGGCACTGCGCATATGATGTCAGGCTTGAATTCTGCCATACGCTTCTGGAAATAGCGAATATTATCACAGATGTCTGTCTCAGCACCGATAGCTATCTGAAGTGTCAAAGTAGTCAGACCATACATATGGTAAACAGGAAGCACGAAGAAAAACTTGGCTCCATCCATGAAAGCACGGTCAACACCGGCGGAGCCTGCTCCACAAGCTACATTACGATGGCTGAGCACAACACCTTTACGCTCTCCTGTAGTACCTGAAGTCAGCAGAATAACTGCATGGGTATCAGGGTCCACTGTCTGGATCTCGTACCCTGTCTGAGCCTTCTCGTGACCCGCTGCACAGATCTCAGCTATCTCTTCTTTGCCCCAGAGCACTTCTGCATCAAACTTTTCAGCCTCATGCTCCACTTCTTCTTTTGCAAAATTAATATCCATCATAACGGCTACTTTGCCGGCACACATTATGGCATAGGCCATGGTAAAGCACTCATAAGAAGGATAGCAAAGAAGGCCGATCTGCTTAACATCAGCATATCTTTCACGTATTACCTGCGCTGTGCCAAATACGTCATTGGAAAAAGTGGTATACGTTTTGGAAACAATATCTCCATTATCATATGATCTGAAGGCATACTTGTCAGAATAATTGATGCCTGCATCTCTTATGAGGTCAGGGATATTGTTATATGTGCCACATATATCAATAAATGCACTTTTACTCTTAAAATTAAAAATAGCCATACTCGCTCCTAAAACACAATAGTTCTATCATTATATCAGATAGGCACCTGTTTTTCCAGTAAAAAATGGTGCGGTCTCTAGGCCGCACCAATGAAGTCAGTAAAATATCAGTCAAGCTTTTTGCCTGTAAGGCTCTCATAGCCCTCCAGATAAATAGCGATAGTCTTATCTACTACTTCCTGTGGAAGTGTCCAGTTGTGACCCTCGTTGGCCTTCAGCCAGTCACGGGCAAACTGCTTGTCGAAGGATGGCTGGGAATGACCCTTTTCGTAGCCTGCAGCAGGCCAGAATCTGGAGGAGTCAGGAGTCAGCATCTCATCACCGATATAAAGAACGCCCTCTTCGTCTATACCAAATTCAAACTTGGTATCTGCAATAATAATACCACGGGTAAGAGCATAGTCTGCACACTTTTTATAAAGAGCAATGGTATTGTCACGAAGAGCTGTAGCATACTGAAGGCCCTTACCGGGGAATTCCTTCTCCAGTACCTCTACGGAACGCTCGAAAGAAATATTTTCATCGTGATCGCCGATCTCAGCCTTGGTAGAAGGTGTATAGATAGGCTCAGGGAGCTTCTCAGACTCCATAAGACCCTCAGGAAGCTTTATACCGCATACCTCACCGGTCTTCTGGTAGCTGGCCCAGCCGCTGCCTGTAATATAGCCACGTACGATGCACTCGATAGGAAGCATTGTCAGCTTCTTTACTTTCATACATCTGCCTTCAAATTCCTCTGTCTGGAAAAATGCAGGCATATCTTTTGTATCTGCGGAAATCATGTGATTAGGAATAATATCCTGTGTATAGTCAAACCAGAACTTGGACATCTGTGTCAGCACAGCGCCCTTCTTTGTAACCTTGTTATTAAGAATAACGTCAAAGCAGCTGATACGGTCTGTAGCATACATTACCAGGCTATCACCGCAGTCATAAATCTCTCTTACTTTTCCAGTCTTAACGGGTTTAAGCATCTCACTCATGGTTTTTCTCCTTTGATAGGTATAAATAAAAGTGGGTATCTATTATCTGATACCCACATAATATAGCACGAAAGGGGAAAAACCGCAAACCTCGTGCTTATACAATATTTTAACGTTATAAATAAGACTGGATTATATTGTTATATTCTCAGCTTCTATTTTACGCTTTTCCTGCTTTACCACTATATAAGCCACTACGAGACCAGCTATCATAGTCAGTGTATTACTTACACCCATAATAATACCGGCGCACTCACTGCCCAGATTGGTAAAATTCTGCAATGCCCACAGCACAGGAATACGGAAAACAAAAACTCGAAGCACATTGGTAAGCAGCACCAGCTTTGTCTTTTTAAAGCCGAAAAGCAGAGCCATTACTGCGTCATATATACCCAGCTGTATACAGGAACCAAAGGACTCATATCGGAAAATATGTACTATAAGCTGCTGAAATTCCGGATCTGCCTTGCCCTTTGCAAAAGCAAACAGGTACGCAATGGGGTCTGCCAGCAGATTCAATATAATAAGACCTGCCAGTCCGATAAGTGCATTGATTATCATAAGCTTATAGAAGGCTTCCAAAGCACGCTTCGGTTTACCTGCCCCCAGATTCTGGCTGATAACTGCAGAGCCTCCATCCTGGAACCCTATCTGCAGCTGTGTTACCAGGCCGTCCATATTGTTGGAAATACCAAGAGCGCCCACCGTAGTACTGCCATATATACTGCACATCTGATTGACTACTGCCTTACCGTAAGCAAAGGCCATTTTTTCAATGATTACAGGATAGGACACCTTTACTATAGGCAGATATACACCGTTTTTAAAGCCTATATGCCCCATGCTGAAGCTGAAGGCATCAGCCCCTTTGAAAAGGTTATATAAAGCTATAAAAAGCAGCACAATCTGCGCTATTAATGATGCTACGGCTATCATTACCAGACCGCCATTCATTACATAGATGAAAAAAGCCGTCAGAGTAAGCTTAATGACAATTACCATAAGATTCAGCCGCATGATACGCTTGGTATTGCCACGGGCTCTTTCTATAGATATATAGACACCATTGAAAAGGCCTACCAGTACTGATATCAGAGTCACTGTAAAATACTGAGTACCCATTTCCACAAATTCTTTAGGAGTACCAAGTGCTGTAAGTATGATTCCCGTAAAAGGAGTCATGGAAAGGACTAAAACAGCCAGAATACCGCTGACCAGCACCTGGGTAGAAACACGCTTCTTTACCAGCTCATAATCACCAGCACCATACGCTTCACTTATTTTAAGGGTTCCACCTGTAGCCAGACCTCCACCTACTGCACTTACGATATTCTTTATCTGCAGAAGATAAGCTACTGTTGAAGCCTCCATGGAGCCCAGATTGGATGCCATAAGGGTATCCAGAATATTAAATATGGCATTTAAAAATGCATAGGCCGCCAAAGGCACGCATACCTGAATAAGCACCTGCCACATATTACCATTTAGGGCAAATTCTCTAAATGCCGCATCTTTTTTCGATATAAATACTTTTGCTTTTTTATTTTCAGTGTTTTCCATGTTGTTCAGTCAATGTATTTGTATATGAATTAAGAAATAATCAGTCCGCGTTTACTTCTTTTGCTCTCAGAAGAGCTGCATCAATGTTGGCACAGAAGTTTTCTTCACCTACTTCATCAAAGAAGCCTGTCTTCTTCATAATGCCCATAGGCTGCTCCTGCACATGAGAGAAAATAAGGGTAATACCGTTTTTCTTACACTTCTGCAGAGTCTGCTCCATGAAGTAAATAGCTGTTGCATCCATGGCAGGCACAGATCTCATTCGCAGGATAACGCTCTTTACTGCTCCGCCTGCATTCTTGGTAGGGATGCTGCCCAGCTTATCTGTAGCTGCAAAGAACATAGGTCCATTAATCTCAAAAACGAAGGTCTCCTTAGGTACTGCCTTGTGGAGGATAGCATCAGGGTCTTCTTCAGAGCCATAGTACTCCCACTCTTTTACGCTCATGGTCTGGCTCATCTTATAAAGGAACATAATGGAAGAAACCACGACACCTGCCTCAACTGCTGTAAGCAAATCCCTAAATATACCAACGAAAAATGTCACAAGAAGCACTATAGCATCACTGTGAGGAGCTTTTCTGATAATATAGAAAATCTCTTTAAAATTGCACATGTTTATGGCTACTACTATAAGTACTGCTGCCAAAGTAGCCATAGGAATGTAGCCTGCCAGAGGCATAAGCAGAAGCAGAATAAGCAGAACGATAAAGGAATGAACAATACCTGCAATAGGAGTCTTGCCACCGTTCTTTACATTGTTGGAAGCACGGGCTACAGCGCCTGCTACAGGCACTGCTCCAAAGAAGCCACAAAAGATATTGGCTATACCCTGAGCCATAAGCTCCTGATTGCTGTCATGTCTGTGGCCTGTGAGACCATCTGTAACGACGCAGGCTAACAGTGTAACAATAGCAATAAGGATAGCCAGTGTAAAGGCTGAAGGTAAAAGCTCAATAAGTGTATCAAAGGTCACTCCTTCCGGCACCACAAATTTGGGGAAGTGGGCAGGAAGCTTACCATATACAGTATTAATGGTAGGTGTAGGAATCTTAAAAATAGTAACTATAAGTGTAGTAATAACAATAGCCACCAGCGAATTGGGGATACGGGGTACAAATTTGGACATAAGTACAAGTATCACTACCGCCAGCACACCAATAGCCAGTGTTGGAATATCAATAGTATCAATAACCTCAGCATAGGACATAATTCTGTCTACATTGGATACAGGTATTTTGTCCATATTAAGGCCCAGAAAGCCCTTGATCTGACCTGTAAAAATACCCACGCCTATAGCTGCCGTAAAGCCCAGGGTAATAGTACGCGGAATGTACTTAAGCAGTACTCCAAATCTAACAAGGCCCATAATAATCAGGATAATACCAGCTTCTATGGAAGCCACCGCCAGACCTGTTAAGCCATACTTACTGACAATAGTAAATACTGTCATAACTGTAGCCGCCGTAACACCACCGATATTTACACGGCTACCGCCCAGAAGGGATACGAAAAATCCGCCAATAATCGCAGAATAAAGGCCATTCTGTGGCTCAAGACCGGATGCAATAGCCAAAGCTACTGACAAAGGGAATGCAATAACTGCAACAATAACGCCGGCCAAAATATCCTTCGGCAGTTGTTTTAGCTTATAAGTCTTCATGGCTTTAATAAGCTTTGGATAGAAAATCTTCTGCATTTTCTTTTCTCCTCGAAATTTATTACTTATTTACCAAATATTTTACATAAGGAAAAGAGCCTATCCTCTAAAGACAGGCTCTCGCATTATATCACTATCATATCAGTAAAATAATTAAAACTTTGATACCTTTTTCCAAAAACTTTTGTGCAATCTGAACAAAGGACTACTCTGCCATAAATTTTTCGATCTCATCCGGATCCCTGATAATAGCCTCTGACAGGCATACAGCATCGTTTTCGCGGATGAGCAGATCGTCCTCGATTCTGATACCTATCTCCCACTCGTCGATGTAGAGGCCCGGCTCATCGGTAATAACAGCTCCCGGCTGCAGCAGGGCATCACGACCTGTATTTACGTCGTGCACATCTATACCCAGATGGTGTGATACACCATGCATGTAGTATTTGCCCAGCTCAGAAGCCTCCTTGATAAGCCCCAGCTCCATGAGTCCGTCAGCCAGCACCTTTTTACATATCTCCTGCAGATCCAGCGTGGTCATTCCGGCCTTTGCTTTAGCTAATACCTCGCGATTGGCTTTAAGCACAATATCGTATACCTTACGCTGTCTTTCGGTAAATTTGCCATTAGCAGGGTATGTACGTGTTATATCTGCATTGTATCCCCGGTATCTGGCGCCCAGATCCAACAGAATCAGGGTATCATCCTTGATTTCTTCCTGATTGGTCTCATAATGAAGCATAGTGCCATTAATGCCGCTGCCTGCAATTGTAGGAAAAGCAGTATGCTCGGATCCGTTTCTCGCAATGATATATTCAAAATCTGCCTGAGCCTGATATTCCTTCATGCCCGGCTTCAGATTTTTCATAACATTCTGAAGACCTTTATCTGTAATTTCAATAGCTGTTTTGATCTCTGCTATCTCATCCTCATCTTTCACCATACGAAGCTCTGCAAACATAGGGAAAAGATTTCTAATCTGTACTCCGGGATAAAGAGCTGCGAATTCCCCTGCCTTCATATTGTTGTAGTCAGGTGTATCCTCTGTACTGTGGCGGTAGCAGTCAAAATAAGCATTACATACGTCACGGCCTGAGAGAATGCCGCTAATGGTGCTTTCCAGGCTTTCAATATATACAACATTTTTAATACCTGAAATCTCCTGTGCCTCTTCCTTGGTCACTTTTTTGCCATACCATCTCTGCATGTATTCATCAAAAGGCTCTATGAAAAGAGTGACTGTGGGAGTCGCAGTAGTCTTATTTATGAGCAGTACCATATTCTCACGGCGAAGGCCTGTCAGGTAGAAAAAATTCCTGTTGCACTGAGCTGTAAAAAGATCATACTCGTCAGCGCTCACATGATGCTCTGCTCCGGAATAAAGAATGGCTATACTTTTGTCTGCCATTCTGTCAATAATTGCCTGTCTTCTTTTCTCGAAATTCATATAGTCTCCTTCATCTTTCTTTACATATGACGCTTACAATTGGCGCAATTGCCATCGCAACCACTATTCTTGTGCTTCCCGCCCTCATCGCAGCAGGAGCCGTGACCTTTTCCGGAGAAAGCAAAGTAGCCTGCTATCCCCAGACAAAGAACAATAATCACTAAAATTACGATATCTGCAAAACTCATTATCTCTCCATCTCTCCTTTATACAAAGAGCAGGCCTATGGAATGCACTATAAAGGCCACCAGCCATGCCACCATACACTGCCAGATTATCAGCTTTATCGCGGCCTTCCCTCCCAGCTCACGCTTTACTGAGGCTATGGCAGCCACACAAGGTGTATATAGCAGGCTGAATACCAGCATGGTAGCTGCAGACAAAGGCACCATAATGGTGTTCATCTGTCCGGCAAAAAGAATTTCCATAGTGGATACCACTGACTCCTTGGCTATTACACCGGAGATTAATGAGGTAGCTATACGCCAGTCATTTAATCCAAGAGGAGCCATAAGAGGCGCCAGACAGCCGGCAATTACAGCCAGGATACTGTCTCCCGAATCTTCCACCACATTAAGCCTGAAATCAAAGGTCTGTAATACCCATACCAGTACAGTGGCTATAAAAATTATGGAGAAGGCTTTTTTTAGGAAATCCTTGGATTTTTCCCAGAGCAGCTGGCCTACACTCTTAGGCGCAGGCAGTCGATAGTTGGGCAGCTCCATAACAAAGGGCACTGCCTCTCCCTTGAACCTGGTAGCTTTGTACAGCTTTGCCATGCCTATGCCTACCAGTATTCCCAAAAGATAAAGGCCGGTCATAATAAGTGCCTTGTGCTTTGGGAAAAAGGCATCTACGAAAAAGACGTAGATAGGAAGCTTCGCTGTACATGACATAAAAGGTGTCAGCAAAATAGTCATTTTTCTGTCGCGCTCAGATGGCAGGGTGCGGGTAGCCATTACCGCCGGCACTGTACAGCCAAAGCCTATAAGCAAGGGCACTATACTACGACCTGACAAGCCTATTTTTCTAAGGAGCTTATCCATAAAAAAGGCCACTCTTGCTATATATCCACTATCTTCCAGAATGGACAGGAAGAAGAAAAGCGTAATAATAATCGGTAAAAAGCTAAGTACCGAGCCTACCCCCTGGAATACTCCATCTATTACCAGACTATGCAGAACAGGATTTACATTAAGGGCACTTAAGCCCTTATCCACCTGGTCTGTAAGGACTTCGATTCCGCTTTCCAGAAGTCCCTGAAAAAAGCCACCTATAACATTAAAGGTCAGGAAAAAAACAAGACACATAATAAGAATAAATGCCGGAATAGCTGTATATTTGCCGGTAAGGAACTTATCTATTCTTTCGCTTCTCTGTCTTTCCTTGCTTTCCTTAGGCCTTATGACTGTTGCATCACAGACTTTATTGATAAAATCATAGCGCATGGCTGCCACAGCTGCACTGCGATCCAGACCGCCCTCTTTTTCCATCTGGGCCACGATATGCTCCAGCATATCACTTTCATTTTCGTCCAGAGCCAGCTGTTTTATTACCAGTTCATCTCCTTCGATAGCCTTGCAGGCTGCAAATCTCACAGGGATGTCTGCTCTTTTTGCATGATCTTCTATTAAGTGTATCACGCCATGTATGGCTCTGTGCAAAGCACCGTCTCTGTCGTTTTCGTCACAGAAGTCCTGATCTTCAGGCTTTTCATTATACTTTGCTATGTGAACTGCGTGTTCTATCAGCTCATTTATGCCCTGATTCTTGGCCGCCGAAATAGGCACCACCGGCACTCCCAGCATCCCCTCCATAGCGTTGACATTTACGGCACCGCCATTGGCTGTAAGCTCGTCCATCATATTTATTGCTACTACCATGGGGATACGAGTCTCCAACAGCTGCATGGTAAGATAGAGATTTCTATGAATATTGGTGGCATCTATAATATTGATGATTGCAGTAGGCTTATCTTTCAATACAAAATTACGGGATACTATTTCCTCGCTGGTATAAGGCGACATGGAGTATATACCCGGCAAGTCTGTAATGCTGGTATTGGGATGACCTATAATGGCGCCATCCTTCCTATCCACCGTGACTCCCGGGAAATTGCCTACATGCTGATTGGCTCCTGTAAGCCTGTTAAAAAGGGTGGTCTTGCCACAATTCTGATTTCCCACCAGGGCAAAGGTAAGATGCCTGTCCTTATCTACTTTTTCCTCATGAGCCTTGGAATGATATATACCTTCCTGTCCAAAGCCGGGATGAGGCAGCGGAAAAGGTGCTTTCGCCTTCCTTTCAACATCGGTCAGCTTATCAATCCCTTCAATTTCAATATTTTTGGCATCATCTATCCTTAGCGTCAGCTCATAGTCTCTTACCCTGAGCTCCACAGGGTCTCCCATGGGCGCCAGCTTGACCAGTGTTACTTCTACTCCCGGAAGCAGCCCCATATCCAGAAAATGCTGTCTTAAAGCCCCGTCTCCACCTACTGTTATTATGCGGCCATGACTTCCTGTTTTAAGCTCGTTAAGTGTCATTTTTTCCCCTTCCAATTACTGTTTTTTCCATAATTTCCCAAATACTTTGTCGGCCAAAGAAATAAGATTATCCAGTGAAAAATTAGATGACTGTTTTTTCATTTCATTCAGTTCAGCCAGTTCTTTCGTATAGTCCTCCAGCCTGTATACTGTTACCTGATTCTTTCCGGTCACCACATGGCTTACCAGTGGAGTAATATCAAAGTCCAGTATAAAGGCTTTTCCTTCTTCGTTCTTCGATACAGTTATCCCTGCCAATCCCCCCAGCATGCGCTGATACTTTTCTGCTCCGCTTTCTGAAGTCCAGTTCACATAATTACCTATGGAATAAAAGGTAAGCATAGCATCAGCTGCTATAGTTCTATGCCCATTCTCATCCTCCAAATATTCCGTAAGATTCTTTGTTCCTGAGCTGTCCGTAACGGCTATAGGCTCTATAACATGGGGATGGGTGCCTATTACCAGATTGACCCCATGCTGATAAAAAAAGGTATTCCACTTTTTCTGTGTCGTTGTTTCCTTAAGTGTATACTCCGTCCCCCAATGAGGGCATACTACTACAAAATCAGCCTTTTCGCCGGCTTCATCTAATAGAAGTCCTATTTGCTCCTTGTTTTCATCTGTGAGTAATGGGCCCACACAGTATGGCATATCATTGGGAATAGGAATCCCGTTGGTGCCATATGTGAAATTCAGAAAAGCAATCGTCACATCGTCTTTTGTATAGTAGTATATCTGACCGCTGTCCGCTTCTTCCTTAGATCCAAATATCCCCATTACAGTCATTGAAGGATATTTTTTCCAATTGTTAAGGCAATTTATGACTCCTGCTTTTCTTTTGTCCAGGGCATGATTGGTGGCGTGTAAGGCTACATCAAAGCCGGCATTTACCAAGGCTTCAGCAAGGGAAAAATCCGCATTAAAGGTGGGATAGGCCGATATTCCCAGCTCAGCTCCACCTATAATAACCTCCTGATTCACAAGCGCCAGATCAAAAGCACTAATTATATCCTTTGTATTTTTAAAAATACTGTTGTAGTCATAGCTGCCGTCATCCTGCCTGCAGTCCGTCTCGATGCGGGTATGCAGTAAAACGTCCCCTACCATGCCAATGGTAATTGCTGTAGTAGGGCTGGGAGTGGGAGTAAACGTATTAGTAGGTGTAGCAGTATTGGTAGGCGTGTTGCTGGGTGTACCGGTAGGAGTAGATGTAGCCTGCGGAGTAGCAGATGCATAAGGTCTGTCCTCTCCCTCCCATGGGCCGCAGCCCGCCATAACAGCCATTATCAGCAGTACAAATAATGTTTTTAATGTTCTTTTACAATTCATATCTCATTTACCAAAATTTAATCAGAGTTATTATAGCATATCTGTCGCCAGTTGCAATATCCTTACCCCCTTAGACTTGCTTTAAAAATAGCATCGAGTAGGAGAAACTTTCTCTGAGATTGAGAAAGTTTCGACCTCTCACACCACCGTGCGTACCGTTCGGTACACGGCGGTTCAATCAACTTAACAAGTAACACGTCTATCGACGTAGTAATCCAACATAGAGACTAATC
>JAZLGU010000060.1:0-27911 GCA_045616485.1 Lachnospiraceae bacterium
TGAAGTGTCGCCTTTGTCGACACGCTAAGCGCTTGGATTATTTGAATAATCCATGCGCTTCTACTTCTTGTCTGTATGGGAAAGCGGTATTGCCTCCCTTTGCAGTGACAGAACGTCCACCGCAAAAATTACCCAGCTTTAGACATTTTTCCAAGGGGAGTCCCTCTGTGTATCCGCATATAAATCCTGCATTAAAGGAGTCGCCTGCACCGGTAGTGTCTACAGCTTTTACCTTATCAGCAGCCACAAAGACCGGGGCCTGACCATTAATCTTGCACAAAGAACCCTGGCTGCCGGCTTTTATAACTATAAGGTGACCGTAGGGGGCAAAGTACTCTGCAGCTTCTTTGCAGTCAGACTTTCCGGAATATCCGGAAGCTTCTACTTCGTTCATAAAAAATACGTCTACATATTGCATGAGCTCTGTAATGCCCTTATACCATTCACCGCTTTCGTCATAAGCTACATCAAAGGAAGTGGTGACGCCGGGGCGTTTCTTTATCTCCTTAAGGGCGGCCAGGTATTTTTCATGGTCGCGTCTGCCGGTATAGCCTGTAATATGTACGTGGTCATAGGAGGCGGACAGAGCAGGAAGGTCGCTTATATTTAAGAGAGCATTGGGGCCTGCGTAGGACAGGAAAGCTCTGTCTTTTTCGGTGGTAAAGGATAAGGAAATGGCGGTAGTGCATTTATCTGTAATAACTGTGGCAGACATATCCACACCCAGCTCCTTCATGGTATTAACGATCATCTGGCCGGGCATATCAGTAGATAAATAGCCGCCAAAGGAGACCCGGCAGCCCAGCTTGGCCAGACCCAGAGTCATGAGGGCAGCACCGCCGCCGACTGCGGTAGGCATTTCAGGGATAAATTCTTCCGTGCCGGGAGCAGGGATTCTGTCCCTGTCAGAAATAAATATATCCATTGTAGCATCGCCATAAACAAGTATTTTTTTCATAAAAGTATCCTCCATATTATTGCCGAAGGCATAAGATATAGGTAATTGTAGCAAACTGAAGAGAAGTTTTCAATGGATAATGGATATGGAACAGGTGGCTTTATTGATAATACTTTAATTGTGATTTTAGAAGGGATTTATCATTAAGTGCTATAATGTTAAAAATAAAAAAATAAAAGGATGTAAAAAAATGAAGAAAAGGTACTTTTTCCAAAATGCAGGTAAGCTTACTGCGCTTTTACTTGTCATAATTCTTGCAATTTCAGGAATTGCCTGTGGTGATAGTGGAAATACTACTCCTTGCGCTGTTCATAAAGATGAAGACAATAACGGAAAGTGCGATAAATGTAAGGTCAGCGTTATTGTAAATATTGATGTATATGCCGTGAATGATCTGCATGGCCGTTTTTCCAGCGAAGATGGTAAAAATGGTGTGGATACCATGACTACTTTCTTTAAAATGCAGGAAATGAGTGATCCCAATAATATCATTCTTTCTTCAGGTGATACCTGGCAGGGATCATCAGAGTCCAATAATACTAAAGGTGCTTTACTTACAGAGTGGATGCAGAAGGTGGGCTTCGTATCCATGACTTTGGGGAATCATGAATTTGACTGGGGCACTGAAAAAATAAAGGAAAATGCAGAGACTTTTCAGCTGCCGTTTCTAGCCATAAATGTGTACTCAAAGGATACTGATAAGCTGGTGGACTACTGTACTCCTTCAATTATGGTGGAGCGTGCAGGCGTAAAGGTGGGGATAATCGGTGCTATTGGCGACTGTTACTCCTCTATCCAGACAGACAAAACAGAAGGTATTTATTTTAAAGTGGGTAATGCCCTGACAGAGCTGGTAAAAGCAGAATCTGACCGCTTAAGAACAGCCGGAGCCGACATTATTATTTACTCCATACATGATGGATATGATAAAAACACAGGCTCATCAGTGGGGACAATAACTGAAAATAATCTCTCTTCCTACTATGATGTAAGCCTTTCAAATGGTTATGTAGATGCGGTATTTGAAGCGCATACTCATAAAGAATACATACTGAAAGACAAGTATGGCGTATATCATATGCAGGCCGGCGGAGAGAACAGCGTAGGTCTTTCCCATGTAGATATCAATTTTAATATAGCCAACAGGAAAATGTCCATAGACGGTGAGATTGTAAATAAATCTACTTATGCAAGCTATGCTGACGATGCCATCGTAGCTGAGCTTATGGATAAATACAAGGATCAGATAGGCGATGTGAATGCTGCTGTAGGCTATACAGACCATAATATCGACAGCGAAGGCATAGCCAATCTTGTAGCCATGCTTTACTATAAGAAGGGCTGTGAGGTATGGGCAGACAAGTATGATATTACCCTGGCCGGCGGCTATATTAATGCCAGAAAGCCTTACAACATCTATAAAGGTGATGTAACATATGCAGATGTGCAATCAGTACTTCCTTTTGATAACGAGATATGCCTTTGCTCTGTAAATGGTATCAGCCTTAATAATAATTTCTTTGAAAACGAAAAATACGTAGTCTATTACGAGGACTATGGTGAAGTCATCAAGGGAGGCATCAATCCTAACGGTACCTATTATGTAGTTGTAGATTCTTATACAGCCACATATAAACCTAACAATCTCACTATTGTGGAAAAGCTGCCGGGAGATATTTTTGCCAGGGATTTAGTAATAGAATATCTTAAAAAAAATAAGAAATCATAGAAAATTTGCCTTTTTTTAATTACTTTTTGCCTTGAGTTTATGGTATACTATTTCTGGGTGTTTGAACGATAACAGGGGACGCAAAGAAAGGAAAAGGTGAATGTCTTGTTTAACAAAGGTGATTTATTGCAGTACGGCAACAGTGGCGTTTGCCGCATAGAAGACATTGTATCCGATGTCCCCGGATTCGATAAAAATATGACCTATTATCTTATGGTACCCATTAACAATGAGAACAGTAAGATTTATTTGCCTACTAATGCTGAAAATATTAGGCTGCGTCCTGTAATGACCCATAAAGAGATGGAAAAGATGCTTAAAGGCCTGGAAGATCTTAAAGAGTACGATATTGTCAATGAAAAACAATGTGAGACTGTGTACCGTGAGGCTTTAATTTCATTAGATTATGCCAAGTGGCTGGAGCTGTTGAAGACTCTTTGCATGAGACGACAGGTGAGAGCTCTGCAGGGGAAAAAGGTGACTTCTACAGACGAAAGATACTTTAAGAGTGTATCCGGCAGGATATCCGAAGAAATGACCGTGGCTTTGGGCGAATGCGAAGCAAAAGAAGAAATGGAAAAAGCTATTGAGATGTTTGAAAATTGCGTAACAATCTGTTAATATAGCAGTATCAGGGCTGTCCCCTGTGGGACAGCCACTTTTTTTGTGCAAATAGTCGATATGGTTTTAACACAGATTTTACACAAAGGAAGTGTAGAATCCCCTATTAAATAGGTTTTGATTTAAGAAGATAAAATAACCTGTGGACCATTTTTTCACTGCGTTCAAAAAGAAGAAAAAATGGGAGAAAAGGAGAAGAAATGAATAGAAGAGGCTCATTTTTGGAGAAATTACAGAGATTTATGTATGGCAGATATGGACAGCTGGACAATCTTAATAAGTTTCTTATGGTATCCTGGCTGATTTTGTATCTGGTAGGGACTATATTCAGAAGAGTAGCAGCAGTAGGAGTGGCGGTAAGTGTTCTTTCTACCCTGATGTTTGTGCTGGTAATTTTTAGAATGATGTCCAAAAATGTATATAAGAGATCTGCAGAGAATCTTAAATATATGGAGATTAAGAACAGGCTCTTTGGCAGAGTACAGGGGAAAGGCACATCCACATACAGCGATAAAAGCTATAAAAAAGGTGCAACAACAGCCAAGGTGCGACCTGTACGTGACCCGGCATACAAGTATTTCAAGTGTATTAAATGCAAAAAAACAGTGCGAGTACCTAAAAATCATGGTAAAGTAGAGCTGACCTGCAAAAATTGCGGTCATACCTTTGTGAGATACACAGGAAAAAGACAGGCAAAATAATGTTTGGATATGTGATGCCCAACAGGGAAGAACTGAAAATAAAAGAAGAGAGGACCTATCACGCTTACTATTGTGGACTTTGCCATCAGATAGGCAGGCAGGTGGGTGCGGGGCGTCTGGCCCTGTCCTATGACATGACTTTTCTTACTATGCTTCTGGACAGTCTCTATGATGGCAGGCGCTATCTGGGAAAGAGGCGCTGTCTTCTGCATCCCTTTAAAAAGCATTGGGTAGTAGAGTCAGAGGCATCAGAGTATGCCGCAAAGATGAATATTCTTTTAGCATATGATAATCTTCTGGATAAATGGCATGACGAGCGTAATATAGGCGGTTTTTTTGGAAGTCTTTTCTTAAAAGTCAAAAAAAGAAGAATAGCAGCACGTTATCCCAGACAAAGTAAGGCTGTAGCCGATTATATTGAGGCTTTACATAAGGCTGAAGAACAGAAGAGCCCGGATATGGATCTTTCAGCAGGGCTTACCGGTCAGATGCTGGCAGAGATATACGACTGGCGAGAGGATGAGTGGAGCAGGGACTTAAGAGGCCTGGGATTTTTCATGGGAAAGTTTGTGTATCTGGCTGATGCTTACGACGATTATGAAAAAGATAAGAAGAAGGGGGCTTATAATCCCTTTATAGAGTATGAAAAGACTCATCCCGATACTGACATAAAAGCATACGGGAAAGAATTACTGGTGATGATGGCGGCAGAGGCGGCCAAGTGTTTTGAAAGGCTACCATTGGTAGACAATATAGAGATTTTACGGAATACGCTGTATTCCGGCGTTTTTATAAAAATAAACCGAGAGAAGAAGGCGAAAAAGCCTGAGGTTACCATAGTAAAATGATGAATCCTTACAGAGTCCTGGGCGTAGCTGAAAATGCTGACATGGACGAGATAAAAAAAGCATATAGAAATTTATCCAGAAAGTATCATCCTGATGCCAACATCAATAATCCCAATAAGGATGCGGCAGAGGAAAAATTCAAGGAAGTTCAGGCTGCTTATGAGCAGATAGTCAAGGAACGTGAGAGCGGCTACTCCGGAGGATATTCAGGTGGCTTTGGTGGCAATTATTCCCAAAGCAATTGGGAGCCTAATGATGCTCCTTACATGAGAGCTGCTGCCAATTATATAAATACAGGCCATTACAGGGAGGCACTTAATACCTTGTCCAATGTGGCGGCAGGCGAGAGATCAGCCGCATGGTACTATTACAGTGCCATAGCCAATGCGGGGCTGGGCAGCAATGCTACTGCTTTGGAGCATGCTAAAACAGCCATGCAAATGGAGCCTGATAACAGCTATTATTCAGACCTTTACAATACTTTGGCTAATGGAGGGCAGTGGTACAGAACACAAGCCGGTCATTACGAGTCGGGTGGCATAGACTGGGGCAGCTCATGCCTTTGGTGTCTTCTTTGTAATTGCTGCTGTGGCGCACCGGGACCATGCTAAATAGAAACTAAACAAAAAGGGTGAAGGTGGCTCTTTTTCTGCGTCTGTTCATCCTGACTCTGATTTTGGCTCTTATTTTTCGGATATAAGGCAAGAGATAGCCGATAAAGGCTATAGCTACCAGAAGAGTCAGCAGAGAATAAAGAGAAATCTGCATAGTGCTTAATAGAGCGAAATACGGCACGAGACTTATGCCTATAAGCAGCAGACTGATAAGCAGGGTGCCGAAAAATACGGGCTTAAGATAGCCGAAGTCCATATCATCCAGCAAAAGACAGAGGCGGTAAAGCTTTATTCTTTGTTTTTTAGTAAGATGTGTGTTTAAAAAAGTAATCATAGGCGGTCCTCGTGAGCGTGCTTAATGATACAATCAAGCACCTGAGTCTGAGTGCTGGTCTTCTGATAAATAAGACCAATGCTACGGGTGGGTAATTCTTCAATAAAAGGTACTCTTTCGAGAGTGCCTTTTTTTATGTGACTTTCAGCGGCAATGGCAGGTACAAAGGCTATGCCCAGCCCTGAAAGAGCAAAGTCCAAAGCTACGTCAGGATTGGCTACTTCAGTAATGGCGGAAGGCGTTACAAGACTGGAGGCCAAGGCTGAATTGACAAAAGAGCGGCTGGCAGTACCGGACTTGGGAAGAAGCAGGGAGGCTTTTTCAAATAAGCTGCCGGAATGCTGGCTGCCAATCAGGTCCATATAAGAGGGGCTGGCCACAAAAATATCTTGTAAATCAGCGAGCTCCAAGTACTCCAGACGGTGCACGGAAAGAGGACGACATATAATGGCAGCCTCTAAAGCGCCATCCTCCACCATGCGAAAAAGCTCCGGCGAAGAGCCGGTATGCAGGTCGAATTTAACTCTGGGATTGGCCTGCAAAAAGGATCTGATAAAGGGACTGCCGAAGTGGCAGCACAGATAGTCACTGATACCGAAAGAAATAACACCTGAGCCGGAAACGGCTGACTGTCGCAGGGTGTGCTCGGCAGCGGTAATGGAATCAAAAGCAGTGCGGGTGTGGGCGTAGAGCAGCTCGCCTTCATTGGTCAGGCGCACTCCCCGGGAACCCCTTACAAAAAGCTTAACAGCCAGGCCATCCTCCAGCTTTTTGAGGCTTCTGGAAACAGCGGGCTGGGATAACACCAGCTCTTTGGCAGCTGCAGAAATATTGCCGCTTTTGGCGACTGTATTAAAAACAAGGTATGAAGATAAAGATAAGGCTTCATCCACGACTGCTACTCTCCTACTATCTATCAGATATAACCATAAGGTATAATACGCATACGTACCATGCATATAAATTATAATATCATCGTGAAAAAAATGCAAGTGGGACGGGAATAAATTTTTTGTAAAAAAGAATGTTAAAAAAATGTCAAAGGCCTATTGACAAGAGACGAAAACTGTGATAATTTTTTAACAAACATTGATAGAAAATTAACAAATGTTTGACAGACCGACATAACGGTTTCGTTTACAGAAGAGGAGAAAAATTATGGACAACCAGAACTACAAAATTGTAGACTCCGTAGAGACCTTAACAGAGGCTATTGCGAGAGTAAGAAAAGCACAGGCTGTTTTTGCCACCTACACACAGGAGCAGGTAGACAAGATTTTTGCAGCAGCAGCTGTAGCAGCCAACCAGGCAAGAATTCCCCTGGCCAAGATGGCTGTAGAAGAGACAGGCATGGGCATAGTGGAAGATAAGGTTATTAAGAATCACTTTGCATCTGAATATATTTACAATGCATATAAAAATACAAAGACCTGTGGTGTTATAGAAGAGGATAAGGCTTATGGTGTTACAAAGGTAGCTGAGCCTATCGGTCTGGTAGCAGCTGTTATTCCTACTACCAATCCTACATCAACAGCTATTTTCAAGACTCTTCTTTGCCTTAAGACCAGAAATGGTATTATTATAAGCCCTCATCCAAGAGCAAAGAATTCTACCATTGCAGCTGCAAAGGTAGTACTGGAGGCAGCAGTTAAGGCTGGTGCACCTAAAGATATTATTGGCTGGATTGATGTACCATCACTGGATATGACCAATATGATTATGAAGGAAGCAGATATTATCCTGGCTACCGGTGGCCCGGGCATGGTTAAGGCTGCATATTCTTCAGGTAAGCCTGCATTGGGTGTTGGTGCCGGTAACACACCTGCCATCATCGACGAGACAGCAGATGTCATCCTTGCTGTTAACTCCATTATTCATTCCAAGACATTTGATAACGGTATGATCTGTGCTTCCGAGCAGTCCGTTATTGTTCATAAGAAAGTGTACGATGCTGCAAAGAAGGAATTCGCTTCCCGTGGATGTTATTTCCTTAAGAAGGATGAGATTGAGAAAGTAAGAAAGACTATTCTTATTAATGGCGCTCTTAATGCAAAAATCGTTGGCCAGAAGGCTGCAAAGATCGCCGAGCTGGCAGGAGTTACAGTGCCTGCTGAAACAAAGATTCTTATCGGTGAAGTAGAGTCCGTAGAGCTTTCAGAAGAATTTGCTCATGAGAAGCTTTCTCCTGTACTTGCCATGTACAAGGCAAAGGATATGGAGGATGCTTTCTCCAAGGCTGAAAAGCTGATAGCTGACGGCGGCTATGGTCATACTTCTTCCATTTATCTTAATCCTACTACAGAAGGCGAGAAGCTGGCTGAGTTCAGAAGCCGCATGAAGACCTGTCGTATCATCGTTAATACTCCTGCTTCCCAGGGTGGTATTGGTGATCTTTACAACTTCAAACTGGCTCCATCTCTTACACTGGGCTGCGGTTCCTGGGGCGGCAATTCCGTTTCAGAGAATGTAGGTGTTAAGCACCTTCTTAATATCAAAACAGTGGCTGAGAGGAGAGAAAACATGCTGTGGTTCAGAGCGCCTGAGAAGGTATATCTTAAGAGAGGTTGCCTGCCGGTAGCCCTTGACGAATTAAAGAATGTAATGGGAAAGAAGAGAGCATTTATCGTAACAGATGCTTTCCTTTACAAGAATGGTTATACAAAGTGTATTACAGACAAGCTGGATGAGATGGGCATCGCACATGAGACTTTCTTTGATGTAGCTCCGGACCCAACACTTGCCTGTGCAAAAGAGGGTGCAAAGGTTATGACATCCTTTAATCCTGATGTTATTATCGCTCTTGGTGGCGGTTCTGCTATGGATGCCGGCAAGATTATGTGGGTTCTCTACGAGCATCCTGAAGTAGATTTCCAGGATATGGCTATGCGTTTCTGTGATATCAGAAAGAGGATCTATACATTCCCTAAGATGGGTGAAAAGGCTTATTTTGTAGCTATTCCTACATCAGCAGGTACAGGTTCTGAGGTAACACCTTTCGCTGTTATTACCGATGAAGTATCAGGAGTTAAGTATCCTCTTGCAGACTACGAGCTTATGCCTGATATGGCTATTGTAGATACAGACCTTCACATGTCAGCTCCTAAGGGACTTACAGCAGCTTCCGGTATTGACGCTGTAACACACGCACTTGAAGCTTACGCTTCCATTATGGCTACAGGATATACAGATGGTCTTGCTATTCAGGCTCTTCGTGATATTTTCAAGTATCTTCCAAAGGCATATGAGAACGGTCAGACAGACTATGTTGCCCGCGAGAGGATGGCCAATGCAGCTACTATGGCAGGTATGGCTTTTGCCAATGCTTTCCTTGGTGTTTGTCACTCCATGGCACACAAGCTGGGTGCTTTCCACCACCTTCCACACGGTGTAGCAAATGCTCTTATGATCGAGCAGGTTATCCGTTTCAACGCAGTAGATCAGCCAACAAAGATGGGTACTTTCTCTCAGTACGATCATCCTCATACCATGGAGCGTTATGCTGAGGTAGCAGAGGCTCTTGGCCTTAAGGGTAAGAACGATAAGGAAAGCGTAGAAAACCTGATCAAGGCTGTTAATGACCTTAAGCATGCTGTTGGTATCAAGGACTCCATCAAGGAATATGGTATCGATGAGAAGAACTTCCTTGACAGACTGGACGAAATGAGTGAAAATGCATTTGATGACCAGTGTACAGGTGCCAACCCAAGATATCCGCTTATTTCCGAGATTAAGCAGATGTTCTTGAACGCATACTATGGCAAAAACAGCGAGACAGTATAATAGGGGAGGGGACAAAATGAATCTTTCAACTGAGATTGCAACAAGAAGCACAAAGAAGGTATATCGTGATGGCGATGCCTGCATTAAAGTATTTAACAATAACTATAAAAAGGCTGATGTTCTTAACGAGGCTTTAAATCAGGCTCGTATTGAGGAAACAGGCCTCAATATTCCCGGCGTACGTGAAGTAGCCATGATAGATGGCAAATGGGCTATCGTAAGTGATTTTATTGAAGGTAAGACTCTGGCTGAGCTTATCTCAGAGAATCCTGCAAAGAAGGATGAGTATTTAGAGCAGCTTTGCGACCTGCAGATCGAAATGCAGAGACACACAGCCCGTGGCCTTAACAAGCTTAAGGACAAGATGAATGAGAAGCTCTTAGCAGCTGATATTAACGCTACAGAGCGTTATGAGCTTCGTACTCGTCTGGAGTCCATGCCAAAGCATGTAAAGGTTTGTCACGGTGATTTCAATCCATCCAACGTAGTCATCGATAAGAATGGCAAGGCTTTCATTCTTGACTGGGCACATGCTACTCAGGGCAATGCTTCAGGCGATGTAGCTACTACATACCTTCTGCTTAGCCTTTCTTATGATGAGGCTACAGCGAAGAAGTACCTGACTCTTTTCTGCGAAAAAACAGATACAGCTATGCAGTATGTGCAGAAGTGGATTCCTGTTGCTGCAGCAGCTCTTTCCTTAAAGTATGAAGGTGCAGACAAGGCATATTTACTTAAGCTTTCTGACGTAGTAGAGTACGAATAATCCGGCTCTTTGGGGATAAAAGTTCATTAAAAAGTTGACAGAACTTATCATTCTGTCAACTTTTTTTATTTCTCTATTGACAGGAAAAAATAACTATGTTATAACTACTACGTCAGACGTAGTACGATAGACATAGTACGATAGACATAGTACGGTAGACGTAGTACGATAGACGAAGTAAGGGAAAAGAAAAGAATACTTTTTAGAAAGGAGCAGAGATGGTAGAGATCAGTAGTGATGTCATTCGAGGATATAATGACACGATTATCCTATATATACTTAAAGATGGGCCTTCTTACGGATATGAGCTGTCAAAAAAAATTAAAAGCATGACGGAATCAAAGTACATTATTAAAGAGACGACGCTTTATTCCTCGTTTACCAGAATGGAAAAAAACGGTTATATTGAGTCCTATGCCGGGACAGAGGATCGGCGTACCTATTACCGCATTACCGATAAAGGGAGAGATTATTATCGGGAAAAATGTGAGGAATGGGAGCTGACCAAGGAAGTAGTAGAGCGATTTATTGAGACTAATTAAAAGGTAGGGAGAGAAAATGGAAACTATAAAAAATTATCTTGAATCAATGTTTATGAAGCTGCCTGCAACAGAAGAGGTATTAAAAGCAAAAAGAGAGCTGCTTCAGATGATGACAGACAAATATGAAGAGCTGATAGCAGAAGGAAAAAGGGAAAATGAGGCAGTCAGCATAGTTATTTCTGAGTTTGGTGATTTAAATGAGATAGCTGAGGATCTGGGCATAAAAGGAGCCATGAGCCGTAGCACAGAGACGGGAAAGAAGGAAATCAGTAAAGATGATGCTTTTTCATACATTAAGTACAGAGCACAGGCTGCTTTTAGAATAGGTGCCGGCATAGCATGCTTTATTGCTTCTCCTGTAGGCTTTGTTATTTCTGAAGAGGCTGTGGGCTTCTCGCTTTACAAAAATGAGGCTTTTGGTCTGATATTCTTCTTTGCCATGGTAGCTATAGGTGTGGCACTTCTGGTGTTTACAGGAGTGGATCACGGCAAGTGGCACGAGTATTTTGACGGCAGGCATATGGTATCCATGATGACAGTAGAGGAAATAACCAAGGCCAGAAGAAACAATTTAAGTGTTAAGAATCTTTATTTGACAGTAGGTATAGCTATTATTATCTGTGGTCTTGGCATTACAGCCGTTATTGATGAGATTATGCATAGTGATGTGGCAGGAGCTGCCTTTCTCTTAGCTACGGCGCTGGGGGTATGCTTTGTAGTATATGCAGGTGTCAGCAGTGCAGCTTACAATAGAATTCTTACTCTTAGCAGTGACGGCAATGCCGTAAAAAGCGTTAATTCTAAGGTGTTCGAAGTAGAGGAAAATGATAATAAATGGCGTTCATTTATTAAGGAATGCTTCTGGCCCACAGTAGTCTGCGCATACCTTATCATAAGCTTTTTAACCGGTGCCTGGTATATTTCATGGATTATCTGGCCTATAGCACCTATTTTATACAATTTATTAATGACTCTTACAGATAAGAATTAAGTAAAGGGGAAGGGAAATGAATAAAAAGGTTTATCTTTCAATACTGTATTCAGTAACAATTATAATAATTTTAGTAGCATGTTTATCCAGCTTTAAAGGCTGCAGTGGAGGATTCCACGGGATCAGTATCATAGGAGGTCTTGGAGTGTCAAAGCATGTGGATCAGGATTTTGACATATCCGAATTTAACAGCATTAATTGCAGTCTGGTGGTGGGCTCAGTTACCGTAGAAAAGGGTGACAAGTATAGCGTCAGCTTCTCAGGCACTGAAAATATGCTGCCCACTGTAGAAGTGAAAGATGGCACTCTGTCTATTCGACAGAGCACACGTAATAAAAAGAATAACTCCAATGGTAAGATAGTTATAACGGTCTGCAAGGATGAATTTGATGAATTTTCCCTTACCGGTAACGTAGGGGATTTGCAGCTGGAGGATTTCACTTTTTCCAAGCTGTCCGCAGAGGTAAATGTAGGTGATGTGAAGCTTAAGGGCGTCACAGTGTCAGGGAAAACGACTCTAGAATGCAATGTGGGAGATGTGAATCTGAACAGATGCAGTCTGTCAGATACCGATATTGAGGTAAATGTCGGAGAGATTAAAA
Organism: Lachnospiraceae bacterium; assembly: GCA_045616485.1. Classification (GTDB taxonomy): domain Bacteria; phylum Bacillota; class Clostridia; order Lachnospirales; family Lachnospiraceae; genus RGIG3528. The sequence continues at coordinate 12,487 of JAZLGU010000060.1, forward strand.
TGGAGAATACATTTAAAAAAGATGATGTACTCTATAAGCTTAATACGGATATAGGCTCCATAAAGTTCTTTGGAGAGAAGCTGGGCAAAAATTACAAATCAGGCAGCGGCAGCATCAAAGTGACCGCAGATGTGAATGTGGGAGATATTAAAGTAGAGTAAGTTTGCCCGTTAATAAAGTCCATCTAAAGTTTTGCTTAAATATTGTTTATTCTATTGTAAGGCGGTTTTGGTTATGCTACTGTTTCATTGTACTTACAGTTTATAGTTGGGATGAAATGGGTGAATGATATGATTACAAGACGAGCTTACAGAAAAAAATGTTATAGTCCACTTCATGGATACTGGGATCCGAAGGGTTATGCTGCTCGTGAGGCAGAAAAAATGGAGCGCGAGAGAGAAAGACGCCTGCCTACAGAAAGGGAATTGTCAGATGCCATAGATGATCTGAGAGATCAGGCAGAGATGATACAAAAGGCTCTGGATCAGAGAGTGGCGAGGATGCAGAATAATCAGGACAATCAGTGCCCTGACAGAAATCTGCCTGAGTCTGAGTTTGTATATGCGCTTAACATGTTGAACAAGCGTCTGGACCAGTTGGAAAAGAATCTGGCCAAGGAGTTGGATAAGGTGGGCGAGAACGTCTACAATAATATTGTGGCGGAAAACAGAGAGATAGTGGACTGTTGCAGAAGAACAGAGATAGAAGTTAATACCATAAAGAATCACATTGAACAGGTAGTATTTGAAAGCAAGCAGGGCGTTGCAAATGATATTATGGCTATGGAACTTCGCATGAAGGATGATTATACTGAAAAAATAAAGACCAAGGCAGAGCAGAGAGCTGTTACTCATTTGAATTCAAAAGTTATCATATCTATTGCATTAGGGGCTTTAAATTTTGCAGGCATTTTAGCGCTGTTCTTGGCGCAGTTTATGAAATTTTAGTTATATTCAGAGCGTCTTTTTAGGCGCTCTTTTGCATGTAAGCATATAAAAACTATGGAAATGATTCGGTGGACTCAATGGGGAAAAGTATGGAAATCAGGAAAAAATATCAGATACTGCAGATGGTGAATCTGTTTGGAATGGTGATTTTGTTCATAACTGTTATAGCAAATGCTATCGATAGATGGCAGATGCCAATGAAAACTGTGTATGGACTGAATATGGGCATAGATATAGTAAGTATGGCAGTAATACTTATTATATCTACATCAACGATTTTTGAACATAAATTTTACGGCGGTGATTTATATTTATGGTGCATGGAATCCTGCATATATATTGCTTTATTTGCCGATACGCAGTGCTGGATGGTAGAAGGGTATGTAGAGCTGGCAGCATTAAATATATTTGCTAATTCCATTTTTATGGTAATGGAGCCTGTGCTCTGTTGGCTGTACTGGCGCTATATAAGGACGGAAACAGGAGTAAAAAAGCATCCATGGGTCAATTATTTTACAGATTTCGCAGTAGTTATATCTGTTGTGATAGAAGTAGTAAATGCACTTAATGGAATGATTTTTTATATTAATGATGAGGGCTATTATACAACAGGTCCACTTTATCTACTGGTAGTAGTGATACCGATTGCATGTAATGTTGTATGCTGTGTATTTTTATTGGCGGAGGAAAAAGAGACAAAAAAGAAATACGCTTTGGCAACGATACCAATTATTCCCATGATGGCATCACTGATTCAGCATTGTTTTGACTCAGTGTCAGTTATATATCTGGGCTTTACATTGGCTATACTTATAGTTTATATCATGGTTCAAATAGACCGTAATATTAAGCTTGAAAGTAAGGAAACAGAGCTTGTGGAGCAGACTGCCAGGATTATGGTGTCACAGATACAACCCCATTTTATATATAATACATTGAATGCCATCAGCTACCTTTGTGATAATGATCCTAAAAGTGCCAAGTATGCTACCAACCAGTTTGCTTTATATCTGAGACGTAATCTTCATTCCATAGACCATAAGGATCTTATTGAATTCAAAGAAGAATTAAAGCATACAGAAATATATATATGGCTGGAACAGTTAAGATTTGGCGAGCGCTTGACGGTAACATACAATATTCAGACCACTGATTTTATGATTCCACCGCTTACCTTGCAGCCACTGGTAGAGAACGCCATAAAACATGGCTTATGTGAAAAAGAAGAAGGGGGCATCCTCTTTATTGAAACCAAGGAAGATAATGACTGTATAGAAGTTATAATTTCTGATGATGGAGTGGGTTTTGACAGCGATAAAGTGAAAATGGATGGGAAAAATCATGTGGGACTACACAATGTAGAAAACCGGTTAAGGATTATGAGTAAAGGTTCATTACAGGTAAGTAGTACTATAGGCATTGGTACAATTTGTAAAATTATTTTGCCAAAGGGAGAAGAGCTACATGAGAATACTGGTGATTGATGATGAATATTTTGCAATTGAAACAGTGCAAAGCATTCTGAATAAACTTTTACCTGATAGCGAAATTGTGACGGAAATGAAGCAGTCAAGGGTGATGGATCATTTTACAGATGGCCCCTTTGATGTAGTATTTATGGATATCCAGATGCCGGGTATATCGGGGATTAGTCTGGCCAAAGGAATTAAACAGCTTTATCCCAATACCAATATTATATTTACCACCGGGTACTCCGAGCACGCTTTGGAAGCATATCAGTTAAATGCCAGCGGATACCTCCTAAAGCCTATTACGGAGGAAGCAGTAGAAGAACAGATAAAGTGCTTAAGATATCCGGTAGTTCAGAAGAAAAAGAATAGAGTATCTGCAAAATGCTTTGGCAATTTTGAAATCTATGTGGATGGGCAGATACTAGACTTTAAATACGAAAAAACCAAGGAAATGATGGCTTATCTTATCGACAGGGATGGGGCAGGCTGTACCAATAAGGAAATAATGGCTTTCCTTTGGGAGGATGATAATCATAAATCCTATTTAAGTAATATTAAAAAGGATTTGATGGACTCTTTGAGCGAACATCACTGTGAAAATATTATAGAAAGCAGCTGGGGCAGCCTTGGCATTAAAAGAGATCTCATTGACTGCGATTATTTTGACTGGAAAGATGGTAAAACTCAGGGGATTAATGCATATCATGGTGAGTATATGGCTCAGTACAGTTGGAGTGAATTTTCCAATTCTTTGTTTAAAACAGAATAGTAACAGGATAGGCAATGAAGTCTATTATAGTCACCAATTAAATAATTATAAAATCTGCCACACAAGATATTGTGGGGAATGCGACTGAGTAAAATAAGAATGTCTAGATATGGTCTTGCACTTTGATGCAGGACCTGTTTTTTATACATAGTTAATAAAGTGAGTGACAGATGTGTGAATATTCACGTGATATTATATGCGAACAAAGGTGGTGATAAAGCGTGATTTTTGTAACGGTTGACCCTAATTCGAAAAGATCAAGAGCGTTAACATGCATACTTGCAAAAGCGTTTCCGGGCAGCACAATACATGAAAAAATGAAAATTGTTGATGCTGCCGAATTCAGTGTAACGAACCAGGTCGACGCTGTAGTTGCATATAACGCTTACGGAGATGACCTGGATGAACTGATGGAGTACATAAGGCTGAAAAAAAACGAACTGCCGGTATATGTACTTCAGGAAGATTATGAGACTAAACAATATGACCGGACAATAAGCTGGCCGCTAACCGTGGAAAAGGCCAGACAAAATATTATTAATTCTTGAAAGGAGTAGAGGGTATGAAAACGGAGTTTAAAAAGTTTTTTTCTCTATTACTTGCATCATGTTTGATTGTTGGTAGCACTGTAACAGTGGTTAATGCTGACGAAAACGACGCAACAGTTAATGGTTCCGGACTGAGCGTTATCCCAAAGGAGGATAATACAAGGACAAAGGTCGGGAAAAGCAGTAGGATTAATTTTAACCTGCGCGTAAATAGAGAGGATGATATATTTTCTATCTATCAGCTGGCTGAAATGGACTGGAATGATTCTTTATTGGAGAAAAAAGGTTCCTTTGAGCAGATAAAGTGGGTTGAGCCTGTTCAGAAATGGCTGGATAATGATGCTACCTTTGCAGCACACACAGATTACAGTGCATTCAATACGCCTGCTAAGCTGGGGGCAAAAGGAAACGACTCCAGAGAAGCAGTAGCCATTATGAAAGACATGCAGGACGCTTTAGCATACGATGACGCTTTTAAAACTGCTATGGCAGATTACCTGGCAGTTAAAAAAGATGGAGCAACATGTGAAGTTGAAAGCTATACAGGATATACCTGGAATCTGGCAGCAGTGGATGAAGATGGCAATGCTACTACTATTGCATACACAGGAGCTTTATCAGCTACAAAGGCTGAGGAAGTATTCCAGAATGAGTACAGAGTAAGTGGACTTGCTTTTGGTCTTTATATGGTAGATCCTGCCAATAACAGCGTAGGTAATACTTATGGCCGTGTATATCAGCCTTTGCTGGTAGATGTTACTCCGGATCAGACAGGTCCTTCCGGTAACTGGTACTATGGTGATCAGGTAACTGCTACACTTAAGTATCAGCGACTTCAGATAGACAAGTACATAAACGGATATGGCAATAAAGAGGATATCGTACGTTACGGTGAAGTAGTAGACTTCCTTATTCACGCAGAAGTACCAAGATATCCTGCAGATGCCACAAATAAAATATTATATGCAAACGATGATATGGCACCAGGTTTTACACTTGATGTAAGAACTGCTTATCTTGAGTATAGATTGGAAAAGGAAACAGAGTGGTATCATGTAGATCCTGAAACCTATACCATAGCTATTGCATCCGGAGCTCAGGTCCTTTACGCAACTGATGTAAACGGCAATGAAAAAGAATTTGCATATGCATACCAGAAGCCTGCACAGGTAGGCACAGCATTATATACCATATTCTACCTGAAAAATGGTGCATCAACTGAGCTTGGTAATTATGATGTAGCACAGGTATCAGCCAGAAGCAGTATATTAGCTACCTATAACAGTAAAGTTACAGCTGCTGAGAAGGTTACTGGCACTGCAGAGCTTAGAAGCTATACCAAGTCTATCATCAATGCAGTTTTTGATTACGATAAAATGATGACTTCAGCCGGTGGACAGATTGATGAGCTTCGTCTTTCTTATAAGGCAGTAGTTAATGATAATTTCTTTATAGGGTCAGACGAAAACACAAATAAGATTTCTTTCTACTATGTGAAAGATTCTACCGGTGAAATCGACCATGTGGATGATATTGTAAGAGCATGGACCTATGCAGCTAATATCGTTAAGGTGGATGGTGATACTGTAGATAAGAGTGGTAATCCGTTAAAGGATTCAAAAGGCGCAGATATTGCTCCTACATATCTGGAAAATGCAATTTTTGACCTGTACCGCTTGACAGATATATATGCAAGCCATGATGACCTTACTGCAGGTGATACTGATGCGGATTACGATAAGTATTCCTGGCTGTCCAATCATGATGGTGCCACTACTGTAGATGAGGCAAATACAGCTGCAGGAGAAAATATAACAATTACTGAAAAATTAAGTGGCGTTACAGGCAATGTGTTTATTAGAGCAATAAAGGTCAACGATGGAGAAGGATATGCTTGTGGTGACGATGAAGCAGTTCATTATCATTTTCAGGTATTTTCACTCTTTAAAACCGGTATTAAATCTGTAGGTGGAGCTGTAGACGGACCTAAGGGTGTTACAGTTAATGGTCTTGATCCTGATGAATATCTTCTGGTGGAGACCGCGGCACCTACCAGCGGCTCATATAATATCTTAAGTGAAGCTGTATGGTTTGAGATTATAGGTTACACTGGTGATCAATATGCAACAGCAGGCAACAGTTATAAAGGCTTTGTTGGTGATGATGCGGAAAATCGTGTGGATGGTGTATATCCGATTCAGGTAATGAACTTCCAGGGATTAACCCTTCCATCCACAGGTGGTATGGGTACTCTGATTTTTACAATTGTTGGTATTACTGTAATGCTTACTGTAATGGTAATTGTAACTGTACTTAACCGTAAGAAACGTGAAATTATTTAACGGGGGTGATTGATATGAAAAATATGATTAATAGAATATTAACGCTGCTCGTAGCATTTTGCATGGTTTTTACAGGAGCTATTACAGTTAAAGCTGAGATAACTGAGCCTGTAGATGAGCTTGTAGGATATACCCTTGTAACAGGAGGCTTTAGTTCAGGTAAAGCAGTGATTAAGATGAGAGATACCTCTGACGTTGTTGAGGTATATAAAATCGCCGCTATGGATTGGGATTCTGTAGATAACACCTTTGGTGATCTCTATTGGGTGCCGGCAGTAAAGACGTGGGTAGTAAATGATCCTACACATAGTAAGTATACAACTCCTGCATTACTTGGTGCAGCAGCTTCTTCTGTGCAGCAGGATTTCTTTAAAGCTATTTTTTCAACTGAGGGTACAAAGATTGATTTTTCATCTCTTACCCAGATGGGAAGTATTACAACTACTCCTGCTCGCGATAGAATCCTCCTTACTCTTGAGAATTACGAGGAAAAAGGCTACACAGGCATTGCATATGCCGATTCCACAATTGCTCAGTATTATGTAGAAGGTGAGACTTATAGTGGACAGACAATTTCCTCAACAAATTACATTTCCTTGGGATTAAATCGTTACTTTGTTAAGGGAGATACCTATACTCTTGAAAACAGCGAGATTCAGGAAGCACATGAAGGACATATTGATGTATCCGGACTGGAAGTAGGCATGTATGTAGTAATGGGAAGCCACAATGGTACTCCTTATGCGCCTCTTATTATGTCTTTAGTCCCTGAAAAAACTCAGGTGGGTAATAAAGCCCTTTGGTATCTTAAGGATTCTGAGCCATATGCAATGAAGGCTTCAGAGATATCCATGGCAAAGCTTATTAACAATAAGCCTTCAGATGAAGTTCAGATCGGTGAGACGGTAGAATTCGAAATCGAATTTGGTGTTCCTGTATATGCGGAGCGAGATGTTACTCAGATGAGTGTGGCCAACTACACTCTTACCTTCGATGATATTTTATCAGAAGCATTTACTCTGGATGCAAGCTCAGTAAAGATTCAGTACAGAACTTCTGATGCTGCACCTTGGGTTGACTTTAATAACAATACAGCCAATCCTACCAGACCATTTTATAATGCGCTTATTGCAAATGCTAGACCTGATGCAGGTACAGTGCCTACAGTAACTAATAAGAATTACGGATTTACCATCTGGTATTGTAGTAAATCCCATCTTAAAGATTTCGTTATTTATGAAAATGCCGTAGAGCATACTAATGATAACGGAACAAAAGAAGTATGGTACGAGTATTATTACTTTAGGGATGGAGCTTACCATCTTATTCAGAACTCTACTCCTCAAAGAATCAGCTCAAACTATGGCAGCTATGATTGTGGCGTTACGCCAAGTTCTACCAGATATGCAACAGTTTCCGGTGGTAAAGGACAGCTTATATGTATGTACTCCAAGGCAACCGGTGATAATGTACAGCATGGATGGAACACGGTTTCAGTAGAAACCTTTAAATCGCAGTACAAGGATGTATACGGAAAAGATTTCAATTCCAATATCTTTAACGTTACTTTTAACTATGATAATCTTATCGATCCAAACGGAGATAAGAACTACAGCGACTCTCTTGTAGCAGCAGGTAATCTGCAGCTTAGAATTGTCTATAATGCTGTTGTGGACCAGGATGCAAAGGCCAATTCAGAGGATAACATTAACGAAGTTGTTATGAAGTATGAGGCTAACAGTGCCGGTACTTTGTTTGATGAGCTTAGAGCCAGCGTTAATGCTTATACTTATACTGCAACAATTTATAAGAAAGACGGTAATACAGACGCTCCTTTGTCAAATGCAATATTTGACCTTTATAAGGCAGTATATCAGTTCACTTATAGTGGAGAGGCAGGAGATGTAGAAAAGGCAGATGCGGACTATGTATACTCAGGTAAGTTGGACCATGCAGGGGACGTACCTAATAAGCCTAAATTCACCGAGCTTCCTGCAGAGACTACTCTTGAAGGCTATTTGAATGGCCTTCCTTCAGGCACAAAGAGTTATGTTCTTAAGAATGACGACGGAACAAAAGCAAGTGTGTTCCTGATTTACAAGATGGCAACTCCTGAAAAGCCTAATTTCTTTACAGGTTCCTTTACTACTAATGGTACTGTAGCAGGAAATGCAATTACAGGTCTCGATTCAGGTACTTACATTTTAAGAGAAACAAATCCTCCTTCTTCTGCTTACAATCTTTTGGCAGAGGACATTCTCTTCGAAATCAAACAGTTGGATGATGAGGTAATAAATGAAGAGTATGGTGGCAGCCTTAAGGTATTTGTAGATGCAGCAGGCGAAAAGCACTCAGATGGTAATTACGGTATTACTGTTTTGAACTATCAGGGTGTATTGCTCCCATCTACAGGTGGAATGGGTACTACAATATTTATCATTATTGGTATTATGCTTATGTTGGCAGCGATGTTCTTTGTAGTATTAAGGAACAGAAAAGCAAGAACAGCAGTGGCAACAATGCTGGCACTTATAGTAGTATCTGTAACAGTTATGGGAAATGTAGCTCCTGTATTTGCAACACAGACTGTTCAGGTTAATACTACTAATGGTAAGCAGGTATCAGGTGACGGCAATACCACAGATTTTAAGATACTTTTAAAGAATCTGGGTGATAAGGTAGAGGTTTACCAGGTAGCAGAAATGAACTGGGATGAAGCTAATGAAACCTACGAAGATATTGCCTGGGTATATAGTGTAAAGCAGTGGCTGACAGGAAATGGTAAAACATTTGCAGCCTATGATACACCTGTTAAGCTGGGCGCAGCTACCGACATTTCTACTATGACAGATTTCTGGGATGCGTTACTAGCAGATAAAGATGATAACAACTTGGAAGCTTCCAATAAAGTAGAGGAAGCATATCTTCAGTACAACAGCGACGCAGATTATCCTGCAGTAGTTGTAAAGGATAGAAGCTATGGTATTTATCTTATAGTTGGTTCAAATGGCACAAAGTATTATCAGCCATTATCAGTAAATGCATTTCCAACCCAGGAAGGCCCTTATGGTCATTTCTTCTTAAAAACAAATATTGAAGCTAATCTTAAATATGAAACAGTTCAGGTATCCAAGACTATAAATGGCAAAGCTTATGATACAGTTAGAATTGACGAAGTAGTAAAATTTGACATTATAGGTGAAGTACCTGTATATCCTGAAAAGGACCCTCTTGATACCACAAAGTATCCATATAGTATTAATGATACTATGTCTGCAGCTTTTAGCTATATTCCGGGAAGTGAAACAGTAATGGTGTCTGACGGTACCAAGGATGGAGACGGAAATCTCATTTGGAGCACATTAGATCCGGCGGCTTACACCATGCTGATGCAGACTGTAGCTACAGGTATCACAGCTGCATCTTATGGTTTGGCCAAAGTGTCAAACGGTGCTGATGCAGTATATATTAACGTGTTTGAAAATGGTGGTGCAGTTAAGTATGATGTATACTCACTGGATCCTGAGACTTTCCAGCTGGTTAAGCTGAATTCTGCTCCTATAACAGGAAATATGAATAACACTACAAAGGTGGATAACAGTGAAGTAATTACAAATTACAATAAGCTTCATGGCACCTCAGTAGCTTCCTTTACCACAAAGAGCATTGCCAACTGTTCAGATATCTATAATGTAACATTTGATTATGACACTCTGAATGCGGGCGGCTTCAAATACGTAAAGCTTAGCTATAATGCAAGAATTACTGACAAGATTGAAGTTGGCTCTGAAAACAATACCAATACAGCTAACCTGTATTATCAGAAAAATGCAGGTGGTGCGGTAGAAGGAAAGCCTTCCACAGTACATGCATATACATACGCTATGAATCTTAAGAAGTGGGATGGCGAGGCAGCTGCCAATACACCACTGGCAGGCGCAAAGTTTACACTTTATGAAGCTAAGTATTTATATGTGCCATCATCTGCTTCTGCAGGTACAGATCTTAGCGATTATGACCAGTACAGCTTTAAACGTGATATCTATGATTCAACAACAGCACCTACAGGATACATTCCTACACTGGTAGATACAGAAACTGTACCGGTAGCTACATTACTTAGCACATTGGATATGGCTCTGCAAATAGTAGCAACTCCTGACAACAAGGTGCCTGCAGGTCTTACAGACAGTAATTTCTACTTACGTAAAGTATTAGTAGAGTCAACAGCTGAGAATCCGTGTGAAGAGGATGGTATCACGGAACCCCATTATCATATGTGGATATGCCCTGTATTTGATGATACTTTGGTGTCTAACAGCTCTACAGATGGTATTACTGTAAAGGGTCTGGAGCCTGCAACATATATCCTTAGAGAGACCAGTGCTCCTGTTGGTTATAATCAGCTTAATGAAGTAGTTGTTTTCTCTATTGATGATCTGACAGATGCTGAGATTGAAAACGGCAAGACTGTAGAAAATAAAGATATTCCGGGTTATACACATGCATCCTTCAAGGCCGATGATGCTATGGTATATAAGGATGGTACATATCCTCTTGAGGTCACAAACTTTAAGGGTGCTATCCTTCCATCAACCGGTGGTACAGGCACAATGATTTTTACAATTATTGGTATTGCAGTAATGACAAGCGTTATGCTTATCGTGATAGTAATTTCAAGGAAAAAACGCAGTGAAGTAATCTATTAAAACAGAATTACTATTGAATTAATCAAGTAACAATAAGGCAGTTAGAAGGCAATAGTAATATTGCCTTCTAACTTTATGGAAGATACTTATGGGGTAGTTTATGGAGCAGCACAAGGCTAGCACCATATTTGTAAATATCTTACTCATTTTCATTTTCTTAGTGGGAATGGCTATTTTATTGTACCCAAATATAAGTGACTTTATCAATCGTCGTCACAGCTCTTCGGCGATTAACAAATATGATGAAGAGCTGGAAAAACTGGAAAAAGAAAAAAGAGAGCTGATAGTATCAGCAGCAGAAGAGTACAATTATAAGCTTTTACAGACGTCAGGACGTTTCAATGTTACCAGTGAAAGCCATGAAAGCTATATGTCAGAGCTTGATATTAATGGTAGTGGTATGATGGGATATTTAAAAATCCCTAAGCTGGGACTGGATATACCTATTAACCATACTACCGATGAAACTGTTTTACAAAATTCCGTTGGACATGTGGAAGGTACCAGTCTTCCTGTCGGCGGTAAAGGCAGCCACTCTGCCTTGTCTGCCCATACAGGTCTTCCCAGTGCGGTCCTTTTTTCAAATTTGAATCAGCTGAAAGAGGGAGATACATTTTCCGTATTCATTATGGGGGATGAACATATCTATCAGGTAGATAAAATATCTGTAGTATTACCCAGTGATACCTCTGAGCTATATATTGATCCGGGTGAGGACTGGATTACGCTTATTACTTGTACTCCTTATGGTGTAAATACCCACCGTCTTTTGGTAAGAGGAACAAGAATTACAAGAGAGCAGGCGGAAGAGATAGTGGAAGAACAGGAGCCTATGAAGGTGACTCGTGAGCAGCTTGTAAATGCTATAGCAGTGCTTTTTGCCTTGGTATTCTGTGGTCTGATTTTCTTCCTGTTACCTGCTCAGGTACAAAAGCTGGGCCTTCGTCCTTGGGACGATACTATAGTAGAGACTATTGATGGCGCAATCATGATATCGGAGAATGCCACCAGAGAAAACTGGGAAGTGCTGGAGCCTGCAATTCATGCTGACTGGCTGGCCAATCTGAGGCGTTGGCAGGATGATATTCTATCGGAAGGCCCTATATCAGATTTCGCTTTTGAAAATACAGATATTAGAAAAACAAGCCTTTTTGATGTTGAAGGTGACGGAAAAGATTTGGATGGTCTTGATGGTGATGCCGGCTATCCAAATGGTGTAAGCAACAGATTTTCCATTAATGGCGTTTTACATAATTCGAGACCATTTGATGAAAGCATGTGGTATGAACAGGATGAGGAAAATCGTAACTGGAATGATAAAATACTTCAGAAAGTGACACAGGAATGGGATCAGATCAATCCAAAGCTCTATCGTGAAGCAAAGGAATACATTGATCTGGAAGAAGTAATAGCTAAAGAAAAAAAGGTTAACAAAAAGCTTTAAGACTTCTTAGAATATGGCGATAAGTATATATATACTGACTATTTATAAGGCGGTTTTAGAACAATGAGCATATATGATGAACTTGATAAAACAAAATATTACTTTTCCGGACAGGACGATTTGATGGAGCTTCAGCAGGATATGCAGGAGTATGGCGAAGAAATAGCACGTATTAGGGAGTTGTTCGAACTGCAGCAAAGCTGGATAGACAGTGAAAGCAAAAGAGAAGTGGTCCACAAGATAGAGGACGACCAGATGCTTTATCTGGAGGACAAGTATAATGAGCTTAATGCCAGACTGGATGCCATGGAGTCCATGATGAACGTGGAATTCAAGGTGACTATTCCCAAACGTTTTGAGCAGGCTGAAGAGAAGGCACATACAGACTGTATTAAGGTCTATCGTAATGTGCAGGCTGTTATAGTAGAGGAGGATTCTAAGCAAAATAAGGTCTTGGCAAGGATAGAATCAAAAACTGCCGGGCTTAAGAGACGAGTCACCATTACCATGGTTTTATCAATCTTTTCTTTCATTGTAAGCATTGCGTTGGTTCTATTTTTGATATTACCAAAATTTGGAATTAACCTGATCTAAGCTATAGATATTAATGAAAATTATCCAAACCGGGAAAGGAGCATGATATGAAAAAAAGAGTAAGATTTTTTCTGATGATATATCTTCTTGTGTTTATCATGCTTCCTGTAGATGTTATGGCAGAAGCACCATCGCAAAAACAGGACGACAATATAGCCTTTTCCATTGTTAATAGTACAGATGAAAATAGAAATGACACAGATAAGCTGGGGACGGCTTATGAATGCATTCTGACAGAGGCAGGAGATGAGCTTGAGGTTACAATTAGCTTTAACCTTAAGGCGTTAAAGAATACTTCTAATGGTGAGCTGTTCTCGTCTCTCATTATTATGGTGCCCCGGGGCTTTATGTATGTTGCGGAGTCCTTACGGTGTAGTCGGGTAAACAATGGGCATGAGTATGTTATTGAGGATTTTTCCGATTTGGGCATCAGACAGGCTATACTTCAATCGGAAAAAATATACAGAAACAGTACAGGAAAAATAGTATTTCTGGAAAATGACCAGCAGAGCTACCATCTGCCGGATGGAAATATGTTTTTTACCGGAGCAAAAACAGATGCCGTGCAGGAGTATAACAGACGTTTCGCAACAGACTATACGGATGGCAATTTTTCTTACAGTTTGTGTGAAAATGTATTGCTGTTTTCATTTCTAAAGGCTTTTAATATTGATGAGTTCCGGGTGACTTTTCGAGTAGATAAGAATTACAATGGAAGCGCAGATGGCTTTTATAAATTTGAGGCCGGTGCGGTTTATCGTGTGCCAAATGGTGATATCACCAATCTGTCTGCTTTGGAGGCTAATGTATATATAGCATCTTATGGCCTGGATTTTACCGTATGTGAGGGTGATATCCCGGACGATATAATCGTCAATAATGAGGTACTTTGGTACAGAGAAAATGCAAAAAAAATAACAGGCGCTGTTCTTGACGTTTATGAGTATATCTGTGATTTGTCCATGGATGATACTTATGATGAGATGCTGAAAAAAAAGATTGATGAGCACGGCATTCGGGAATACTGCATAGTCCCTAATGAAGCCAAAACTGTATGCGGTCTTTACAGCATGATTACAGATGTAACATCAGATGAAAATGGTAAGGCCATGGTGGGAGGCCTAAGCAGTAAAAAAAGATATCTGATCCGACAAAGCACATTTACTACAGGATATGCTGAGGCGCAGACTTATTACCTGATATATGACAGCGACTGGACCACAGAGTCGGTAATGGAAGGAAATCTTGCTATTGATACCCTATGGCTGGACTATGCGGGATTATACTTAGTCAGTGTTGGTAGCCGACGCACCATTGTATATTATATTGTTGGTATAAGCCTTATGGTACTGGCTATAGTACTTAGAACCATTTGGGGATTTTACAGAAACAAAAAATATGGTGTAAGGAAGAGAAAAAGATGAGCAGATGGCATTCGCCATCTGCTCTGTTCTGTTTTTATGGAAAGCTGTCGGAAAGCCAAAGATAGCATATTTTTATCTCTTTTTTCTTCTTTGAGTAGCAAAGTCTGCATACTCCTGAGGAATAAGGCCGTTTAGCAGCATCTGGGAAAGATTCTCTGCAAATTCGTTATCTGAATCTGCATTGTGAGCCATATTGTTAAGTATTGAAAGGACTTTGTCTTTGTATTCTCCGCCATTGTAAACACTGTCTCTGTAAAGGAGGCGGGCACAGTAGACTTCACGAAAATATTTGCCGTAGTTTTCTTTATTTATCTTGGATTCCGTAAGGATAAGCTCCAAGGACAGCACTTTCATAATATTTTGAACGGATCCGGAAGTACAGAAAATATCAGGGCCTATGCCATATAAAGACTTTTTAAAGGCTGATCTGGTACTGCCTTCTGCAGTTCGATAATTGGGAAGTAAGGGCTTATACAGGGCACCTATAAAGGATGGAGGCTGGAGTGCAGCGTATTCTCTGGAAGGAAAGCAGGGTACACTTGCATTAATATGCAGTTCCCTATAGTCATACAGTGAAAATTTTAGCATCCTTGGCTCTGCTTCTAAAAGAAGAAGATAGGCAAAAGTTTTGTCTTTCCACAAGATAGCGGGACATTCATAAATGTCTTTTTCATGGCAGTTATCTATAAGGATGGCTACGTGTTCTTTCTTGACTTTATACTTATGCATTATTTTCTTCATCTTGGCTTCGTCGATGGAGAGCAGATGATTGTTTTTAAGAGCAGGATCGTTGGAATTATTATTGGCTTCTTTGTCAGCTTCCTTTTCACGCTGCTTTTCCTGAGCTTTTCTCATGCGTTCGGCTTCTTTTACTTTATCATCCACATTGGAAAAACGGGATGAGAGTATGTAGCCTATGTCTGCTATAAGCAGTATGACCGCTATAAAGGTAAGCACGCTGTTTTGCATGATAAATGAAGCAATAAGCACGCCTGTCCCCAGGATAAGCCCGGTTATCATAAGGAAAAGAATGCCCTTGGTTCTTTTGTCACCATGTTTAAATGTGTTGGATATTCGCCCCATAAAGTCCTCCATTACATATGAAAATATTATATCATTTATGCTTATTATGTCAAAGTGAAAAGGAAAAAGTTGACACAGGGACGTTTCTAATTG
>JAZLGU010000061.1:0-62194 GCA_045616485.1 Lachnospiraceae bacterium
TCTATGGTCTGTTTGCGATATTTAAAACTTGTCGTTGCAAAGTAAATATAGTATGATATGGCTGATTCTTATAAATCTACCATTTGTTTTTTCTATAGGGACGACTTTCGTTTCATTTTCCGAATAAAACTTGACGCTATCCAGAATAAAAGTTTTCTTGTGCTTACGTATCTTTTGTGTTAAAATACAAGAGCGAACAGATGCACGGATCCGGAAAGAGGATCTGGGTGAAAAAAAGAAAGAACTTTAAAAGCATTATGCTTATAGCCGGTGTGGCCATAGTTTTGGCCGCCGGCTTTTTGTATGCTTATTTTATAAAAAGTAAGAAGGATATAGTGGTGACCAAGCCTACAAATACCCCCACTCCCACTGAAAGCGCAGCAGTTTTTCCCAGCCCGTATGTGGAGGAAAAGATATTTGTGTATGTGTGTGGCGCAGTAAAAGAGTCGGGGCTGTACGAGATGCCAAAGGGCAGCAGAGGGCTTAATGCAGTGGAAATGGCAGGAGGCTTTGCGGAGGGAGCAGACAGGGATTATCTGAATCTGGCGGCTGTCCTTACAGATGGGCAGAGGCTATATATTCCATTTCTTAAGGATACCGAAAGTATATCACCGGGTGACAGAATAGAAGGGGGAGACGGGGAGCATGGAGCGGTAGGCACTGTGAGTAAGGTTAATATTAATACCGCAGGAGTGGAAGAGCTCATGACACTTTCCGGCATAGGGGAGGCCAGAGCCAAAGACATCATAGCTTACAGGACTAAAGTGGGGGCTTTTCTTACTATCGAAGAGATTATGAATGTATCAGGTATAGGAGAAAGCAGATTTGAAAAAATAAAGGACAGCATTAGGGTGAATTAAAATGAAGTTTCAGCTGAGAAGACCTATGTTCCTTATCTTTATGTCTGTTTTTCTGGGCACACTGCTTTTTAAGCCACTTCTGTTAAAGGACTACGATAGGGAAAGACTGCCTTTTTTAACATTATATGAAAACAAAGAAAAGTCCTGCATAGTAATAGGAACGATTAAAAATATATACAGGAGTGAAGGCCAAAGTATTCTGGTGCTTAAGGATTGCACTATAGCAGGCTATGAGGAAAATGAAGCCAGGCCATGTGGCGGCGTCAGACTTTATACGGACGAGAGCCTAAGCTTTCATTGCGGGCAGAAAATAAGGGCGTATGGTGGCATTAAGATTTTTTTATCCGCTCAAAATCCCGGGCAGTTTGATGCCTATGAGTATTACAGGCGTGAGCATATATATGCCAATGTGTATGCAGAAAAGCTTTATATAGTGGATGACGGGAGGGAAAGGATAGCAGATAGTCTTACTTCCATAAGGAATAAATTTAAAAATACTTTTGAGAGACTTTATCCTAAGGACGAGGCAGGTATTATTTTTGCCCTTGTAACAGGAGATAAAAGTCTATTAAACAGAGACAGCAGAGAAGATTTTAAGAAGGCCGGGATAAGCCATATACTAGCTATATCGGGGCTGCATATTACTTTTATCTGTATGGGATTCAATAAAATACTGAAAAAGCTGACGGTAAGGAAAGGACTGAGAGATATACTGACAGTGCTCTTTACCTTTGTTTTTGTACTCTTTAGCGGGGCCGGGATATCTGTTATAAGGGCCGGGATTATGTGCTGCTGTCTTCTTTTGGCTGAAAATGTAAAGATGAGATATGATCTTTTATCCGCTCTTTTTTTCGCAGGAGCAGTAGAGCTTGTCATTTATCCCCTGGAAGGGCTCACCTCTTCTTTTCTTTTATCTTACCTGGCTATAATTGGCGTATACGCAGCCGGCAGGATAGGAGCGGGAGCCTTTTCGGGGCTTGTGATTACTCTTTTTACCCTGCCTGTAACTCTTTATTTTTACTACGAGGTCAGTATGTACGGAGTTCTGGCCAGTATGCCGGTAATCCCTGTGACCGGTCTGGTCCTTGGCTTTGCGCTGATTTCCGGTCTTGTGGGTATGATTAGCATTAAAATCGCCATGATTCCTGCAGGGATAGCTTTTGCAGGGGTTAGCTTTATGGAAATGGTAAGCAAGGCCGCGCAAAAACTTCCTTTTTCCATCATTACAGTGGGAAAGCCCGGTGTGGTGGGAATAGTAGTATATTATATCCTCCTTATTATGGCGCTTGGAGCTATAAAAAAATGCAGAGAAGAATTAAAGCGTATAGAGAAAAAGGGGAGAAAGGGAAGAAGGATAAAAAAGCAGGCCATATTACGACTCTGCGGTATAGAGGCCGGCTTAGCCCTATTTTGCATATTGGCGCTTATAATCCATAGGCCGGAAAAAGGAATTACTTTTTTATCCGTAGGGCAGGGGGATGGCATAGTATATCATGATCGGGATGTTATCCTTTTTGACTGCGGCAGTAGCAGTGAACAACAGGTGGGAAAATATATATTAAGCCCCTTTATAAAGAGAATGGGGGAAAATATCATAGATCTGGTCATAATATCCCATATGGACAGTGACCATACTTCTGCAGTGTTTGAGATACTGGAAAGCATGCCTGAATACAAGGGGGAAGGCAGATTTTTGGCAGAATATACCGGGAATATTGCCATAAAAAAACTGGCACTACCCAGAGTAGATAAGTGGTCTGATGAATATGCAAGGATGGTAACACTGGCAAAAGGTAAGGGTGTGGAGGTCTTTTTTCTGGAGCAGGGGGATAGGATAAATGCGGGCAAAGCCAGCATGCTCTGTCTATGGCCGAGAGACGCAAAGGAGTCAGACAATGAGACATCTCTGGTCATGGCGCTGGCTATTGATAAGATGGCCTGCCTCATGACGGGAGACGCCACTACGGAGTCTGAAGAGGGGATAGCTGGGGCTTACCCTGAAGGCTTTAGAGCACTTGTGTCAGAGCTGGGATACAGTCCCCGCCGGTACCTCTTAAAAGTAGGTCATCACGGCTCCAAGACCTCTACTGGAGAAAACTTACTGCGCTGGGGAGACTTCGACACGGCAGTTATCTCTGTGGGACATTTTAATACCTATGGCCATCCCAGGCAGGAGGTGCTGGAGAGGCTATATGATGCCGGGATAGAAGTACACAGGACGGATAAAGAGGGGGCAGTGAAGGAATAATATAAATTTCTTTCAATTCTCGCACATTGCAGAAACAATCGCAAAAAACTATAGAAAAATAATGTTTTTTTAATAATAAATCAGGTCCTCTTATGATAAAATGTAATTATGCGGTATTAGAACATGGTTCATCATATAGGAGGCGGCATGGCACAGGCTAATGATCAGGAATCAAAGTTTATCTACAATAGCGAAGATAAGCGCTATGAGAGAGTTAATAGAATGTACATTATATGTACCAGCGTTATTTGGCTTTTCTTTTTGATTTATGTATTGATTAAATGGTCAGGAAAACACATGAATCCTGTCGTTGGTACTATAATAATAGTAGTTGTGGCATTTTTCATGATTGCTAATATTATTGCCCACTTAAAAAAGGCCATAGTAAAACAGATGAAAACTATTGTTGCCATAGAGGTGGCGACCTTGGCACTGATTATGGGTATAGTGACTGATGCGAATTTCATCTATTATTCTTTCCCTGCGGCTCTTATAGTGCAGATACCTTACTATGATGCCAAAGATTTTAAGAAGAGCATGCTGGGCAATCTTTCTTTCATGCTGGTTGTCATCGTTTACCGAATCTTTAGGACTGACTTTTTCCATGCGGATAACTGGTGCTCTGCTCTGGCTGCCCTTGCCACCATTTTCATGATAGGTGCTGTAATGCAGATTACAAAGAGATTCCTGGATGATGCACTGGGATATGCCAATTACCAGGCCGGTCAACAGGAAAAAATAATGCACGGTATTATTAATGTTACAGAAGATGTCAGCGGCGAAGTATCAAAGAGTACAGCTCTTATGCAGGAGCTTTTAGCAAATACCGAGCAGACTGCAGAAAATATGAAAAATATTGCAGCAGCAGCCCTTACTACTGCTCAGGATGTTGAAAAACAGAGTGGGCTTACCAATACCATTCAGGAAATAATAGATAAGACTGAGGAAAATTCCAAAAAGATGGTAGAAGTAGCATTCAAGTCCAATGAAAGCATTGATGAGAATGTGAAAATGATGCAGGAGCTTATTACTCAGACCGAGGCTGTAACAGCTACCAATAAAGAGCTGTCTGATGCTATGGGCATCCTTCAGGAAAAGACCAGCGAAGTATCTAACATTACAGGTACTATTCTTAATATTTCAAGTAAAACAAACCTGCTGGCTCTTAATGCTTCTATTGAGAGTGCAAGAGCAGGAGAGGCAGGCCGTGGTTTTGCAGTAGTTGCTGACGAGATACGTCAGCTGGCAGAGCAGACCAAGGGAGCAACGGAAAAGATTCGTACCATTGCAGTTGAGCTTAGTAACAGTGCTACAGATGTAGTGCAGAGCCTGTCAGTTTCCATTCAGGAGGCTGAGAGCCAGGGCGAGAAGATCAGCGCAGCTTCTGAAGCCTTCAAGGGCCTTAGAAATAATATGGTTACACTTATTGACGGTGTTGAAGTTATCAGTAGTGAAATTGCAGAGCTTACAGATTCTAACAGAACACTGGTAGAAAGCCTTTCAGGAGTAGCAGCAGCTACAGAGGAAGTAACAGCAGGTGCTGATGTGGTTAGCAGAATGTCTGACAGCAATCTTTCATCTGTTCGTGAAGTAACTGAGGCTATTATGAAGATCGAAGAAAGAACCAATGAGATGCTGAATCAATAATTAAAAGAATGTTTTTATACGAAATTAAAAAGTGGGCGTGTCGACATATAATCGACACGCCCCTTATTTGTTTGTGCGCCTAGCGGCGCACGTTATTATTTAAAATATCTGTCAAGTAAGCCCTTTAAAGCCTTACCGTGTCTGGCCTCATCACGAGCCATTTCGTGTACTGTATCATGGATCTCATCCAGGCCGTTCTTCTTAGCACAGAGAGCTAAATCGAACTTACCCTTTGTAGCACCGAATTCACAGTCTACACGCCATGCCAGATTATCCTTGGTGGAAGTGGTCATTTTTGGCTCACATTCTGAGCCCAAAAGCTCTGCAAACTTTGCAGCATGTTCAGCCTCTTCGTAAGCAGCCTTTTCCCAGTAGAGACCTACTTCAGGATAGCCTTCTCTGTGAGCGATACGGGCCATACAAAGATACATACCTACTTCTGAGCATTCGCCCTGGAAGTTAGCCTTGAGCTGCTCCAAAATATACTTTTTATCAGCATCTGAAATCTCGGGATTGTTTTTTACAGTAGCTTCATATATGCCGAACTTGTGCTCGGCAGCTAAGGTAAGCTCACCCTCAACTTTTGTGAATTTTGAACCACTAACGTGACATACAGGACACGCTTCAGGGGGATTTTCACCCTCATGTACATAACCGCATACAGGACATACCCATTTTGCCATAACAATTTCCTCCTATACTTGTAATTATTTTATTGTATATTTATTATAACATTCATTCTATTTTGAGCAACGGCATTTGATTATTTTAATTCTTTTTTTATAGCTGTATCGTAGATGAAAGAAGAGGGAAAAAATGTCTTTACCCTGTTAAAGTACTTGAAAAACAAGGGGCATTACTGTATACTTTACTATTAAGTTTTAAAAAGCAATCTTGTCCCTTTTTGGGGTGGGAGAAGGAGTAATATGTCAGAAGAAATTAAAAATGAAGAGCAGGAAAATTGTTCAGGGTCCTGCAGCAGCTGTGGTTCAGATTGCCCCAGCCGCAAGGCATCCCAGAGTCTAAAGGAGCCTTGCAATGAGTTTTCTCGTGTGCAGAAAGTTATTGGAGTTATTTCCGGTAAGGGCGGCGTAGGTAAGTCACTGGTTACTTCCTATCTGTCAGTACTGATGAGAAGAAAAGGATATGATACAGCTGTTCTTGATGCAGATATTACAGGGCCTTCCATCCCGAAGGCATTTGGTATACATGAAAGAGCTGCAGCAGCAGAGATAGGTCTGCTTCCGGCTGTTTCTGCAGGTGGCACAGAAGTAATGAGCGTCAATCTTCTTCTGGACGATGAAGAGATGCCTGTTATCTGGAGGGGACCGGTTATAGCAGGTACTGTTAAGCAGTTCTGGACCGAGGTGGTATGGGGAGATGTGGACTACATGTTCGTAGATATGCCTCCAGGGACAGGTGATGTACCGCTTACAGTTTTCCAGTCTTTGCCGGTAGATGGTATTATTATTGTTACTTCTCCTCAGGAGCTGGTATCCATGATAGTAGCCAAGGCAGTAAATATGGCCAAGGCTATGAATGTTCCTATTTTAGGACTGGTAGAGAATTACAGCTATGTAAAGTGCCCTGACTGTGACAGGAAAATAGAAGTATTTGGCAAGAGCCATATTGATGAGATAGCAGCCAAGTATCAGCTGAAAGTCCTGGCCAAGCTGCCACTGGATGCTGCTATAGCAGAAAAGGTAGATGCCGGCAGGATAGAAGATGCTGAGATACCTGAGCTGAATGATGCGGCAGAATTCATAGAGAAGATGTATCCCATTGAAAAGGATGTGGCAAAAGCGCTGATAGTTGCTGTAGCTACCGATGAAAATAATAATGTAAATCAGCATTTTGGGCATACCACTGAATTTACTGTATATCGTATCACAGGCAGTGATGCGGAAAAGAGAGTATATGCGTTTGGTGGCTCCGGTCACGACGATGCTGTAGCTTTTGTAGCCAATGCAGGTGCACAGGTACTGATTTGTGGTGGTCTGGGATCATCAGCTATGACAGCCCTGATGCAGGCTGGCATTCTGGTAGTGCCTGGTGCTTCGGGAGATGCAGATGCTGCTGTACAGGCTTATCTGGATGGTGCATTGTTTACAGGTATGCAGCCTACATGCGGATGCTCCGGCAGTGACGACAATGGTTCCTGCAATTGCGGTCCGGAGAGCGGATGCGGCGGTTGCTGTGGCCATTAATAAATAAGTGAGGACAATAATATGATAAAAGAATATTCACCCAAAAGTATTGAGCCAAAGTGGCAAAAGTACTGGGAAGATAATAAAACCTTTAAAACAGATGTATGGGACTTTAGTAAGCCCAAGTTTTACGCCCTTGATATGTTCCCTTATCCATCAGGTGTAGGTCTTCATGCAGGTCATCCTGAGGGCTACACAGCTACAGATATTGTATCCCGTATGAAAAGAATGCAGGGCTACAATGTCCTTCATCCTATGGGCTATGACTCCTTTGGCCTTCCTGCTGAGCAGTACGCTGTATCTACAGGTAATCATCCAAATGGTTTTACCCAGAAAAATATCAAGACCTTTACAGGCCAGCTTAAAGAGCTTGGCTTTGACTATGACTGGGACAGATGCGTAGCTACTTCCGACCCTGAGTTCTATAAGTGGACACAGTGGATTTTTAAACAGCTTTATAACGACGGATACGCAAAGTATATCGATATGCCTGTTAACTGGTGTGAAGAGCTGGGCACAGTTCTTTCCAATGATGAAGTCATTGATGGCAAGTCTGAGCGTGGTGGTTTCCCTGTTGTCAGAAAGAATATGAAGCAGTGGGTTATCGACCAGGCAGCCTTTGCAGAAAAGCTCCTTGAGGGCCTGGAGGACATTGACTGGCCGGAGTCTACCAAGGACATCCAGCGCCACTGGATCGGCAAGTCTGAGGGCGTTGAGGTTAAATTCCAGATTGTTGGCGGTGGTGAATTCTCTATTTTCACTACCTGTATAGAGACTATCTATGGTATTACTTTTATGGTACTTGCTCCGGACGGAGAAGTAGTTAAGAGCCTTATGCCAAGAGTAGAGAATCCTGCCGAAGTACAGGCCTATATCGATGAGACTATTAAGAAAAATGATATGGACCGTACAGAGCTTAACAAGGGTAAGACAGGCTGCGAGCTCAAGGGACTTCGTGCCATCAACCCTGTAAATGGTAAGGAAGTACGTCTTTTCATAGGTGACTTTGTACTGGCCAATTACGGTACAGGAGCAGTAATGGCTGTACCTTCCCATGACCAGAGAGACTTTGAGTATGCAGTAGTTCATGACATACCTATGATTCAGGTAGTGGATGGTGCAGACGTTTCAGAGCATGCTTTTGAAAAGTATGACTATCTCGGCAAGGGCTGTAAGCTTATCAATTCAGAAGAGTTTACAGGACTTACTGTAGAAGAGGCCAAGGTAGCTATTACAGACAAGCTTGTGGCGATGGGCGTAGCTAAGCGTACAGTTAATTACCACTTCCGTGAGTGGATTTTTGCCAGACAGCGTTACTGGGGTGAGCCCGTACCTGTAGTCTATGAGGAAAATGGTAATATCCATGTGCTTGATGATGAGGAGCTTCCTCTTATCCTTCCTGAGCTTACAGACTACAAGGGTAAAAATGGCAAGGCACCTCTTGAGAATGCCACAGAGTGGAAGCAGTATTCTCATAATGGAGTGACAGGTACCCGTGAGACTTCTACCATGCCTGGATCAGCAGGATCCTCCTGGTATTACTTTAGATATATCGACCCACATAATGACAAAGCCTTCTGTGATCCTGAGCTTTTAAAGCACTGGATGCCTGTAGATCTTTATATAGGTGGTCCTGAGCATGCTGTTGGTCATCTTATGTATTCACGTATCTGGAACAGATACCTTTATGACAAGGGCATTTCTCCTGTTAAAGAGCCTTTCCAGAAGCTTGTACATCAGGGTATGATACTGGGCTCTAATGGTATCAAGATGGGCAAGAGATTCCCTGAATACGTAGTAAATCCTTCTGATATCGTAGATAAATACGGTGCAGATACCCTTAGACTTTACGAGATGTTCATGGGTGCTCTTGAAGCATCCAAGCCATGGAGTGATCAGGGTGTTGAAGGTGCCAGACGTTTCATTAACAGAGTATGGACTTTCTTTACCAATGAAGAAAATATAGTAGATGGTGAGACAGAGGCTCTTAAGAAGGTTTACCATCAGACTGTTAAAAAGGTTACCCATGACTATGAGACTCTTGGTTTCAATACAGCTATCAGCCAGCTTATGATATTTATGAATGCTGCCATGAAGGAAGGCAAGTGCTCTAAAGAGTACGCAGAGGGCTTCATCAAGATGATGTCCTGTGTATGTCCTCATATGGGTGAAGAAATCTGGCAGATGTTTGGTCATAATGAGACTATAGCATATGCTGCATGGCCTACATATGATGAGGAGGCTCTTGTAGAGGATACTGTAGAGATTGGTGTACAGGTCAATGGTAAGCTGCGTGGTACTGTAGCTATAGGTATAGACGAAGAGCAGGCTTCAGCCCTTGAAAAAGCAAAGGCTGTACAGGGCGTAGCTCAGTTTGTAGATGGAAAGACTATTGTTAAAGAAATCTATATTAAGGGTAAGATTATTAACATTGTAGTTAAATAAAAATCAGGGGGCGTTTTAAACGCCCCCTGATTTTTTTTATTTGGTGTTTTTTAGTTTGGAATAGGTGGTGTAGGCAGTGGTGATGGTACAGGAGTTGGAGCTTCTTCTGTGCTTTCGTTACTGCCTTCTTCGCTTCCCTCACCATTTTCTTCACCTTCAGCCGGTGTAGGAGATGGTAATGGAGAAGGGGTAGGACGCTCGTCTTCAGGTACACAGTCTATACAGTACTCTGTAGGTGCCAGATTTGGAGTATCCTTTGTAACATAATTTAATTCTTGTTTTTCCTGATATGGATCGCCCTTGCTGTTAGTCTCAGGCTTTTCGAATCCTTCAGGAGTAGGTGTAGGAGAGAGGAAAGTAGGATCATCTACGATAGGTGTCCATAACTTGGGCTCTTCCTTCATAAGAAGTATCTTGGTCTCATAGTGAGCACAATACCCTGTTACCAGCTTGCCTGATACTGTACATACATTAACCTTTTGGTGAGATTTACAGAAGGTGGTAGGCTGAGTGCCCTTGGCAAAATATTCTACTCTTACTGTACTTCCGCCTACTGCACAGTCACAAAGACCTTCTACTGCAAGGAGTCCGGACTTGGAACAGATCTTGGCGGTGACAATGGAATCAGGCTTTGAGAATTCCTTATTCGGCAGCCCCTTGCTGGCGTGTACTTCTTCCATTATCTGTTGCCAGATAATTTTATGATAGTTGGGAGATCCTTCCAATTCGTGCAAAGTATCAAATCCCATCCATACACCACCTGTATAATAAGGAGTGAAGCCTTCAAACCAACGGTCATAGTTGCTGGATGTGGTACCTGATTTGCCGGCAGTACTCATCTGATAGTTTTTAAATGCACATACGGAGCTGGTACCAATACCAGGCTTTAATGTATCCTGCATGGCTGTCGTAAGCAGATAAGCGGTAGATGACTTCATTACCTGAGTAGGTGTGGAAGTATGCTTAAGTATAAGGCTTCCGTTATGGTCATATACTTCGGTGTAGTAGTAAGGCTTGTTGTAAGCACCTTCGTTGGCTACAGCACAGTAGCCGGCAGTAAGCTCAATATTGGTAACACCATTGGTAAGTCCGCCCAGAGCCATAGGAAGTCCTATATCGGAATAGATATAGCCATCAGGACCGGTCATTCTCTCTACCAGGGTGGTAAAGCCGAGATTTTTAAGATAATTAAATGCGATACGTGGGCCTACCAGTTCAAGAGTCTTTACAGCTACGATATTCATGGAGTAGGAGACACCCAGTCGAGGATTGGAGAGGCCATAGTATGCACCGCTGTCCCACCACTGATGTACCATATAGTCTGTATCAGGATAGTGGTAAGGGGCATCGTCTATAGGAGTAGCCAGTGTTATGGTGCCTGTATCAAGAGCAGGCAGGAAGGAGGCAAGTACCTTAAAGGTGGAGCCTACGGAACGGAGAGCATCGGTGGCTCTGTTAAAGGTACGATTACCCAGCTTTTCACCACGTCCGCCTACCAGTACCAGAACAGCACTGGTGGAGTTGTCTAAAAGTACAAAAGAGACCTGAGGCTCCAGTACTTTATTATAGCTTTCACCCAGAATAACATCGCCGGCTTCTTCATCCACCATGGCATTTCGGAATTCTTCTACACAGGCATCTATAAATTCTGTATTGATAGTCAGCAGATTGTAGAGACCGCCTACGATGGAAGCGTTAGTATGAGAGTACTTTTCAAAATTCTTGAAATATTTTATAAAATCAGCCAGCTGCAGATGCAGGGTCCTGCCGTCAGCTTTTTTTATGGATAAAGCGTAGGAAATATCATAATAGGTACCCTTGCCCAGAGGCACGTAATTGTTAGCGTCAGCACATACACGGTCGGCAATAGCCTGAGCTTCATAATCCTGAGTGGTATATACTGTAAGTCCGCCGGTATACACCATACTGGTAGCCTGAGCCTTTGAATAGCCGATCTCCATAAGGTCTACGATCAGATTATCAATAACTTCGTCGGTGAAATAACTGTAAACGCCATTGGTAGAGGCAGTCTTGGTATTTATATAAGTATTAATGCGGATATATACATCATCTGTATCGGCCATAGCCTCCTGGTACTCAGCTAAGGTGATGAAATTGTTATCCAGCATCTCATCCAGAGTATCTTCTCTACGGTTAATATTGGTATCCGGATAATGGTAGGGATTCATACGGGTAGGAGACTGGGCGATAGCAGCCAGTACAGCTGCCTCGGAAATAGTCAGCTCATCTACACTTTTACCAAAATATGTGTAGGCTGCCATCTGAATGCCATATGCGCCCTGACCCAGATTGATGGTGTTCAGGTAGTACTCTAAGATGAGCTTTTTGGAAATGGTCTCTTCCAGCTGGATAGCCAGATACTGTTCCTGAATCTTTCGGATGGCTTTATTGATCTTACCTGCTTCGTTACCGCCTGAGAAAACCTGGTTTTTAATAAGCTGCTGTGTGATGGTGGAAGCACCGGAACCGAATTCCTTGTTTTGCAGTACTTCTGCAGCAGCACGGAAAATACCTCGCATATCGATGCCATAGTGATCCCAGAAACGCTCATCCTCAATAGCAACAAAGGCATTGTAGACGTGTGGGGGGATCTTATCTATGGTGATATACTCTCTATTGCCGCCTGCACCTACCAGAGTCTGGGAAAGTGTAGTTTTGTCATTGTAATAAAATTTGGTAACATAGCCCTCGGGGATAACATTGATGGAATCAATGCTGGGGGCAGTGGAGATAAGTCCGTTAAAGGCACCGAAGCCTGCGAAGCCACATACTACTATGATACCTACCACAGTCAGCAGGAAAAGACGAAAAGCCTGTACCGAGAATTTGGAAGAAAAGCGGGTGCCTTTCTGCTTAAGATCAGCCAGTTTATTATTAACATTATATTTACCGTAATTCATTTATTGTTCCTCTTTATCTTTGTTTTACAAAGTTATAGATAGTATTTATTTTACCACACATCTTAAAGGTCTGCAAATATTTTTGGTAAATGAGATAGTTAATCGAGATAGTTACTTTTTCCTAGTGACATTTCTTTATAATTGTTTTATAATTATATTGAGAATTTTTGCATAATTATAAATTACAAATATATTACTGAGGAGAAAATGACAGATGAATAAGCTTATTCAGTTTAAAAGCATAGTTAAAAGTTTTGATGGTCAGTTGATTCTTAAGGGCATCAATCTGGATATTTATGAAAATGAATTTGTTACCCTTTTAGGTCCGTCAGGATGTGGTAAGACTACCCTTTTACGTATACTGGGCGGCTTCCTGGAGGCAGACGAGGGACAGGTTATTTTTGACGGAGTGGATATTGCAAAGCTTCCTCCGTATAAGAGAGATATTAATACCGTTTTCCAGAAGTATGCTCTTTTTCCACATATGAACGTTTTTGATAATGTGGCCTTTGGACTGAATATAAAAAAGGAGCCCAAGGACATTATTCATCAGAAGGTTATGCGTATGCTGAAGCTGGTAGGCCTGGAGGATTATGCCAAGCGTGGCGTTCATGAGATGAGTGGCGGACAGCAGCAGCGTGTTGCCATTGCCAGGGCACTTGTTAATGAGCCCAAGGTGCTTCTTCTGGATGAGCCTTTAGGAGCGCTGGATGCCAAGCTCAGAAAAGAAATGCAGCGCGAGCTTAAGAAGATTCAGAAGGAGGTAGGTATTACCTTCATTTTCGTTACTCATGATCAGGAAGAAGCCCTTACCATGTCTGACAAAATCGTTATTATGAAAGATGGCGAGATTCAGCAGATTGGTACTCCTACTGATATTTACAATGAGCCTGCCAATCGTTACGTGGCCAATTTCATTGGTGAAAGCAATATTATGGACGGCGTCATGCTGTCTGACTACAGAGTACAGTTCGAAGACAAGACCTTTGAGTGCGTAGACTGCGGTTTTGATAAAAATGAAAAGGTGGACGTAGTTATCCGTCCGGAGGACCTGGATATTGTGGGACCTCGTCAGGGCAGACTGCGCGGTATCGTTAAAAGTGTACTTTTCAAGGGAGTTCATTACGAGACGGTGGTGGAGACATCTGCCGGTACTTCCATTACAGTAAATATGATTGTGTCAGAGGACAGGCCTGTTATTAATGACGAGGCCAATGAGAAAATGTCTGCCAACGATTTTTACCTGGATATTATTGATATTGACGAGCTTACTGATGCCTATATTATTGACAGAGCTGATGCACAGGCCTGGAATCCTGAGACTGAAGAGCGTATTTCCATTGTATCCGTTGATTACGAGATAAAGAAGGAAAAAGGTGTTTATCCCGTTACTTTTGCCACCTCAGCAGGTACTTCAGTTACTATTAATATGATTGTGGATGAAATAAACAAAGTCGTAGATGAGGAATACGGTGAGGAGATATACGCAGTTAATTTCTACAAAAAAACTGATGATATATCAGAAAGCATTGCCCTGTCTACTGATCTTAAGACCTGGGCCAATGCCTATGCCTATGACCTTGAAGACGATTCACCGGTAGAGATTACTGAAGTTATTTATGATTTTGATCCGTTAAATCTTCAGCCTGGTACATATCCTGTGACTTTTAAGACTTCCGGATATCGTTATAAGGTTGATACTACAGATAAAACAGAAGTGGGCCAGCAGGTGGGACTTATGTTCACACCTGAAGATATTCACATTATGAGAAAGGAGTAAAATGAATCAGTTTAGAAAAATGACCTATCCCTACGTGCTATGGATATCCATTATGGTGGTTGCTCCTATGCTTCTGATTGTTTTTTATGCATTTACTCAGCAGGGCAATTCCGTAACCAAGATTTATTTTACTTTGGAA
This sequence comes from Lachnospiraceae bacterium, assembly GCA_045616485.1. GTDB lineage: Bacteria > Bacillota > Clostridia > Lachnospirales > Lachnospiraceae > RGIG3528. The sequence continues at coordinate 14,248 of JAZLGU010000061.1, forward strand.
AACTTTGTTAAGTTCGTTACGGACAAAGACTTTATGATGGTGCTTTTAAGGAGCCTTAAGGTGGCTCTGGAGACCACGGTTTTCTGCGTAATCATTGGATATCCTGCAGCTTACTATATAGCTAAATGCTCCGATGGAGTAAAAATGAGATGGGTACTTCTTATTACTTTCCCTACCTGGATTAATATGCTGGTGCGTACTTATGCCTGGCTGGGTATTTTAGATGATGATGGTGTTATTAACAATTTTTTGGGCCTCTTCGGACTGAATCCTGTACATATGATTCATACGGAGTTCGCAGTCATTCTGGGTATGGTCTACAATTTCCTGCCCTTTATGATTCTTCAGATTTACACATCACTATCCAAAATGGACAGAAGTCTTTTGGAGGCTGCCAACGACCTGGGAGCCAACAGGAGCAAGGCCTTTATGAAAATTACGCTGCCCTTGTCCCTGCCCGGTGTTTTGTCAGGTATTACTCTGGTTTTCCTGCCGGCTGTGTCTTCCTTCTTTATCCCGAAGCTTTTGGGCGGAGGTCAGTACATAATGGTAGGTAATCTTATAGAGACACAGTTTATTACTTCGGGTGACTGGAATTTTGGCTCGGCTATTTCCCTGATGATGGTTATTATTATTATGGTTTCCATGTATTTTACTAAGAAGCTGGATAAGACTGAGATTATGGATCAGAAGGACTAGGAGGGAGAGAGTATGAAAACAGGTACACACAGCGTTTTTACCAGAATACTTATGATCCTTCTGGTGATATTCTTCTATGCACCGATACTTTATGCCATTGTATTTTCATTCAATTCCAGTAAATCACTTACAACTTTTACGGGATTTTCCCTGCAGTGGTATGACAAAATGTTCCATGACAGAAATGCCATGGAGGCAGTTATGTATACGGTTTTGGTGGCAGTAATTGCTACAGTTGTTTCTACTTTGGTGGGGACTATTACAGCCATTGGCCTTTCAAGGTCCAAAAAAGCCCTTAAAAATGTGGTATCACAGGTTAATGAACTGCCCATTATGAATCCTGATATAGTTACAGGTATCGGTGTGCTCATGCTTTTTTCCACCCTTCATATAAACAAGGGCTTTACAACTATGCTGCTTGCACATATAATGTTCTGCACACCGTATGTAATTTTGTCCATAGCTCCCAGACTTAAGGGTCTGGATCCGAATCTTTGCGATGCAGCTATGGACTTGGGAGCCACTCCCTGGCAGGCTATGATTAAAGTAGTAGTACCTCAGATTACACCGGGTATTATTTCGGGGGCCCTTATTGCATTTACCATGTCCTTCGATGACTTTGTTATTTCTTACTTTGCTACAGGTAATGGAGTTTCCAATATCTCCATTCTTGTTTACACCATGACCAAGCGTATCAATCCTACTATTAATGCCTTAGCTACTCTGGTTATTGTAGTTATTTCGATTTTCTTAATAATAGGCAATGTGCTGGTGCCGGTAATGGCAGACAGAAAAAAGGCCAGAGCTGAAAGACATGAAAAGCTTATGATGGGCGCATAAAATTAAATTATTTATAGGAGACTGACTGAAATGAAAAAAAGAATTATTACAATAGTACTTCTGCTTTGTATGGCAGCAGCAATGCTTACAGGCTGTGCAAAAAAGCCTAAGCTTAAGGTATTCCTTCCAAGTACATACCATGACCCTGATGTTTTTGCAAAATTCGAAAAGGAATATGGCTGCAGAGTTATTCCTGAGTTCTTTGATTCCAATGAAATGATGTATACAAAAATCGCAGCAGGAGATTCCTACGATGTTCTTATTCCTTCTGATTACATGATTGAACGTCTTATGGAAGAGAATATGCTGCAGCCTATTGATAAGTCAAAAATGGACTTTTCTGTACTGGCTGATGAAGTAAAGAATGCTACCTTCGATCCGGATAATACCTATTCTGTTCCTTATTTCTGGGGAACAGTAGGCATTGTTTATGACAAGACAGTTGTAGATAAGGCAGACCTGGAAAAGGATGGCTGGAATATTTTCCTTAATACAAAGTATAAGGGTAAGCTTTACCTCTATGATTCTGAGCGTGACTCCTTTATGATGGCATTCAAGGCTCTGGGATACTCCTGTAATACTGAAAAAACAGAGGAAATCGAGGCTGCTTATAAGTGGCTTTTAGACTGCGTAAAGACTATGGATACTGAAATTGTAACAGATGATGTTATTGATTTCATGGTACAGGGTAAGAAAGCTCTGGCTCTTGTTTACTCAGGAGATGCAGCTTACATTCTTTCTGAAAATGAGAAAATGGGCTTTTTCATGCCAAGTGAGGGTACAAACATCTGGATTGACTCAATGGTTATTCCAAAGAGCTCACAGAATTATGATTTGGCCAATGATTTTATAGCATATCTTACTTCCTATGAGGCTGCTAAAGCCAACTCCATCGAAGTAGGCTATGCATCAAATAACAAGCAGGTACTTAATGAGATGATCGGACCTGATGGAGATTATTTTGAGAATGAAGCTTATTATCCTGAGAAGAGAGATAATCACGAATTCTTCAAAAACAGTGTAGTTCTTCGTACAGAGCTTCCTAAGTACTGGCTTAAGGTTAAGACTGCAGCAGAATAAGAATCAGAGTACAAAAAAAGAGCAGATGGCATTTTGCCGACTGCTCTTTCTTTTTATTTGGATTTATAAATCTCAATGACCTTTTCCATAGCTTCACGACCGGGAGCACCTATGGTGTTTCTTTTATCTACACAGGTCTTCATGGCGATGGCATCGTAGATGTCTTCCTTGAAGACAGGACAGATTTTTTGATACTCAGAAAGTGGCAGATCATCCATGGAGCAGTCACGTTCAATGCAAAGCAGTACCAGCTGTCCTATGATGCCGTGAGCATCTCGGAAGGGAACGCCGTTTTTAACTAAGTAATCAGCAGCATCGGTGGCATTGGTGAAACCATTCTTGGCAGACTCAGCCATGGCATCTTTATTTACTGTCATGGTGGCAATCATATCAGTGAAAAGAACGATGCAGTTTTTGGCAGTATCGATGGCATCAAAGCTGCCTTCCTTATCCTCCTGCATATCCTTGTTATAAGCAAGAGGAAGCCCCTTCATGGTAGTAAGAAGGGCCATAAGATGACCATATACTCGGCCGGTCTTACCCCTCACAAGCTCAGCTATATCAGGATTTTTTTTCTGAGGCATTATGGAAGAGCCGGTGGAGTAGGAATCATCCAACTCGATAAAGCGGTATTCATTGGAATTCCACATGATTATTTCCTCGGAAAAACGGGAAAGATGCATCATTATAAGGGAGAGATCGGAGAGATACTCTACCAGATAGTCGCGGTCTGCTACAGAGTCCATACTATTAAGAGTAGGACCGTAAAAATTAAGTAATGAAGCAGTGAGCTGGCGATCCAATGGGTATGTGGTACCTGCCAGGGCACCTGCGCCCAGAGGACAGTAATTCATTCTTTCTCTGGTATCTTTTAATCTGGATAAATCGCGGGAAAACATCTCGTAATATGCACCCAGGTGATGAGCCAATGTGACCGGCTGGGCCTTCTGCAGATGGGTAAAGCCCGGCATATAGGTATCCAGATTGTCTTCCATGAGCTTCAGTATGGTAGAGAGAAGACCGTTTATATCTGTTATGGTCTCGTCTATCTCGTCACGGATGTAAAGACGCATATCAAGGGCTACCTGGTCGTTACGACTGCGACCGGTATGCAGCTTTTTGCCTGTATCACCTGTGCGCTTTATCAGCTCGGCTTCTACGAAGGAGTGTATATCTTCCTGACTTTCGTCGAATAGGAGAGTGCCCTTCTCCAGATCTTCTTTAATAGACTTTAGTCCGGCGATTATAGTGTCTTTTTCTGCGTCAGTCAGAATCCCTGCAGCTGCCAGCATGGTAACATGGGCAATGCTTCCGCGGATATCCTGAGCAAAAAAGCGTCTGTCAAAGGAAAGAGACTCGTTAAAAGCCTGTACTAATGCATTGGTTTCTTTTGTAAAACGACCACCCCAAAGCTTCATGAATTATTTTCTCCATTCTGTATTTCTTTAATATCTTCTGTAAGTTTCTGTTCGAAATTCTTAACGATTTTTCCGGATGTCATAAGAGGGAAATCCTCAGTCCTGTTTTTGTCACGGAAATACTCGGTATTATCATAAATATGAAAGTTGTCCTTTAACGTAATATCATAGGGGAGAAAAGGCGCGCTTTTTGGCGACTCTTTTTTTTCTTCTTCTTCCATTTTGGACCCTCCTTATTATCAGAGCATAGATAGTAATTACGATAACACGCTTATTTGCTAAAGGCAAGTTTATTTTTATTTCAAATGAATAATTATGCAATTCGCACAAAATAAGGGCACGAAATTTTACATATACGAATACAAATACGTATTTACAAACAGTAGCGTCGGTGCTATAATTTCCCTACCTTCCAAATTTCTTACCGCTAGGGTCAGCGGATTATCCACATTATTTTATGAAGAATAGAAAATTTAATGAGACTTTTCCACGGGATCATATGGGATATATGACGGGAAAAGATGTGTTTTCTTTGCTTTTATGCAGTGGCTATTTAAAAGCATTGGAACATTTTATTGAGCAGGAGAATATAAGCATTCTGGATGAAAAAGTCCTTAAGACTTTTTACAGAAAGCTGCTTATGGACTATGCAGCACCTATTAAGGATACAGCAGGAAGTAAAGCAGAGGAGCTTTTACATGCCCCCAAAGAAGGATACGGCATATTCACCATGCTTCTTATGTACACCGACTGGGAGATACTTGCAGGCTCTTTTGCATATGATCTGTTTACCACCATCAGCGTGGAAAAGGAGATCTATAAGTGTACGGCTGCCCAGCTTGGCAGTGGCAGAGTGGTACTGTTGGATTTTTTGGAGACAGAGTCCCTTAAGGAGTTATCCAGGATAGTCAGATATGCTGTATTTAAGCTGACAAAGCAGGATATTACCGGCAGCAATCCTTTGATTGAACATAGTTCTATTAAGGCGGTCAGACCACTTTTGGATGAGTGGGGCATGATTATATACAGGTGAAAAATGGGAAAAACAGTAGTGTTCTGGACAAAAGAAAAAGAATATGGAGATACCGGCAGGGTAATGGCTGCTCTTGCATGTAATCTGGGTATTACAAAGGGAAAAGAAGTGGCAGCTATGGCCATTCCCGGAAGACCTTCTGAATTTTTACAGCTGTTTGATGTTAGAATGCCTGAAAAAATCAAAAGCGGAAAGGATAATTCAGTAGGTTTTTATCCTCTTCTGCAAAGGGCAGTATATATGCAGCCTACCAAAAAGATGGTGGAGGATTGTGGGATACGCACTATTAATAAAGGCCCTCTGCTGTTTCCCTGGTTTGATTATGATGACAGTGAGCTTACGGAAAAAATAGCAGTTACCATGATTATGAAAGTCATGAAGGATATGTTTGATTATGTGCTGGTGGATGCCTGCCATGGGGAGCTGAGGCCGTATTCGGAGCTGCTGGTAAAGAATGCAGATATTCTGGTGGTGCTATTACCTCAGGATAAGAAGAAATGGAAGGCTTATTTTGATGACAGTCCCCTTCAGGGAGAGGGAAAAAGATTTTATGTCATTTACCCCTACATGGATGAATCAGAGTATTCTGCAGGCTGGTTTTCCCATCATTTTGATAAAGACAGTAATAAAGTGTACGGACTGCCCGCATCTGCAGCATTTACGGATGCTTGCGTGGATGGAAGGGTGGCAGAGCTGTTTCTTGAAGCCGGAAAAAAGAAAAAAAGACAGGATTCTGCTTTTTTCAAAAGTATAGCCAGGCTTTCCAAGGGGGTGAACGATAGATGAATTGGTTTGATATAGCAGTGTTTATAGCCGTACCCTTGTTTTTTGTAATAAGTGGCATACTTCTGCTGGAAAAGAAGGTGGATGTAAAAAAGGAAAGAGAAGAGAGCTTTGAAGCCCTATTAGCTTCTCTTAAAAAATACCTTAACAGCTATGCCAAGGATGCAGCTACAGCAGATAATTTAAGAAATTGCTGCAGTGGACAGGCGGGGGCCAGAATTGCCGTAAAGGCAGAGATAGCCGCTTTTCTCAGAGAAAAGGAAATAGATGCAAAAGATGCAGAAAAGTATCTGGATATCCGGGATGCATATACAGCATTTATCTATGTTTACAAGTACTATGAGGCCCTTCATAAACAGCGTACCTTTAAATTTCTGTGGGAGACATTTTTCAGGGAAATGGCGACAGAGACCGGGGAAATCACCAAAGAAATGGTTTTTTCGGTATATCGTAATACTCCTCAGGTAAAAAAGGTCAGCATTGAGGTTTTGACTGAGCTTCTTTATCAAAGAGCTGCAGGCCTGGGAGCCATAGATTTTTTGAACTGGGAAAAGGACAGTGTGGAAGAAATACAGCTGGGATTGTCGGGTAGGGCCAAGGAACACTATGATTTTTCCGGACAGCTGGATGATAATAGCAGAAAAGAGCAGGAGACCTATAGCCATGACAGCCTTCATATTATCATTGAGGGCAAGCTGATAAAGCTCTCCTTTATTTCCTTTAAAAACGAAGGAGAGGTTATAAGAATACTGCGTAATCTTATACGTAATACGGTATCAGGAGAGCTGTCGGCCACCAATCCCATGGTGGTGACGGATACCGTGGATTCCAGAAGAATATCCGTGTGCAGGCCGCCTGTTACCGATACCTGGGTGGGATTAATAAGAAAATTTGATACTGTGAATTTTACTACCCTGGAGCAGCTTGTAGAAGATGATAGGCTGAGGAATCTTATCAGAGATATTGCATCTTCCGGTAAGAGTATTGCGGTTACGGGAGAGATGGCTTCGGGTAAGACTACTTTACTTCGGGCTATCTTAATGGAAATCGGAGCTAAGAAAAGTATTCGTGTAATAGAAGCCGAAAGCTTTGAATTAAATGTGAGGGAATATTTGCCCCATGCCAATTCTTTGACCCTGCGTATTTCTAAAGATCAGGGGGAGGACGAAGTTATTGCTTTTTCCAAAAAGACTACCGGGCAGGTATATGCTATTGGAGAAGTAAATTCTCCTGCCATGGCAGCTGTAGTTATAAGCGTGTCCAGAATAGCAGGGCAGGTCTTATTTACAGCTCACTATAAACAAACTGAAGATATGGTATCGGATTTTACCGGAGCACAGATGATGAAGGAAGGCTATTCAGATGAGGCAGCTGCCAGAAAGGAAGCAGAAAAGGCTTTGGGCGTCAATATCCATCTGATAAATGCCAATGGACGACGAAGCATTGAGTATATAAATGAGGTAGAAGATGGCAGAATCAAGAATCTATACCGGGCTTAGAAGACGCATTAAAAAGGGATTTTTAAAAATAGCCCCCTACAGCAGGTCGGAAAGCTCAGAGCTTGTGGGCATTTGCCTTATGAAGGTGTGGGCTACAAGCTCTGTGGCAGCTCTATTAATCCTCTTTCTCAATTATCTGGTGGAGGGGAGAGTGTCTCATATTTCCATAAGTCTTGCGGTAATTTCCGGCATTATTTTGATAAGAGAGATGCCGGAGCATATCGTAGGCAAAAAATATGAGATTTTCCAGAATGAATTGCTGCAGTATTTGTCTTCCGTAAAAAATAAATATATCTATTCCAAAAGCGTGTTAGAAGCTATTGACAGCGCTTCTTATGATTTCTCCGGAGAGGTTCAGAAAAACGCTGCCGAGATAATGAGAATATTACTATCTGCCCACAGACAGGAGAGAGTCAGGGCATACATAAAAAACAGTAATAAGGATAACTATCTTAAGCTGTTTCTTATACAGGCACACGAAGCTTCTGAAAATGGTGACGGCAGCACCGGAGATGGAGATTCTCTTTTCTGCAAAAATATAGATATTTTACGTACTGAAGTAATGAAAGGGATTCATGAAAGGAAAAAACGTAAATATCTGTTTTCCGGTTATTTATTTGTAGCGCTTTTACCGGTTTTGATGATACCGATTGTACAAAAGACCGGCCTGGCGCTTTCAGAAGAACTGGATATCTTTTATCTGGGTACAGGTAATTTTATAGTTATTCTTTCCTATGTAGCACTTTTCGCCGTATACAACGTGGTCAAGGACTTTAAGGGCAGCAATATTATTGATTATGGCATTCAACTTAAGGAGAAGAAATATTATGAAGTGAATCCCCAGAGTCTACAGGGAAGGAGTGCCAGATTAAGAGACAAGATAAATGAAAAGCCGTCCAAACGCCTGCTGTGGCTGGATAAAATTATGCTGGAGGCAGGGCAAAAGGGCAGCAGAGCAGGAGTTATAATCAGCTGTTTTATATATGGGCTTGTGGTATTTGGTCTGGGAGTAGTATTTGTTACTGTTCAGCAGAATGCTGAAAAAAAGGCACTTACCACATATATTGGCAATATAGATGATATAGCTGTTTTAAGCAGTGAAAGCAGGAAAAAGCAGATAGAAAGCTCTATGCTGACAGTGATAAATGAGTATAAAGAAAGTGACCTTAATGGCAGCAGACTGGAAAGCGCTGTCAGAGAAAGCTTTGAAGTCTTGAGCCCGGGATGTCCGGATATCATCACCCATGGTGCAGTAAAAGAAATAGTGTCAAGAATTACGGTATACAAGGGTCTTTATCTTCATTGGTATCAGATCCTGATTCTGGATGTTTTTGGCATTGTATCCGGGCTGACACCTGTTTTTCGGATTATGTATAAGGGCTACAGAAGGAGAGAAGGCATTACTGCCGAAGTCAAAAGGCTGCAGACGGTTATCATAATGGAAAGAGGACTGGCCCATATAGGTACCTGTGAATTGCTGGAGAGTATGGAAATGTTTTCTGATGTTTTCAGGGAAAATATTCAGGATGCCCTGAATCTCTATCAGGCAGGAGCAGAAAGCGCCCTGATGGTACTTAGAGATGAGGGGGGCAGGAAGTCCAGGGAATTTAAGGAGCTGGCAGAGGATTTTTTGGCTGTTTCCGATGTAGGTATCTACAAGGCTTTTTCATCTGTTGAGGCAGACAGACGGGGACTGGAAATGATGACGGAGCTGTCAGAAGAGATAATGACCTCCGGTAAAAAGAATCTTATGGATGTATTTTCATGGATACCCGGCACCATCGTAATGATGGGGTATCTGATAATTCCATTTTTAAGGATCGCTTTGGCAGATCTGTCAGAGATATTCACCATGATGGATGAAATACAAATATTTTAAAGGAGATAAACTATGTCGCAGATAAAGGAAATGTTAATCTTTGCAGCAGGACTGATAATTACAGTGGCGCTTATTATGGTGGGTATCACTGTTTTTGGCAAAGCCATGGATCTGGGACAAATGGTATCACAAAAAGAAGAACAGAAATTGCAGGCCCTTAAGCTGGAGGAAATAGAAAAATATGAGGGGCAGGATATCCCTGGAAATAAAATAGTATCTTATGTGAGGAATCTGTATGGCAGAACAGATGCCGTGATTAATATAACCGGGAAAAACAGTACCGGGGTTTCCTATACCTTTAAAGTAGACAGTAGTAATCTGCATGAGCTTCGTGATGAGAATTCCCGGTACTTTATTAATCCCATAAAAAAATACAGGGTGACTGTTATCAGAGACAAAAATGACAGTATTACCGGTATAGATATAAAAGAAATTTAAAGAAAAAGGAGAACAAAATGGATACAGCAAAAAAGATTTTATTGTTTTCAGTAGGCATTATTTTAACAGTTGGTTTTATAGCAATAGGTATGAATATATACAATAAAGCCAGAGCGTCGATTTCCAATTCCACCTCTCAGTATGATACCATAATGGGCCAGCTTTCAGACCTGGAGTACAGCTTCTATGAAGGTGACAGAAGAAGTGCATCCGGTGCGGAGCTGATAAAGCTTATAAAAAACATGAAGACCGGCGGTGCGGTGATCTACGTGAAAAATGGTGAGTATTCCGTAGCCAACGGAAGTCAGGGTGCTGGAGTAAAATATGAATATGGAGCCAGCGATTGCGGTTACACAGGAAACAGCATGAGCTATGACAGTATACTTAAAAATATGGAGGATAAAAGTAAGAGTATGTTTTATATAAATCCTGCAGCCAGCTTTTCATGTCAGGTGACCAGGGATTCCAATGGTACGGTAAATACTCTTACCTTTACCCAGAATTAGAAGAGGAAATATGAGTGAAAGATTTCTTGATGCGGCAGTTGATTTATTGATATTTGGCGCAGGACTGGCATTTTTACTTATTACAGCCGGAAGCTTATGCAGAGTCATAGAGGAAATGATGGACATATTCATAAGATGAGCATTTATCGTATGGCTATGAAAGGAATGGTTATAGCAGATGAGAGACGGAATATCAGAAATAGTGTCCATTATTATAGCGGTTATGGTACTGATATTTGTTCCAGCAGGGCTAAAGATTATGGAGACGCATATAAGATTAGAGAGCACTGCAGAAAAAGAAATATTTAATACCATATCCTATGTCAATAAGGAGGGCTGCCTTATAAGAGCTGAAGCTGATTATATATACAGCATTGCGTCATTCCAAAAGCATCCTCAGCATTTGTATATGTATACTATGGAAGCTGTAAACAATGGAGACTTTGGAGAATATCTGTATAGGATAGACGAAGGACAATTAATGGAATTATTTGAAAAACAGGAGAGCATAATACTGCCGGAAGGAGGAGTAATCGGTGCACACAGGTAAGTTGATAGGAAGAATATTTATGATTCTGGTGGTAATATTTGGTACCTTACTTTTATTTTCTGGCATTATGGGCGTAGTAAGAGCAGAAATAGAAAGCTTTATCCTATAGAGCTTAGAGGAAGTTGTAATGAAAAGAAGCCATCTGATTATCATGTATTTTATAGTTTATGTGGTGGTAGTACTGGCAGTAATGCAAAGACTGATAGTATTCCATAATGCTAAAAATGAAATTTTAAAGATAGACCGGGCTATAGAAGTGGCGGGAGATAAGACAGCTTCAGTATTAAAAAATCATGTATATGAAGATAATCCAAGGGAGCTTATGGAGAGCACTTTTATCTACACATATGCTGTACAAATGGATGCTACGGAATACTATGACATTTTGGAAGATAATAATCTGATTAAGGATATCTATGTAGGTATAAACGGTGAGATTATAAAAGATTACAGCCGGCTTATGGAAGTCCATGACAGTGACAGTCTGGCAATATACATCATATTAAATGATTTTAGTATCCGTAGCTTTGGCAGGACATTTGTGATTAGCAGAGAGTTTTATAAGGAGATAGAAAGATAGTGAACAGGAAATTTGTTATAGCCGGGATTATATGCCTGCTTCTGGCAGCGGGGATTGTTGCCTGGGTAGCGGTAAAAAGGTCAAAGCCCATGGATAGCCCTGAGAGCCCTACGCCTACAACAGTTATCCCGACCGATATCCCTGAAGGTCCTACGCCTACAGCTATACCGACCGATATCCCTGAAGGTCCTACGCCTACATTAGAGCCGGATAGGGAAGTGGAAAAAGTGGATTTTAGTCTGCATCTTACCAGATTTGATGCATCGGATGCTACTCTTAGGAAAATGGGGAGCTATATAGTAAAGGACAAATCATACTATTATGAGGCAGACGGAAGCACCGCAGGCAGTCTGGAGGCAGGCACTTATGTATACGCCAAAGCCTTTAATTTGGATTGCGGCAATGTATATCAGGTAGTGATAAATGATAAGGACTACTATATGAAGCCGGAGGATTTATTCGGAGGGCAAAAAAATACAGGAGTGGATGCATCTGCTGACAGGGAGGACACTGTAGCTTTTTGTGTGGCAGAAGGCCTAAAAGAGTATTCCCATGGAGATTTATGGTATTACGATGATTACGGACAGCATAAAGCACTGCATATATATGATGTGAATATAGATAGTGTCTGGTATTTTGTAAATCTCCATCCAAATGCTGTCTTTACGGACGCGTATATTACCCGCATATTACCCTGGGGGGAAATGTGGGCAAGATTTATTGAGGACCCGGCTGCCTTTTCGGAGACGGACCCGCTTACAGGACATGTTTATAGTTGGTCTGAAGATACCTTATGTTTTTTGGATTTGGATATGGATGGCATATGTGAATATGAAGTGAAGGTCAAAGAATGGCAAAAGTGGAAAAGTTTAGACTGAAAAGAGATATAAAGGTTTCATTATTGGTGGTTACAGTAATTATAGCCATATTAACGGAAGGAATTTTCAGAGTCCCTGCCGGAGGTAATTTTAGTACCATTCAGACCACTGAAAAAATGGATAGCCTTACACAGGCAGAAAGTACTACTTACCCCAATCTGGGTACAGGGGGCAGATTTAATACCTATGCCATATTCAGAGTATATGGGTCCAACGGTGGAGCTTACAGCAATGACCTTTTCAACAGCATTACTTCCAAAGACGGCATAATATCACCCTATTATCCTTATGTTATGAAAAGTCAGGTGGTAGACGGGAAAGAGGTGAATTCTTATGTCTATGACGATAAGGGCAACAGGATAAAAAGTACTGAGCCCTGGTATTACATAGGAAGTCTTATACCGGATGATTATTATGATCTTTTTGATATTGCCATAGAAACTAATGGGCAGGTTAATTTTGCCGCAAAGAGTTTTAGAGCTTGCACTAACGCTGCTTACAAAGGCGGCAGATATCTGACGGTAAGTAATACGCTGGGTAAAGTGATAAGCGAAGATCTGGATGAAAACAGTAAAAAGCTATATACAGATACCTACCCTCTCTGCAGCTGTAATGAAATATGCGGGTATACCGGCAGCGGCGGTAATAACCACTTATCCCTTTCCGGCTATTATGACTGGAATGCAGCAGCTTGTAAGCAATATGGCAATCATGTTAAGGATGGATATGCATGGATAAAGTCCCAATGGAATAACAGTAATATGTCGGAAGCCCTTAAGAAGCATTATGCAACATATAAACACAAATTTTTGCTGGTGGATAGAAGAGACTGGCGCTGGTCCTATGATTCCTCTGACGGGGGACATTTTGCCATCCTGTATAATAATTTTGGCAATGAAGGAGGAGTAAGCTTTTCCAGCGATGCAGATGCCAGATACAAGGGCTTGAATGACTATATAATAAAACGCTATGGGATAAATAGTCAGTATAGAAATTATTTCATAATTACTGATTTTGTCACCATTTTTTGGGAAGAGTCCGGTAATGGCACCGGTCAGCAGCTGGAATATAATGGCGGTGCAAGAGGCGGTACAATAAGAGGCATTAGGGAGCTGTTTTGCTCCATAGCCGATGTTAAGGAAAGAAGACCTGCCATTAATTTTGTTAATTATCTAAAAGACAGGGAAGTGTCGGGATGGACAGTTAAAATAGGTGAAAATGCAGGTGCGGCACTGACTGTAAATATTCATTTGCTAAATTCCGTAAGCGGGAAAGAAGAGATGGCTACCAGTATAGGATTAAATGATGGCAGCTTGTTGCCGGGTAGTACCATTACCAGAAATACTATTCTGGATAATGCTTATGTAAAGCAGGCTCTGAATAATCTTGTCAGCGGTAAAAATATAGCTGTTTCTTACGCTGACAAAATGACAGCAATTAACCCTAATACAGATAAAGCCATTACGGATTTGAACAGTACCGGCTATACTTTGTCAACAGCGATAAACAGTTATACCACTATAGATGCGTATTATAAATATACTGTTAAGCAGGCGGCTGCAGCAACTCCTACTCCGAAGCCTACCAATACGCCTACTAATACCCCTACCAATACGTCCACCAATACGCCTACCAATACGCCCACCAATACGCCTACCAATACCCCTACACCGGTACTGGATATTTCGGATATAAAGGTAAATAATGATGCGGCTGTGAAATTTGATGGTTCTTTTAGACCTGTAATAAAGCAGGGAAACAAGCTGGACTTTACAGCTTTTTTAAAGCCTTATCCCGGTAGTTTTTCCATTAAGGCCTCGCCGAAATACTATTATGATGATGGTAGCGGTATCAGTGAAGCCTGTCTTTTTACTACTATGTCAGGCAATGGCGGTATAGTAACATTGCAGGAAGCAGGCGTGGATTATGATGATAGTCTTATTGGAAGGAGTACAGGCAGCGGTAGCCGGTTTACTTATGTTTTACCATATACCTCCCATGTGATGAAAAAGGAAGATTATGCTTCATATCTAAGCTATAAACAAAATAATACCATATCCGGTCTGGAGCCCTTTTTTAGAAAAAAAGGCATTTTATACATATACTATGACTTTGAAGTGACATTGGGGCAAAAAAAGACAATATACAAAAATGCATTTTCCGTCAAAGTGAATTTGGATAATGACAGTACATGGATTCATTGACAAAATGAGAAAATCAATATAGGATTATGTCTGAAGGAGATAATTGACTAATAATAAGAACTATACTAAGAATTGTTATCTGAGGACATTATGAATACAAGAGATTATCATTTACATACAAAGTTTTCTTCTGATTCTACGGAAGATATGGAGCGCTCAGTGGAGGCTGCCATAAAAGTAGGGCTTTCCGGTATTGCATTTACTGAGCATTTAGATTTGGATTTTCCGGAGATTAATAAAAAATACATGCTGGAGGAGTATGGAGACTCAATATATATCCATCATCCTGACTTTGACGAAAGACCTTTATTCACCTTTGACATACCAGCGTATTTAGAGAAAATAAAGGAAATGCAAAATAAGTATGGCGACAGAATAGAGATACTTACAGGCTTTGAGGCGGGTATGAGACCCGGCAGGCCTGATTTGGCTAAAGAGTATGCGGATATAAAAAAGGAGCATGACTTTAAAATGGTCTTAGGGTCCATGCATCTTTTATCGGGAGAAGATCCCTACTTTGAGAGCCTTTGGGAAGGAAAGACTGCAGACTATGTGGTGGCTAAATACTTTGATGAATTAGCTGAGTGCGTTCATGAAAATGACTTTTTTGACAGTCTGGCCCATATGGATTATATAGTAAGATACTTGCCGGAAAGGATGCTGCCTGCGCCCAGACCTGTATATTTTAACCAGGTGTATGATAAGAATCAAAGTTCTATAGATTTTATTTTGCGTACTCTCATAAAAAGAGGGCAGGCTTTGGAAATTAATACAAAAGGTATGGCAAAGGGACTGGAGCATGCTCATCCTGCTGAGCCTGTTTTGGCCAGATATAAGGAGCTGGGAGGCAGCCTGCTTACCTATGGCTCTGATTCACATACTGCAGACTTTGTAGGAAAGGGGATTATCTGGTAATGGCTTTTGACGGTGTTACGGTGAGAGCTCTTACCTGTGAGCTTTCCAAATGTCTGGTAGGAGGACGCATCACCAAGGTGGTGCAGCCTGAAAAGGACGAAATATTATTAACTATTAAGGCGAATGACACATACAGACTGTTTATGACAGCCAATGCGTCTCTGCCCCTGATTTATTTATATGATGATAATAAACAGGCACCCATTACGGCGCCTGCCTTTTGCATGCTTTTAAGGAAACACTTTAACAGTGCCAGGATATTAAGCATTACTCAGGGCATTCCGGGTACAGAGTCCATGGAGCGAGTAATTACCATCACCGTGGAGCACCTGGATGAGATGGGAGATTTGAAAATAAAACATCTCATTATGGAAATTATGGGAAAGCATTCCAACATTATTCTGTGTGACGAAGAGCTTAATATTCTGGATTCCATAAAAAGAGTATCATCGTTTATGAGCTCGGTACGTGAAGTGCTGCCGGGAAGAAAATATTTCCTGCCTGAGACTCAGAAAAAAGCTGACCCGTTAACAGTGTCAGAAGAAGAGTTTGTATCTTTGGTAAAACAGGGTAATAATCAGCTGCCCAAGGCAATATACACGGCATTTACCGGATTAAGTCCTTTCACTGCCAATGAAATATGTATGAGAGCAGGCTTGTCCCCGGATATGTATGCAGCATCTGTTACCGGGGATTATATGACCCATCTGTATAAAACCTTTATGCGTTATATGGATGATGTAAAAAACGGTGAATTTTTCCCTGAAATAATCTATGAAAAAGATGAGCCCGTAGAGTATTCAATGGTGCCGTCTGAGCTGTTTAAGCATAATCCCTGTATAGTGGTAAAAAGCATGGACTCAGTGTCTTCTTTATTACGGGATTTTTACAGCGAAAAAAACGAAACTACCGTTATTAGGCAGAAATCTGCCGATCTTAGAAAGATAGTGTCTACTGCCATCGAGCGTGAGGCGAAAAAGCTCCAGTTACAGCAGAAGCAGCTGGAGGATACGGAAAAAAGAGATAAGTACAGGGTATATGGAGAGCTGATTACGGCATATGGTTATTCTTTAGAGCCGGGAGCAAAATACCTAAAGGCCCTTAATTATTATACAAACGAGGAAGAAAATATTCCTCTGGACACCGATATAACACCTATAGAAAATGCCAAAAGATATTTTGACAAATATGCAAAATTAAAGCGTACCTTTGAGGCTCAGAGCAAAAATGTAGCTGAAACAAAGATAGCTCTGGAACACTTAAATTCCATAAAGCTTTCTTTGGATCTGGCTCTTACTGAAGATGACCTGAATCAAATTAAGGCTGAGCTTACTGATTCCGGCTATATGAAGTATAAGCCTAAAAAAGACAAATTTGCCCATAGAATGAGTAAACAGGGCTACAAAGCCAAGGGGCAAAAAAGTAAAAGCATACCTCTTCATTTTGTTTCTCCTGAAGGAATACACTTTTACGTGGGCAAGAACAATACACAAAACGATGAGCTTACCTTTAATTTTGCCAATGGTGCAGACTGGTGGTTCCATGCAAAGGGGTGTCCCGGGTCTCATGTTATCATGAAGGTGGGCGGCCTTAATATGGATATACCTGATATAGCCTTTGAAGATGCGGGAGCATTAGCTGCATATTACTCCTCCGCAGATAAAAATGGCAAAGTTGAAGTGGATTACGTGCTGAAAAAAGAGGTGAAGAAGCCTGCAGGCGGAAAGCCGGGATTTGTAGTTTATTATACCAATAACTCGTTAATAGCAATACCTGACATTAAGAGACTTGTTTTACAGGAGTGACAGATATGCGAATAGTGAATCCAGTTATTTTTGGTGATTATTCTGACCCCGATGCTATTAGAGTGGGAGATGAATATTTTATGATTTCATCTTCCTTTACATCAACACCGGTTATTCCTATTCTTCATTCTACAGATTTGACCAGATGGGAGATAATAGGACATGTAGCAGATAATCTTCCCTTTGAAAAGTACAATAATGTAGAGCACGGATGCGGAGCCTGGGCGCCGGCGCTTCGTTATCATGATGGAGTGTTTTACTGTTTTGTGCCTCTTCCGGACGAAGGGATATTTGTTTATAGAACCTGCGATATATACAGTAAATGGGAAGGTCCCATCTGTATTGACCCTGTGCCGGGCCATATAGATCCCTGTCCTTTGTGGGATGAGGATGGCCGGGTATATATGGTATATGCTTATGCCAAAAGTAGAACGGGCTTTAATTCCAGGCTGCATGTATGTCAGCTGGACAAAGATATTACCTGTATAACAGACGAGGGCAGGGATGTTTTTGACGGCTCATTAACGCAGCCTACCATAGAAGGTCCTAAATTTTATAAGAGAAACGGGTATTATTATATCTTTGCACCTGCAGGCGGAGTCACCGAGGGCTGGCAGACAGTATTAAGAGCCCGAGATATTTTTGGACCATATGAAGAAAAGATAGTGCTGGAAACAATGGATACAGAAATAAATGGACCTCATCAGGGAGCCCTGGTAGATACGCCTTTAGGAGAAGAAGTATTCATTCATTTTCGCGACATGGGTGTAGCAGGGCGCATTATATATATGGAGCCTGTAGTGTGGGAAAATGACTGGCCTGTTATGGGAGATCAGGGCAAGCCGGTACGTGAATTTTCCATATATGGCGACCCGGATAAAAGGAAATATGACCGGGGTATCAGTAATCCCGGCATAAATGAAAGTGAGCTTATAAGGAACGGCTATGTTTCACCTGTATGGCAGTGGAATGCCAATCATCAGTCTGCCTGGGCTCAGGTTACAGATGACCAGCTTTGCTTAAGTGTAGTTGATGGAAGCAAAAGAAAGGGCAAAGATGCCATGTTGATTAATCTGCCCAATTTACTTCTGCAAAAAACTGTTGCCGAAAATTTTTCTGTGGGGGTTCATTTCGATCTGACCCGTATGCAATTGGGAGATGAGTGTGGCCTTGTGGTGGCTGGCGACAGATATGCGGCTATTGCTGTAAGAAAAAAGGAAAAATCCTTTTCTCTTATTATAAAATCCGGTAACAGAATAGAAGAAAAAGAGATTGAAACTGTGGCCTATGATATGGGAGAGATTCGCTCAGTTGGTCTGAGGTCGGACTTTTTTGGCTCGGAGGTAAGATTGTCCTGGGCAGTAATTGGTGATTTTTTTGCAGGGATACCCGGGAGCTTTGAAATAAGCGCAGGCAGATGGGTAGGAGCAAGATTTGGACTTTATTCCATTAATTTCTCCAAAGAAACCACGGGGAAGACTGTAGTGCAAAGCTTAAAAGTAGAAAAGAAAAAGTAAATTTCAGGGGCATATCATTATTGATAGCATTATTGATATCATTATTGATAGCCCCTGGTTTTTTATTTACCACTTGACCAAAAATTGGATAGAATTTATAATATTATATTGGAGTTTTATGCAAAGGCATATGCATAGAATAAAACTCAAAATAAAAAAAGAAAGGATGTAAATCATGACTAAGATTGACATTATTTCAGGCTTCCTGGGTGCAGGAAAGACCACACTTATTAAGAAACTTTTAGAGACTGCATACAAGGGCGAAAAAGTTGTCCTTATCGAAAACGAATTTGGTGAAATTGGTATTGATGGCGGATTCCTTAAGGATGCCGGTATCGAGATTACCGAAATGAATTCCGGATGTATCTGCTGTTCACTGGTAGGAGATTTTGGCGAATCTCTTAAAAAGGTACTGGAACAGTTTGCACCTGACAGAATTATTATTGAGCCTTCAGGTGTAGGCAAGCTTTCAGATGTTATAAGAGCAGTACAGAATATTGAAGGCGATTTGAAAAATGCAGAGCTTAATTCCTTCAGCGCTGTAGTTGATGCTACAAAAGCTAAGGTTTATATGAAGAATTTCGGTGAGTTTTTCAACAATCAGGTAGAGTCTGCCAAGACTATCGTGCTTAGCCGTACTCAGAAGATGACTGACGAAAAGCTTATGGAAGTAGTAGCTATGCTCCGTGAGCATAATGCAAATGCTACCATTATTACTACTCCTTGGGATTCACTTGATGCAGAGACTGTTAAGGCTGCCATGGAGAAGAAGGAGAGCTTTGCAGAAGCAATGCTGGCTGAATTTAAGGAGCATCATCATGACGAAGATGAATGTGATGACCCTGATTGCGAGTGCCATCACCACCATCATCACGACGGTGATGAAGACGATGACGATGATGAAGAATGCTGCTGCGGTCACCACCACCACGATCATGATGACCACGACGAGCATGAGCACCATCACCACCATCATCATGATGATGACGATGACGACGATGATGAAGAATGCTGCTGCGGTCACCATCACCACGATCATGATGACCACGAGCATCACCATCATCACGATCATGAAGAACATGAGCATCACCATCATCACCATCATCACCATCATCACCACCATCACGATGCGGATGAAGTATTTACCAGCTGGGGTAAAGAGACACCAAAGAAGTATGAGAAGGCAGCTCTTGAAGAAATACTTAAAAAGCTTGCTGAGACTGAAGAGTACGGAAAAATCCTTCGTGCCAAGGGGATGGTTGATGGCGTAGACGGTCAGTGGATTTACTTTGATCTTGTTCCTGGCGAATATGAGATAAGAAATGGTCAGCCTGATTATACCGGCAAGCTTTGCGTCATTGGTGCAGAGCTCAAAGAAGAGGCAATAGAGGCACTTTTCGCATAACGATTTGACTGTTCCCGCCGGAGGTAGTACGGCGGTGGAAAGGAAAGGTAATGATACCAGTATTTTTAATATTAGGTTTTCTTGATTCCGGGAAAACCACTTTCATCAAGGATACTCTGAATGATGATGAGTTTACCATGGGTGAAAAAAGCCTTCTTATCGTATGTGAGGAAGGTGAAGTAGAATATGATAAAGATGAGCTGGCACGCCGTCAGGTTACGATGGTCCAGGTGGAAAATGAGGAGGATTTTAATCCCACATTTCTTATGGAGCTGGCTAGGGCAAACAACAAGGTCAAGAGAATAGTTATTGAATGGAACGGTACCTGGAGCGTAAGCCGCATACTGGAGCAGGGCTTCCCACGCAGATGGGAGCTGGCACAGATGATTACACTGGCTGATGCAGGTACATTCGAAGCTTATATGGCCAATATGCGCCAGATGATGAATGAGGTAATAGCTTATACTGAGCTTATTATTTTCAACAAATGTACTGCCGAGACCAAGCGTAATACATTTAAAAAGCTGGTACGTACTTTGAATCGTAGGGCCCAGTGTGTTTTTGAGCCATTGGATGGTCAGGAGGCAGGTTTTGATGACGCTATAGACCTGCCATATGATATGAATGCTGATGTTATTGAGATTGCTGATGATGACTACGGTATTTTCTACCTGGATTGTCTGGACAATTTGCAGCATTATGTAGGCAAGACAGTAAAATTCCTTGCTATGGTTTATCGTGGAAAAGAAACACCTAAAGGCACTTTTGTGCCCGGCCGTTTTGCCATGACCTGCTGTGCAGAGGATATGGCTTTTATAGGCTTCCTTTGTCATGGAGACCAGGCCTATGTCTATAAGACTAAGGACTGGGTAACTGTTACATGTGAGATTCGTGCGGAATATCAGAAGGAGTATGAGGGTGAAGGCCCTGTATATTACCTTAAAAAGATTGAGCCTGCCAAGAGACCGGATGATCATGTAATAATGATGAATTAAAAAAGTAGGGTAGTAGAGGCGCAAATGGTACTTCAGATTAATCTTGATGATACTGAAAAATTAAAAAACATAGGAAAAGCTTTTTCCAGCGATGTAAGAATTGAACTTATGAAGCTTCTCTGCAATGAGAGTCTGAATGTTAATGAAATATCAGAAAAGCTGGATATTCCTGCCAGTTCGGCAGCTATGCATGTAAAAGTCCTGGAAGACGCAGGGCTTATTAGGTGCGATCTTATGCCTGCCAGCCGTGGCTCCATGAAGCTTTGCAAAATGACTGTTTCCGGCGTGGAAATCGTTACAGAGACTGCTATTGGAGCTGATAAGGCAGAAGTAATCAACATGCCTATTGGAGCATATGTTGACTATAAAGTGGATAATGTCAATCCTACCTGCGGTATAGCCGGCGACAAGGGTCAGATCGGACAGGAAGACAAGGCTGGCTCTTTTTACCATCAGGACAGGGCAGCTGCAGGGCTTTTGTGGTTTGGCGGCGCCGGATATGTGGAGTATCGTTTTCCTACTTACGTTATCAATAATAAAAACCTTAAAAGATTGGAAATATCTGCGGAGCTATGCTCGGAGGATCACGAATACAATCTTGATTTTCCTTCGGATATTTCACTTTATGTAAACGGTAAAAAAGTTGGTACCTACCAGTGCCCTTCTGACTTCGGAGGCAGAAGAGGCATATGGAATCCTTCCTGGTGGCCGGATAAGAATACTCAGTATGGTAAGCTGGTCACATGGTCTATAAGGCCTGAAGGCTCTTTTGTAGACAATAACAGGACGGAAAATCTGTGCCTTAAGGACCTTGATATAGAGGGAAATGATTATATTTCCGTACGTATCAGTGTGGATGCAGATGCTGAACATGTGGGCGGTATCAACCTCTTTGGAGATGGCTTTGGGGATTATGCCCAGGGCATAAGAATGACCTTCTATATTTAATAAATACAAAACATAAAATTTTGGAGTAGATTATGATAAAAAGTATGACCGGCTTCGGCAGATGCGAAGTCGTAAACGGAGAAAGAAAAATCACTGTCGAGATGAAGTCTGTAAATCACAGATACAGCGAGATTACCATCAAGATGCCTAAAAAGCTGAATTTTTTCGAGGCTTCCATAAGAGGGATTCTTAAAGAGTACATAAGCCGCGGCAAAGTGGATATGTTTATCAGCTATGAAGATGCATCCCTGGGCCGCGAGTGTGTGAAGTACAATCCGGATATAGCCAAGGAATATGTGGACTATATAAGAGATATATCAGACAGCTTCCGGCTGGAAAATGATATAAAGGCTACCACCATTGCCAGAATGCCGGAGGTGCTTACTCTGGAAGAGCAGAATGTTGATGAAGAGGATATCTGGAAAGATCTGGAAAAGGCTGTGCGTGGCGCAGCAGGCCAGTTTGTTGAGACAAGAATTGCTGAGGGCGAAAAGCTTAAGGAAGACCTGGAGCAGAAGCTTGATGGCATTGAAGAAATGGTAGGTAAAATAGTTCTCCGTTCTCCTGAAATAGTTAAGGAGTATAGGGATAAGATTACAGCCAAGGTGCAGGAGCTTTTAGGGGATACTAATGTTTCCGAGCAGGTACTTGCTACAGAAATAGTAGTATTTGCCGATAAAATATGCGTGGATGAAGAAATGGTTCGATTAAGAGCACATGTCAGCGGCATGAGAGATACACTGAAGGCCGGCAAGGATGTCGGACGTAAGCTGGATTTCATAGCTCAGGAAATGAACAGAGAGGCCAATACAACACTGTCCAAGGCCAATGATCTTACTGTTTCCAATATTGCCATTGATCTTAAGACTGAAATCGAAAAGATCAGGGAACAGATCCAGAACATAGAATAGACCTTGATGTCTGATGACATTAACGTAAATTAAGCCGTAAATTTCGATTCTTTTTCATATTTTTTCTTAAAAGTATTGACAATTTGTGGTATAATAGTAGCAGTGATTTTTAAAACAAATTTAGGAGGCAATGATGATTCATCCATCTTATGTAGAACTTAGTCAGAAGATTAATGCAAATGCTGAGGGCGAGCAGAAGGTAGTTAACAGCCGTTATTCCATCTGTATTGCTACAGCAAAGAGAGCCAGACAGATTATTGATGGTGCTGAGCCTATGGTTGTACCAAAGTGCAATAAGCCCCTTTCAGTTGCAGTTCAGGAAATCTATGAGGGAAAGGTAAATATTCTCCCTGATGAGACGGTAGAACAGTAATATTTTAAAAAAATCGCCTTGTTTTTTATTAAAAATCGATGAATTTTCGATTGACAAATTACTAACAATGTGATTTAATTTTTGTGGAAATTAGGTCGGGACATTCCCGTGCTTAATACAAATCACCGGGAGTCCGGGATATAATAACTTTTAGCGATACAAATCGCAAAACAGGAGGAATTTAATATGGCAGTTAAAGTTGCAATTAACGGTTTTGGCCGTATCGGACGTCTTGCTTTCAGACAGATGTTCGGCGCAGAGGGCTACGAAGTAGTAGCTATCAATGATCTTACATCCGCTTCCATGCTTGCTCATCTTCTTAAGTATGACACAGCACAGGGTAGCTACTGTGGCAGAATGGGTGAGAACCTTCACACAGTTACAGCTGATGACGAGGCTAACACAATTACAGTTGATGGTAAGACCCTTAAGATCTACGCTGAGAAGGATGCTGCAAATTGCCCTTGGGGTGAGCTTGGCGTTGATGTAGTTCTTGAGTGCACAGGCTTCTACTGCTCTAAGGATAAGTCCATGGCTCATATCAATGCTGGTGCTAAGAAGGTTGTTATTTCCGCACCTGCAGGCAATGACCTTAAGACAATCGTATTCTCTGTAAATGAGAAGACACTTACAGCTGAGGATCAGGTTATTTCCGCAGCTTCTTGTACAACAAACTGCCTTGCACCTATGGCAAAGGCTCTTAATGATTATGCTCCTATACAGTCGGGTATCATGAGCACAATTCACGCTTACACAGGCGATCAGATGATCCTTGATGGTCCTCACAGAAAGGGTGACCTTCGTCGTGCACGTGCAGGCGCTGCAAACATCGTTCCTAACTCTACAGGCGCTGCAAAGGCTATCGGCCTTGTTATCCCTGAGCTTAACGGCAAGCTTATCGGCTCTGCTCAGAGAGTTCCTGTTCCTACAGGTTCTACAACAATTCTTACAGCAGTTGTTAAGGGCGCTGACGTTACAAAGGACGGCATCAATGCAGCTATGAAGGCAGCAGCTTCTGAGTCCTTCGGTTACAATGAGGACCAGATCGTTTCTTCCGACGTTATCGGTATGAGATTCGGTTCCCTCTTCGATGCTACACAGACAATGGTATCCAAGATTGGTGACGATCTTTATCAGGTACAGGTTGTTTCTTGGTATGATAACGAGAACAGCTACACAAGCCAGATGGTTCGTACAATTAAGTACTTCGCAGAGATCTAATTCTTTACGGACTGCTTACTAAAGTAGGACACAAATCGCGGGGTCCGGTCCTTGGACCGGAGCTCCGCGTTTTTTATTAAAATTTGTCAAAAAAAAGACATAAGAGGAGAAAAACAATGGGTTTAAACAAAAAGTCAGTTGATGATATCAACGTTAAAGGTAGAAGAGTACTCGTTCGTTGTGATTTCAATGTTCCCCTTAAGGATGGCGTTATCACAGACGAGACAAGAATAAATGCTGCACTTCCTACAATAAATAAGCTTATCGCTGATGGCGGCAAGGTTATCCTTTGCTCCCACCTTGGTAAGGTTAAAGAGGGTCCTAATGAGAAGGAATCCCTTGCACCTGTAGCTAAGAGACTTTCCGAGAAGCTTGGTAAGGAAGTAGTTTTCGTAGCTGATTACAATGTAACAGGCGAGGCTGCTACAGCAGCTGTTGCAGCTATGAAGGAAGGCGATGTTGTTCTTCTTCAGAACACACGTTTCCGTGGCAAAGAAGAGACAAAGAATGGCGAGGAGTTCTCCAAGGAGCTTGCTGATCTTGCTGATGATTATGTATGTGACGCTTTCGGTTCTGCTCATAGAGCACATGCTTCCGTTGCAGGTGTTACAGAGTGCATCAAGGCTAAGGGTGGCAACAATTGTGTAGGTTACCTTATGCAGAAGGAAATCGAATTCCTTGGCAATGCCGTTGAGAATCCTGTTCGTCCTTTCGTAGCTATCCTTGGTGGTGCTAAGGTTGCTGATAAGCTTGCTGTTATTGACAATCTTCTTAACAAGTGCGATACACTCATTATCGGTGGTGGTATGGCATATACATTCCTTAAGGCTCAGGGCATGGAGATCGGTAAGTCTCTCGTAGATAACGAGAAGATTGATTACTGTAAGGATATGCTTAAGAAGGCAGCAGATATGGGTAAGACTATCCTTCTTCCTGTAGATGCAGTTACTATTTCTGAGTTCCCTAATCCTATCGATGCTCCTGTTGATACAGTAGTAGTTGATTCCGACAAGATGCCTGCAGACAGAGAAGGCTGTGATATCGGTCCTAAGTCTCAGAAGCTTTTCGCAGATGCTGTAGCTTCTGCTAAGACAGTTGTTTGGAACGGACCTATGGGCGTATTCGAGAATCCTACACTTGCAGCTGGTACTCTTGCAGTAGCAAAGGCACTTGCAGCAGCAGAGGCTACTACTATCATTGGTGGTGGTGATTCCGCAGCAGCAGTTAACCAGATGGGCCTTGGCGACCAGATGAGCCACATCTCTACAGGTGGCGGTGCTTCTCTTGAGTTCCTTGAAGGCAAGGAGCTTCCAGGCGTTGTTGCAGCTGACGACAAATAGAAACTAGCTCTTTTGGAGGATTTTTATAATGAGAAAGAAGATTATCGCAGGAAACTGGAAGATGAATAAGACTCCTGCAGAAGCTAAGAAGCTCATTGAGGAGTTAAAGCCTCTTTGCGTTAATCCTGATGTAGACGTAGTATTCTGCGTTCCTGCTATTGATATACCTGCAGCTATTTCTGCTGTTAGAGGTTCTAAGATTAAGATCGGTGCTGAGAATATGTACTTTGAAGAGTCCGGTGCGTATACAGGCGAGATTTCTCCTGCTATGTTGAATGACTTGGGCATCAAGTATGTTATTATCGGCCACTCTGAGAGAAGAGAGTACTTCGCAGAGACAGATGAGACAGTAAATAAGAAGGTTCTTAAGGCCTTTGAGCATGGTATTACTCCTATTATTT
This sequence comes from Lachnospiraceae bacterium, assembly GCA_045616485.1. Classification (GTDB taxonomy): domain Bacteria; phylum Bacillota; class Clostridia; order Lachnospirales; family Lachnospiraceae; genus RGIG3528. The sequence continues at coordinate 40,466 of JAZLGU010000061.1, forward strand.
GTTGTGGCGAGTCTCTCAAGCAGAGAGAGCAGGGCATTACCATGGACTGGATCAGAATGCAGATTAAGATCGCTTTCCTTGGTGTTACAGCAGATCAGGCTAAGAAGGCTGTTATTGCATATGAGCCTATTTGGGCCATCGGCACAGGTAAGACAGCTACTACTGAGCAGGCTGAGGAAGTTTGCGCAGGTATCCGTAAGTGCATCCAGGAGATTTATGACAAGAAGACAGCAAATGCTATTCGTATTCAGTACGGCGGTTCTGTAAATGCAGCTAATGCAGCAGAGCTTTTTGCTCAGCCTGATATTGATGGCGGTCTTGTTGGCGGTGCATCTCTTAAGGCAGACTTCGGTAAGATTGTTTGCTACAAATAAAAATATGTAAATGATTAAGACACTTATATGGGCCAAGACCATATAGGTGTCTTTAGCGTGTCGACAAAGTCGACACTTCAGAGCAGATGGCTACCGCCATCTGCTCTGTTCGATTTCAAAAGGAATAAATGGCGAAAATTGGAGGCCCCTACACCCCATTTTTCGCCATTTCAGACTCCGGAAGTGAATTCCGAAGTCTGATTATAACTGGCTAACGCTGCCAGTTTCTACAAAACTTAGTTTGTCTACAGTCTGAAGCGGTTTGCGAAGAAAACCGAGAGAATGCGAATTTCTGTAGGATTTAATATAAAAGAGTCCCTTCCGTGCAGGCATGTAAGTCGCGCTACGCGCTTGGGGACTATTTTAACTTGTGAACAAATATGGCTATAAAATTTATAAAATGTTTACTGCAAATTGATGGGCACGTAAGGGGGACAGCTGTTATAATATTTCACACTTATGGGACTATTAGTATGGTTTAGAAGGAACATTTATCGAAGAAGGCAGTGCTGATAATGTCTTTTGTGGGTACTTAGACTGATATGAAAGTTTCACTGGAGCTCAGGAAATAAAATAAAAGAAGGTAAAAATTCATGAGAAGAAAAACGTTGATTTTTGTAGCAACAGCAATGGTATGGGCTATGATGCTTACGGCTTGCGGTAAGACTCCTGAAACTACTGACACACCAACAGCTGCACCTACAAGTCCATCTGCGCCAACAAAAGCGCCAACAGATGATCATGTACCGACAAATAATCCGGTAGACACCCCTGTGACAACGGCAGAACCGGTGGACACCCCTGCGATAACGGCAGAACCGATAGACACCCCTGTGACAACAGCAAAACCTGTGGATACCTCAACAAATGAGAACTCTATGGAGCGTATAGCAGGTGTGTTTTGTGACTATTATACAGACGAGATTGCTTTAATTGTTCTGGAAAGCGGGCATTTTGTAATGGGTTTTGAACCGAATGAGGTCCCTGATTTTAATGAAAGCAATGCAGAGGAAATGGCTTGGGCAAAACTTGAACCATTACAAGAGGATGCGTCAAGATATCGAGGCAACGGCATGGAAATATACGTTACAAAAAACGGATTATTACATGTTACATACAATGGTAGTGATGCACCGTCGCGTTATTTTGGCTGCTATTATAGATCAGGTTCGGAAAAGCCGGAATATGATGAATTTGTGGAATGGATAAATCCTGTATATTCGCTGATTGCCGGAATGTGGAATAGCGATTCGTATTCATACTTAATAGATGGAACCGGTACATATTTTGAATATGACGGCTTATTTTGCATGAATATAAATGATGGTTATTTACAACCAATTGATGATAAAATTCCTGCAACGAAGTTCCGCGGAGGATATTCGGGAAATTGTACTTTTGAAATTGATGGCGATTATTTGTATGTTAAATATGATGAAAATAGTAGCCGCGACGCAAAGTTTGTAAGATGTTATGAGCCGGAAAACAGAGTGGCAGATCCGATATACGATTTGTTAGCCGGAAAATGGTATGCAGAAGATAAGATGGCATCAATAGAATTTGATAACAGTGGATATAGTACTAAGTATGATGGTGAGTTCGAATATGAAACGTTCAATGGAAAGGGCTTTGTATTCCCGTTAACAACAGATGTCCCTGCTACTAAATTTGGTAAAATCTATGAAGAAACAATTGGTGATGAAATAATGCATTGCGAAAATGTATACATGATTGAAGGAGACACGCTAATATATAAAGAGTCTGAAACCTGGATTAAAGATGGAGTTGAAATAGAGGATGGGGGATATGGCTACGAAATAATATATAAAAGATATAAAGAATAAAAGGCCATGCGACTTGCTACTTTAATAAACGCAAAAAAAATATAAATCAACACTTCAGAGCAGATGGCGAATGCCATCTGCTCTGTTCTTGTCTTTAAGGATTATAGCCGGCTTATTAATATATTCTGCTAATCAGTACTATTTTTTGTTTATGGGTTTGCTTTTTTGAATAATAGTGTATAATTTGTATAAAAGTATGAGCCGCCGGGCACATAAAAAGATATATGGCAGCCATACAATATTGGGAGCAGGGAGAATATATGGTTTTTTCATCATTAACATTTTTGCTGTATTTTTTACCGGTAGTAGTACTACTTTATGTGCTATTACCAAATTTTCACTGGAAGAACGGAGTGCTTATTGTAGCCTCCCTTCTATTTTATGCCTGGGGCGAACCTAAATGGGTATTTGTAATGATAGCCATGGTACTGGTGAACTACGCATGCGGAATTTTGATAGAAAAAAATGAAAGGAAATGGCTGAGACGTCTGTTCATGGCAGTAGGAGTGGGATTCAGCCTTGGCTTTTTATTTTACTTTAAATATGCAAGCTTTATTATAAATACAGTTCTTTCGCTTTTTACAAAAGACACAAGAATTGCAGACATTGCTTTACCTATCGGTATTTCCTTTTATACATTCCAGGTACTTACGTACGTTATTGATGTATATATGGGAAAGGTTAAGGCACAAAAGAATTTCTTCAGACTATTACTATATGTGAGCTTTTTCCCGCAGCTCATTGCAGGACCTATCATTAACTACAAAGACATAGAAAAAGAACTGAAAGTGCGATTTGTTACAGCAGAAGGTCTTTATCATGGCTTCGTTCGATTTGTAATTGGTCTTGCCAAAAAGTGTATCCTGGCCAACACCTGCGGTGAAGTGGTAGCTGCACTGGATGGCAAAAGTGGCTCTTTACTTGGCGTATGGGGACTCGCTATATGCTTTTCGCTTCAGTTATACTTTGACTTTTGCGGATATTCCGACATGGCTATAGGTCTGGGAAAAATGTTTGGCTTTCACTTTAAAGAAAACTTCAATAATCCTTATGTAGCAACATCTGCTACAGACTTTTGGAGAAGATGGCATATCTCTCTGGGAGCATTTTTCAGAGAATATGTTTATATTCCCATGGGAGGTAATCGTTGCAAGGAGATTCTCTGGGTGAGAAACATATTGGTAGTATGGGGACTTACCGGTATCTGGCATGGCGCTTCCTGGAATTTTATGCTCTGGGGACTATATTACGGCATTATTCTGCTTATTGAAAAGAAATGGATTTTGAAGCTTACAGAAAAAATACCTGCCATTTTCAGGATAATGGTGACCCTTGTAGTGGTGATTGTAGGCTGGATGCTTTTCTATTTTACAGATCTTTCTGCAGGTCTGTCCCACATAGGAAAAATGTTCGGATATAAAACAGAAGGACTTACAGACCCTTATGCTGTTTACTATCTTAAGGAAAACTTAGGCTTCATCCTTCTGGCTGTTTTAGTCTGCTTCCCATGGAAGGAAAAACTTGAGAAACACAAAAACAAAGAAATTGAAATGGTTGTAAAAGTGCTAAAACCCATCGTGGCAAGCCTCCTATTAATTATATCTTTGGCCTTGCTTGAAGGGCAGAGCTACAATCCTTTCTTATACTTCAGATTTTAACAGGAGGAGCGAGATGAAAAATATTAAGGCAATTTTTCCTATATTTTGGCTGCTTGTTCTGCTGGGATTGGGAAGCTATTATATTTGGGGAGCAGAGCATGAGTCTGTTTACTCAGAAGAAGAAAACAGAATGCTGGCAGGCTTTCCATCGATAAAAGAGGCTGTAGCCAAGGGAAGCCTGGATGCTGACGTGGAAAAATACTTCCTGGATCACTTTCCGGGGAGAAACAAGGTAATTAGTAGCTCCAATTATATAAGGGACATAATTAGTATTGCAACATTAGAGGATTACAAACAGGTGTCCGGTGAAAAGGGAGATAACCTGGATACAGGCGTAGATGATGATTTGATAAAGGATTTGCTTAATGTAAGCAGTACGCCCAGGCCTACAGCTACAGTTAATACGCCCAAGCCTACCCAGGCAGGGGAGATGAGCCCCAGTCCTTCCCTTTCCGGTCCTACAGATACTCCGACGCCTACTGTGCCTATAGAATACCCGCCAATTGAGCCCAAACCGGAAGCTAATCTTAATGATTTTGCCGAAGCTTTAAGTACATATATAACCATAGATGGTGTAAAACATGAACTTTCTTCCAATAAGAGCAACAGCTCCTTCTACAAAAGAAACTCTGTTGTGGCTTTTACCAGAGTTCTGAATAAGTATGCTTCAATACTTCCAAAAGACGGAAAGCTTATGTTTACGCTTGTTCCCAGCTCTGCCAATGCTACAGGCAGCTTTAATGCTAAAAAAGAATGCATAATGTATGAAGAAGCCATACCTGTAATAAACGCTTTTGGTGCAGATAATGTTTATGCCTTTGACGCAGGTAATATTTTATCCCTGCATATGAATAAGGGGGAATATATATACTTTACCTCTGATATGCATTGGACACCATATGGCTCTTACCTGCTATATAAAGAAATGGTACAAAGGGCAGGAGGAGTAGCTGCGGACTATGAGAGTGATTTTAACCATACCACTGAATACCCCTTCCTTGGCACTTATTATCGTGACAATCCAAAAGATTACATGAAAAAGAATCCTGATACTTTAGAGCTTTTAGAGCCTAAATTTGGTCATGAGCTTAGACGTATTACCGGAAAAGACAAGTATAAAGTAATTCCTTATTTGGATTTTAATGCAAAATCCAATGACAGATATACTGTATACCTGGGAGGCCCTGCAGGCCCATGGACATATGTGGAATGTGACAACGATGCTACAGAAAATTGTCTCGTTATTATGGATTCCTTTGGACTTGGCTATTTTACCTACCTTACTCAAAACTACAAACAGGTGCATTATTATGATCCAAGATATTTTGACAAGGGAGTAGTAGGATATTCGGTTTCTGAAATGATAAGTAAATACAACATTCAGGATATCTATGTCGTGGTGGGGGATTTACACTCATTTAACAGTAGTTTTATTCTTGAAAATGCCAATAATCAGTTCGAGTAAGTAATTTATCTTGAATTTTTCAGCAAATGGGCTATAATATCTATGTTAAAAAAATGACACGGTATATGCCGTACAGATCGGAGAAAAAAATGAGCAAAAAACCTACAGTATTACTTATTCTTGATGGATATGGAATTAATGAAAAGACAGAAGGCAATGCCATTAAGCAGGCGAAAACACCTGTTATGGACGAGCTTATGAATACATGCCCTTGCGTACAGGGACAGGCTTCCGGCCTTTTTGTAGGCCTTCCTGATGGCCAGATGGGCAATTCTGAAGTCGGACATACAAATATGGGCGCAGGCCGTATTGTTTACCAGATGCTGGTAAAGATTACAAAGGATATTGAGGATGGCACTATTCGTAAGAATAAGGCTATCGTAGATGCTATTAATGCAGCTAAGGAAAAGGGCACAGCTCTTCATCTTATGGGCCTTGTTTCTCCGGGTGGTGTTCATAGCCATATGGATCATCTTTTCGGCCTTGTGCAGATGGCTAAGGATATGGGCCTTGAGAAGATTTATATTCATGCATTCCTTGATGGCAGAGATGTTCCACCTGCATCTGCAAAGGATGATATGAAGCTGGTAGTAAGAAAGCTGGAAGAGATTGGTGCCGGTAAGGTAGCAACAGTTGCAGGTCGTTTCTGGGCTATGGACAGAGACAATGCCTGGGACCGTGTAGAAAAGGCATATGCTGCTATGGTTTACGGTGAAGGCGAAGAGGCAGACTGCCCTGTTTGCGCTATTAAGAATTCCTATAAAAATGACAAGACTGATGAGTTTGTTGTTCCTACAGTAGTAGAGAAGGATGGCATGATTAAGAAGGATGATTCCGTTATTTTCTTCAATTTCCGTCCTGACCGTGCCCGTCAGATTACAAGAGCATTTGTAGACCCTGATTTCAAGGGCTTTGAGAGAAGAAACGGTTTCTTCCCTCTGCAGTTTGTATGCATGGCTCAGTATGATGCTGAGATGCCAAATGTTACAGTGGCTTACCCTCCTGAAGAGCTTAAGATGACCTTCGGTGAGTACCTGTCCAAGAATGGCAAGACACAGCTGAGACTGGCTGAGACCCAGAAGTATGCTCATGTTACATTCTTCTTTAATGGCGGAGAAGAGAAGCAGTTTGAGGGTGAGGACAGAATCCTTGTAGACTCTCCAAAGATTGCTACATTTGACCTTCAGCCTGAGATGAGCGCACCGGAAGTATGTACACGTCTGGTAGAGTCTATTAAGTCTGATAAATATGATGTTATTATCTGTAATTTTGCAAATCCTGATATGGTAGGTCATACCGGTATTATGGAAGCAGCTATTTCTGCCATCGAGACTATCGATGTATGCGTTGGTAAGGCTGTAGCAGCTGTTAAGGAAGTAGGTGGCCAGATGTTTATCTGTGCAGACCATGGTAATGCAGAGCAGCTTATTGACTACACTACAGGTGAGCCTTGGACAGCTCATACTACCAATCCTGTACCTTTCCTTATCGTAAATGCAGATCCTTCTTTCTCACTTCGTGAGGGTGGATGCCTGGCTGATATCATTCCTACCATGATTGAGATGATGGGCATGGAGCAGCCTGCAGAGATGACAGGAAAGTCCCTTATTGTTCGTAAATAAATTAAAGGATTCTGAATGAACACTTGGTTATACAAACTTGAAAGAAAATACGGTAAACTGGCTATACATAATCTCACCACAATTATGATGGTGTGCTATGCTTTAGGCTTTGTCATTGATCTGATGTCGGGATATATGGATGTGGATATAGCATCCATGCTTACCCTGAATCCGTATCTTATTTTACACGGACAGGTCTGGAGATTAATAAGCTGGGTATTAATTTTTCCTCATTCCGGCACCAGTTTTATATTTGTCCTTATTACTTTATTGTTCTACTTTTCCATAGGTCGTACTATGGAGGCGGTATGGGGAGACTTCAGATATACTTTGTATATTCTTTCCGGCATTTTATTTACCATTGTTGGTGCATTTATTCTGTATGGTATAGCCTATATTGAGTTTAAGGATATTTTTGCAGATGGTGGCTTTATATTAAATGGTCAGGCCATGGAAGCTAAAGAGATCTTTACCAGGTCGCTTATGGTTACCAGAGGGGAAAGAGTTGTTACTACTCCTGCTGTCTGGTTTTCCGACGTTACGACCTTTTATGTCAGCATGTCTCTTTTCCTGGCATATGCTACCACCTTCCCGGAGCACAGGGTTTTACTCTACTTTATAATTCCTATTAAAGTTAAGTGGCTGGGTTATTTATATGCCGGTCTTATGGTTTTTTCAGTTGTTGAAGACATTTTCGATCAACAGTATTACGATATTGTTGTAATAGTTATGTCACTGTTAAATTTCCTTTTGTTCTTCTTTTCTACTAGGGATTTCAGAAAAATCAGTCCTATGGAGGCCAGACGAAAGAGGACATACAGGGAAAAGGTGCGATATGCCAATGTACAGTCCAGACAGGAAGCACAGCACGAAGGGAAACAGGTATTTACCAGACATAAGTGTGCAATATGTGGCAAGACAGAGCTGGACGGCGCCAGTCTTCAGTTCAGATACTGCTCTAAGTGTGACGGCAACTATGAATACTGTGAAGAACACCTTTATACTCATGAGCATGTAAAGAGAATATAAATGGCATTTGTAATTTAGGATACAGGTAAAAATGGAGGCATCAAATCGATGCTTCTATTTTTTTTAATTTACTTCACAATGATTATTGAATATGCTAGAATATAAATATCTATGAAAAGGATGATGATAACTTATAAGACTCCTTTGGAGTTCTCAAATATTGCATCAGAGGATTTATTTATGAACAGAAATATTAAGCAGATTGAAAATGAAATTAGAAAAGGCCAGGACTTACATGCCAATATCCCGGTTTATATAAATGAGATGGCATCCCTTTACGGAGAGTATTCATATCAGAATCTGGCTATGAATCTTTCTATCCTTGTGGACAGAAATGACAGCTTTGATGATGAGGGTATGAATAAGTACAACAAGGCTCTTTATGATGAGATCCTTGCAGAGATCAAAGCTCTTACTTCCGGCTCTTTTGATCCGGAAGAAATGAAGGCAAGTATAGCAAGAGTAGTGAATATACGTGAGACTGTTAAGCATCGTATGGAGTGCGTTACAGCTTATGTTGACGATTTTATTATTTATGAGCATATATTAAACAGACTGGAGCCTAAATTCGAGCATGTTGAGATAGAGCCTACATCTAATGATGATTTGGCAAGGGAGATCCTTCGCTGGATTTTTTCTGATGATGAAAGTGCTTTGGTAAATGAACGTATCAGGACTGCTACCAGCTGCCTGCCCATCAGACTTACCAAGCAAAAGATACTGGATATGGTAGACACTACTTTTTCATTATATGAAGCCAGTGATAAGCGCGCCATTGATAATTTTGATTACATGCTTCGTTCTGCTACAGGACTTGTGAAGATAGATGAAAAGTACGATGTTTATGATAATGTAAGAGAGCTTTTAGATGAGCTTAAGGCTGCTGATTATAAGGAGCTGGACCTGAATCATTACTATGATTTGAAAGATGATTACCGCATCGGCTCCAATCTGGTAGAGGGGCTGGCTGATGAGCTTACGGATCTGCAGGGTCTTTGCAATGCCCTCTTAGCAGTGCTTTTAACCAGACAGTATTTTACTATGGAGGCTGAAAAGAATGTACAGCCTACAGTAGAGATTATCGAAAAGCTTCTTAAAGGCTGTAATGATTATGATACTCTTTTTGCAGGTACTGAAGGTAAGATTGAAAAGCTGAATATGCGTATTCAGGATGAGGAGTCTGTACTTCTGGTTATAAAGGAAAACTACAGAAAAGTGGTAGAGGAGCTTATGCTGACAGCGCCTTTCGAGAGGCTCCTTATGACTACAAAGCTTTGTTCTGAAAGTGCTTTTGCCAATCTTATAGAAGACGACGTGACTATAGATCATGAGTACCTGGAAGCAGTACGCAGCAAATTCTCAGAGGATTTGGAAAAGGCTCTTAAAGCCGGTGACAGACTTAAAAACAGGGCAGTTATGGCTCAGCTTTTCCGTGAGCTGCCTGTAATGATGGCTTCACATAATGAGGTAATGACTTATGTGAGAAACGCACTGGACGCTTGCACTGATCCTGGCGAGCGCCAGATTTCAATCAATCTTATCAGAGAGTGCTATGATTAATTGGGATGACAATCTGATTGTAGAAGATAAGCTTCAGAAAAAATGCGAAAAGCTTAAGAAAAGGCTGGAAAAGGGGAAGTATTGTAAGGATTTATATCTGATAGCAAGCCCTACCAATGAAGCTAATCTCTATGATATACATGAAGCTAAAAACCTGATTTTCCCGTATTACAGGGATAAAAATATCAGAATATTCGCTATGGCCTCATCCTATGGCGAGGCACAAAATCAACTGCTCCAGTTATTGGAAGCAAGGTTCACACAGTAAAAGAGGACACTGATAAATGCTGGTTCTTAAGATAATTGGCATTGTTCTTCTTTCAATTCTGGCAATTTTATTATTGCTTATAGCTCTGGTGCTTTTTGTACCTGTGAGGTATGATGCCACGCTTTTTGCACATGGTACAGATCTGGAAAAGCTAAAGGGCAGGGCCCGGGTGTACTGGCTTTTGCATTTAGTCAGTGTCAGTGCGACATATGAAAATAAGCAGAGCAGAGTGCTTGGCAGGATTGCTTTTTACAAGCTTTTTGGGGACAAGAAGGAAAAAGAGGAAAAGCCTTCTAAAAAGAAGAATAAGGGGGAAGACACAAAAGATCCGGATGACGAGTTTTTTAAAGACTATTCGGAGCCCGCTTTTTCTTCGGAAGATGTCTCAGATGCTGCAATAGAGGTTGAGAGACCTCCTGAGCAAGGTACTTTTAAGCAAGATAGTCCTGAGCAAGGACCGCAGTTAAAAGAAGAAAAAGAAGAAAAAAAGGAAAAGAAAAAAAGAGAAAAAAAGAAAAAGAAGAAAAAGGAAAAGAAGGCTAAAAAGCCGAAAAATCCTAATTCTTTGCCGAGAAGGCTGAAGCGACTTTATGATAAACGTGAAAAAGTAGCCAGAGTCTATGAAAAGGAAAAGAAAAACCTTGAGGTCGCTATCAGACGTACCGGCAGGATTCTTAAGAAGATTTTACCTAGAAAGTGTATGGGATATGTGGAGTTCGGAGCAGAGGATCCGGCTACTACAGGTAAGATTTTAGGATACGTCAGTGCTTTGTATGCACTGACAGGGCCTCTTCTCAATCTATATCCTGATTTTACAGAAAAGAAGCTTAAGGCAGACGTGAAGCTTAAGGGGCATTTTACATTGTTTTCAGTGGGATTGTATTTGCTTCAGGTGCCTTTTAATAAAGAGCTTAGGAGAGCTTACAGATATTTGAAGAAGCTTTCCATGGAAGATTCCAAGGAAGAAACCAAGGATAATACGGTGGGTAAATAGGAAAATAAGGAGAAAAATCTATGGCAGAGAACAAATTTGACACAACAGTTGAAGCATTGTTTAAGGGAATGGACGGATTCCTTACTACAAAGACTGTAGTAGGTGATGCTGTAAAGTTTGATGATGGAACGATTATCCTTCCACTTGTGGATGTTTCATTTGGAGTTGCAGCAGGTGCATGGGCAAAGGAAAGCACTAAAAATGGCACCAGTGGCGGTGGTATGGGTGGTAAGATTACACCAAGCGCTGTTGTAGTTATGAAGGACGGTCACGCCAAGCTGGTTAACGTAAAGAATCAGGATACTGTTACTAAAATTCTTGACCTTATCCCGGATGTTCTTGATAAGGTAAAGGATTTTAAAAAGGGTGATAAGAAGTCAAGAGATGAGGAAAGAGAAAAAGTAGACTCAGTAGTAGTAGAGTCTATGAATGACTAAATTCTTTATTGACAGATAGACTTTATAATGCTATCATTCTATCAGTTTAATATGCTAAACCGATGATGCGGAAGGATGATGTATATGCCCTTACAGAGAGCCTGAGATGATGAGATTCAGGCAGGAAACAGGCATTTGATGGACCGCTGAGGGCACGAGGAAACCGTAAGGGATTAATGCGTGACGATGCAGGCAGTCGTTACTATGCCGGGGGTATGTAGTACCCTGCTGAGTGTGTGATTTTCGCAAATCAAGGTGGCACCGCGGATTAGTTTATTCGTCCTTGACAGATATCGTATCTGTCAAGGACTTTTTTTAGTGCATAAGGCGAATTTCTGTAGGATTACGAGAGTGCGGAGCACGAAGTAATCCGTTTATGCACGTAAGTCATAAGGCGAATCAAGGAGGCTTGAATGATATTTTTACCAGAATTATCCGAAGTTAAAAAAATAGCCGAAGAGGGCGAGTACAAGGTATTACCTGTAAGCTGCGAAATGCTTTCAGATTTTTGTACTCCTATTGAAGCTGTGCGAAAGCTTAAAAACGTGTCAAAGCATTGCTATATGCTGGAGTCAGCCGGCGAAAACGAAAAATGGGGAAGATATACCTTTTTGGGATATGAGCCAAAGACATCTGTTACCTGCTCCAATGGCGATATGAGAATAGGTAATATAAGCATGAAGGTTGACAATCCTGATGTATATTTGCGTCAGATTCTTGAAGAGCATAAGAGTCCCAGATTTTCCTATCTGCCATCATTTACAGGCGGTCTGGTAGGCTATTTTTCCTATGACTATTTGAATTACTCAGAGCCCTCTACCAGATGCAAGGTGGAGGATAGTGAAAATTTCAAAGATCTGGACCTGATGCTTTTTGATAAGGTCATAGCCTTTGATAATTTTAGACAAAAAATCATTTTAATTGCAAATATATCGCTGGATGAGCCTGAGGAAGGCTATAACCGTGCCATTACCGAGCTTAAGCAAATGGCGGATCTGCTTAAAAATGGAGAAAAGAAGGTGGAAGAAAAGGGCAGGCTTTTATCTGAAGTCACACCCCTTTTCAATAAGGAAAAATACTGTGCCATGGTAGAAAAGGCCAAGTACCACATTCACGAAGGCGACATTTTCCAAATAGTTTTGTCAAACAGATTACAGGCGGACTTTGAGGGCAGCCTTTTTGACACATACAGAGTGTTGCGTACCATTAATCCATCTCCTTATATGTTTTATTTTTCGGGAACAGATGTGGAGGTGGCGGGGGCTTCTCCGGAGACTCTGGTAAAGCTGGAAAACGGTATACTTCATACCTTTCCTCTGGCTGGCACACGTAAAAGAGGTGCCACACCCGGTGAGGATCTGGCTTTGGAGCAGGAGCTTTTGGCTGATGAAAAGGAGCTGGCAGAGCACAATATGCTGGTGGACCTGGGAAGAAACGACCTGGGACGTATCAGTAAATTTGGCAGTGTTCAGGTAGAAAAGCTTCATTCTATCGAGAGGTTTTCTCATGTTATGCATATTGGCTCTACAGTAAGAGGAGAAATCCGAGAGGATTGTGATGCATTGTCAGCTATTGCGGCAGTGCTTCCTGCGGGCACGCTTTCCGGAGCACCCAAAATAAGAGCCTGTCAGCTAATCGGTGAGCTGGAAAATAATAAGCGCGGTATCTATGGCGGTGCCATAGGCTATATAGATTTTACCGGAAATATGGATACCTGTATTGCCATCAGAATTGCCTATAAGAAAAATGGTAAGGTATTTGTAAGAAGCGGTGCAGGAATCGTGGCTGATTCTGTGCCGGAAAAAGAATATGAAGAGTGTATCAATAAGGCAAAGGCAGTAGTAAATGCTCTAAAAGAAGCGTCGGAGGAAGAATAATGATTTTACTTATAGATAATTATGACAGCTTTTCCTACAATCTTTTTCAGCTGGTAGGAGAGATAAATCCTGATATTAAAGTAATCAGAAATGATGAAATGACTATAGAGGAAATCAGGGCTATGAAGCCCACGCATATTATTCTGTCTCCAGGCCCCGGAAGGCCTGAAGACGCAGGGATAATAGTGGAAGCGGCCCGTACTCTGGGCAGAGAAATCCCCACTTTGGGAGTATGTCTGGGCCATCAGGCTATATGTGCAGCCTTTGGAGCTACAGTCACCTATGCCAAACAGCTCATGCACGGCAAGCAGTCAGAGATGGAAGTAGTGACTGAAAGCCGCTTGTTCCAAGAGCTTGATAAAAAATTGCTGGTGGCCAGATATCATTCTCTGGCAGCAGATCCTGATACCATGCCGGACTGCCTGGAAGTGACAGCTGTTACCAGGGATAATGAAGTTATGGCTGTACAGCATAAAGAATATCCGATTTACGGCCTTCAGTTCCATCCCGAATCCATCATGACTCCGGAAGGAAAGAAGATGCTTAGGAATTTCCTGAGATAAAAAAACAGCTATGGGCTTTGAGGATACCTCAATCTGTGCCCATAGCTTATTATTTTATTTCTGCTGTTTAAAGCTCTGCTCGCAGTATACGCATCTGTATACGCCCTTTTCAGGATTGGTGAGCTTGAAACGATGTACCAGACCCTGCTCGACAGTGGTGATACAGCGAGGATTTTTGCATCTGATAATGCCGGTAACATATTCTGCCAGCTGCAGTTTTCTCTTTTCTACGATCTTGCCTTCTCTGATAACATCAATGGTGATATTGGGGTCCAGGACTCCCAGCATATCAAAATCTATGTCGTAGGAGCCTTCGATTTTGATGATGTCTTTCTTGCCCATTTTACGGCTTTTAACGTTTTTTATGAGGGCTACTTCTGACTCCAGCTTGTCCAGATTCAGGTAGGTATATATTTCCATGCCGCCGCCTGCATGAATATGGTCTATAACGTAGCCTTCGGAAAGTCCGGAAATATTAAGCATTGGTTTCCTCCTTTTCAGCCTCTTTAAGAAGTGTTAATATAAGAGCCATTCTGATGTATACGCCAAAGTTGGCCTGTTTAAAGTATACAGCTCTTGGGTCATCATCCACATCTGTGGCTATCTCGTTTACTCTTGGAAGTGGATGCATTACCAGCATATCAGGCTTGCCCAGCTTCATTTTCTCGGCATCCAGGATAAAGGAGTCCTTAAGACGGATATAGTCCTCTTCGTTGAAGAAACGCTCACGCTGAACACGGGTCATGTAGAGAATATCCAGCTCCGGCATTACTTCTTCCAGATTTTTAGTCTCTACATAAGGGATGTTATTGGCATCCAAAGTCTCTGTACGGAGGTAATTGGGGATGCGAAGCTCGTCAGGAGAAATAAGAACAAATTTGATGCCTGTATAACGAGCCATGGCATTTATAAGGGAGTGAACAGTACGGCCGAATTTCAGGTCGCCACAGCAGCCAATGGTGAGGTTGTTCAGGCGGCCCTTCAGCATGCTTATGGTAAGAAGATCTGTAAGTGTCTGAGTAGGATGATTGTGACCGCCGTCACCGGCATTGATTACAGGGATGGAAGAGTGCATGGATGCTACATGAGGAGCACCTTCCTTGGGGTGACGCATAGCACAGATATCAGCATACCCGCTGATAACACGAATAGTATCTGCGATGCTTTCTCCCTTTGCAGCTGAGGAAGAATCGGCAGAAGAAAAACCAAGAACAGTACCACCTAAGTTAAGCATTGCAGCTTCGAAACTTAATCGGGTACGTGTGCTTGGTTCATAGAATAAAGTCGCTATTTTTTTGCCTCTGCAGGAATCTGCATATTTCTTGGGATTTGAATAGATATCACGGGCTAATGTGATTAGATCGTCGATTTCTTTTACTGTCAAATCCTGTGGACTGATAAGATGACGCATAAAGCCTCCTGAATTTTGAGCATACGCTCATTTGTTAGAAATATTTTACCTAATTTCAGACTACAAAACAAGAGCAAAATAATTTCT
The DNA here is from genome assembly GCA_045616485.1 of Lachnospiraceae bacterium. GTDB lineage: Bacteria > Bacillota > Clostridia > Lachnospirales > Lachnospiraceae > RGIG3528. The sequence continues at coordinate 55,655 of JAZLGU010000061.1, forward strand.
GTTAAAAATACTAATAAGTAAATCTTAGTGGCAGATAAAAAGGTAAAAAAATGTAGTCATTAAAACACTAATTCTACCCTTAATAATAATCAGGGAAAAGGTGTATAATCTAATAAATGGAGACTAATCTATTATTGGTTTTGGGAGGAATTATTGTGGACGAACGTAAAGAATCGTTTCAGAGGCCGAAAGCACCCTATAATGTGTTATACTGGATGCTTCGAATTATTATACTTTTTTCGCTGATGTCAGTTTTTTTCTCGGATTTTAATCCTGGACGTTTGCTGGATAAAATAAGTAAATACCTGTCACTTTTTACAATGGCTGTTTCCAGAAATGATGTTATTGCTTCGCTGAAGAGACCGTTGGAGCAGGGCTGGATTACCGATACATCCATTACCATGTTGCAGATAAGCTGTGGCGTTATTATTGCAGGACTTATCCTTAGTACCGTTTCAGCATGTATGACCATGGGTAATGTAAAAATGAGAGCAAGAGGACTTGTCTTTTCTTTGGCAGGAGCACCGGTAATGCTGGCCGGACTGGCAGGGATCCTTCTTTCTTTAAACAGAATAAGCGGTGAGCTTACAGCTGCCAACAAGGTAGAAAAGCTGGGCCTCAGACAGCCTTCCTGGTCACTGTATTTCTATATAGTCATAGCAGCTTTGATTTTGATTTTATCTCTGGTACTTTTCCTGGGAGAACGTAAGGAAAAGAGAGAAGAAAAATGTGAAATGCTGGAGAAGTACAAGCTTTTCCTTTATATACTTCCTATAATAATGATGGCAATTATTTTCTCCTATCTGCCTCTTTGGGGCTGGAGATATGCTTTCTTCGATTACTCTGCAGGTGATAGCCTGACTGCGGAAAATTTTGTTGGATTCAAGTGGTTTAAATATCTTTTCCAGAACAGTGCTACACGTGCTGATATTTTCAGAGTACTGAGAAATACTTTGGTTATGTCAGGTCTTGGAGTTCTTACTTCCTGGTTCCCTGTAGCTTTTGCGATTTTCCTTTCGGAGATTAGAAGTACCGGCTTTAGAAAAACAGTTCAGATCCTTACTACAATCCCCAATTTCATTTCCTGGGTACTTGTGTATGCTTTGGCATTTGCACTTTTCTCTACAGATGGCTTCGTGAATGATTTCATTGAAATGCTTACAGGTCAGGTAATGAATGAAAATTATCTGCAGAATTCGGATTTTCAGTGGATTAAAATGCTCTTATGGGGTACATGGAAGGGACTGGGATGGAGTGCTATTATCTATATAGCTGCCATTTCCGGTGTTGACCAGTCACTTTATGAGGCTGCCATGGTAGATGGCGCCGGCAGATTCAAGAGAATGTGGCACATCACAGTACCGGCTCTGGTTCCCACATACTGTGTTATGCTTATGCTTTCTATAGCTAATATTCTTTCAAACGGTATGGAGCAGTACCTGGTATTCTCCAATCCTTTGAATAATAAGACTATTGAAGTCCTGGATTTATATGTATATAATCTTGGTATAGGCGGCGGTCAGATTCCTCTTTCTACTGTAGTATCCATGACCAAGTCCATAGTTTCGGTTACTCTGCTTTTTGTGGCAAATAAAGTATCCAAAGCTATCCGTGGCGAAAGTATTATATAAGGAGGAGCGCATATGGCTGAAAAAATGACAAAAAAGAAAACAAAGCGCGATTCCAGCTTTGGACTTATTATTTATAAAAGAACACCCGGGGATCTTACATTTGATATAGTTAATGTTACCTTGTTTGCTATATTTATGATTCTGTGCGTATTCCCTTTTTATTACCTGCTGATTAACACCATTTCCAATAATGATCTGGTTAATACCGGTAAAATTACCCTCTTACCTAAACAGATTCATTTTGAAAATTATTCATCCTTGTTTAAGGTTAAGGACCTGGGAAGATCCTTTGTGGTTACTATAGGCAGAACCATCTTAGGTACTGCTATTATGGTAGGTATTTCGGGATTTGCCGGATATATTGTTACCAAGCAGCACATGTGGAAGAGAAAAATCTGGTACAGAATGCTGGTTATCACCATGTATTTCAATGCAGGTCTTATCCCGTGGTACCTGAATATGATGATGCTGGGTCTTACCAACAATTTCTGGGCTTATATTATTCCTGGAGCTGTAGCACCTTACAATATTATTCTGGTAAAAACTTATGTGGAGTCTATATCTCCTGAACTGGAGGAAAGCGCGCTCTTGGACGGAGCCACTACGCTTCAGGTTTTTACAAAGATTATCTGGCCATTGTCCAAGCCTATTCTTGCGACCATTGCCATCTTTGGTGCAGTAGGTAACTGGAATTCCTTCCAGGATTCCCTGCTTCTTATGAATTCCAGACCGGATTTGTATACTTTGCAGCATAGACTTTATATTTACCTGAATCAGACCACTGACTTGGGACCTCAGATGGGTACAGGTCTTGAAAATCAGGTGGCAGGTATGCTTTCCAACAGAATTCTTAAATACACCATTTCAATGGTTACAGTAATACCGGTGCTTTTGGTATATCCGTTTATGCAGCGTTATTTTGTAAAAGGTATTATGTTAGGAGCAGTAAAAGGCTGATATAGTGATGTTTTGGGGAGACCCATTAACATAAAAAAAGGAGAGGATTAAATTTATGAAAAAGAGAGTTTTGAGCCTTATTATTGTGATGGCTATGCTGGTAGGTGTATTGGCAGGCTGTGGCAATAAAAACGATGGCGACAAGAAAAAAGAAACAATTACACTTACTGTTTTCTCAGAGCTTGCCAATTTTGCAGGCATTCAGTCCGGCTGGAGCGCAGTTCTTTTAAAGGAGAAGTTTGGAGTAGAGCTCAACATTGTGCCGGAATCAGATGGTACATATGAGACCAGAGTAGAAGCCGGCAACCTGGGCGATATCGTAGTTTGGGGTAATGATGGTGACTATTATAAGAATGCAGTAGCAAAGGGCCTTCTTTATGACTGGGATGAGGACGATCTCATCGGTACAGAAGGTAAGTATATTAAAGAGCATATGGCAAAGGCTCTTCAGAACAATCGTGATATCAATGGCGGTAAGCTTTACGGTGTTGCGAATGGTGTAGCTGCAGAGACTGAAAGTGGCTCTGCACATGCTCAGTTCTTCTATACATGGGACCTTAGATGGGATCTTTACAAGCAGCTGGGCTATCCTGAAATTAAGAATATGGATGACCTTTATGATGTACTTGTTGCCATGAAGGAGATTTGTCCTAAGGATGATAATGGTAAAGAGACATATGCTCTTTCCATGTGGCCAGATTGGGATGGCGATATGGTAATGTATGTAAAATGTATCGCAACTACTTTCTTTGGTCTTGATGGTGATACAGGTCTTGGTCATTACAATGGTGAGACAGGTGAATTCTTTGGCGCATTGGATGATAACAGCCCATATCTGCAGATGCTTAGATGGACAAATAAGCTTATGAGAGCAGGACTTATTGATCCTAACTCTATGAGCCAGAAATATGATGATATGGCTGAAAAGCTGGCTGCAGGCGGAGTTTTCTTCTCAGTATTTAATTATGCCGGTCGTGATGGTTATAATACAAAGGAGCACTTAAATGAGGGTAAAATGATGTATACTGTTTGCCCTACAGAGGCTAAAACTCCTGTTTATGGTGTTTCCCCTTATGGTTCAAATCATATTTGGTCCATAGGTGCTGATACTCAGTATCCTGAGCTTTGCATGGAGATTATCAACTGGCTTTGCACACCTGAAGGCGCTATGACTATCTGGTATGGACCTAAGGGTCTCACCTGGGATTATGATGAAGAGGGCTATGTTTATCTGACAGATCTGGGTGAGCTGACCTCTGCAAATTCCAAGTATGATATGTCTCAGGTAGAATGGGAAATCAATGGTACCAAGCATAAGCTTACAGGTACTTTCAACGATGGATGTATTCAGATTAACAATACAACATGGGAAAGATCCAGCATAAATCTTGATTCCAAGCATAACGAGACTTTCGTAAAGGAAGACTGGAAGACTCAGATTCAGAAGGAATTTACTCCAATTCAGCAGGACTGGGTAAATAAGACAGGCTGTCAGACTACACAGGAATACTTTGAAAAGACAAATTATGCTTTCCTTCCTGCAACAAAGAACTATGTTGCTCCATCTAAGTCTAAAGAGCTGGAGGCAGTATGGAAGCAGGTTACTAACTGCATTACCGAAAACTCATGGAAAGCTATTTATGCAGAAGATGAAGCTGAGTTCGAGTACATCGTAAAGCAGATGATTAAGAGTGCTAAGGCTTATGGCTATGATGAATGTCTTGAATTTTCTAAGAGGACAGCAGCAATTAAGTACGCAGCTCAAATTAAATAATATTAATAAACCGGGCGCTAAACTTTAGCGTCCGGTTTGTAGATTTTAAAAGGTTGGACATAGAGGTAATATGAAGGGCTTTTTTAGTATTGATAGCAAGTTTATAGAGTTTATGAATACCCTGGTGGATGTTTTTATACTTAATGTCTGTTTTTTAATAGGCTGCATCCCTTTGGTGACCATAGGTACATCGATTACTGCGGCTTGTTCTGTGGGACTTAAGATATATGAGGGCAGAGAAAATCACGTATGGAAGCAGTTTTTCTTGAGCTATAAAGAAAATCTTAAGCACGGTATTCCTATTACTTTGGTAACTGCTGTGATAACATACGCTCTTTGGCTGGATATGCAGCTTTTCAATAATCTTGAAAATAGCCCTATATATTTCCTTATAATCTTTATGATAGTAGGCTTTTTTACAGTGGTTAATCTGATTTACATTTTTCCTCTGGAGTCCAGATATGATAATTCGCTTTACCAGACTTTGCAGAATGCCAGGAAAATTGCAGTTCGCTATTGGCCCAGAACACTTTTGATGCTGGTTCTTTTAACTGTGGAAGTTTTTTTGTTCTATGGTGTTAATGATGTACTATTTGTAGTGGGGCTTTGTATCGGCCCTATGACCATGATTATGACAGTGTGCGGAGTTGTATTACCTGTTTTTGAAGAGCTGGAAAGGGAGCAGCGAGCAGGAGAAGACGGAGAGGAACACAATGTTTCGCCTATAGCATAAATATTAAGAGTTATTTTCTCCGGTGAAACCGGAGGAGTTTTTTTGCGACTATTTTTATATAAAGCATTGGGGAGGTGCAAAGGAGATGAAAAAGATTGTAGCAGTTTTATTGGCATGCTTCATGTTTGTGGGAACTGCCTGCGGGAAAAACAGTCCCGACCAAATAGGTGGGAGTCGTTGTATAACGGAAGCGGAGTATCCTGAGAGGTTAAAGCTTCCCCAGCAGAGGGAGTATGAAAGTTTTGATACTTACCTGACAGCGTTGGACAGTTGGAGAAGTGAGCAAAAGACAATACGTTCTTTTATGAACGAATGCACTGATAGTTTAACTGAATTTACCAGAAAGAGTATATCAGTTATGTTTAAAGATGCAGGTAATGAGAATGTCCTGTATTCGCCTGTGAATTTCTACATGGCGCTGGCACTACTTGCAGAGGCTGCGGCAGGAGATACCAGAGCACAGATTTTATCTGCCATATCAGCCAAAGATATTGACGAAGTCAGAAGTAATAGTGAAAAGATATTTCAGTCAAATTATAAAGATGATGGCTATAATCTTTGCCTTCTGGCCAATTCCATATGGCTGGATAATTCCTTATCTTATAACAAGAAGACGATTGATACTTTGAAAAACAGTTATTATGTATCTTCCTTTTACGGAAAAATGGGAAGCGAAGAATATAACAACGTATTAAGAGCGTGGATAAATAAACAGACTAAGGATCTTTTAAAGGATATGGCTAATGATATCAATATGCCTGGGGACACTTTATTTTCCTTAGTTTCTGCTATTTATTATCAGGGAAAGTGGTCAAAGGCTTTTGATAAAGAGGCTACAAATAAAGACAAATTTTATCTGGCTCAGGATGGTAGCTCTGTAGAAGTAGATTTTATGCATAAAACAGAGAAAGATAAGAGCGTATACTTTGGGGATAAATTTATAGCTTATTTAGCACCTATAGAGAATAATGGTAAAATGTGGCTGGTACTTCCTGACGAGGGCATAAGTCCTGCAGAGCTGGCAGAGGATAAGCAATACCTGGACTTTGTTGCAAATGGCCCGAAGGAACTGAAGTCCGGCATATATAAAGTGAACCTGTCTTTGCCAAAGGTTGATCTGGCTACGAAAACTGATATGGCAAAAATGATGAATAAGCTGGGAATAGTTAATGCTTTTGCAGATGCAGACTTTTCTAATCTGCTGAATGAAGAAGATGCATATCTGAGTAAAGCAGAACATGCAGTAAGAATGATAATTGATGAAGACGGCGTAAAAGCTGCTGCCTACACGGTTATAATGGCGCCAACAAGCACTGCACCTGTTGATAGAGACGAAATCGATTTGATTTTTAACAGACCGTATATAATTAATCTTGTTTCTGATAATGGAAGCCTCCTTTTTTCAGGACTGGTAAATGATCCAACTTGTCAGAGGGACGTTTCTC
>JAZLGU010000062.1:0-2967 GCA_045616485.1 Lachnospiraceae bacterium
GCCATTTATTCCTTAAAAACAATAACAGAGCAGATGGCGAATGCCATCTGCTCTGAAGTGTCGACTTTGTCGACACGCTATAAGAACTGACGGAGTCAGTTCTTTTTCATGAAGATAATCATTTGAGCGGATTCAATCATGCTTCTGCCTCCGTCCATACTGTTCTTTTGTATGTACCTGAAGGCCTCCGGCTCAGTCATATTGTCATATTCCATAAGCAGTGCCTTGGCCTGATCGATGAGCTGCTGCTCCTCTGTGGAGCGCTTTTTAGGCCCGCTGCTTTTCTTTTTTTGTGAAGCCAGATGCCTCTGCAGGTATTTTGTGGTTTCTACCAGTTCAATCCTTTTGAAGGGCAGATGAAGCCCTGCTACTCTTTGGGAGATGGGCTCAAAGTCTGTGTCTGAAGTGATAATAACCATTCCAAAATAGTCCGGGAGATACTCACACATCTCGGTGTAGGACATATCCCGCATTTTCTTTGTGGCTATAACTACTCCTGTACTCCAGTCCCTGGCTCTTTGCAGCACTTCCGAGCCGGTTTTACAGATAAAAACTCCCTCCGGAGCCAAGGAATGCTCCAGAGTAGCGGCTATGCGATTGGCATCTTCTTCTTTGGGCATAACGATGAATATACAGCCCATGTACGCCTCCTACATTTTTGTCAAATAGTGCTCTACTTCCCAGTCAGATACCTGGATCATATAGTCGTTCCACTCTTTTAATTTGATATCATAGTAAATGTCTGCCAACTCTGCGCCAAGAATTTCCTTGACCAAGGTACCCTTTTTCATAACACCCAGGGCGTCCTTAAGATTCTGAGGCAGCTTCTTAGCCATAGAGTTCATGGCTTTTCCGGACTTTTCGCCTTCCTCGATGCCTTTTATACCTGCTACTATGCATGCTGCAATAGCCAGATAAGGATTGGCTGCAGGGTCAGGGAATCTGGCCTCCACTCTGGCGTCTCCACAGAAATTCTTGTATTTTAATGCGGTTTCTTCTCCTGTCATACACCAGTCAGCCCGTGAAGGTGCCTGATAGCCTGAAAGGATTCTCTTATATGAATTGACCAAAGGATTGGTGAGTACGCTCATTTCAGAGGCATAGTGGATAACACCCGCCATAAAGTTTTCTGCTATCTCGGGCATTTGTTCTTCGTCCCTGCCTGCAAAAAGATTTTTCCCATCTTTCACAAGAGCCATCTTAAGATGCATGCCTGAACCTGCCATGTCAGCTCTGGGCTTGGGCATAAAAGTGGCATGAAGCCCAAAACGCTTGGCAATAGACCTGATGGCAAATTTGAAGGTCATAATATCATCTGCAGTCTGCAAAGCTTCTCCACCTTCAAAGTCAATCTCATGCTGGGCAGGAGCCATCTCGTGATGAGAAGACTGAATCTCAAAGCCCATTTCCTCCAATGTAAGCACCATATCACGGCGCACATTTTCTCCCAGGTCCACAGGACCCACATCCAGATAGCCTGCCCTCTCATGAGTGATAGTAGTAGGTATACCATTATCATCTGTATGGAAAAGGAAAAACTCAATCTCAGGCTCCACCATTACGGTATAGCCTTTATCAGCTGCTGCCTTCACTACATTCTTTAAAATAGTACGTGGACTCATATAAAAAGGCTTACCGTTCCTGTCACATACGTCACATATTATTTTGCACACCTTGCTCTGCTGAGGTCTCCATGGCAAAGTAACGAAAGTATCATAGTCAGGGCAGAGGAATAAATCCATACCCGGATCGAATTTATCATCAAATAAAACAGTGCCCTCTATGGGATAAAGGCCTGTCACCACTCTCTCCATCTGGCCGGGTGTTACTGCTATATTTTTGAGATTGCCAAAAATGTCAGCAAACTGAAGTCGAATAAATTCTACATCTTCTTCCTCTATCAGCTGCATTATATCCTGTTTTGTTTTCATGCCCTTTTCTCTCCTTACAGTAATACTTTAAAAAATGAGACGTCAAAAAGCCTGCCAACTAAGCAAGTTTCTGACGCCTTTGTCTTCACTATAACCAGGCGAAACTGCCTGTCTGCCGGCAAAGCGCTTACAAAATTAGCCTGCCGGATAATGGAGACATTTTACCATATTCCCATTTTCATGTAAAGGCTGTTCTAGAGATTGGTATAGCCCATAAGACTCTCATCCACTTCCTTGGCTACCGCTCTGCCCTCTGCTATAGCCCATACTACCAGTGACTGCCCCCTATGCATATCACCTGCAGTAAAAACAGTAGCCTCGCTGGTCTTATACTCCCCTTCCAAAGTAGCCACATTGCCCCTTGCATTTTTTTCCACCTTGAAGCTGTCTATAACTGCGTCACTGGCCCCCAGAAAGCCTGCTGCAATAAGCAAAAGATCTGCTGGCAGTTCTTTTTCCGTGCCTGCTATCTGCTTCATTGTAGTCTTACCGGACTTATCTCTTACCATTTCTACCTGTACAGTTTTTACAGCGGTAAGACTTCCCTTATCATCCTTTAAAAACTCTGTGACCGTAGTCTTAAAGATACGGGGATCATGGCCATATACATAGGCTGCTTCCTCCTGACCATAGTCTGTCTTTAAGATCTTGGGCCATTCAGGCCAAGGATTGGAGTCAGCCCTGCTCTCGGGTGCTGCAGGCATCATTTCCAGCTGAGTCACGCTGCCTGCTTCCAGTCTTACGCATGTAGCCACGCAGTCATTACCTGTGTCTCCACCACCGATGACTACTACGTTCTTGCCCTTAAGGCTGCCAAAAGAATAGCCCTTGTAGTTAATAGCTTTGGCACTTTCATAATCACAGTCCATAAGTCTCTTTGATACCTCTGACAAAAAAGGTACCGCAAAGTAAATTCCCTTGGCATCACGTCCGGGAGCTACTATATCTCTGGGCTTTTCCGCACCGCCACAAAGGATAACCCTGTCATAGCTGTTCTTTATCTCTTCACCTGATATATCTACGCCTACATTGATAC
>JAZLGU010000063.1:0-11176 GCA_045616485.1 Lachnospiraceae bacterium
CCTGTGACAATTTTTTATGCTGAATAAGATTCTCTGGGCTGAACAAAATTGGCAATAATGGAAGCTATCATCATGGCACCGGTAGTATTGGGATGTAGCCCGTCATCCTGGTAAAGCCTTAAATAATGTTCATCCGGAATAGCTTCAAACTCTTTATGAAGGTCGATATAGGAAAGGTCAAACTCCTTGGCCAGTTTTTTTATCTGAGGAATGATTTTAAGCAGATATTTTTCCTGGTGCTTAGGCCAAAGGCATTTATTGATGGGGATAGGAGAGACCAGATAAATCTTGGCATCCGGTACTACATTAAGTATATCTCGTATAATATGGCGATAGCTGCTGGTAAAAAGGTGATTCTTGCTAAATAAGTCATCCTGAGGCAGACGCTTTTTGGCATTGGGATCATAGCCGTCATTGGCATCATTGGTGCCCAGCATAATGATGTATATGTCACCCATGGCATCCAGTGCTTCATGATATTTTTTCTGGCGGATATAAGGAAGGCCCATGGGCTGTCCCATATATTCAGTATCTATGACGCAGGAACTGCATACACCATAGTTTAATACTTCAGTGCCATTGTTTAAAATGTGCTGAAGCTGTGAAGGATAAGTAACAGACTGATCTTCTCCCAGTCCGTAGCCTTCTGTAATTGAATCGCCCATACATACAATTCGCATAGTTTTTCCCCGGAATAATATATTTTTTTCAAAAAAGGCACCGGATGACCGGTGCCACTTAGTCAGTATATGTAGTTTATACCCAAATTCTGATAAAGTCCATACGGTTATGTGCGGTTTCAGAAAAAGTTTAGATTATCCGCAACAGTTATTCGTTAATGGACTGCATCTTCATAGCGCGGACCTTGAGGGAAAGGCCAAAAAGATTGATGAAACCTTCTGCGTCGTGATGATCGTAGAGGTCACCGGTAGTGAAGGAAGCTATGGACTCGTTGTAGAGGGAGTAAGGAGAAGTGGTGCCCTGCTTAATAATATTGCCCTTGTAGAGCTTGAGCTTTACTTCACCTGTAACATACTCTTCTGTAACATCGATGAAAGCTGAGATAGCCTCACGAAGAGGTGTAAACCACTTTCCTTCGTATACAAGATCAGCAAATTTGTTGCCGATGCCTTTTTTGTAGGAAAGAGTATCACGATCCAGGATAAGCTCCTCCAGCTGCTCATGAGCAGTCATAAGAATGGTGCCGCCGGGAGTCTCATACACACCACGGGACTTCATGCCTACGACACGATTTTCTACGATATCAATGATGCCGACACCGTGCTTGCCACCAAGTACATTGAGCTCCTTAATAATATCGGAAGCCTTCATTTTTTTACCATTAAGAGCTACAGGAAAACCTTTCTCAAAAGTAAGGGAGATGGTCTCACCCTGGTCAGGAGCCTTTTCAGGGCTGACACCCAGTACCAGCAGGTGGTCATAGTCAGGTGCATTGGCAGGATCTTCCAGCTCCAGGCCCTCATGGGAAATATGCCAAAGGTTACGGTCACGAGAGTAAGAGTGAGATGCATCGAATGGAAGCTCAATGCCGTGAGTCTTGCAGTACTCGATCTCATCCTCACGGGACTGCATGGTCCATACATCTGTCATTCTCCAAGGAGCGATAACCTTAAGATCCGGAGCGAGAGCCTTGATGCCCAGCTCAAAACGAATCTGGTCGTTGCCCTTACCGGTAGCGCCATGACAAATAGCGGTAGCGCCTTCTTTTCTGGCAATCTCTACCAGCTTCTTGGCGATAACGGGACGAGCCATGGAGGTTCCGAGGAGATACTTGTGCTCGTACACAGCACCTGCTTTTACGCAGGGAATAGCATATTCATCTACGAATTCATCTACTACATCACAAATATAAAGCTTCTCAGCGCCTGAGTATTTGGCTCTTTCCTCCAGGCCATCCAGCTCACTTCCCTGACCTACATCGATGCAGCAGCATACTACATCATAATCGAAGTTCTCTTTGAGCCATGGAATGATAGCTGTTGTATCAAGACCGCCTGAGTAAGCGAGAATTACTTTTTCTTTTGCCATAATAATATCCTCCTTAAATAGATAATGTTATACATACTCAAAAATGTTTTATAAATATGCAAACACTATACAACTGATTCGATATTTATGCAATAGGAAATTTATATTTTTTCAAAAATTTAGAAAAAGTAATAAGAGCTATAAGCTGCTGTGCCTTGCTTTATAAAATGAAAAAATATATAATAAATAGGATTATGGGTCATTAGGACTTTTTTGAAAAAGGAGATTAATTATGGATATTATTCTTGCCTCAGGATCACCCAGAAGAAAAGAGCTTTTAGAACGAATGAACGTTAAGTTCAAAGTGCATGTTTCCAATGTGGAAGAAGTTATTACAAGCACAGAGCCGGATAAGGTGGTTCAGGAGCTGTCGGGTATCAAGGCCAAGGCTGTTTATGAGGAGTGCAAGCCTTCAGAGGGAGAGGCTGACTACCTGGTAATAGGAGCAGATACGGTAGTAACATGCGACGGTGAGATTATAGGTAAGCCAAAGGATATAAAGGATGCTGCCAGAATGCTTAATATGCTTTCAGGCAGAGCACATGAGGTATACACGGGCGTTACTGTCATTGTTCGTCAGGAGGGCGTAAGATCCGAGCTGTCTTTTTCTGAATGCAGCAAGGTGTACGTATGTCCTCTGACTGATCAGGAGATAGTGGAATATATTGCTTCCGGTGAGCCGGCTGACAAAGCCGGTGCCTACGCTATCCAGGGACTTTTTGCTCCATACATAGAAAAAATAGAGGGCGACTACTATAATATAGTCGGTTTTCCTGTTTCCCGTATTTATCAGGAGCTTAAAAAGAAGGGAATTATATTAGGGAAATAAAGTTTTTCTCGAAAGAGAGGAAAAAATATAAATAGGTATTGCATAATTATGCAAAATGATGTATAGTACAGAACTAATTTATTAAGGAGTTTTTATGAGTAGTAAAAAAGTTAAGCCGGCAAAAGGAGCACAGCAGGATTTTCCGGTCATTCAGTCTATTTTGTTTTTCTTTTTAGTATTAATTGCCATGATGGTAGGTGCCAACTACCTAAAGGAGGATATGGCAGTTATCATGAAGTGGTGGGCCGGGATACTGGTTGTAGGTCTTGCTTTTTACCCGCTGGCATCACTTATATTTAAGCGTTTCCATGATGGAGGCTACATGATAGGTAAAGCTATTGGTATAGCTATATCTTCATGGTTGGTATGGGGCCTGTCCACTTTTAAGATAGCAAAATTTAATCAGACAACTATTTTTATTGTTATAGCAGTATGCGCCCTGGTCAACTATGGTCTGTATTTTGCTCTGTCCCTTAAAAATAAGAAAAAGCTTTTTGAGGATATGACTCCCAGCAGATTGTCCTATATGGTGTTTTTTGAAGCCATGTTCCTTTTGGCTTTTATGCTGCTTTGCTATGTAAAGAGCTTTAAGGTTACTATTTCCAGTGATACTGAGAAGTACATGGATTTTGGTTTTTTGGCATCTATTATGAATACCGATTACATGCCTCCAAAGGATATGTGGTTTTCGGGAGAGTCTATTAACTACTATTATTTTGGTATTTATGTGGCCGGATTTTTATCAAAGCTTTGCGGTACACATGCAGGCTACGGCTACAATCTTGATCTTATGACACTTGCAGCGCTTGGTGGATGCCAGGTTTACTCTCTTGTTATGGAGCTGCTTTATCACGCTTCCTATGAACATGAAAAGAGAGTTGGTGCCAAGACCGGTATTGGTGCGGAGATAAAGCGTACTGTTACCATGAACGTTGGCGGCCTTATAGGCTGTCTTGCAGTTATAATCGCAGGTAATGGCCACTACATTCTCTACGGTAAGGTATTTCCTGCCATTGGTAAGATATTTAAGTTGGAGATGGCTAACAGCTATTATTTTCCAAATTCTACCAGATATATTCAGGATGGAACGGGGGAATATGCAGGCTACCTTATTCACGAATTCCCATCATATTCTTTTGTACTGGGTGATTTGCATGCTCATGTTACGGACATCATGTTTGTTGTGGCTATTATGGCTATTCTTTTTTCCTTCCATCTTTCCCGTAAAGAACAGATGGAAGAGGCTAGAATGAAGGGGATTTTTACCGACTTTGATTTTAAGGCCAATGCGGAAAAAGGGGTAAAGGCATACTGGTCAGAGATGTTGAATCCATGTATCATAGTGGCTGCTTTCTTCGTAGGCATATTTAAAATCACCAATTTCTGGGATTTTCCTATATATTTTGTTGTTTCAGGAGCCATGATTCTTTTCTCAAACGCTATAATATGCGGATTTAATCTTAAGAGCCTGATACTTACTGCATGTCATGCTGTAGAGTTCCTTGTAATCTCTACTCTTGTGGCACTTCCTTTTACCCTGCATTTTGACTCTATGACAGCAGGTATTCGTTTTGCAGAGTACCATTCTTCTCCATTTAAGCTTTTTGTACTTTGGGGACTGCCTGTAATGGTATGTATAGGTTTATTCAATGTGGCTATCAATAATTACCAGGCTGATCTGGCCCTGGTACCTGAGCCACAGAAAAAAGGCAAGCTTATTAAGGAGACACCCAATGCTTTGCCTGTTATTCATACTAAGAACAAGGGCAATAATCACCTTTTCTCCTTTATCTTCAGATTGGAGAACACAGATCTTTTCGTACTTACTCTGGCAGCCTGTGCTATGGGACTTCTGCTGATGCCTGAGATAATATATGTAAAAGATATTTATGGTGGCACATATCAGCGATCCAATACCATGTTTAAGCTGGTATACCAGGCGTATATTATGTTTGGTATCATAATGGGATACGGTCTTACCAGACTTATTGCTTTCCACGAGACAAAGAAGCAGCGTACTCTGTCTGTTATTGCACTTTGCTTCCTGCTCTGGACATTTGGCTACTTTACAGATTCAGCTACCAGCTATATGGGAGACCTGCATGATCCCATGAAAGACGGACTGAATCGTACACTGAATTCCTATGAAAAAATAGCCGACGGTGAAAGAAGCGGCGCTACAGCTGCTCAGGCCGAAGCCATTGCAAAGGTGGTTCTCTGGGCTAAGGATAATATTCCTAGTGATGCAGTAATTCTTCAGAATTCTACTACAGCCTACAAATCATTTTCCACTATTTCAGCTTATACCGGTATTCCTACAGTACTGGGCTGGAAAAACCATCAGTGGTTGTGGAGAAGTAATGGCGTGCTGGATCAGTATGGCAATATATCTTGTCCTGAAAGCGTAAGCAGGCGTTATGACGATGTGGTGACTATGTATACCAGCTCCAAGGATGCAGAGGTATGCAGTCTTATAGAAAAATACAATGTAGATTACATATATATAGGTGTTACAGAGCGTATTAACGGTATTCCGTTAGCGCAAGAAAATTACAGCGCCAGCGATGTTGTTTACATGAATGGACATTATAATTCAAGAACCGTTAATTATACACTGCTTGCTTCTTTAGGCGAAGTAGTCTATGACGGACATACAGATGAAATGGGTTATAAGACAGTAATAATTAAGGTTAACAGAGAAAAAACTTCTGAAGTAACAAAAGGTGCTGCACAGGGCTGATAAGTGCAGCAGGGAGGAAAGGCATGATAAAAGTAGGAATTATAGGATCTACAGGCTATGCGGGCAATGAGCTGGTACGACTGCTTATGCAGCATCCGGAGGCTGAGATTATCTGGTACGGTTCCAAAAGCTATGTTGGAAAAAAATATGCAGATGTTTTCAGAAATTGCACGAAGCTTGTAGAAGACGAGTGCCTTCCTGATGATATCTCGGAGCTGGCTGAACAGGCTGATGTTATCTTTACAGCCACTCCACAGGGGTATTGCGCTTCTATTATTTCTGAAGATGTTTTGAAAAAAACAAAAATCATTGATCTTTCTGCAGACTTTAGACTTAAGGATGTATCAGTATATGAAAAGTGGTATGGCATTACCCATGTAGCACCACAGTTTATCCCGGAGGCTGTTTACGGGCTTTGTGAGATTAACCGTGAGAAAATCAAGGGGGTTCGTCTCCTGGCCAATCCGGGCTGCTATACCACATGTTCCATACTTACGACTTACCCTCTGGTAAAGGCCGGACTTATTGACCCTGCGACTTTGATAGTAGATGCAAAGTCTGGTACCAGCGGTGCAGGCAGATCGGCCAAGGTGGACAATCTCTACTGCGAAGTAAATGAGAGCATCAAGGCCTATGGCGTGGCTTCCCATCGTCATACTCCTGAGATTGAAGAGCAGCTGTCATATGCTTGTGGCAGTGAGGTCCTTATTAATTTCACTCCACATCTGGTGCCTATGAACAGAGGTATTTTGGCCACAGCCTATGCTACTCTTAAGGGCAATGTGACAGAAGAGCAGGTACGTGAAGCATATGAGGCCTGCTATAAAGATGAATATTTTATAAGACTTATGGATAAGGGCGTTTGTCCTGAAACAAAGTGGGTCGAGGGATCCAATTTTGTGGATATAGGCTGGAAAATAGACAGTCGTACTCATAGAATTATTATGATGGGAGCTATTGATAATCTGGTTAAAGGCGCTGCCGGTCAGGCTATCCAAAACATGAATATAATGTTTGGACTGCCGGAAAATACAGGCCTTAAGCTGGTACCTATGTTCCCATAATCCTTAGGATATAAAAAGCAATTTATTGGTGGGATGACTGGTTAAGGTAAGACAAAATGAACAGAGTGATTATTCGAGCCATGGCGCTATCGGATTACGACAGTGTATATGAGCTTTGGAAAACTATAAATGGATTTGGCATAAGGTCTATAGATGATTCCAAAGAGGGAGTAGCCAAATTTTTACAGAGGAATCCTGGTATCAGCATGGTGGCCGTAGAAGATGGTGTGGTCATCGGATCTGTGCTTTGCGGACACGATGGACGTACCGGCTATCTTTATCATGTATGCGTACGAGCTGATAAGCGAATGCATGGAGTGGGACGGCAAATGGTGGGCAGATGCATGCAGCAGCTGCAGGAAGAAGGCATCAATAAAGTGTCACTAATAGCTTTTTCCACCAATTTTGTAGGAAATACTTTCTGGAAAGAAGTAGGCTGGACTGAGCGTGAAGATGTTAATTTTTACGACTTTGTTTTAAATAGTGAGAATATCACGAATTTCATAAAGTAAGAGGCATAAGGAGAGGAGCGGCAAAGGAGAGAATGAGGTCGCTAAGCCATAATAATTCATGCTTCGCATGAGGGCTTAGCTTTTCAAACTCCTGACGGAGTTCTCCATTTTTCACTTCGTTCAAAAAGGAGAGAACATGGCAGAAATAAGAGTTATTGAAGGCGGAATCACAGCGGCAAAGGGATTCAACGCAGCATTTACGGCAGCAGGCATAAAGTATCAGAATCGTACTGATATGGCTATGGTTACTTCCGATGTGCCGGCAGACTGCGCAGGTACTTATACCACCAATGTGGTTAAAGCAGCACCTGTTATATGGGATAGAAATATAACAGATTCTGAAAAAAAGGTTGGAGCTATCGTAATCAATGCCGGTATTGCCAATGCCTGCACAGGTGAAGAAGGTATGGGCTACTGTCGTCAGACAGCGGATGCGGCCAAGGAGATCCTGGGACTTTCTGATTGTGAGGTGCTGGTGGCTTCCACAGGTGTTATCGGTAAGCAGCTGCCTATTGATAGGATTGTTGCAGGTACCAGGGCACTGGCAGGCAAGCTTTCTTCTACTATTGAAGCAGGTACTGAGGCTGCCAAGGCCATTATGACTACTGATACCCATAAAAAGGAAATTGCCGTTGAATTTGAGCTGTCCGGAAAAACAGTGAGAATGGGTGGTATGTGTAAGGGATCAGGTATGATTCATCCCAATATGTGCACTATGCTGGGCTTTATTACTACTGATTGTGCTATTGCGAAGCCTTTACTTTTAAAAGCGCTGCGTGAAGATATCCCTGATACTTTTAATATGGTATCTGTTGACGGTGATACTTCTACCAATGACTCTGTTATGATGCTGGCTAACGGTATGGCCGGCAATGCGGAAATTACTGATGAATGTTCTACAGACTATACTGTATTTAAGCAGGCTCTCAGAGTTTTGACGCTTTTCTTTGCTAAGAATATTGCAGCGGATGGTGAAGGAGCCACCAAGCTTTTCGAGGTCAAGGTAATAAATGTAGCTGACAAGGCCAAGGCTAAGACTCTGGCGCTGTCTGTTATTAAGAGCAGCCTGACAAAGGCAGCGGTTTACGGCAACGATGCCAACTGGGGCAGGATTCTCTGTGCCCTGGGCTATGCAGGGGTAGACTTTGATCCCTACAAGGTAGACGTTACCATTACTTCTGAAAATGGTACAGCAAAGCTGGTAGAAAACGGCCAGGGCACAGATTTTTCCGAGGATTTGGCGACCAGTATTTTCAAAGGCAAGGAAGTAACAGCTATCTGCGATCTTAAAGAAGGCGCAGCAGAGGCTACAGCATGGGGCTGCGACCTCACCTACAAGTACGTAGAAATTAACGCTGATTATAGAAGTTAATCGAATCGCCGTAAGGCGATGAGAAAAAGAACTTGAGCGAAGCGAAAGTTCCTGAAAAATCGAATCGCCGTAAGGCGATGAGAAAAAGAACTTGAGCGAAGCGAAAGTTCCTGGAGCGAGAAGGAGTTTTTTATTATGGAATATTCATATCTTTCAGGCACCAATCAGGCCGAAGTGCTTATAGAAGCGCTTCCATATATCCAGGCCTTCAATGACAAAATAGTGGTAGTGAAGTATGGCGGCTCTGCCATGGTAGAGCCTGAGATTCAGAAGAATGTGATTAAGGATGTGGCACTTCTTAAGCTTTGCGGCATGAAGCCTGTTATTGTACATGGCGGCGGCAAGGAGATTTCCAAGTGGGTGAGTCTCCTGGGAAAAGAGCCTGTATTCGTAGCAGGCAAGCGTGTTACTGATGCTGAGACCATGGAAGTAGCTGAAATGGTACTGAATAAAGTTAATAAGAATCTTGTTCAGATGATGGAGCAGATAGGAATGAAGTCTGTAGGCATCTGTGGTAAGGACGGCTCCACTCTTCATTGTACACGTGCTACCGTAAATGGTCAGGATATTGGCTTTGTAGGTGATGTCGACAAGGTAAATGTAGAGCTACTAAGATCCCTTATTGATCAGGATTTTGTACCTGTTATTGCTCCTATCGGTATGGATGATAATTATCAGGCCTATAATATAAATGCAGATGATGCAGCTTGCGCTGTTGCAGTGGCTCTTGGAGCACAGAAGCTGACATTTCTTACAGATATTGAAGGCGTGTGCCTGGATCCAAAGGATAAGTCCACACTGATCTCTACCTTGTCTATTGATGAGGCTAGGAAGCTTATTGAGAATGGCAACGTTGGCGGTGGCATGCTGCCTAAGATTAATAATTGTATTGACTCCATCGAAAACGGTGTAGGCAGTGTACATATCCTGGACGGCAGAATGGCTCACTGCCTCTTGCTGGAATTCTTTACTGACCGAGGCATCGGCACTGCTATCTATCGAAGCTAAACGAACCGACGAAGTCGGTGAGAAGAAGAACTCGAGCGTAGCGAGAGTTCCTGAAAAAACGAACCGACGAAGTCAGCGAGCAAAAGAACTTGAGCGCAGCGAAAGTTCCTGGAAAATCGAAGCTGACGAAGTCAGCGAGCAAAAGAACTTGAGCGCAGCGAGAGTTCCTGGAAACGAAGGAGGGCCTATATGACTACACAGGAAATCATATCACGCGGAGACCAGGTGCTTATGCATACCTATGGTCGTTACCAGATCGTACTGGATCATGGCGAAGGTGTGTACCTCTATGATAACGATGGAAATAAATATTTGGATTTTGCGTCAGGCATAGGCGTTTTTGCACTTGGTTACAATAATCCCGAGTATAACGCTGCTGTGACAGCACAGCTAAGCAAGCTTACACATACATCCAATTACTACTATAATCTTCCTGCTGTTGAAGCTTGTGAGGCTTTTACGAAGGTTTCCGGTATGGACAGAGTATTTTTTACCAATTCAGGTACAGAAGCTATAGAAGGAGCTATAAAGCTTGCAAGAAAGTACTACTATAATAAGCATGGTGTGGCAGATTCCGAGCTTATCGCTTTTGACCATTCTTTCCATGGCAGAAGTATGGGTGCGGTAACAGTTACCGGTACCAAGAAGTACAGAATCCCTTTTGAGCCACTGATTGGTAATGTTTCTTTTGCCGAGTATAATAATCTGGATAGCGTAAAGGCTTTGATAACTGATAAGACTGCCGCTATTATTCTGGAAACAGTCCAGGGCGAGGGAGGGATTTATCCTGCTGACCCTGAATTCTTAAAGGGGATCAGAGCTCTATGCGATGAAAAGGGTATACTTATGATCCTTGATGAGGTACAGTGCGGTATGGGCAGATCAGGTGAGATGTTTGCTTACAAGACCTACGGCGTTAAGCCTGATATTATGGCGTCGGCCAAGGGGCTGGGAAGCGGCGTACCTATTGGTGCTTTTGCGGCTACTGAAGAGGTGGCCAATGCAATGGTGCCTGGGGATCACGGAAGTACATACGGTGGCAATCCTTTGGTATGTGCTGCATCTGCCAAGGTGTTTGAGATATTCGAGAAAGACAATATCCTGGACAATGTTAAGACTGTTGGCGCCTATCTGTACGAAGAGCTGGAAAAATTCATGGATCGTCACGTAGACAAGATTGTGGCACATCGTGGCATACCTATGATGCAGGGCCTTGAGTTTAAAGAACCTGTAGGAGAGCTTGTAAAGCGTGCCCAGGCCAATGGACTTATTCTTATTTCCGCAGGCCAGAATGTAGTGAGATTCCTGCCACCTCTTATCATTAAAAAAGAGCATGTGGATGAAATGTTAGAAAAACTGGAGAAGAGTTTATAAATATATTTAAAAAGACGAGTCCTGGGAAGGCTCGTCTTTTTATGCTTTTTTAATTGGCGCGCACAGCTCCGTATATGTATAATATATACGTAAATGCAAGTAGCGGCTAAATATAGGTGATGGCGCACTCTTAGCCGCCCGTCCCCGGTAGGTCACAGAAGCAAGTGGTGGCTAAATCAACGCTATGGTCCACTTTTAGCCGCCCGGCCCCGGCCAAGCAAAGAAGCA
>JAZLGU010000064.1:0-19992 GCA_045616485.1 Lachnospiraceae bacterium
TTTTAAGGAATAAATGGCGAAAATTGGAGGCCCCTACACCCCATTTTTCGCCATTTCAGACTCCGGAAGTGAATTCCGAAGTCTGATTATAGCAGGCTTACGATATCAGCCTTATAAAAAATATAGTTTGTCTACAGTCTGTGCTGACCTCATTCTACTCGAGGTCAGCTTTTTTTATATCACTTTATTCACATTACGAATTACACTGCCTTGGCTTTAAACAGAGGAATGGGGCGAGCCAGGGAGCAAGCGGAGCCAAAAAGTTGACAGTGAGAAACGTCCCCGTGACAAAAAGTTGACAGCGAGAAACGTCCCCGTGACAATGCCCGTGACAATGTTAAACAGAGGAATGGGGCTTGCCAGAGAGCAAGCGGAGCTACATTTTTTTCTCATATATCTGCATACCGCAGGCTGCAATAGTTAACATGCTGCCTACCGCTGAAATGGTGTTTATTGCAACACTAAAATAGGAATTCATCAGAAGAAGATTGGAGAAAGAGGAGCTCAAATAAAAGGAGGAGCGGGAAAGAAAAATGTTAGCTATGGCGCTTATGGCAAGGCTGATAATGTTGGCAAGACCACCAAACCAGACAAGGCCAATAACATCACCTGCGATGCCCTCTGACTGAGCGGAAACTGTTCTGATTACAAACACCATGAGAAGTGAAAGAATAGGCATCAAAAAGTTCAGCGCCTGATAGATCAGAAG
Organism: Lachnospiraceae bacterium; assembly: GCA_045616485.1. GTDB lineage: Bacteria > Bacillota > Clostridia > Lachnospirales > Lachnospiraceae > RGIG3528. The sequence continues at coordinate 710 of JAZLGU010000064.1, forward strand.
AGACCCGGAATTATAGGAGCCATTCTGCAAATAGCTGACAAGCATGTGCAAACGAATGGCAGAAATAAAGGCAACAACGCTAAGCAATGCAGATATAGACAGTGCTATAATAGATGCAATAAAAAATTTTTTTTGTAAATGAGTCATATATACCCTCCTGAATATAAATTGGTAAAAAAAACCTCAGTAGAAACTGAGGTAATAAGCAGAGGTACAAGGATTCGAACCTTGAAAATGACGGAGTCAGAGTCCGTTGCCTTACCGTTTGGCGATACCTCTATTTTTTTATATCCATTTTCTTGCAAGGAACAGGCGTAATTATACAACAGGAAAATTCAAATTGCAAGTACTTTTTTTATTTTTTTAAAACTTTTTTTTGTTTACTATAGACCTGTGGTATGATATGTTTGCAAGAGGAGAAATATGCAAATAAAGGACTTGAAATATGGGCATACTTAGGCTTTATGATAAAACACAAATAGATAAGAAAAAACTGCTTTTTCCAAAAGAAGCTTTGTGGGCACTGATTATTCCGGTTATGCTGGAACAGACCCTGAATGTTCTGGTGGGAATGGTGGACTCTGCCATGGTATCCAAGGTGTCGCAGGATGCCATGTCGGCTGTATCATTGTCTGACTCCATAAATCAGCTGATACAGCAGGTTTTTGCTGCTCTGGCTACAGGTGGCGTCATTGTCTGCTCCAAATTTATCGGGGCAGAGGACAAGGAAAAGGCCAATGATGCTGCCAGACAGATAGTTTTCCTCATGGCGGCCATATCGGGAGCTTTGACCGTGATTATGTTCCTGCTAAGGATTCCTATCCTTTCATTACTCTTTGGTGAGCTGGATCCCAGCATCATGACAGAGGCAGTTACTTACTTTACAGTCACTGTTTTTTCTTTCCCGTTTATTGCCCTGTTTTCAGCAGCGGCAGCCTTTTTCAGAGCATCCGGCAAGACCAGATTCCCTATGGTGGTAGCCCTTATTTCCAATGGTATAAATGTTCTTGGTAATGCCATTTTCCTGTATGTGCTGGATATGGGAGTGGCAGGAGCGGCTCTGGCCACACTGATTTCAAGAGCGGTAGCTACAGTTATACTTCTACTAGAGCTTAGAAAGCCCCACCAGATACTTGTAATAAGAGATTACTTTAAGATAAGACCGGATATGAAGCTGATAGGCAGAATCCTTGCAATAGGTGTTCCTACAGGTATAGAAAACGGCATGTTCCAGTTTGGCAAGCTGATGATTCAGTCATCGGTATCCACCCTGTCTTCGGATGCTATTGCTGCCCAGTCCTGGACTTCTTTGTTTGAGGGGCTGAATGGTGTGGCGGCATCCGGTGTAAATATAGCCCTTTTGACCATTGTGGGGCAGACCTTGGGGGCCGGCAGAAAAGAAGAGGCAAAGTATTATGTGGTAAAGCTTATGGGCTATGCTGAAGCAGTTATTATTGCTTCGTGCCTGGCAGTTTTTGCAGTGTGCAGGCCCATTATGCATATAGCAGGGATTACGGATGAGGCAGTGGAAATCGCCTGGAACATGATGATATGGATTACTGTCGTGAAGCCTCTTTTCTGGGTGCCATCCTTTACTATTACCAATGGACTTAAGGCGGGTGGTGATGTAAGATATACCATGATAGTGTCCTCTATATCCATGTGGGTATGCCGAGTCTTTGTGGCGACCTTATTAATTCGAGTCTTTCATTTTGGGCCTATTGCAGTATGGATAGGAATGTTCACAGACTGGGCGGTAAGAGGAACACTTTTCTTTGTAAGATTTGCGTCAGGAAAATTTATTAAACATATATAAGGATGCAGGGGATGGAAACAATTAGATTATTTGATGCAGAGCCCTATTTGACCGAAAGCAAGGCACTGGTTTTATCATGTGATATGGTGGAAAAAGAAGGGAAAAAATATTTTTTGGTCTGTCTGGATCAGACCATATTTTTCCCGGAAGAGGGTGGACAAAGTCCGGACAAGGGGTATATAAATGGCATACAGGTGCTGGATGTACAGGTAAAGGACAGAGTTATTACACATTACCTGGAGAAGCCTTTAACAGTAGGAGAAGAGGTCGTGCTTACTCTGGACTGGGAGCACAGATTCAGCAATATGCAGCAGCATAGTGGTGAGCATATTTTTTCAGGGCTTGTACATAGCATATACGGCTTTGAAAATGTAGGCTTTCATCTATCGGACAATTCTGTTACCATGGATTTTAACGGAGTGCTGGAAGATACGGATGTGGCTCTTATTGAAGAAAAGGTCAATGAAGCTATTTTTAAGAATATAGCCATTAGTGCAGAGTATATGGATGCAGACAGGCTGGCAGCCCTTAAGTACCGTAGTAAAAAGGAGCTGACAGGGCCTGTAAGAATAGTGACTGTTCCGGGATACGATATCTGTGCCTGCTGTGCACCGCATGTGCAGCGTACAGGTGAAATAGGCCTTTTAAAAGTGATTCATCTGCAGAATTACAAGGGAGGAGTCCGTATTCACATATTGTGCGGTAAAAGGGCTTTGGCGTACTATAGGGAAAGCCTTTTACTTATTGACAGTCTGACGGATTTCCTTACTACGGGCCGTGAGAATCTTTTGGAAAACGTACAAAAGCTTAAGGGCGAGACTATTTCTCTTTCGTCCAGGCTTTTAAATGCCAAGCAGGAGCTTTTGAACAGTGAGCTCATGGCTATACCCGAGACAAAGGCAGATGTAATTCTTTTTAAAGAAAAGACCGATAATGTAATTGTGAGAAATGCCGTGAATTTCCTTATGACAAAGCACGAGGGACTGATTGGTTTTTTCGCAGGCTCTGATGCTACGGGCTATTCCTACATACTGGCATCTCAGAAAGAGGATGTCAGGGATGTGCAGAAAAAGCTGGCAGAGAAGTTGGGAGCAAAAGGGGGCGGCAAGCCTCAGATGGTACAGGGAAATGTGACGGCAGGAGAAACGGAGATTAGAAAAGCTCTCATGTAAGACTGTTTGGAGAAGTTATGAGTAAATACAAGCTGGCCATATTTGATATGGATGGAACAATTTTATATACATTACGTGATCTTACTGATGCCATGAATTACGCATTGAAAAAGAATGGTATGCCCAAGCGTACCATAGATGAAATCAGGGCCTTTATCGGAGACGGAGTAAAGGTGCTGACTCACAGAAGTGTACCTCACGGAACGGAAGAGGAAGAAGAGCGCAAGGTATTCAGCGACTTTACCGTATATTATGCACAACATTGCCATGACAATACCGTACCCTACCAGGGAGTGGTTTCTATGCTTAAAGAGCTTAGAAAGCTGGGGATAAAGACTGCAGTAGTATCAAACAAGGCGGACTATGCAGTACAGGATCTGACAAAAAGAAATTTTAAGGGACTCTTTGATGCGGTAGAAGGAGAGAGAGAAGGGCTGGAAAGAAAGCCGGCTCCGGATCTTTGCAATCTGGTACTGGAAAAGCTGAATGTAAGAGCTGCCGACGCGGTGTACATAGGAGATACGGAAGTGGACATGAAGACAGCGGAAAATGCCGGCATGGACTGCATTACTGTGGACTGGGGATTCAGAGGCCATAAACGTCTGGAAGAGCTGGGCTCAAAAATGATAGCAGATACTGCCAATGAGATTCTGGATTTTCTATGTGATTGATTTTATTCGAAATTTGTGGTAAAATGCCCTCGGATTTTTTACTATTATGAGGGTGATAATATGAAGTCAAAAAAGAATGTTTTACAAACAGTAGCTATGTTTGCCGCAGCTATTATGATGCTGGCACTTATAGCATGCGGCAAGAACTCCACTGACGATAATGCCAAGGCAGAGGGTATTGGCATCCATCATGCAGTGATTGAAGTTCAGGACTATGGAAAGATCGAGCTGGAGCTGGACGGTAATACAGCGCCGATCACAGTGGACAATTTCATGAAGCTGGCAAAAGATGGCTTTTATGAAGGCCTTACTTTCCATAGGGTTATGGATCAGTTTATGATCCAGGGGGGAGACCCAAAGGGAAATGGCACAGGCGGCTCCACGCCTATAAAGGGAGAGTTTTCCCAGAATGGTGTGCCTAATAACATTTCTCACAAGCGTGGCGTTATTTCCATGGCCAGATTAAGCAATGATAAAAACAGTGGCAGCTGCCAGTTCTTTATTATGCATGCGGATTATCCGAGCCTTGACGGCCAGTATGCAGCTTTCGGGCATGTTACTTCCGGCATGGAGGTAGTAGATGCCATCGTGGCAAATACCGCTCAGTATGGAGACAGAAACGGCGTTATTAATGACACTTCCAAGAGAGCAGTGATTAAGTCTGTTACAATTGTAGACTGAGTAGCAGGCAGGAGCTGATATCGGAGAAAATATGCATTACAAAAATACTATCATGGGTATTACCCTGGATTTTATAAAAAAGCATAGATATGTAGGCTCAGGAAATGGCTACAGATACATTATAGAAAAGTGCGGCGACGAAGAGATACAGGTCTGGCTGTGGCCGGATGAGGTCTGCTTTGAGGATACAGAAGCTGAGAAAAAAGAAAACCTCCATTTTCCTCTGTCAAATGAGGGCTTTATGGAGGCCTTAGAGACTATATATCAGCGGGTGGGTACCGATCCGGAAAAGGCGATCTAGTAGTAGATTTTGGCGTACTGAATTTCCTTAAAATCATGACCGTCTATGTCAAAGATGGTGACGGAGCAGTTTTGCAGGAATTCGCCATCCCACATGTTTTTGATTTCCAGATGTTTTAAGTAAATGTAAATAGTTTTTATGAGAGCACCGTGGCCGGCCAGCAGGACCTTGGCTTCGGGCTCTTTTTTTGATAATGGAATAATAACCTTTTCCATGAAATCCCTGGTGCGGGCACATACTTCTTCGTAGGTCTCCCCACCTTCAGGTGCTTCGTAAGCTTCCGGTGCCTTGAAAAATTTTTCCAGAATATCTGTAATGGTAGAGGAGGGGACGCCCTCAATAATGCCAAACCCCATTTCGGTCAGGCGCTCATCTGTAACGATGGGAAGAGAGCGAGAGCCTTTTATTATCTCTGCGGTGCGGCGGGCACGTATGAGGGGGCTGGAAAAAATATGGGTAAAGGGCACGTCTTTTAAGGCTTCTGCAGTGACAAAAGCCAGCTCCTCACCCTTTTCGTTCAAGGGGATATCGCTGCGCCCTTGAAAACGCCTTTCTTTATTCCAGTTTGTTTCGCCATGTCTAATAAGATATAATTCCATATGTCCCTCACAGTAGTTTACTTAAACGTTTTCGTTGATTTCGAAAATTAAGTGACTTTGAAATGATTTTCGCTATTTTTTTAGTGCAATATTTACTATTTTTTAGGATTGATTTATTGTGCAATCCCATATATAATGGTCTCATGAAGAAATATTGACCATTATACCATATTTTTTTGGCTTGGTCAAAGAAAATGCCTTTACGCAAACGTTTTCATAGCGTTTTTCGGGGCTCATAAATTTTTAGTCGGAGGGACTCACATGAAGTTCGGTTATTTTGATGATGCGGCAAAAGAGTACGTTATCACTACTCCCAAGACTCCGCTTCCATGGATCAATTATCTTGGATCCAATGCTTTCTTTTCACTGATCTCCAATACATGCGGTGGCTACACCTTTTACAAGGATGCAAAGCTCCTGCGTATGACACGTTATCGTTATAACAGCTGTCCTGTAGATAATAACGGTAAGTATTTTTATATCAAAGATGGCGACAGCATCTGGAATCCCGGCTGGCAGCCTACTCAGACCGAGCTGGATGAGTATGAGTGCCGTCATGGTATAGGCTATTCCAAATTCCATGGCGCAAAGAATGCTGTTTCTGCAGATGTTATGACTCTCGTACCTGCAGATGACAATTGTGAAGTAAGCCGTATTGTGCTTAAGAACAACGGCTCTTCTGAGAAGAAGATTCAGCTTTTCTCCTATGTGGAGTTCTGTCTGTGGAATGCAGATGATGATATGAAGAACTATCAGAGAAATCTGTCTACAGGTGAGGTGGAAGTAGTTGACTCCACTATTTTCCACAGGACTGAGTACAGAGAGAGACGTAATCACTATGCTATCTACTCTGTAAATACAAAGGTTGATGGCTTTGATACCAGCCGTGATGCCTTTACCGGAGCTTATTACAGAAGTTCCAGAAATCCTCTTGCAGTAGAGCAGGGCAGATGCACAGGCTCTATGGCTTCCGGATGGTATCCTATTGCATCCCATCAGATAGATGTGACTCTGGCTCCCGGTGAAGAGAAGAGCTACATTTTCGTACTTGGCTATATCGAAAATGCCGAGGACGATAAGTGGGAAAGCTATGGTGTTATTAATAAAAAGCAGGCTTATGAGATGCTGGACAGATATAAGACAGATGAGCAGTTTTTCAAGGCTGTAGACAATCTTAAGGCTTACTGGGACGCTCTTCTTTCCAAGTATACCGTAAGCTCCAATAACGACAAGGTTAACCGTATGGTTAATATCTGGAATCAGTATCAGTGCATGGTTACATTCAACATGTCCCGTTCAGCTTCTTACTACGAGACTGGTATTGGCCGTGGTATGGGCTTCCGTGACTCCTGTCAGGACCTTTTGGGCTTTGTACATCTTATTCCTGACAGAGCAAGAGAAAGAATTATTGATATTGCATCTACACAGTTTGAGGATGGCTCTGCTTATCACCAGTATCAGCCTCTTACCAAGAAGGGTAATGCAGATATCGGTTCAGGCTTTAACGATGATCCGCTTTGGCTTATTGCCGGCACCTCCGCATACATCAGAGAGACAGGAGATGTTTCAATACTTAAAGAGTCTGTTCCTTACGACAACGACTGGTCCAAGGCTACTACTCTTATGGAGCATCTCAAGAGATCTTTGGATTATATCATTAATCACAAGGGACCACATGCACTTCCTCTTATCGGACGTGCTGACTGGAATGACTGCCTGAATCTGAACTGCTTCTCCAGGGTACCCGGTGAATCCTTCCAGACCTTTGGACCTTCCGAAGGACCTGTAGCTGAGTCTGTTTTTATCGGTGGTATGTTTGTAAAATACGGCGAAGAGTATGCTCAGCTGGCAGAGCTTCTGGGTGATGCAGATGAGGCAGCACGTGCCCGCAAGGAAGTTGAGATTATGACTGCAGCTGTTGAAAAAGACGGTTGGGACGGCAAGTGGTTTGTAAGAGCATATGATGCTTATTCCAATAAGATCGGTGGCGCTGAGTGTGAGGAAGGCCAGATTTACATCGAGCCTCAGGGCTTCTGCGTAATGGCAGGCATCGGCAAGGACAACGGAAAGGCTGTTCAGGCACTGGATTCTGTTAAGGAAAAGCTGGATACAGAGTATGGTATCATGATTCTTCAGCCTGCTTACACCAGATATCATCTGGAGCTGGGCGAGATTTCCTCATATCCACCGGGATATAAGGAAAATGCAGGTATTTTCTGCCACAACAATCCATGGGTATCCATAGCTGAAACAGTAGTAGGCCGTGGTGACAGAGCTTTCGAGATCTACAAGAAAACATGCCCTGCATATACAGAGGAGTTCTCTGAGATTCATGCTACAGAGCCTTATGTATATTCACAGATGGTAGCAGGCCGCGATGCTGTATATCATGGACAGGCAAAGAATTCCTGGCTTACAGGTACTGCGGCATGGACATTCGTTAACGTTTCCCAGTATATTCTGGGCGCATATCCTACCCACAAGGGTCTTTCCATTGATCCATGTGTACCTCACGATTTTGGTGATTTCACCCTTACCCGTGAGTACAGAGGTGTGAGATACCACATCACAGTGCAGACAAATGGCTGTGAAAAGGGTGTAAAGAGTCTGGTTGTGGACGGTAAAGAATACACAGGCACTACAGTAATTCCATTTGAGAATGGTAAAAAAGATGTTGATGTAACTGTTGTAATGGGCTAATAAATGGTATATAATGTTTTGTAGTGTAGTATTTTGGGATGATATTATCCGGAGGAAAATTATATGAGATATGATTTTACCGGGCTTTCAGAAAAACTGCAAAACATTACCGGCAAAGTTACAGCCAATGTTTCTGAAGCCAATCATTTTAATGTTTCAGATCAGTACAAAAATGCATATATGCTGAAAGGGCGTTTAGCCCGGAACGGCTATGACTGGTGGTGGCATTCCTTCACGGGAAGGGATGCTGAGACCGGTGAAGAGAAGGGGTTTTTCGTGGAGTACTTCATGATAAACCCCGCTTTTGGTGGAGCAGAGCCTGTGTTTGGACAGCTCGCTTCCAACAAGGAAAAGGGCATTAAGCCTTCCTACCTTATGGTGAAGGCCGGAGCCTGGGGCGAAGATCACAGTCAGCTCCACAGGTTTTTCGGCTGGGATAAGGTACGGGTGACAGATACGGTTCCTTTTGAGCTGGAGGCGGAAGACTGCTACTGCAGCGAAGGCAGAATAGCAGGATCGGTATCGGTGACAGCCCGGGAGGCTGCAGACCATCCTGAGTACATGAGTGATGCAGGTGAGATGCGATGGAGCCTTTCAGTAGACAAGCAGCTGGCCTTCAATGTAGGATACGGTACCAGCACAGCACTTAGAGCTTCCAAGGCTTTCGAGATGTATTGGCATGCTGAGGGCATAAAAACTGAGTACTCAGGTATGATAGAGTATAATGGCAGACAGTATATAGTTTCGCCCGAATCCTCTTATGGCTACGCCGATAAGAACTGGGGCTACGATTTTACATCGCCATGGGTATGGCTTAGCTCCAACAATCTCATATCCAATACCACCGGCAAGAGGCTTCGCAATTCTGCTTTTGATATCGGAGGCGGCAAGCCTTGTATTACAAGCGGTGCCAGATATGACAATGAAAGAAAAATAGGTGATTCAATTACATTCTATAATCCTATTGATTTCCGACTGGAGATAAAGGATAAACTGCTGGGGGCCTTCTACTATGAAGGGCAGGAAATAGAATTTAATTTTACAAAGGCATGGATGAGACCGGCTACCAGATATAAGTGCCGGGAGACAGAAGACGAGATTATCTGGCATATAGAGCAGGAAAATAGCAGCCATATCATGCAGACTAATATTCACTGCAAAAAGAAAGACATGATATTGGTAGCCTATGAGGCTCCGGATGGCAGTAAACGCCATAACAGGCTTTGGAATGGCGGTAATGGCGAGGGATGGATACGCCTGTACGAGAAAAAAGACGGGGAAAAATTATTAATCGATGTTATTAATGCCAAGAATGTCGGTTGTGAGTATGGCGTATTTGATAAGGATTAATTGAGAAAAGGAAAATCATGACAGGGAAGTTGTATTTTTACGAAACGCATTTGCACACTATGGAAGGCAGCGCGTGTTCTCACACAGCTGCAGAAGATTTTGTAGAAGCTTATAAAAACAAGGGGTATGCCGGTATTATCGTTACTGATCATTTCTTTAACGGTAACAGTGCCATATCCAGAGATTTGCCATGGGAAGACCGGATAGACGCTTATTGTGAGGGCTACGAAAGAGCCAAGAAGATGGGCGACAAGCTGGATTTGCAGGTGTTTTTCGGCATGGAAGTCAACTTTTATGGAGATGAATTTATACTTTTAGGACCGGATAAAAAATGGTTGAAAAAACATCCTGAGATAATGGAATGGACCTGCTCGGAGCTCTATGAAGAGATCCATAAAATAGGAGGAGCCATGATTCAGGCTCATCCTTTCAGAGACAGGGACTATATCAGGAATATTATGGTACATCCGGAGACAGCCGATGCTTTTGAAGGCTACAATGCGGGCAATGACGACTATTCTGACCAGTATGCTTATGAGTACTGCAAGCAGCATGGCATTCATATGACTTCGGGCACCGATATGCATCATCTTAGCAATATGGACCACAATCTGGGGGGTATAGCTTTTACTAAGAAGCTGACTTCTATAGAAGATTTGGCCAAGCGTATTATAGAGGCGGAAAGAGTAGTACCGCTTTTGGCTATGCCGGGCACCGGCCTGGAGGCCTGCAGAGCGTCAGCAGCTGCTATGAGTATCACAGACAATGAGTATGGGTTTATTACCTATGCCAATCGTCTGGTGCCTTCTATTGATGCTCCTTTTGAGCACCCTATAATAGAAGTTAATTATGCAGGCAGCATGCAGCCGCGTACTACCATGGATATACTTAGCTGGAATAAAGGAGGGAGCCTATGAGATTCATCTTTATAGGGCTCATTGTGCTAATAATTTTGTTATTAGCACTTTTTATTGGGCTGGCAGCCTACACGACTTTTCCCAGGACTTCTCTGGAAGCCAGTAAGAACTGGGAGATCGCCCATGGCTGCTTTAGAGATTTTGACAAAAGAGATATTAAAGAATATACATTGACAGCGGAAGATGGACATGTAATACATGTTATATATGTGCCCAATCCTGACTTCCCGGACAGTAAAAAAGTTATGGTTATGTCTCACGGCTATACCTCGTCCAGATATGGTGATTTAAAGTATCTGAATCTTTGGATGAGACTGGGCTACAGCTGTGTTCTTTTTGACCAGCGTTTTCATGGTGCCAATTCCAGAAAGCTGAGATACAACTGCACTATGGGAGTCAAGGAAGCCCGAGACCTGATGCTTATCATCGAAGACACCTACAAGCGACTGGGCGAAGATATATATATGGGGCTGCAGGGCGAGTCCATGGGATCTGCGACCCAGATAACTGCCCTTAAATATCATCCACGGGTACATTTTCTGGTGAATGACTGTGGCTTTGCCTACATGACAGATGTGTTAAAGGGAGAGCTTAAAAATCTTTTTCGTTTACCTAGCTGGCTGGTATATCCCGCATCCTTTTTCAGTCACATTCTTTTCGGATGGTCCTATATAAAGCATCGCCCCATAGATTCACTTGCTGACAATACTATTCCCATTTGTTTTGTGCATGGAGAAAAGGATCTTTTAATTAATAATTCACACTCTTTCGCCATGAAAGAGGCTACAAAAGGATACGCCGAGGTCAATATCTTTGAAGGGGCGGGACATGCGGAAGCACTGTACTCCAATGAGGAAAAGTATTATGAAATGCTGGTGGAATTCCTGAAAAAAGTGGAGGAGCTGGAAGGGTAACAGCGTCGGAGAAAAAATTTAAAAAAGTTTAAAAAAAGTTTTAAAATAGTGTTGACATTACCGCTGTATGGTGGTATACTCTCGTTCGTCGCTTGAGAAAAGCGGAATGCGGAAATGCTGGAATTGGCAGACAGGCATGACTAAGGATCATGTGGCTTACGGCCGTGAGGGTTCAAGTCCCTTTTTCCGCAGGACAAAAAAAGGTCGCAATTTTGCGACCTTTTTTTTGTCCTGCAGAAACGGGATGAACCCCGGAGCATGCTCCGGGGTTCAGGGTCTCGCATCAACGTATTTCATGCGCCGCACACGGCTTTGAAATACTATGCTCGGTCGGCGCAAAGCAGATGCCACCGGCATCTAGCGCCCCTTTTTCCTTTGCGTGTCGACTTTGTCGACATTTTGACAGCAGTTACGAAGGTGAGTGGAAATAGGGGGGCTACATGGAAGTAAAATTCGAAAAATAGGACCATAGCCCTATTTGACGAGGGGGGGGTAGCATGTTACACTATGGGCCATATGATATTATTTTACTGGGGGTTAAATAATGAATAAGAAACTTATTGTAGCAATTTTGATTTTTTTGTTGTGCCTTGGAAGTGTGGCCGGATGCGGTAAAAAACCTGTATCTGATCCGCCGGTTCCTACGAATGGAGCCACAAGCACACCGGAGCCTGAAGTCACAAACACACCGGAGCCGACACCATCTGCAGCTCCAGCCTTTGATTATGAGTATAAAATAAACGGGAATGAAGTAGAGATAACAAAATATGTTGGTGTTCCTACTGATGTGGTTATTCCTGCCGAGATAGACGGACTGAAAGTGACCAGCATCGGAGACGGTGCATTTAGTAACCTTGAACGTGATACATTCCTTACAAGTGTTGTAATCCCTGAGGGCGTGACCAGCATTGGAGTATATGCATTTTATAACAATCCGGATCTTGAGAGTATAGTAATTCCTAAGAGCGTGACCAGTATCGGTTATAGCGCTTTTGGGGGTTGTGTCGCTCTTAAGAGTATAGAAATTCCTGAAGGTATAACTGAATTGGAATTAGGTTTATTTGAGTTTTGTGGCAATCTTACAAGTATAGTACTTCCTGAGAGCTTGACTGTCATCGGAATTGGTGTATTTGAGGGCTGTGTCAATCTGGCAAGTATAGTACTTCCTAAGAGCCTGACTTTTATCGGAAGTGAAGCATTTGTAAGATGTGACAGCCTTAAGAGTATAGTAATTCCTGAGGCCGTGACTTTTATCGGAAGTGAAGCATTTGCTTACTGTAAGGAATTAAAAGAAGTATCTGTAAAGGCAGGAAGCTACGCAGAGCAGCACATGAAGGACAATTATCTTTCTATTGAAATAAAGTACTATTAATTCATATCTTTAAAAAAGAATACAGAAAATACGTGCATAAGCAAATTGCTTTGTGCTCTGCATGCATAAGTAAAGAAAGCCCGAGGATTAATAATCCTCGGGCTTTACTATAGCTTCTTCTTTGACTTCGATGGTTTCGTTTTCAACAGGGGAAGCAATTTTTAGTTTTTTGAAAAAAGATTCCATTTTTTTCTTGCTCTTTGTGGAGACTTCGGCCATTTTTGGCGTGGAGTGTACTTTTATATCCACAGCCTCATCAGCGGGGGCTGAATCCTCCTTGCCTTCTTCGGGAAGTGTCTCGTAGGAGACTGCAGAGCCTACAATCTTTGATTTGACTTCTTCAATACGGGCCTCCATCCGGGCTTCAGGGTCGGATTTTTTCTTTTCTTCGATATCCTCGATGAGACGAAGATAAGTCTGGGCTTCCTGCATATTTACCATGGACTGGCGCAGCTCCTCAGCATTGGCATCCAGGGCAGCTATTTTTTCTTCGTAGGATTTCAGTAAGGCGTCATAGTCACGACGTACACGGAAAATAGTGTTGTTGAGGCTTTTTTTAATGGAGAAAATAACATCTTCAGTATATACAAGAGAAGCAGCATAGATATCTTCGGCTCTATGTACGGCATCCTCTTTTATGCCGGCAGCCTCGCTTTCTGCCTGCATAAGGGCCCTAGTCTTGGCTTCTTTTGTAGCTTCGTACTGCTCGCAGACATCATAGACAGCATGATTCAGCTCATCTAAGAGGGCCAGCATCCTTTTTTTGGAAACGATAATATCCTCTGAGCCGTAAGCACTTTCCTTACAATTAGCCATATATATGTGTAATTTTTTCATTATTTCTTCAATTTGTTCAGGCATACAATTACCTCCCTACATTACAATTTTACACTAAATAAAATGGATTTCAACATCTTTTGACATTTTTTTATCTTAGGAGTATAATGCTTTTTCGTGGGAGCTGATTTTGTGTCAGCAAATATGAGAGTAATAAGGAGCAAATAAAATGAGACCAGTAAAGATTATGACAGACTCATGTTCAGATCTGCCAAAGGAGTTACGTGACAAGTACGACATTGATTATTGCAAGATGAACACATCTTATGAGGGTAAAGAGACCCCGGCCAGCCTTGACTGGGAGTATTACACACCCCAGGAGCTTTATGGAATTATGCGAGAGGGGAATCGCGTTTTTACCACTCAGGTGCCTGAGACCGAATTTACCGCTAAATTTACAGAATATCTGGAAAAAGGTTTTGATATAGTTTATATAGCTTGCTGCAGCAGACAGTCCGGTTCTGTTAATACCGGCGCTATGGTAGGCCAGAAGCTTATGGAAAAGTACGAAGGCAGTGTAGTGTATGCTATTGATTCACTGAATGCTTGTATAGGCGAAGGAATGCTGGCTATTCGTGCTGCTGAGTATAGAGACCAGGGGCTGGATGCTACTCAGATAAAGGATAAGCTTACTTTAGATCTTAAGACTGTAAATGAGTATGTTACAGTACATTCTCTGGATGCTCTTAAGAGAGCTGGCCGTGTTAAGGCTTCATCTGCATTTTTCGGTAATCTTTTAGGTGTTAAGCCTATCCTTATCGCAGACAAGGCAGGCAACCAGGCTGCCATGAAGAAGGTTAAGGGAAGAAAAGCTTCCATGCAGGAAATTGTAAATCTTCTTAAAGAGACCATCATTGAGCCTGAAAAGCAGACTGTATATGTGCTTCATGCTGACTGTCTCGAAGAGGCAAAGGAGCTTGAGCAGATGGTAAAGGAAGCTATTCCTAGTGTTAAGGATACATATATATCCTATATTGGACCGATCATCGGTGCATCTATAGGACCTGACGCTATAGGCGTTTGGGCATTTGGTCAGGAGGTTACCTTCGAGGGTTAGTTGAGAAATGAGTACATTTTCACTTAGCGGTGCGGAGTATTACCAGCTTATCTGTTCCGGAGCTGCCATGCTTCGTGCCAATGCAAATGAAGTAAATGATTTGAATGTTTTCCCGATCCCTGACGGGGATACCGGTGAAAATATGTGTATGACCATGCAGGGCGGCGTAAATGCCGGCGAGATGCAGGGAAAAAGTCTGGGAGAGGCTGCTGATAGCATAGCTACCGGCATGCTTTTGTCTGCCAGAGGCAATTCCGGGGTTATTCTTTCACAGTTTTTCGCAGGTATCGGCAAGGGATTTGCAGGCATAGAGACAGCCACTGCACTTCAGACAGCAGAGGCTTTTCAGGCAGGTGTTAAAAGAGCCTATGATTCTGTAATTAAGCCTACTGAGGGTACCATACTTACGGTAGCCCGTGAAGGAGTGGAAGTCGCTTCAGCAGCCATAAAGGAAGACAGCTCACTGGAGGAGTTCTTTTCTGCTATGCTTACAGAGATGAGGGCTTCTCTTCAGCGCACCCCTGATTTGCTGCCTGTACTTAAAGAGGCAGGAGTGATAGATTCAGGCGGAGCAGGGCTTATATATGTTATAGAAGGCATGCTGAAAAAGCTGAGAGGCGAGCAGATAGCAGAGAGTAGTGTAGCTGCACCTGCTGTTAAGGCAGTAGATCTTTCCGGATTTACAGAAGATTCTGTTATGGAGTTCGGATACTGCACAGAGTTCCTTCTTCAGCTGCAAAACAGCAAGATTAATATTTCGGAATTTACTTTGAATCCTATTCTCACCTTCCTTCAGAGTATCGGTGATTCCATTGTGGCTTTTCAGACTGGCAGCATTGTAAAGGTGCATGTTCATACGCTGACACCTGGTGTTGTACTTAATGAGATGCAGAAGTATGGCGAATTCCTGACTTTAAAGGTGGAAAACATGACTCTGCAGCATAATGAGTCTGTTTTTGCCGAGCCTGAGGCGAAGAAGACTGAGAAAAAGCATGTTCCATTTGCTACCATAGCTGTAGCAGAGGGACAGGGTATTAAAGAGACATTTTTGTCATTGGGAGCTGATTTCGTTATTGACGGAGGTCAGGGGAAAAATCCTTCATCAGAGGATTTTCTCCAGGCATTTGAGGAAGTAAACGCTGACTGCATATTTGTGTTGCCCAATAACAGCAATATTGTCATGGCTGCTCAGCTGGCCGGTAATATGTGTAAAAATGCCAAGGTGCATGTTATTCCTACCAAGAGCGTTGGTGATGGATATGCTGTGCTTTCCATGCTTTCATATGACTCCGGCAATGAAGAAGAGATTAAAGCTGATATGATGATGGCTATGGAGGGAGTTATTACCGGACAGGTTACAAAGTCTGTTCGTGATGCAGTCATTGATTCCGTAGACATCAAGTCAGGGGATTATATTGGATTTGCGGGAAAGCAGATGCTTTCTTCATGCCCTGATAAGCTGGAAGCTGCTTTTCGCATGCTGGAAAAATTGGATGCTGCAGATCATGAGATTATGATTGTGATTTATGGCAAAGACGCAGAGCCACAGGAAAAGGAAGGCTTTAGAAAGCATATATCAAGTGTATACAAGCGTATGGAGCTTTATGAGATAGAAGGCGGTCAGGCTGTGTATGATTTTGAGATAATTCTGGAGTAAAAGAGGAGAATGATGGGTACATTGGAGCTGACTTTACTTATTTTACTTTTTGTAGGCGCAGGTGTTACGGCCTATCTGCTGGCAGGGGTGAATCCTGCTATAGTTCTAGCCAGAGTCATATATCATCAGGATATACGAAAGCAAGGCAGCGGTAATCCGGGCTTTACCAATTTTAAGCGTGTTTATGGCATGAAATGGGCATGGCTGGTAATGGTGCTGGATCTGGGTAAGTGTGCCCTGATACTGGCTGTATG
Organism: Lachnospiraceae bacterium; assembly: GCA_045616485.1. Lineage (GTDB taxonomy): Bacteria > Bacillota > Clostridia > Lachnospirales > Lachnospiraceae > RGIG3528. The sequence goes on from JAZLGU010000064.1 coordinate 17,008, forward strand.
GCAGGCTTTCTTCATGGCTTATGCAGATTACTATAATGTCTCTTATGACCTGAGACTTATCGGCGTTACATATACTACTCTTATGGCATCTATTGGCCATGACTGGCCTGTATGGTATGGATTTAAAGGCGGCAAGGCCTTTTTGGTAAATATGGCTGCTGTTTGGTTCTTCGACTGGAGAGCCGGACTTGTAGCTTTTGTGCTGCTTTGCTTATTCCTTTTTACGCTGCATTACATGTCCCTGGCTACCATGATAGCGATTACCGGGGCAGCGGTTGTCCTTATCATTATTGGTGCAGAGCCCATAGCTATTGTCTTTGCTTTTGCTTCAGCTCTTCTTATGATCTGGAGACATAAGGAAAATATCGGACGACTGATACACGGTAACGAAAAGAAGTTTTATTTTAAATCAAAAAAGTGATACATTGTCGACTTTGTCGACACGATAAAAGGAGCTGTAAAAAAACAGCCTAATAAAAATCGATAATCAACGCATTTGGTGTTGATTATCGATTTTTTATTCTTTGCTATTAATTGTGTCATAAAAAAGTTGTTTTTCTTCACTAGCGCGTATTTTTGCGTACACAAACAAACCTCATAGTTGAGGCTTATATTTTTGAGGCTGTTTTGCTGCATCAGTTATGCTACCAGGGCTATTCGATTCCTTTTATTGTAGTATTTGTAAAGGTTAAAACCGCATGAAATCAACGTAAGTTCAAGAATTACACCTTTTATGCCTCTCCTGAACAGTCGTTTGTACGAACGGTCCCATTTAATTATTCCAAAAGTTCCTTCGGATTGGATACTTCTGTTCATACAAAGGAGCGGGCGTGGATAATTTCTTCGGTTCTTCCATATTTGTTACCTCAAATGTGTTGATTATGATTAAATATAAACTTTCTGTTGCCCATGTAGTCACGTTTCACTCTCATAAATGTTGCATCGTGGTCGGTTTTTGCATAGCTGCTTTTTAGGTTTTTTTTTACAACCCCTTTTTTGCGATTAGTAAGTAAGAGTCAGGGGAATCTAATAATTCCACCTTGCTTTTACTGCTGCAATTAGTGTATAATCAACTGCGTTGCGTTATAAATTTAAAGTGAGGGAGCGTATTTACAAATGGAACACAGAAAGATTAACGAAAATGTGGTTATGCAGTTTTATCTGGATCAGTTGGCAGAAGATAAGATTATTTTTCTGCAGAATAAGCCGGCTCAGAAGGAGAGAATAGAGGGGCATATCAAGAGATTGATGAATGAGACTACGATGAATCGTAAGATTCAGGTGGCAGTGAACCTATGGAAAGAGCTGTTCGATGCTTCTATGTCTTACCTTAATCCAAATAAAAGCGGCTACGATAAGATTTTGAGCTACTTTGATTCCTATGTGGAATTTGAGGAATTGATATTCGCCTCCGACTCTTTTTACAGAGATCATACTTTACATTGCCTTTGGGTATATTTTCTCGGGGAATACATCAGACGAAAGGAAGAGTTCGCCCAGCTTTTTGAGAGCTTCAGCGGGATGATTAAAAGCCTCGATACTTACGGAGCTCTGTTTGAATACTCAGGCACCACTGATACCAGCCAGTGTAAGGATTTGACCAATGGTATTGCATGTATGAAGAAGGTGTTGGAGCAGGATGAAGCATCAAGATGTATTACTGCTTTATGCCACGATTTGGGCTATCCTATCAAGAAAATTGAAAAGATTAATAAGAGTATTTCCAAAGTATTACCTGCGTTTGCTATCAGTAACAGCCGGGGCTTCAATTTCGAATATAATAATATACAGCAGGAATATATTAAAGGATTCATTGATTTTATTTCCAGAAATTTCAGCGGCAGTCTGGACTGGAAGCTGGAGGATGAAGATTCTACTCTTACTGAAGATGATATGCTTAATATTTTCATATTCAAGAATAACAGCATAGTGGGACTGAATATGGAAAATCTTCAGAAAATGGACAGGAATGAGATGGCCAAAGCCATGCATTACTTTGAATTTAAGGCGCTCTTTCTTCCTGACTCAGGCTTTTATCTTAAATATTTCAATGATTTTGAGCAGTACGAGCATGGAATTATGAGTTCATTCCTGCTTTTTAAGAACCTGGATGCATTTACCAATATTTCATTCGATACTGTGAATAATGAGCTGGAGACTACAGATATAGTTCGTACATCCAGGATGCTGACCAATTGCTATATTCTGAGTGCTATAGCGGCTCATACCAATAGTTCCTATAAAATAGCAGCTATTGATTTCCAGTCCTTCCTTACCTTTGTGGACGAGCTGGAGGAATTCTCACGTATTTCACGTGCCAGTCAGAATCGTGAATATGTGGAAGAATTCTGTGACACTACTATCTATATGGAAGATGAGTGGTTTAATGTTATCTTCGAGTTTAACAATGAAAATTTGGATAATCTTGATCCTGAGAAAGCATTTAAGGGGAGATGTAAGAGATTCCTTTCATTGTTTGCTATTCAAGGATTGGATCCAAAGCTGAAAATTCGACTTCAGTGTGTAGGAAAGTTATCTACAAATCAAAACACCTACACTCTGGAAATTGCAAGAAAGCATGCAGATATCCTTATTAACGGGCAGTCGGTAGATATCCCTGCTTATCTTAAATCCAATCAGTTCTATACAAAAGAAGAATATGCAAGACTGTAATAAAAGGTGCTGTAAAAAACTCCCCTAAAAAAGCAGCTATGGGCGCGAGCCCATAGCTTCAGACTGTAGACAAAGGGGCGCTATTCCCCGGTGGGGAGTGCTTAGCGCGGACCGAAGCGGCAGCGGAGACCGTGAACCCTGTTCGAGGGCATCAGCTGCCGCATTCATAAAAAAGAGGGTAATCGTTAGATTACCCTTTAGCGTGTCGACAAAGTCGACACTTCAGAGCAGATGGCGAACGCCATCTGCTCTGTTCTTGTTTTTAAGGAATAAATGGCGAAAATTGGAGGCCCCTACACCCCATTTTTCGCC